>CAZHXF010000008.1:0-68028 GCA_964536375.1 uncultured Desulfuromonas sp. | reverse complement strand
GCCGCCGCCACCGCTGAAGCCTCCGCCACTACCGCCGCCAAAGCCGCCACCGCCAAAGCCGCCGCCCATCCAAAACATGGAGCGCCGCCGTCCAAAGGGGAGTAACCCCGGGGCGAGAAACAGCAGCAGGGTCAGCCAGCCCAACGAACTGCCGCGTTTTTTCTTATGGCTGTTGCCAGTATATTCGCCGCGCACCGCTTCGGTAATTGACAGTACCCCGGCAACCACTCCATCAGCAAAGGCTCCCTGCTTAAAGCGTGGGGTTATTTCATTGTCAATAATTCGTCCAGCCAGTAGGTCGGTAAGACGACCCTCGAGCCCATAACCGACCTCAATGCGTATGTCGTGCTCCTGTTGCGCAATTAGCAGCAGCACGCCGTTGTCTTTGTTGCGCTGCCCCAGTTGCCACTGTGTGGCTATTCTGATAGCGGTTTCCGCCAGATCTTCACCTTCCAGACTCGGCAGGGTGCATACCACCAGCTGCGTTGAGTCGCTGCTTTCAAATTGCTCCAAAAACTGTTCCAGTTTCAGCTCTGTCGCTGCTGGAATCATGTTAGCACTATCGTTAACATAACCGCGCAGGGTGGGAATATCCAGCTCTGCATGGACGCTGATTACGCACAACAGTACCAGTAATATGCTGGTAACAATGCGAAGCATTAAAATTTCACCGTCGGCGCTACTTCGCTGCCAGCTATAGCTTTAAATGGCTCCTTGCGCTCGAGTTTTAACATGAAGTTGTTGGTTAAATTGCCAGGGAAGCTGCGAATGGAGCTGTTAAATAGCTGCACTGTTTTGTTGAAACGCTGGCGTGCGACATTTATGCGATTTTCTGTCCCCTCAAGTTGGTGCTGCAGGTCGAGGAAATTTTGATTAGCTTTCAAATCCGGATAACGTTCGGCAATTACCAACAAGCGCGATAGCGCACCAGACATTTGCTGCTGCGCCTGAGCAAATTTTTCCATCTGCTGGGGGTCACTTAGCTGCGCTGCTGTTATTGTAGTTTTGCCGACACTGGCGCGTGCTTCAGTGACATTTTGTAATGTCTCCTGCTCATGTTTGGCGTAGCCTTTTACTGTTTCGACAAGATTGGGAATGAGGTCAGCACGGCGCTGATAGGTGGCTTCCACGTCAGCCCAAGCACTGAACACCGCTTCTTCGTTGGACTGGATTTGATTGTAACCGCAACTGCTGAGTAGCAGCACCAGCAGCAAGAGACCTAGTTTGCGTAACATTGTTTAACTCCTTTATTTAAAGCTTTGTGGGGAAAATCTTGTTCAAAAGGGTGGTATTTATTTTGATTTATCAGGCTCAATATAGGTGGGCACTGACTGAAAGTAAACCCGAAACCCCCGGTTTTTCGATTTTCCACAGGCAGTGTTAGCGCACGCAAGAGAGTATCTAACATCACGGTCTGGTATTTGTGGGGATTGTGGTTGCTATTCAATCATTATTATTTAATATTGTTAATTGTATGTTCCAGATTGTTACCATCTAAGTTGTATGTTTTTTATGATTATTATGATTTTTTTTTATAAAGGAGAGACGTATGGGAGCTTTTGATTTTGTTGGGTATCATAAACAGCTACAGCACGAAGTTGGTTCTCAGTTGTGCAATGTTGATGATGACCGCTTAGCTGTTGTGATGTCAGACCTTATTGTCGAAGTTGAACAGAAATTGGCGCAAAATCTTACTGCGCTGGATCATGAAATGTTGGCTTGCGCTGCCGGCTGTGGCAGCTGTTGCATGGTGAACGTGGCAGTGCTAAAACCTGAGGCGGTAAATATCAGCAAACATTTGAGATGTACGCGTAACGCCGATGAGCTGGCGGCTTTAAAGCTAGACATGCGGCAACTGGTGGGTGTCATCAGTGGTCTGGACGAGGACGAGAGAATTGCCCTGCGCAAAAGTTGTATTTTTCTTACTGCCGCGGGTGATTGTTCAATCTATCCAGTACGCCCGCTGATGTGTCGTTCGATAACCTCTATTAATGCTCAAGATTGTCAAGATGCTTTGACCATGCAAGCCTTGGGTGAATATTTGCCAGTGACAATGAATCTGTTCCAGAAAAATCTATTTGATGTTGCTTTTCAGGCGCTGGCAAAAGCGCTGGAGATGTCCGGGCTAGATGATCGAAGTAGTGAAATGACCGCATCCGTATTGACCTATTTGGAGGACTAATGTCGCACAGCTACAAAGATCTTATGGCAACAACAGCATTCAGTGTGCTTGAGCAACTTCCCAAAATTGATGACATGAGTGCGCTATTGACCGGTGAGCGCGTAAAAGGTGCACAGGTGTCTATGGCGGCAGGGCTGACGTATAATTATGCCGCTAAGCCTGTTGATGGAGCGCACCTTGGTGCATTACAACAAGTAGCCGATGAGATGGAGTTGGTTGCTCAGTACCGTAGTTTGCTGGGTGGCGCGGAAATGAATGGCGGTGAAAAACGTAAAGTATTGCATCATCTGACGCGTGGTCAGCTGGGGGCAACGGTAAACTTTAACGGGCGTGATTTACGCCACTTCTATCTAGAGCAGCAGCAGCGGGTGGCGCAATTCTGCCAACGGGTGCATAGTGGCGAGGTGCGTGGTGCTAGCGGTAAATTGTTTCAGCATGTTTGCCAGGTTGGTATCGGTGGTTCCGACCTCGGTCCCCGTGCCCTGTATCTGGCTTTGACAGGCTATGCTAACAGCCGCGGTTTACAACGTATGCGTGCCTCGTTTATCTCTAATGTCGATCCCGATGATGCTGAGCAGGTGCTGTCTAGCTGTGATCTGGAAACAACTCTGTTTATTCTGGTTTCTAAGTCCGGTACAACGCAGGAGACGTTAACAAATGTAGCGTTGGTCAGGCGCGCGCTGGTGCAACAGGGGCTCGATGTTGCCAAGCATCTTGTCGCGGTCACCAGCGCTACCAGCCCGCTGGCGGATAATGATGAGTATCTGGAAAGCTTTTTTATCGATGATTTTGTTGGTGGGCGCTATTCGGCAACCAGTGCTGTTGGTGCCACGGTGCTTAGTTTGACTTTTGGTCCTACAATCTTTAATGAAATCATTGCTGGTGCTCATGCTCAAGACCGTTTGGCACTGGAAGCAGATATACATAAAAATGCTTCATTGTTGGATGCCTTGCTGGGTGTTTATGAGCGCAACTGCCTTGGTTATGCTGCAACAGCAATTTTGCCCTATAGTCAGGCATTGAGCCGTTTTCCTGCCCATCTGCAGCAATTGGACATGGAGTCAAACGGGAAACGCGTTAATCGCCGTGGTGATGTCATAGATTATGCTACTGGTCCCCTGGTTTTTGGTGAGCCAGGGACTAATGGCCAGCATTCATTTTATCAGTTGTTACACCAGGGTAGCGACATTGTGCCGTTGCAGTTTATTGGCTTTAAGCATGCACAAGGGAGCCTGGATATTGATATTGACGGCTCCAGCAGCCAAGAAAAACTCAATGCCAATCTTGTCGCCCAAATTGTTGCTTTTGCCACAGGTCAAGGCAACGAAGATCCAAATAAAGTTTTTCTCGGTCAGCGCCCGGCAAGTTTGATCTATGGTTCGGTTTTGACCCCGCAGGTCTTAGGCGCATTGTTGGCACATTTTGAAAACAAGGTGATGTTTCA
Source organism: uncultured Desulfuromonas sp. (assembly GCA_964536375.1). Lineage (GTDB taxonomy): Bacteria > Desulfobacterota > Desulfuromonadia > Desulfuromonadales > Desulfuromonadaceae > Desulfuromonas. The sequence continues at coordinate 64,402 of CAZHXF010000008.1, read as the reverse complement.
GGGGTTTTTATGGAACATAAATTCCTTTGATCAGGAGGGGGTGCAACTTGGCAAGTTGTTAACTAAACAGGTGTTATCAAAGAAAATTAACAATGAAGTTTTGCGTGAATATGCACAGCTTATGGATGTGTAATCTATTAATGATACTAAGAATTAACTGTTAATGGAACTGCTGTAGATCATATTGACAACAGTAGAATTTTTGTCAGATTTATTTTTGCCTTTTGTGTTTTGTCCCTGTTTAGGTGTCTTAATTTTTGCGAGGTTGATTCTATGGGTAACGAGTGTAAATCATGATTGTGCTCGCAGGAGATATAGGTGGAACATCATCACGTTTTCAATGGTTGGATACGGCAAACAAAAATTCATCCCCTATCGTGTCCCACTATTCCAGCGCTAATTTTCCCAGCTTTGTTGAGTTATTGGAAACACTGCTGGCTGATCAGAAATTGGCGCACGTTGACTACGCTTGTTTTGGCTTGCCCGGCCCGATAGTTGATAAGGAAGTAACTTTAACCAATCTGCCGTGGTCAATTTCAGCATGTGAACTGGAAGCTAAATTGCCCTTGTCCAGGGTGAGGCTGGTTAACGATTTTCAGGCGGCAGCAATGGGGATTGAGCAGTTGCAGGACAATGATCTGATCTGCTTGCATAAGGGTGATTATGATGCCAGAGGTAATCGTTTGGTGATTGGCGCTGGCACCGGTCTGGGGGTAGCGCCGGTTTATCAATTAGCCGATCAATTTTACCCTCAGTCTTCTGAAGGTGGGCATATGGATTTTGCGCCGGTTAATATTGAGCAAGAGCAGTTGTTACAGTGGTTTCATAATAAACTGGGTCGTGTTACCTATGAACACCTGCTTTCGGGAACTGGATTGGAAAATATCTATCAGTTCTGTGTTAGTCGTGTTAATCCGCAGCTTGAACGCGATAATATTCCTTATCTGAATGCCGCGCAGGTACATGCTTGTGCTGAAGCCGGTGATAGCGTGGCAACCGCAGCCATTAAAATTTTTGTCAATATTTATGGTGAATTCGTTGGCAATGCAGCATTGTTGTGGCCAGCACGTGGGGGTATTTATCTTGCCGGTGGTATTGGTTGCAAAATAGTGCGCTGGATGGATAGCGATGATTTTACCATCTTTTTTTTGGAAAAAGATAATATGCGTGCGGTGGTGGAGAAAATGCCGGTATATTTAGTGTTGGATCCACTTCTGGGGCTGAAAGGTGCTTTTTTATGTGCTCAGAAGATGGCATTAGAGCTTCTGTAGTGATCTGTATGTCTACAGTTGTGGTCTCTATCAGGTATAATATTTGGGAGATAATATGAAGAATTACTCGAGCATTACCGATCTTACGCACAACACTCTGGCTCTTGTTTTAGCTGGTGGTGCGGGGAACCGTTTAAAAGAATTGACACTATGGCGGGCGAAACCGTCGGTGCCCTTTGGCGGCAAGTATCGCATTATCGACTTTGTCTTATCTAACTGTGTAAATTCAGATATTCGCCATATAGGTATTTTGACCCAGTACAAGTCGCACTCCCTTATTCGTCACGTGCAACGGGCGTGGAACTTTATGCGCTATGAGATTGGTGAGTTTGTTGAATTGTTGCCGGCACAGCAGCGTCTTGGTGATCAGTGGTACCAGGGGACGGCAAACGCGCTGTATCAGAATCTGGATATTATCCGTCAGCACAAGCCGCGCTATGTTTTGATTTTGGGTGGTGATCATATCTATGCCATGGATTATCGTAATATGATCGAAACTCATGCCAGATCTGGCGCTGACGTTACCATTGGTTGTGTCGAAGTGCCGCGGGATGAGGCTAAAGGTTTTGGCGTGCTGTCGGTAGATTCCAATTTGCGCATTACCCGTTTTACTGAAAAACCAGCTGATCCAGAGGCCATGCCAGGCAAACCCGATCATGCACTTGCATCAATGGGTATCTATATTTTTTCGCCAGAGTTTTTGTTTAATAAATTAATTGAGGACCAGGACAACCCGTCATCAACAAAAGATTTTGGCAAAGACATCATTCCTTCCATTATTAAAGACAGCAATGTCATGGCCTATCCATTTGTTGATGAGGATGGCAAGCCTGGTTATTGGCGCGATGTTGGTACGGTAGAATCGTACTGGAAGGCAAATATGGATTTATGTTCAATCACGCCAGAGCTTAATATGTATAATGTCGATTGGCCCATATGGACCTATCAGGCACAGATGCCGCCGGCCAAATTTGCTTTTGATGATGAAGGTCGGCGTGGAGTGGCTATTGACTCCCTGATCTCTGGTGGTTGTATTCTATCTGGCGCACGTGTTAAACGCTCAGTTATCTCCACTGGTTGTTTTTTACATAGTTATGCTTCCGTAAAGGACAGTGTGGTGCTGCCGCTTGTTGAGATTGGTCGTAATTGTCGTATTAGCAATGCCGTGCTTGATAAGGCGTGTATTTTGCCACCAAATACTATTATTGGTGAAGATATCGTCGAGGATAGAAAACGTTTCTATGTTGATGACAACGGTATTGTTTTGGTGACCCCGGAAATGCTGGGACAGCAACTCCATGTGGTGCGTTAAATCTTACGGTAGGTAATTCATGACTAAAAAAATTAAAGTTGTTCTGTGTTGGCATATGCATCAACCATATTATCGCGATGGTCTGGATAATTGTTATCGCTTGCCTTGGGTCTATTTGCATGCCATGAAGGATTATGCCGACATGGCAGCGCATCTGGAATCTTTTCCGGCGGCGCGCGTGGTAGTAAATTTCGCTCCGGTGTTGCTAGAACAGTTGGATGATTACGGGTGCCAGATGCGCGCCTGGCTCAAGGATGGCGTACTGATGCATGATCCGTTACTTAATCTGGTTTCAGGTGAAAAGCCGATACCAACCGCACCGGAATCACGCGCTGAGATCATCATGGCGTGTCAGCGCGCCTACGCCCCGCAAACAATAAACAATTATGCCCCGTTTAGAGCTTTGGTTGATATCGCCCTAGAACAATATACCGCAGGTGAGTTAGATACGGTACGGGTCAGTTATCTGAATCATCAGTTTTTTGTCGACCTGTTGATGTGGTATCATCTGGCTTGGCTGGGCGCCAGTGTCCGGAAGGGGGATGTCCGTGTCACCCGCTTGATGCAGCGTAAAAATAATTTCACCCGTGTTGATCAGCTTCTGTTGATGGAGGTGATGACTGAAACGGTAGAGAGTATAATTCCACGCTATCGTGCGTTGATGGAATCAGGCAGAATTGAGCTTTCTATGTCGCCATATGGTCATCCTATAGTTCCATTGCTCCTCGATTTTACTGCGATGAGTGATGTCCACCCTGAGGCAACTCTGCCTAGTTATCCCAATTACCCCGAGGGCAAAGAACGTGCGCTGTGGCATTTCAACCATGGTCTTGATGTGTTTAAGGAGTATTTTGGCGTAGCGCCGCGCGGTGTGTGGTTGTCGGAAGGTGGAGTCAGCAGTGCTGCTCTGGAATTGATCGATCAGCTTGGCTTTGAATGGACCGCTTCCGGAGAGGGTGTCTGGCGTGGATCGTGTGAAGCGTCCAAAGTTCCAGCGTCAAAAATGGAGCACAAGAAGATGCTTTATCAACCAATCGTTAATCCGCCGCACAAGAGCACATTATTTTTTCGCGACGATGGCTTGTCGGATTTGATTGGTTTCCAATATAAAGACTGGAATGCTCAAGATGCTGCCAATGATTTTTGTCGTAACTTGGAGAATATAGCTGGTTATTTGGAAAACGATGCCGGAACCCAGGTGGTCACGGTCATTCTCGACGGAGAGAATGCCTGGGAATACTACCCGAACAATGCTTTTGATTTTCTCCAAGCCTTATATAGCAATTTAACCAGTCATCCCCTATTAGAGATGACCACTTTCAGTGAGGTACTGGATAGTAAACAGCAGATTCCGGTGGCTGAGTTGAAAGAGCTACGTGCCGGTAGTTGGGTGTACGGTTCATTTTCTACCTGGATTGGTGACAAAGATAAAAACCGAGCCTGGGATCTGTTGATAGAGGCGAAAAATTGTTATGACCGTGTAGCCGACTCTGGGTTGTTATCCCCAGAGCGCCAAGCCGAGGTGGAACAACAGTTGGCGGTGTGCGAAGGTTCTGACTGGTTTTGGTGGTTTGGTGATAATAACCCCTCCAAAAGTGTGGCAGATTTTGACCAGCTGTTCCGGCGCCACCTTATGCGCCTGTATAAATTGCTGGAGAAAGTCCCACCGCAAAATATTAAAATTCCGGTGTCGCATGGTGGTGGTGACGGGCACGCGAACGCTGGGGCGATGATTAGAAATTGAACTGGTATATTTGAGGAATAACTGTGGATACTATACATCGTAAGACCAGCCGTAGTGCCGGAGTGTTGTTGCACCCCACCTCATTACCGAATGGTGTTTTGGATGATAACGTCGAGCGCTTTCTTGACTGGATGGTGGTAGCGGGGTTGTCAGTATGGCAAATGTTGCCTCTGGGCGCGCCCCATCGTGATCGTTCTCCATATCAGGCCTACTCTGCTCACGCCTTGAATCCGGCACTGCTGCCAGCTGAGCAGACCTTTGTCCCAATAAACGAAGATGAATTCGCTTCATTTCAGCAATCTGAAGCTAAATGGCTGGACGACTATGCGTTATTTGTTGTTCTGCATGAATATCATGCCGAGCAACAATGGTCAGATTGGCCACAGCAGTTTCGTTGCCGTGAGCCGCAGGCGCTGCAGCAATTCGCTAATGAAAATCAAACGCTAATCCGGCAGTTGCAATGGGATCAATGCTTGTTGTTTAAACGCTGGGAACAGATAAAACATCTGGCTCATGCGCGCAACATCATATTATTTGGTGATCTGCCTATCGCAGTAGCCTACGATAGTGCCGATGTCTGGGCGCAGCCACATTTATTCAAGCTGGACGAGCAATTTCAGCCAACGGTTGTAGCAGGAGTGCCGCCAGATTATTTTTCTGTAACTGGCCAGCGCTGGGGCAATCCACATTATAATTGGGTATTGATGGAGCAGAATAATTTTGCTTGGTGGCGCAGGCGGACGGCCAGTACCTTGCGTCAGGTTGACTTGGTACGTATTGACCATTTTCGCGGGTTGCAGGCGCTATGGGAGATTCCGGCGACATCACCAACTGCGATTGATGGAACTTGGGTCGAGACTCCGGGGCGTCAGTTATTGCAGGCACTTAGTCTGGATTTTCCCACTATGCCATTCGTGGCGGAAGATTTAGGTGTTATTAACGACGAGGTGGTTGCCTTGCGTGAAGAGTTTGCCTTGCCGAGCTTGTCGGTGTTGCAGTTCGGTTTTCCTCCAGCGGCAGATAACCCGCATAGTTTGATTAGTCAGGTTGAGAATTCAGTAGTGTACACCGGCACGCACGACAACAATACTACCTGTGGCTGGTTTGCCGATTTGGAACCTGGGCTGCAGCAACTAGTATTGCAGCAGCTGCCTGAAGGGGTTGGTTCGATGCCGTGGCCGTTAATTGAGGCCGCATTACAATCTGTGGCGCAGATGGCAATAATTCCTATGCAGGATTGGCTGGCTTTAGGCGCTGAGCACCGCACTAATACCCCAAGTACCACGGAAGACAACTGGAACTGGCGTTTTGCCTGGCAGCAGGTGTCACCGCAGTTGTCTGAGCAAATTCGCACCAGATTGCTGCGCAGCAAGCGTTATTCCACAGGGGGTACTTTATAAATGCCTGCTTCGTCTTTGACTGCAGAGGATTATGATTTGAAATGTCTGCAATGGGGCTGTCACCATGATCCATTCGTGGTGCTAGGCTGCCATGAGCTCGACGATCACTGGGTGGTACGCGCATGGTTGCCGAATGCTGTCAGTGCTATGCTTGAAGGTGGTATTGAGCTGCAGCAGCTTGACTCTAGTGGTATGTTCCATGCTTTTCTAAATGCCGAGCAAAAAAACAACCTGCCGCAGCACTACTGGGTGGAGTGGACGGAGACCACCGGTCAAGTGTCCCGAGTGGTGTCACCCTATACCTTTTTGCCCCAGGTCGGTGCGCTGGATATGCACCTGTTGTCCGAGGGGCGGCACTGGAATTTGTATAACGTTCTGGGGGCGCGCGTTTGTGAGATAGATGGTGTTTCCGGGGTGCAATTTGCCGTGTGGGCGCCTTCTGCGGCGCGAGTATCGGTGGTTGGCAATTTCAATGGCTGGCATGGTTTGCGTCATCCCATGCGTTCGCGGGGGCGCTGTGGGGTGTGGGAGCTGTTTATCCCTGGTTTGCAGTCTAATGATCGTTATAAGTTTGAGTTGCGCACCCTAAACGGTGACTGTATTTTGAAAGCAGATCCCTATGCGCGCGCTATGGAGATGCGGCCGCGCACGGCGTCTATAGTTCATGCCAGCAATTATCAATGGCAGGATGCAGACTGGTTAGCTGCTCGGCGTAGCTCTGATTGGCAACATGAGCCAATATCTATGTACGAGGTACATTTAGGCTCATGGCAGCGCAGTGATGATGGGCGCTTTTTGAACTATCGGGAAATAGCTCATCGTCTAGTTGAGTATGTCCTGTGGATGGGTTACACCCACCTCAATTTATTGCCGATCAGCGAACATCCGCTGGATGAATCCTGGGGCTATCAAACTTCAGCTTATTTTGCACCGACCCGGCGTTTTGGAGAGCCAGATGATTTTCGTTACTTTGTTGATCATTGCCACACACATGGGATTGGCGTGTATCTCGATTGGGTACCCGCCCATTTTCCCAAAGATGCGTTTGCTCTAGCGCGCTTTGATGGTACGGCGCTGTATGAACATGAAGATCCACGCCGGGGCGAGCATAAAGAGTGGGGTACCTATATCTTCAACTATGGGCGCAACGAGGTGCGTAATTTTCTTATTGCCAATGCGTTGTATTGGGTACACGAGTTTCATGTCGACGGCTTGCGTGTCGATGCCGTGGCCTCCATGTTGTATCTCGACTACGATCGTAACAATGGCGAGTGGTTACCTAATGTCCATGGGGGCAATGAAAACTTAGAGGCTATCGAGTTTATCAAGACGTTAAATACCGAAGTCCATGCCCAGGCACCTGGTGCGGTGTTGATGGCTGAGGAGTCGACTTCGTGGTCTATGGTATCGCGCCCGGTGTGGATGGGCGGTTTGGGTTTCAGCATGAAGTGGAATATGGGGTGGATGAACGACACTCTGGATTATTTTGCTCAAGATCCAATATATCGTGCTTATAACCAAAACCAGCTGACCTTTGGTCAGATGTATGCCTACTACGAAAATTTTATTTTACCGCTATCTCACGATGAAGTTGTCCATCTCAAAGGGTCGCTGGTGAGTAAGATGCCGGGCGATGTGTGGCAGAAACTGGCAAATCTACGTTTGCTGCTCAGTTACCAGATGCTTAATCCGGGCAAGAAACTGTTGTTTATGGGTGGGGAGTTCGGTCAGTGGCGTGAATGGGATGAGAGCAGTCAACTTGACTGGGGATTGTGTGATCAGGAGAACCATCGCGGTGTGCAGCTTATGGCGCGTGATCTTAATATGCTATATCGTCAGCAGCCAGCTTTATATCGTCATGACTTTGAAGCATCTGGTTTTGAGTGGATAGACTGTCGCGATTGCCAGCAATCGGTGCTGAGTTTTATTCGTCACTCTGATGGAGAACACTTGATCTGCGTCTTCAATTTTACCCCAGTGGTGCGACTTGATTATCGCATCGGCTTGCCGTGCGCGGGTAAGTATAGTGAGCTTTTTAATTCCGATGCTGGCACCTATGGGGGTAGCAATGTAGGTAATGCTGGCTGGATAAATGGAGAAGATTATCGCTGGATGGGACGCCCGGCCAGTGCTTGTATAACGTTGCCACCGCTATCGGTGCTGGTATTACGTCTACAGGAGAAATGATGAAAATATTATTTGCTAGCTCGGAAATATACCCACTGATTAAAACGGGTGGTCTGGCTGATGTTTCAGCGGGATTGACCTCGGCACTGAAATCTTTACATCAGGATGTGACCCTGATTATGCCAGCTTATGCAGCGGCGCTGGAGATTCTCGGTGATTTGGAACTCGTGTGTACCAGACAGGTAAATGGTTGTGGGCGTCAGCGCCAACTGCGTTTGTTCAGGGCTGATACCACCGGAGTTGCCGCCTTGAGTGGCTGCTCGCTGTTGTTGGTAGACATCGAGGATTTGTTTGCGCGCCCGGGAGATCCCTATCGAACTGCGGTAGGAGATGACTGGCCCGACAACGGTGAGCGCTTTGGGATGTTTGCCCAAGTTGTTGCCGATGTGGCTATGGACAGGTGTGACTTGGATTGGAAGCCGGACGTTGTACACAGTAACGATTGGCAAACCGGTCTGGTGCCAGCTCTGATAAGTTTGGAGCGCCGTGATCAGCGCCCGAAAACAGTTTTTACCATCCATAATCTCTCTTATGGCGGCTACTTCCCCTACGCATTGTTTGAGGGTTTGAATCTGCCGCAGCAGTGGTGGCATTTGGGTGCTCTGGAGTTTTATGGCTCTATGTCGATGCTGAAGGGGGGTATTGTTTTTGCCGATTATGTAACTACAGTAAGTCCCAGTTATGCTGCAGAGATATGTACTATCGAATATGGTTTTGGTTTGGATGCGGTGCTGCAACAGCGCCGTATCCAAGGGCGGTTGCTCGGAGTATTGAATGGTATTGATCCGCAGGTGTGGAGTCCCCAGTTTGATCAATATTTGCCGTTTAATTATTCGGTGCAAGGTGGTCGCGTGGCGCAGAAAAAGCGCAATAAACAGGCGCTGTTGCAACATCTTGGCGTGGATAGCTCAAGTGCGATCTCTGCGTCTCCACTTATTGGCTTTATCGGGCGCATGGTAGAACAGAAAGGGGTTGACCTGATGGTGCAGGTTATTCCCAAACTGGTTGAGGAAACTGATGCTTGTTTTGTCATAGTTGGCTCTGGCAGTGCTAAATTTGAACAGCAATTTGCTGAATTAGCGCATGATTTCCCGCAACGCGTATTTGTTACTATTGGTTATTCGGAGGAGTTGGCACATATGATTGAGGCTGGAGCTGATATGTTTCTCATGCCATCGCGCTTTGAACCATGCGGCTTGAATCAGATGTATAGCCTCGCCTATGGTACGCCACCAATTGTGCATGGTACCGGGGGGTTGAAGGATACAGTTGTCGATACCAATGCTGCAACCCTTGCCGCTGGAACCGCTACCGGTTTTGTTTTTAATGGCTTGGATGCCCGCACTTTGTTCTTGACGGTGCTGCGCGCTTTAGCTGTGTATCGTCAACCCCGGAATTGGCAATCCCTGCAAAAAAACGGCATGCTGCAGGACTTTGCCTGGCAACGCAGCGCTCAGACCTATCTGGAGCTCTATCACCGAGTAACCCATTAAGGAGACCGTGATGTCGATACCGACCTTGGATGATAAATCAGCTGCGGTGATGCTCAAAGCCCTGCGCAGTTTAGGTAATGATGTGGAAAGTGTCGAAACCAGCTTTATCCATTACCTGTATAACACCTTTGGTCGCCACCTAGACTCTCCCAGCTATTATCTGTTTAAAGCCCTAACCTACACAGTGCGTGATCGTTTGATGGCTCACTGGAAACAGACCTGGCTCGCTGACTATCAGGCCGACACCAGGCGGGCTTATTATCTGTCCATGGAATTTCTTATTGGGCGCTCGCTGAGTAATAATCTGCTCAACCTTGATCTGGATGATAGCGTAAATAAGGCGCTGTTTGAGGTGGGCAAAGCCTTAGAAGATATTGAGGATGCCGAGCGTGATGCCGGGTTAGGCAATGGAGGGTTGGGCCGGCTGGCTGCTTGCTTTATGGATAGTTGTGCCACCATGCAGTTGCCGGTAATGGGTTACGGTTTGCGCTACAAATATGGCATGTTTCGTCAACGTATTCAAAATGGTTATCAGGTGGAAGAACCCGATCAGTGGTTGGGCTTCGATGAATATCCGTGGGAGGTGCGCCGCCCGGATTACACGTGCATGGTGCGTTTTGGTGGTTATACCCGCATGTATAAGGATACTCATGGTGACGGGCGTTTGATTGTTCATTGGGAACACGATGAAGAGGTGTTGGCTGTCCCTTATGATGTGCCGATCTCTGGTTATCACAACCAGACGGTTAATACCTTGCGCCTGTGGTCCTCGGCTTCGGCAGAAGCTTTCAACCTGTCAGAGTTCAATGCCGGTTCCTATTTTGAGGCCGTATCTGAGAAAAATGAGGCTGAGAATATAACCATGGTGCTCTATCCCAACGATAGCAGCGAAAGTGGTAAAGAGTTGCGCTTGCGTCAGCAATATTTTCTGGTTTCAGCCAGTTTGCAGGATATTCTTGGTCATTGGAAAAGGGGACACGGCAGCGATTTTAGTTCTTTTGCTGCTAACAATGTTTTTCAACTCAATGATACCCATCCCAGTTTGGCAGTTGCCGAGTTGATGCGCCTGTTGCTCGACGAAGAACAGATGGAGTGGGACGCAGCTTGGCAGATTGTGCGTAATACCATGGCTTACACCAATCACACCCTGTTGCCAGAAGCTCTGGAGTGTTGGGCGATAGTGTTGTTTAAGCGCTTATTGCCGCGGGTGTTGGAGATAATCTACGAAATTAATGCCCGGTTTATGATGCAGGTTTCCATGCGCTGGCCCACCGATCAGTCACGCTGGAAGAGCATGTCAATTATTGATGAACAGCAGAATATCCGCATGTCGCATCTGGCTATTGTCGGCAGCTTTTCTGTTAACGGTGTGGCAACATTGCATTCGCGGCTACTCAAGGAAGGGTTGTTCAGTGACTTTTACGCCATGTGGCCAGAAAAATTTAATAATAAAACCAATGGCGTGACCCCGCGGCGCTGGTTGGGGGTGGCGAACCCAAAGTTGCGCCAATTGTTATGCGACAGATTGGGAGATGGTTGGCTCACAGATCTTAGCCAATTGAGCCGCGTGGAACAGTTGATTGACGATGGTGATTTTGTTGCCAAGTGGCTGGAAATGCGGCAGCATAATAAAAAACGGCTTGCCGCGCTAGTTCTGGAACGTACCGGAATTATTTTACCACCAGCCTCACTGTTCGATGTTCAGGTAAAGCGTATTCACGAGTATAAGCGTCAGTTGCTAAATGTGCTGCATATCATAAACCTCTATGCGCAAATAAAGTTTGGCTCTACCCAAGGTTGGACAAATCGCTGTGTAATAATTGGAGGCAAGGCAGCTCCTGGCTATGCGGTGGCGAAGACCACCATTAAACTTATTCACAATGTTGCTCAGGTAATAAATAATGATCCCGCGATTGGTGAGCGCCTAAAGTTGGTGTTCCTGCCAAATTTCAATGTTTCAGCCATGGAGGTGATCTGCTCGGGTAGTGATCTGTCTGAACAAATATCTACTGCGGGCAAAGAAGCTTCTGGTACCGGCAATATGAAGTTTATGCTTAATGGTGCGGTTACTATCGGGACTTTTGATGGTGCTAATGTGGAAATTCTTGAGGCGGTTGGTGCAGAAAACTTTTTCTTGTTTGGTTTGCGTGCCGACGAAGTTGAAGAAATGAAAACTCACTATGATCCTGTAGCACTGATTAATAATGATCCGCAGCTGAAGCAGGTGATGAATTTGTTGGAATCCGGATATTTCAATCAGTTTGAAGCGGGTATTTTTGATAATCTAATTGCGTCACTTAAGTCTGTGTTTGATCCATGGATGACTCTTGCCGATTTTCGTAGTTATGTCCAGACTCAGGAACTTGTGGCTGCCGCATTTACGGATCAGCAGCGTTGGACGCGGATGAGTATCCTTAATTGTGCGCGCAGCGGTTATTTCTCTACTGATCGGACTATGGCCGAGTACAATAAAGATATATGGCATCTGCGACCAGTTGAAGTGACTACGATTTTTGATGAAAAAGGTGAGGTTGTCGAATGAATGGCTTGACATTTGTCAAGCGCATAGCTATGGTTCGCATTCTGCTTTGGCAGAGTAAATAGTTTATTGAAAGTGGGGTGATTGTTAGTGGAAATTCAAGTTCTTGATAACAACGTTGAAAAAGCGATCCGCGTGCTCAAGCGTAAGCTGCAGCAGGAAGGACTTTTTCGTGAAATGAAGCAGCGTAAATTTTACGAAAAGCCAAGCGTGAAGCGTAAACGTAAAGAGAAAGAAGCACAACGTCGTTTGCGTAAGAAGCAGCGTTTGATGCGTGTAGACTGATCACCTCAGTCATCATAGGTTAAGAAAAAGGGGAGCCGTGTTAACGGCTCCCCTTTTTGTGTTTTATTTCTAGTCTGTTAGCACATTGACCCGCTTAGCGGGGCAGGGTAGGTAAGTTAAGACCGACAATTTCCTTAACCAAGCCAACCACCTGATTGCTGTAGCCATATTCATTGTCATACCAGACATAGAGCACGCAGCGGTCGCCATCGACGATAGTGGCTAGCGAATCGACAATACCAGCAAATTTTGAACCAACGAAGTCGGTGGATACCACATCTGGAGACTTGGTGTAATCGATTTGATCCTGTAACGGTGAATCAAGCGACATATCGCGCAGATAGGTGTTGAGCTCTTCGACTGTAGTTTCCTGATTCAGTGTCAGATTCAGCATGGCCATGGAGACGTTAGGCGTAGGCACGCGAATTGCGTTGCCGGTTAGTTTGCCTGCCAATTCTGGCAATGCCTTAGCTACCGCTTTTGCGGCACCTGTTTCGGTTATTACCATATTTAGTGCCGCACTGCGCCCGCGGCGGTTGCCATTGTGGTAATTATCAATCAGGTTCTGATCATTGGTATAAGAGTGGCAGGTCTCAACGTGCCCCTTGAATACGCCAAATTTATCGTTTACTGCTTTTAGTATTGGTACTATGGCGTTGGTGGTGCAACTGGCAGCAGAGTAAATATTTTCCGTGCTGGAGATTAGCTCGTTGTTGACGCCAAATACTATGTTAGGGATATCGTCTTTGCCTGGAGCGGTAAGGATAACTTTGTTTACCCCCTTGGTTTTAAGGTGCAACCCTAAACCTTCACGGTCGCGCCATTTGCCGGTGTTGTCGATGAGGATGGCATCTTTAATACCGTACTGGGTGTAATCAATGCTGTCAGGGGAATCGGCATAGATGATGCGGATCATGTTGCCATTAGCTATGATGGCGTTTTCCTCACTGTCAACCTTGATAACTCCCTGAAAACGACCGTGCACGGAATCGCGGCGCAACAGGCTGGCACGTTTAACCAAGTCGTCTGGACCACCTTTACGAACCACCGCCGCGCGCACGCGCAGCTTGTCACCACCGGCGGTCTGTTCTATCAGTATGCGCGCTAGCAAGCGCCCAATGCGACCAAAACCATAGAGTACAACATCGCGTGGTTCATTCAAAACCGAACTAAGTCCGGTGTTGAGGCTGGCTAACTCCTGCTTGACGAAGTCTTCAACTGTGCCACCAACGTCCTGTGCCTGATAGCGTACGGTGAGCTTGCCAACGTCTATTTTGCCTGGAGCTAAATCTAGTTTACTCATGGCTTTCAGCAGTGGAAAACTGTCGCGCACTGAAATCTCGCTGTCCAGAATGAGGCGGGCAAAACGGTGGGCGCGCAGGATACCAAGCGGGGTACGATTTACCAAACTGCGCCCATAAATGCTGACATTGACTCCATGATGACGGTAAAGGCTGCCAATGATTGGCCCCATGCTCTCTGCTAGGTCAAGTCGTTGAGTCCAGTCATTGAAATACTGCTCCGGTTTGTTACAATCCATGCTCAGGTCCCTTTGTAGAATCGGTTATGGTTTTGTTGCTATTGCAGAACAAGCCGCTGTTCTTCAGTTACTTACCCACCTTAAATTCTCCGCATCCTAATGGAAAATATCCATGTTTACAAGGATAGATAATAAGTGTCGTTGAGTGTATGTTAAACAAGTCAATTGATTAAAGGATGGAGGTATTATTGCTTAAGTTACTTAGCGCTGGACATTAAGTGATAGCGCTGATATTAAAAGTAATTATGGACATGGTTAACTAATTCAAATTTTGGGAGAATATGCTATGGAAAACAAGATTCACTACAGCGAACTTGGTCTAGTTAATAGCCGTGAAATGTTCGCTAAAGCCGTTCACGGTGGCTATGCAATTCCAGCTTACAATTTTAACAATATGGAGCAATTGCAGGCCATTGTTATGGCCTGCAGCGAAACTAATTCTCCGGTTATAGTACAGGTAAGCAATGGCGCGCGTAACTACGCTAATGGTGCGATGTTGCGGGGAATGGCAGCAGGCGCTATCGCTATGATACGCGAAATGGGTTCGGATATTCCGGTGTGTTTGCATCTTGATCACGGTGCCACCTTCGAGTTGTGCAAGACCTGTGTCGACAATGGATTCTCTTCGGTTATGATCGATGGTTCGCATCTCAACTATGCGGATAATGTGGCGTTAACGCGTCAGGTGGTTGAGTATGCCCATCAGTTTGATGTAACTGTTGAGGCTGAACTCGGAGTTTTAGCTGGAATCGAGGATGAGGTTGTGGCCGAAAAATCGCACTATACTCAGCCTGATGAAGTGGAAGATTTTGTTGCTAAAACCGGAGTAGATTCGCTGGCTATCTCTATTGGCACCAGCCACGGTGCGTATAAATTTAAGTTAGCCCCCGGTGAAGAGGTGCCACCGCTACGTTTTGATATCCTCTCTGAAGTGGAACGACGTATTCCTGGATTTCCCATTGTGTTGCACGGAGCTTCCAGCGTGGTGCAAAAGTATGTTCAACTTATTAACCAATATGGTGGCAAAATGGATGGTGCAGTTGGTGTACCTGAAGAGCAATTGCGCCAAGCTGCCAAAAGTGCTGTGTGTAAGATAAATATAGATTCTGATGGTCGTTTGGCAATGACCGCAAAAATACGTGAATTTTTAGCTAACAATCCCGAAGAATTTGACCCACGTAAATATCTAGGTGCAGCACGCACCGAACTCGTTGCGCTAATGAAGCACAAGAATGAGTTTGTGTTAGGTAGCGCTGGTAAAGCATAAACGGTCTATCGTTTAAAAGCTCATATACCATAGCCACTTGCAAAAGTCGTCATCCTCGTGAAAACGGGGATCCAGCTTTTTGGTGAACCCAGAAAACCTCTGGATACCCGCCTGCGTGGGAATGACGATTACTGGATTTTGAAGAGTTTTATAAGGGCTTATCGGACAGTAATAAATGTATTACGCAGAAGCTGACAGTTGGTGTCTCCGGCTCAGCAGGTAGCTATTTTGATATTTAGCAAAAGGTCCAGTGCCTTCAGTATTATTCTGCGGACAGGGTGATTAAAAAAAAATCACTACAATCTATGGACCTCCAAATCGACCCGATAATTGGCATTGCGATAATGCTCATTTGTCGGGTCGTAGTTTTTTCTCGTACCTCCTCGTATATGGTGAGTCTTTGGCTGCTGCGCAGAACCTCTCAGTGGGAGTTGCGCCACCGATCTCCCCTGCAGCCCATACTCACCAGATACCTCTCAATCCAGGTAAGTCGCATATTTAAGTATGCGCTGCATACTCTGTCCGGTAAATTATTTATCTAGACTGTTTCATTTTATGCGATCTGCCCATTTAGTCAACGAATTGGCTGGATCGCAAATAGACTCAAGGCGAACTTTGAAAAGTTTTTCGTGGGGGTGTAGCGTTGGTTCTTCTGGTTGCTGTTTTGTCGGGGCGATGATGTGGATGGATATTTTGCGCGCAAAACAATGTAGCTCATTTTACTGATTAACCAAGCAGTTATATCTAGTTAAGTTGTTTACCCTGATGGGATAAATAGGCTGTGGGGTGGTGCATTATTATGCTCAACACTTTAGATTACAATCGACCTCCACCGTTTAGAGGGGGGGTTGACATATACAGTCAGACACCCTAGTATTGGTACTACCATTGCTCGGCTATCTTAATCGCATTATTTATCGCAAGGGCAATCCAGACAGGAAAAAGTCTAATAAAAGGGGGGTTATGCCGATTTCTGATCGGTAAACGATGGAGATCTTTGTCTTTTTTGTTTTCTTGGTAGTACCATTCATGGGTTGGAGACAGGTAGTTTATGATTACGAAAGCATTATTTATCCCGGCTCGAGCCGGTCGCGCTGGTGAGGATGTGGCTCTGCAGATCGAAGCAGCTATCCTGGGCGAAAAGATTCTTCCCGGGGAAGGTCTTCCCAGTGAGCGGGAGCTACAGGCACAGTTTAAAACCGGCCGCGGCGTTATCCGGGAAGCCGTGCGTGCCCTCAAGCAAAAGGGTCTGATCGAAATCCGCAAAGGAGCTAAGGGCGGGGCCTACGTAAAGCAGGTCGATGTTGCTAATGTCAGCGAATCTCTGGCTCTATTTTTGAAGCAGCATCACGTCGGACTTACCTATATCGCTGAATTTCGCGAAAGCATCGACCGCACCATTACCACTTTGGCGATTGCTCGAGCTGATGCCGCCGAAAAGCAGCGGCTGGTGGCACAAGCTGAAAAACTAATGGAGTACCTTAGCCAGCCAGAACCGGATATGGCTGCGCTGGGAGAGCTGGATCGCGAACTGAACATCGATCTGGCTCGGATGACCCACAATCCGATTTTCGAGTGGATCATGCAAGCTCTGCAACTCGGATTCAGCTCTCAGGATTACGCTTTGTATGATGACCCAGACTATCAACAAAAAACAGCCATGAACTGGGTCGAAACAGCCCGTCATATTGCGGCCAATGAACCGCTGCGAGCTCTTTCTTCCATCGGTGCCCACTACGCTATGCTAGAACGCTGTGTACTAAAAGTAAGTGATACCGACCCGGTCAGCAACCCCATCGATCGATAACCAGAGACAAGCCGATAGCGTAACACTTTATGAAAACGGCTGAAAACAACAAGGAGAATAGATTATGGACAAGCAGAAGTACGACTTTATTGTTATTGGCGGTGGCTCTGCAGGTAGCGTAATGGCCAACCGACTGAGCGCTAACCCGAAACACCGGGTACTGGTTCTTGAAGCAGGCAAGCCTGATTACAAATGGGATTTTCGCATCCACATGCCGGCCGCGCTAACCTATCTTCTCACCGACAAAACTTATAACTGGTTGTACGAATCGGCTCCTGAACCGCAGATGAACAATCGTCGCATAGCCCATCCGCGCGGCAAGGTTCTCGGCGGATCAAGTTCTATCAACGGGATGATCTATATCCGCGGTAACGCTATGGATTACGAAAAGTGGAGCAAGAACAAGGGTCTCGAAATCTGGGACTATGCCCATTGCCTGCCTTACTTCAGAAAAGCTGAAACTCGCCTGAATGGTGCGGACCAATACCACGGTTCGAACGGTCCTCTTGCCCTGACCACGGCGGAATGTGACAATCCGCTTTTCGATGCCTTCTTTAAAGCCGGTGAGCAGATCGGCTATCCTGTTACCGATGATGTCAACGGCTTTCAGCAGGAAGGGCTCGGCCGCTTCGATCAGAATATCTACCGTGCTCGCCGGCAAAGCGCCGCCCGCGCCTATTACCACCCGGTTAAAAACCGCTCGAACCTCACCGTCCAGTGTCGGGCTATGGCGACGCGTATCCTTTTCGAAGGCAAAAAGGCGGTCGGCGTTGAATATACCCGTGGCGGCAAAAGCTGTCGGGCTTACGCCGGCGAAATCATCTCCTGCGGCGGGGCTATAAACTCTCCGCAGTTGTTGCAACTCTCTGGCATCGGTAATGCCGAACATCTGAGTAGCATCGGTGTCGATGTGGTTCACAACCTCCCCGGAGTTGGCGAGAACTTGCAGGACCATCTGGAACTCTATGTCCAATACGCCTGTACGAAGCCGGTCAGCATATACCCGGCGCTGAAGTGGTACAACCAGCCGAAAATTGGTTTTGACTGGCTCTTTCGCCGCAAAGGCGTGGCAGCCACCAATCATTTCGAAGCCGGAGGCTTTATTCGTGGCAATGAGCAGGTCGCCTATCCCAACCTGCAGTTTCACTTTTTACCGATAGCTATCCGCTACGATGGCTCGGCACCAGCTCAGGGGCACGGTTTTCAACTCCATGTTGGGCCGATGAATACCGATGTGCGCGGCCACGTCAAGATAACGTCGAAGCAAGCCTCGGATTATCCAGAGATCTTCTTCAACTATCTTTCCACCGAGCAGGAACGGCGCGAATGGGTCGAAGCTATCAAGTGTTCCCGCAACATCATCGCTCAAAAGTCCTTCGATGGACTGCGGGGCGAAGAATTGTCCCCCGGTTCTAAGGCGCAGACCGACGAAGAGATTCTCGACTTTGTCGCCCGTGAAGGGGAGAGTGCATACCATCCCAGCTGTACCTGCAAAATGGGTTACGATGAGATGGCCGTCGTTGATGCCAATCTTAAGGTGCACGGGGTGGAAAACCTGCGGGTGGTCGATGCCTCGGTCTTTCCCTCAATCACCAATGGCAACATTTACGCTCCAGTGATGATGGTGGCGGAAAAAGCCGCCGATCTGATCCTCGGCAATGCTCAGGAAGCTCCTGGGCAAGCAGGTTTTTATCGCCATGAGGCTGGGGAACAGAATTAATGAGTATAATTAGCCATAAAATGTATATAGCTGGTCGCTGGGTCGCTGCCGAGTCGGGACAAACTCGCCAGATCATCAACCCATTCAACCAGCAGGTGATTGCTGAAGTCGCCGAAGGGGGGCGCGCAGATGCCAAAGCTGCTATTGCGGCAGCGCGGCAGACCTTCGATAGCGGTGTCTGGTCGGACCAAAGCGGCGCGGCGAGAGGAAAGCTACTCTACCGCCTGGCTGAACTTATCGAGCGGGAGCGGGAAACACTGGCGGAACTGGAAAGTCTTGATACCGGCAAGACGGTCGAAGAGAGCCGCTGGGACATGGACGATATTGCCGGTATATTCCGTTACTATGCGGGGTTGGCTGACAAAGATGGCGGTGAAGTTATTGCCTCGCCGATTCCTGATTCCAGTAGCCGGGTGGTGCGCGAGCCGGTTGGGGTCTGCGGACAGATCTCGCCGTGGAACTATCCCTTGCTGCAGGCGTCGTGGAAGCTGGCTCCGGCCTTGGCGGCCGGATGCACCGTGGTAATGAAACCGAGTGAAATTACCCCGCTGACAACGATCAAGGTTACAGAACTGGCTATCGAGGCCGGATTCCCGGCGGGGGTCGTTAATATCGTTCTCGGTCCCGGCGTCACTGTCGGCGCAGAAATGGCGGAGAGCCTGGAGGTTGACTTGATATCCTTTACCGGCAGTATCCAGACCGGCAAAACGATCATGCGGGCCGCTAGCGTTAATGTGAAAAAGGTTGCTCTGGAGCTGGGCGGCAAAAATCCCAACATCATATTCGCCGACGCCGATCTCGACATCGCCCTCGACTACGCCTTGAACGGCGTCTTTTTCCATGCCGGACAGATTTGCTCTGCCGGCTGCCGGCTGATGGTCGAGGCGTCGATTCACGACAGTTTCGTCGCTCGGCTCAAGGCTAGAATGGATAAAATCCGCATCGGCAATGGCTTTGACGTGGGAACTCAGATGGGACCGTTGGTATCAGCGGAACACTTGGCCAAGGTCGAGGACTATGTCCGCATCGCCATTGCAGAGGGTGCTCGGCTCGAATTGGGCGGTCAGCGGCCGGATGCTCCCGAACTGCAGGAGGGATTTTTCTATCTGCCCACCATGTTTACCGGCTGTACTAATGACATGCGCATCGTGCAGGAAGAAGTTTTCGGCCCGGTTATCACTGTAGAGGTCTTTACCGACGAAGATGAGGTGATACGCCGGGCCAACAGTACGATTTATGGTTTGGCAGCTGGTTTCTGGACCCGGGACGCTGACCGGATGCACCGGATGAGTAAGGGGCTGCGCTTCGGCACCGTCTGGGAAAATGATTTCAATGTTTACTTCACCCAGGCACCATGGGGCGGGTACAAGCAGTCCGGCCTCGGCCGGGAACTCGGTCGGATAGGGCTGGAAGAATATACCGAGGTCAAGCATATTTTCCAGAATTACAATCCACAACCTCTCAACTGGTTCGGCATTTAATATTCTAATCGATACGGCTCACTAACGCTAAGGGCCATTCAATACTCGTAACTATTCAGCATGATAGGTGCTCAATCCCCACAACAAGGGACCCATCCATGGGGTTTGTTGTCGCCGTCCATGGCGACAAACACCCTTGTTATGGGGGAATGCGTACCAACCTGAAGAGGTGCTGAATAATTACCAATAATCATCTAAAAAGGAGAAGTCCATGTTCTATCCTCTTAAACGGAGACTTTTGATTGCATGCATCTTAATCGTAGTGACCTTGATATTCGCCGGGAACGCTTTAGCTTCAAACCAGATACGTTTTGCCAGTGTCAGCTGGACTGGTGTAACGGTTAAGACCGCACTGGGAGTGAGCATTCTCAACAGCCTCGGCTACGATGCCTCGCAAAACACTCTTTCTGTGCCCATCGCCTACAAGGCTATGGACATGGGGGATGCTGATATCTTTCTCGGTAACTGGATGCCCTCTATGGAGAGTATCGCTAATAAGTTTTTTGAAAAAGGAACGGTGGTCCAATACTTAGCCAATATGCCTGGGGCGAAATACACCCTGGCGGTTCCTGCCTATGTTGTCGACGGCGGGCTTAAAGATTTTTCCGACATTGCCAAGTATGCCGACCGACTCGACAATAAGATCTATGGTCTTGAGTCCGGCAATGACGGCAACAAGATCATTCGCACCATGATTGATAAAAACATGTTCGGTCTTGGTGATTTCAAGCTGATCGCTACCAGTGAACCGATCATGCTCTCTGAGATCAAGAGTTTTGTTCAGCGGGAAAAATGGATTGTTTTTCTCGGCTGGTCTCCTCATTACATGAACCAGATCATCGATATGAAGTATCTCACCGGCAGCACCGCTGAAACCTTCGGTGAAAACAACGGAACAGCCACGGTTTTCACTAACCTCCGCAAGGGTTTTGCCGAGGAACAACCGAATGTCGCCCGGTTTCTGAAGAATTTCACTTTTCCAATTACCATGATGAACGAGATTGCCCAAATGCTTCAGGACAATCGCAGACTGAAGCACGGCGAAGCCGGGCTGATCTGGCTCAAGCAGCATCCAGAAATCTACCGGGGCTGGCTCGAAGGAGTTACAACCGTTGACGGCAAACCTGCACTGCCGGTCTTTGAATCTTCCTTGCCGAGTATTTAAACCGCGGTACTCACGGATTCAGTACTTTGTTAAATGGTGAGTCGACTCACAGTCGAACGCCCGAGAAAACCACATTTAGGAGTAATATAATTGAAGATAGCAAAGTTTTTTTCGCTGGCAATCGTCGCTATTGGCGCTGCCGGTCTGTTGTTTCCCAGCCCGGCCAGGTCTGCAATTTCTCTCTATGATCAGAACGGAGTCAAGGCTGACCTCACTCTTGAGGCCGGTGCCGGACTGTTCTTTAACAACGATGTCAATTTCGGAGCAGGGCGGTTTTCCGATGGTAAAACATCGGTTCAGTGGCAGGAAGGTTACTTTAAACCAATCCTTGATGCTAGTTACACCACCCCTAGGGCAGGCACATTTTACGGCGGTCTGAGCTACGTTGCTACTTCTACTATAGGCGACGGCGATGGTGGAGATTTTTCCAACGACCGCCCGGAAGCAATAGAATCCGAATTGGGATACATCGGTTGGAAATCTGGGCAGGTATTCTCTTCTCTAGGAGAAGATGTCGTAGATATCTCTTTCGGTGAACAGGAATTTGCCATAGGCGACGGTTTTCTGATCATGGACGGTGCTTTCGATGGTGCGGATGGCGCTTACTGGCTTGCCCCTCACCGCTCATTCGATAAGACGGCGATACTACGTCTCAATACCAAGCCGGTCCGTGCTGATCTCTTTTATCTCAAGGCCGATGGTGATTACGACGACACCGAACTTTACGGAATCAACTTCGAGTACATTCATGAGCTGGGAACCGCTGGAGTGAGCTTGATGGATGTTACCGATTCCGACGGCGGTGGATTCTATGAAAATCGCAAGGGTATGAAGGTTTTCAGTGTGCGGGCTCAGGGTACACCTCTTGCCAATATCAACCAGGAAGAGCTGTTCTTGGCGTTTGAATACGCGCAGCAAAGCCAGGGCAACCGTCTCGATGTAGACGCCAAAGGCTGGTATGGCGAAGCTGGGTACACTTTTTCCCAGTGTGCCTGGACGCCAACGTTAAGTTACCGTTATGCTTTTTTTAGCGGTGACAGGAATCCGAACGATGACCAATATGAAGCCTTTGATCCGATGTTTTACGGTTTCAGTCGGGGATGGGGTACCCACTTCATGGGCGAGATTACCGGGGAATATTTTTTGTTTAACAGTAACGAAAAAGTTAACATGGTTCACTTGAACCTGCTCCCAACTGATAAACTTTCCATTGGGGCTCTGTATTACGAATTTCGCCTCGATCAGGGAAATATTTTTGGGACAGAGGTCTCTGGAAAGAAGTTTGCTGACGAGGTGAACCTGTACGCTGACTACTCAATAAACGACCATCTGTATGTCAGCGGTGTTTTTGCCTGGGCCACCCCCAGGACTGCCGCTAAGGAATACACCGGTGGCAACGACGACTCCATTCTTTTTGAGGTGTATGCTGTTATGACCTTTTAATCAGCGCTGCATCTCCACCCAGATAAGCCTACTTCACTGTGAGTTTAAATCCCGGAGATACAGCTATTATCAGCGTACTGTAACCAGGAATTTTTTATGCCAATCAAGATAAAAGTCGAAAACCTCTACAAGATTTTCGGCCATAAACCTAAAAAAGTGTTGCAAATGCTTGCGGAGGGTGTTGATAAGGATGCTATCTACAAGCGCACCGGAATGACCGTCGCAGTTCAGGACGCCAGTTTTGAGGTCATGACTGGCGAGATATTTGTCATCATGGGGCTCTCAGGTTCCGGAAAATCTACCATGGTGCGCATGCTTAACCGCCTGATCGAGCCAACCTCCGGACATGTCTTCATCGACGGTCAGGATGTTGCGAGCATGAGTGATGCGGAACTTGTAGAGGTTAGGCGCAAGAAGATGAGCATGGTCTTCCAATCTTTCGCCTTAATGCCCCACATGAACGTGCTCGAAAACGCCGCCTTTGGGCTGGAAATGGCCGGTATAGACCGGGAAACCCGCAATGAGAGGGCGATGGCGGCCCTCGAGCAGGTCGGGTTGCAAACTTATGCTAAGAGCAGTCCTAATGAACTCTCCGGCGGTATGCAGCAACGCGTGGGCTTGGCCAGGGGGCTGGCTGTCGACCCCGACGTGTTACTCATGGACGAGGCCTTTTCTGCCCTTGATCCGCTGATCCGGTGCGAGATGCAGGACGAACTGTTGAAATTGCAGGCCAAGCACAAGCGCACCATCATCTTTATCTCCCACGATCTCGACGAGGCGATGCGGATAGGCGACCGGATCGCCATCATGGAAGGGGGGCGCGTTGTCCAGATCGGCACCCCTGAGGATATCTTGCAGAATCCGGCCGATAGCTACGTTGAAGCTTTTTTTCGCGGTGTCGACCCCACTAATATCCTCACCGCTGGCGATATCGCTAGAAACACCCAGGTTACGCTTGTTCGTCATCCGGGGGGCGGCCCTCGCGCAGCATTACAGCGCATGGCCAATGCGGATCGAGACTATGGCTACATTCTTGATGTAGACAAAAAGTTTGTTGGCATCGTCTCTGCCGACTCCCTGCGGGAACTGATCGATAGCCCCGCGGATGACAAGGATATCACTCAGGCACTTCTCGGTGAAGCTCAAGCAGTACAAGCGAAGGATTCAATGCAGGAAATCCTCCCTGAAATTACCTCTAAACCCTGGCCAGTGCCCGTTCTCGATGCCGATGGCCGATATCTCGGAGCTGTTTCCAAAAACCACTTCTTGCGCACCTTGCAGCGAAGTCAAAATAGCTAAATCTATTCTCTCTACGGAGTTGAAAATTGCATATGCGTATTTTTGAATTTAAAGACCGACTTATACCCCTTGACAAGTGGGTGCAAAACGGTGTCGAGGTACTTGTCGAAAACTATCGAGAACTCTTCCAAGTAGTCAAGGTGCCGATCGAAAAGATACTGCAGGGGTTAGATTGGGCGCTGAACATCCTCCCTCCCTCTGTTGTCATGCTTTTTTTCGTTCTGGTGGCCTGGCGCTATGCCGGTAAGCGGGTCTCTATCTTCTCCTTGGCGACTCTTCTCACCGTTGGATATCTCGGTCTTTGGGATGAAACAATGACGACCCTCTCGATGGTCCTGTGCTCGGTCATGTTCTGCGCTATCCTCGGCATTCCACTAGGAATCATGGCTGGTCGTAGTGATCGCTTCGAGATGTTTTTACGCCCTATGCTCGATGTCATGCAGACCAC
Organism: uncultured Desulfuromonas sp.; assembly: GCA_964536375.1. Taxonomy (GTDB): domain Bacteria; phylum Desulfobacterota; class Desulfuromonadia; order Desulfuromonadales; family Desulfuromonadaceae; genus Desulfuromonas. Next base: position 40,001 of record CAZHXF010000008.1, on the reverse strand, counting down.
CCCCCCCTTTGTCTACCTAGTGCCAGTGGTTATGCTGTTCAGCATCGGTAACGTTTCTGGGGTGCTGGCAACCATCGTCTTCGCGCTGCCGCCGTTAATCCGTCTAACCAGTCTTGGTATACGTTCAGTTCATCCTGAACTGGTCGAGGCTGCTACCGCCTTCGGCGCAACCCCTTTCCAGTTGCTGTGCCGGGTCCAGGTCCCCCTTGCCCTCCCCTCGGTGATGGCTGGGTTCAATCAGACCATCATGATGTCCCTATCCATGGTCGTTATAGCCGCTCTCATCGGTGCCGGTGGACTGGGTGGACCAGTTGTGCGTGGGCTTAACACCCTTGATATCGGTCTTGCCACTGTTGCTGGACTTTGCATCGTACTCATTGCCATGGTTCTCGACCGCATTTCTCAGGGAATGGCTAAGAGATAATCGGGCGATGGTTACGTGCATTAATTAACAGGATGGACAGATCTACTGCTGGCGCTATTTGTTGTGCCTTAGTTGACAATAAGGTTTCCTGAAACAGGGTCAAGGGGAAACCGGACCGAGTCAATGGTGAAACGGCAAAACCAGATTTTCTACCAAGCGCTGAATCTCGACGATGTTGACTACTGTACCAATAAGTGATTTATTGTTTTGCTTAACATCTTTTTTGTTTGAGAAAAAAGCTGTGATCATATATTGTACAAATTACGACAAATTAGGTTATCAATTGTTCCCAGCATAGCATAGGAGATATCCATGATCAGTGATGCCATGGCGAAGGCCATCAATAAACAGATGAATTTTGAATTTCTTTCGGCAAACCTATACCTGTCTATGAGTGCGTATTCAAGTTATAAGGGGCTGGATGGTTTTGGTAGTTGGTTTTACAACCAATATTTTGAAGAACAGATTCACGCTATGAAGATGTATAATTATCTGCTGGATCAGGCGCACAAAGTAGAATTGGATTGCTGTCCAAAACCGGCAAGTGATTTTGGTACGCCACTGGAAGTTTTTGAAGCGAGCCTGGTTCATGAGCGTGAAGTCACTAAACGCATTTATGCGCTGGTAGATCTTGCATTAGAGGAACGCGATCATGGTACCAATTCGTTTTTGCAATGGTTTGTCAATGAGCAGGTTGAAGAGGAATCAACGCTGAACAGTATTATTGATAAGGTGAAGCTGGTGGAAAGCTCAGGCAACGGTATATTCATGCTTAATCGAGAACTTGGGTTGCGCCCGGCACCAGTTACTGCGGTTTAATTTGTTAAATATTGTGTGCTGGCAAGCTGGCGCACGGATATATCGTGGTTAATTAACTTTAAAAGGAGAACTAAAATGAAAAACTTGGTCTGTGGTCCTTGTGGTTATATGTATGATCCGGCTGTTGGAGATCCAGATGGTGGTATCGCTGCGGGGACTGCTTTTGCGGATATCCCCGATGATTGGCGCTGCCCGGTATGTGGCGCATCCAAGGATAACTTTGCCCCTGAAGATTAAGAGATTTAGCTAAAACGTCGTTAAATAAACACCAGCCCGGCACATTTAATGTGCCGGGCTGGTGTCTTTTTGCGTAGCAATAGGTGCCGAAATTAGTGGAAAATATTTTTTGAATAAAAGATTTCTGTCATTTCCTGATGCAGAAGTTTCGAGACGCGCTCTTTCTCTTGATCGGAAAATGTTTGCATGGCAGCACCAAACAGATACTGTTTGATGTCAATATCTTTGAGTATCATTTTAGTGTGAAATAGATTTTCCTGATAGATATTGATGTCAATACAGTTATACAGTTCGCGTTTTTTCTTGTCGATAAACTGTTGTATCGAGTGGATACGGTGATCGATGTAGTGCTTTTGCCCATAAACGTCACGGGTAAAACCGCGCACCCTATAATCCATCAGTACGATATCTGATTCAAATGAGTCGATGAGGTGATTAAGCGCTTTCAGTGGGCTGATTTTGCCACAGGTGGACACGTCAATATCAACACGAAAGGTGGATATTCCCAGTTTGCTGTCAGTTTCTGGGTAGGTGTGGATACACAGATGACTTTTATCCAGATGAGCAAGTATCTGGTCGTGTTTTGGTTCAATCGGTTCTTCAGCAATTAAAACCGTTACACTGGCACCCATCGGATCATAGTCTTGACTGGCTACGTTGAGAACAGTGGCACCGATAATATCCGCTACCTCGGCAAGGATGGTTTCCAGCCGCTCAGCGTTATATTCTTCATCAATATATTCGAGGTATTCTTTGCGTGCCTGAGGTTCTCTGGCGTAGCACACATCATAGATGTTAAAGGATAGGGTTTTGGTTAGATTGTTGAATCCGCGCAGTTTGATTTTTGGTGCTCGCTTGGTGCGAGTTGCTTTTTTTGCACACATGGCTGAAAACTCCTTCAGCAGGTTAATCAATTGATAACCTGCGGGTTCCCAGGGCGGAAACCCAAAATGGACACCATGGTTGGTGGCGATTTTGAACAAGCAGCGCTGCTGTTTGTCTTGTTCTATCTGCTTCAAGCAAAACATTATTGCCCAGTAGATGTTTGGTCACGCCAAACCGGACAATAAGAGCACAAACTTATGTAGAGGACAAGAGAAATAAGCTGCCACTAAGTTGCCCTTGGTTATATTTTTTCCTAATTAAGCTGGCGCTGGAAATTGAGCCTGCTCAGTATATAGCGCAAGCGTAGCACCAGCATGATGGCGGCACTGGTTAGCCCACATATCAAGCCCACCCAGAAGCCACGCGCTCCCCATTGTAGGTACAAGCCCAGATAGCAACCGACAGGCAGTCCTATGCCCCAGTAGGCAACAGTCTGGATAAACATCGGGACTCTGGTGTCTTTGCAACCGCGTAAGGCACCGGCACAGTTGACCTGAATGGCATCTGGAATCTGGTAGATGGCGGCAAGGAAAAGCAGTGTTGCCGCTGCGTGGCTCAGTTGTGGGTCGGTGGTGTAAATCGATACACATTGTAGTGGTAGTAATGCAATTGCTGCCGCACTGATCACTGCCAGTGCGATTGCACCAGCTATGCCACAGCGAATAGTGCGCAGTAGTTGTTGCTTGCGTTGCTGCCCGATGGTGTAGCCCACGCGCACTGAAAGAGCTGTGGCAATGCTCAAGGGGATCATAAATATCATCGAGGTGAAATTCAGGGCAATTTGATGGGCAGCCACGCTTTGGGCACCAAATCGCGCCAGTAATAGGGCGATTATGGCAAAGATGCTGCATTCAATGAACAGTCCGCCGCCAATGGGTAGCCCGAGTTTTAGTAGTTGTTTCTGAGTGTTCCAGCACCACGGGGCATTAAATTGCAACATCTTTAAGTTGCGGTATATGTTGCCCCGCCAGAAAACCACTAGCATGCCAAAGAACATGACCCACATGGTGATTGCGCTGGCCGGACCACAACCGACGCCGCCCATGGCTGGGAAACCCAGTTTGCCGAACACCAGTACATAGTTGGCCCCGATGTTAACCGCCAGCCCTAAAAAACTTACTATCATGCTTGGTCGGGTCAGGGATAAGCCTTCACTGCAATAGCGCAGGGCGAAGCATATGCCAATAGCAGGGAAACCCCAGGATACACCATGGAGATAGCCCTCTATCAATGGGATTAATTCTGGGGCAGTGTGGAACCATGGCAGGATGACGCTGGAATGTTGCAGCACCAGCATTATTACTAAGCCCGCTAAACCGCCCAGATATATGCCCTGTGGCGTAACTTGGCGAATTACATCGTGCTGCCCGGCACCATGGGCTTGGGATATGGTCGGGGTCAGGGCGTTGAGAACTCCCAGCAGTAGCAGGAATAGCGGAAACCACACGCTGGAGCCGATGGCAACAGCAGCTAAGTCGTTTGCGCTCACCCTTCCTGCAACTACAGTGTCAACGAAACCCATGCTTGATTGTGCCAGTTGGGCAAGTATCAATGGTAAGCTAAGGGTGGAGAGTTTTTTCAGTTCGATTTGCCGCAATATCCAGCGTCTTTTGCTGTTTACCATGTGTTGCCTTTTCTGGTCATTAAAAAAGCTGTTTCAATAGCAGAGTTGATCTTGTTTGTACAGCGTTCAAATTTGACTTACAGTGGGTGCTGGTAGGGCAACTTTAGTACACGAAGATGAGTGCTGCTTGTGGTACGCTGTCGCTGCGCTAAGTTGGGGGAGCAGTGACGATTATTACGCAATTCATTAGTCTGTCAAGTGGCATCCAAGTTGGCTGAATGGTAAATGGGTAACGCCGCCGTTGATCTGTGGTCTGTTGCCGGGCACTTACAGGCAGGCGCTGTTGGAACGCGGTTGTGTTAGGGAGCAGATAATATATGTTGGAGATATTAATGCTGAGACGCTGATGTATACAGTAAGTTCAGTACGTGGTTGGCGATGGGCGCGACTGCGATGAGAAGATCGATAATTTAAGTAATGCCGTAGTTAAAAGGATTATTACCCCGGATGGATATGTATAAATTAACGGTCGCCGCTAATGAAGTTAACCTGTCAGCCTTGGAGTTTTTGCAGCGGCATGTTTCAGCTGCTGCGCGCAGCTATTTGCGTCAGCTGCTGAAAAAAGGAAAAATAATGACTGGTGGTGTTCCATTGGATGAGGCAAGTGTTCTTTGCGATGGAATGGTGATTGAGCTACCGCAAAGTGGTCGTTTGCATGAGTTGTTGAGTGGTATAAGAGCTGATGGTACCCAGCCGGTGGTTATTTTGTATGAAAGCCGGGAGATCTTAATTGTTGACAAGCCTTCAGGTTTGGCAGTGCATGCCAGTGTCGGTCATGAACAGCAGAATTTAACTGATCAAGTTGTTGCTTTACTTGCTGAGCGCGGCTCGTCATTCAGCTGTGCGCCGGTACACCGTCTGGATATAGAGACTTCCGGGCCAGTGTTATATGGCAAGGGGAAAAAAGCATGTAGTGCATTTGGCAAGATGTTCATGCAACACGAAGTTGAAAAGAGCTATATCGCTTTAGCGCAAGGGCGCACTGGGGGTAGTGGCATGCTGTGCTCAATATTGCCGGCAAAAGGTACAGATAAAGAGGCGACCACCTCGTTTCGGGCGTTGCAGCGCAGCGATGTTATGTCGTTGCTGGAGTTGACTCTGTACACTGGCCGCCAACACCAAATTCGCCGTCAGCTTGCTGATCAGGGGCATCCGTTGTTTGGTGATCGCCGCTATGGCGGTCCATGCCCTGCTGGATTGCAGCGCATGTTTTTGCATTGCTGTCGTTTGGCGTTTGTTGATCCCTTCAGCGCCGCAATGGTAGAAATAGAGAGCCCACTTCCGGAAGAGCTGAAGATTTTTCTTTCACAAAACTCTGATTTTCCCGTTTAATGATTAGTGCGTTCTGCTGTTTTGTCCCCATGTTTTATGCAGCTAGCTTGGTCTATTGCTGGATAAAGATATTTTTAACTATGCATGTTGGAAAATAAAAAACGGCGTTTGATTTTCTGCCTGTTTTATATATAATGACATAGTCGAATTTATTGGTGCCTTTTAGGGAGCGTGAAATGGGTGTTTTTAGTGAAATTTATCGGGGGGTGGAGAAACAGCTATTCAATTCTCTTACCAAAAAAATAGCCGGGAATGTGTTGTTCCTGTTGTTGGCGGTAGTTGCAGTTTCCGCAGTGTTGTTGCGTGAGCAGAAGCTCGTTGCCAGTGAGCTGCACAGCGGTGTTTCCCTCGCAGATGCAACTAGTCAGATTGTCGCTATTCATGCCAATGCCCAGTTATGGTTAATCGCGATTTTGGTTTTAAGCGTGATTATCTCAGTAGCGCAAATATTGTTTTTACGCTTTATGATAGTGCGCCCATTACAACATATTACCTCTATCTTTGAAGATATCGGTAGTGGCGATGGTGATCTGTCGCGCGATATCCCCTGTACTACAAACGATGAAATAAGAGATTTATCTCAAGGGTTTAACCACTTCATGGGCAAGTTGCGCTCTATTATCGGGATGGTGCGTCAGCAGGGGGTGCAGATAGCGGTGCGCTCAGCCTCGGTTGGTAAACAGGTGCAAGAAACAAATGAAATGTCACGCCAGCAAGGTGAACTTGCCGATGCCATATATGCTAGTAGTGCTGAAAGCACAGGTGCTACTGGTGAAATTGCTGACAATGCCCAGACAATTCAGGCCAGCACTTCTCAGCAATTGGATCAGGCGCGCTCTTCTCTTGACCGCTTGCAGGAAGCTAACGAATATATCATTGAAGTAGATTCAACTTTGAATGCTTTTGTTCAAACTGTTGAAGGGCTGGATGAAAAATCTAAGGGGATTGAAACTGTTGTTGCTCTGATTCAGAGTATCTCCAATCAGACAGGATTGCTGGCGTTAAATGCGGCAGTTGAAGCGGCGCGTGCCGGAGAAGCAGGGCGGGGTTTTGCCGTGGTTGCTGAAGAGGTTAAAAACCTTGCCAATCAGGTCAGTGATGCGGCTAAAAATATCGGTGATACCTTGCATGATATGATTGAAGGAGTTAGACAAACCCAGAAGGGTACCTCTTTGATCGCCGGTAACATAAGTTCCACCAGAGAGGTTGTGGAAGACTCTTGCGCCAAGTTTACTGTAATGGTTAATGATTTTGAGACAACCTACGATAGCTTGCATCGCATCAGCGCTTCGGTTGAGGAGTTGTCTGCCGCGGCCAACATGGTGCACCAGAATATAAGTCAGGTTAAACAGCTTAGCGGCACCGTCGCGCAGGCAATGAATCAGGCGTCAACCTTCACTGGTGAGCTCAACGATACGACTCAAAACATGCAGGAGACGGTGTCTAACTTTAAAGTTGGTCAGGGCAGCTTTGAGCGTGCTTTGAATATTGGTGTTCTGGTGCGCGACAAACTCCAGAACCAAATCACTAAATTTGCCGATCGGGGTTTGGATGTGTTCGACACCAACTATATGCCTATTCATGGCACTGACCCGGCGAAGTACAAAACTGCCTACGACAGTGCTTTCGAGCAACAGATGCAGCCATTGTATGATGAGGTAGTGCGTCGGGTCAAAGGGGGTATATTCTGCCTGTGTATGGATAAGAATGGCTATGCGCCTACGCACAACAGTTTTTATTCCCAGCCAGTGACGGGCAATAACGAGCAAGATCTGATCAACAGTCGCGATAAGCGCCTGTTTAATGATCCGGTAGGATTAGCTGCGGGACGCAATGAGAAAAAGTTTCTCCTCCAGACCTACTGCCGTGATACCGGCAATGTGGTGAGCGACTTGTCGCTGCCGATCATAATCAATGGGCGACATTGGGGTTGCCTGCGTATTGGTCTTGATCCGCAAGGCTTGTTGGATGGGTAGTTGTTCCAGTAGTAGCTTGTATCAAGGCGTTAAATGCAAAACAGCCGATTCGGGGAGGCATCCGAATCGGCTGTTTATTTTATAAACTAAGGAAGAAAGGAGGTATCAAATCTCATCTGCCACAACAAACTTTGATGGAAGCTACTTTAGCAAGCCATGTTAGCAGTTAATACGTTGAGACGCGTATTTGTTTGACTGGTGAAGCACAACTCGTTTCTGTGTATATGCACAGTTGCTTACCGATCTGCTCTAACTATTTTTATTGGTTATCCAGTTCCTCGCGGCGCTCATCCATAATTTTTACTGCGCACAGGTCACCGCACATAGTGCACGCGCCATGTTCATCAGCTGCCTTATTGGAGCTGCGCCTCTCACGGGCTTTTGCTGGGTCTATCGCCAGTTCGAATTGTTTTTCCCAATCTAGGTCTTTGCGTGCCTTAGCCATGGCATGATCCTGTTCGATAGCCCCAGGTACCCCTTTGACGATATCGGCAGCGTGAGCGGCTATAAGGCTGGCAATTACTCCTTCATGGACATCGCTAACGTCAGGCAAACACAGATGCTCGCTCGGAGTTACATAGCAGAGAAAGTCAGCGCCGGCAGATGCAGCAATTGCGCCACCGATAGCGCAGGTGATGTGGTCGTAGCCAGCTCCTAAATCTGTTACCAGTGGACCGAGGACGTAGAATGGGGCACCGTGGCATAGTTGTTTTTGCAGCGTAATGTTGGCTTTGATCTGATTTAGCGGCATATGTCCAGGTCCTTCGATCATAACCTGAATCCCGGCATCCCAAGCGCGGTTGGTGAGCTCACCAAGGATGATAAGTTCCTGAATCTGGGCGCGGTCGGTAGCGTCATTCAGGCAACCAGGACGGAAACCATCGCCAAGTGATAGCACCGCATCGTAGGGACGGACCAACTCCAGCAGACGATCATAATATTCGTAGAGTGGGTTTTCCGCACGGTTATAAGCCATCCATTTAGCGGTAAACGAACCGCCGCGCGATACTACATTCATAATGCGACCTTCGCGATCCATCCGATCAAGAGTGAGCTGAGTAACTCCACAGTGGACAGTGATAAAGTCAACACCATCGTCAAGGTGTTTTTTGATGCCCTCAAATATTTCATCAACCGTCATCTGTACCATGGCTTTTTTCTTTTTGGTGATGGTGTCAACGGCAGCTTGATACAGCGGAACGGTGCCGATGCAGGCTTCGGTTTCGGCAATGATAGCAGCACGAATCTCATCGATGGGACCGCCGGTAGATAAATCCATCAGGGCGTGGGCTCCGGCGGCAACAGCAACGCGAGCTTTTTCCATCTCGTTATCAATGCTGGTGTCATCCTTGCTGGTGCCGATGTTGGCGTTGACTTTGGTGCGCAGCCCCTTGCCTACAGCGAGAGGGATACCATTTTTGCGTTTAACGTTGTGGCAGATACATACTGTGCCCTCGGCTACATGAGTACGTAACCATTCTGCGTCAACTCCTTCAGCTTCGGCTGCTTGGCGTAATATATCGGTAATGATCCCTTTGCGGGCGGCTTCTATTAACGTCATGATGTTAATCCTTTATTGGTGGCGATCGTTTAACGATCGACAATGGAAAGTGCGGCAGTGTAATGATTGATTGGACCGTGACCGTGTCCCAACTGGGGGGCATCGGTTATTGCCCGAGTAATAAATTTTTTGCAGGTTTGTAGCGCTTGCGGTAAGGCTATGCCCTGAGCTAACAGCGTGGCGATGCAGGCTGCGCTGCTACAACCGGTGCCATGAGTGTGCTCAGTGTCAATGCGTGGTGCACTGTAATGGTAAATTTGTCCGTTGTATAGTAGGACATCAACCGGATCGCCGCCAAGGTGACCGCCTTTAACGAATACGTTGCGCGCGCCCATGGTATGCAGTTGCTGAGCTGCTTGTTCCATGGTGGTCAAATCGTTAATTTTTGTTCCGGTTAAAACTTCAGCTTCGGGGATGTTAGGAGTGAGCAGGTAGGCTGCTGGCAGTAGTCGCTGGATAAAGGTGTCGATGGCCTGCTGCTGGAGTAGGTTGCTGCCCCCCTTGGCGATCATTACCGGATCGATGACGCAGGGTAGCGCGCTATACTCTGCTGTACTGTCCAGGGTGTCAGCGATGATGTCAATTATCTCGGCACTATACAGCATGCCGGTCTTGATAACATCGCTACCGATGTCGCTGAGCACTGCTTCTATTTGTTGGCGTAAGAAGATTGACGGTGGGGCATGGATAGCGCTGACCCCATGAGTGTTTTGTGCAGTCAAGGCAGTTATAGCACTGCTGGCGTAACTGCCAAGCAGGGTAATGGTTTTGATGTCAGCCTGGATTCCGGCGCCACCACTGCTGTCGGAACCGGCAATTGTCAGTACTTTGCCGCGTGGCCATGGTAGTAGCTGGTTGAACTGTATGACCAGTTCGCGCGCCGCCAGCGTTGGCTGCGAATCTGACATGATAGCTGAAATCACTGCTGCGCCATCAGCTCCAGCTTGAATAACTGCCGCGAGTCCGTCGTTGTCAATGCCACCAATGGCTATGATAGGGATATCTACTGCGGCGCGAATTTCTTTTAACCCGGCGATGCCAATATGCACGGCATCTTGCTTGGTAGCAGTGGGATAGATACTGCCCACACCGATATAGTTGGCTCCATGCAGTTGTGCTTGTTGGGCCATCTGTACAGTGCGGGTAGAGACGCCGATGAGTGCTTTATTGCCCAAGGCAGAGCGTGCAGCGTTTATGCTGTCGTCACTCTGACCGAGATGGACGCCATCAGCCTGACATTGCTGAGCTAGCTCAACGCTGTCGTTGATGATAAACATGGCCTTATATTGATGACACAGCTGACGTAACTCGATGGCGAGCTGAAGCTTGTCTGTAGCGCAGCGCTTTTTGTCGCGATACTGTACTAGACGTACTCCACCGTTAAGAGCAGCTTTTACTTTGCGTAACAGCTGTTTTTTAGGGCTATCATCAGTGATGAGGTATACTCCACTGGTTTTTGCTGTGTGGATAAGTTGTGTCTGGTGCGTATTGTCAGTCATAAGTAACCACAGCCAGAATAGGTGCGGTCAAAACACGATATGTGCGTGGTCGCTTCCCTCCGCCGGCATAATCCGGATCAGGTTCCAAGGGTTACTCTAGTATTAGAGTTCTCAGTGTGTGCACTCCCCCAGCAAACCAGCCCAATTAATATGATGGGCATGGTGATGTGAGACTAGTGGATTCATATTGCTATGTCAATGTTCTTGTTCTGGTGTAAAAGAGGTTGTGCTGTTTTATTAAAATTAGCAGGGGGGTAATTAGCGTAAATATACTATATATTGGTTAGACAATAGAGTAAAATTCTTAGTTTTATATGTTCATTAACTCCGCAGGTTTTATTTGAACGGCTGATTATTCGGGGTATGCTACTTGCATATATCGTAATTATACGATGCTTCGGTTAGGGACTTACTGCTTCGGATTTGTTATTGTGGCAGCGTGAATAACAAATGCGGACAATGTTCGTGTTTGTTGGGGGGGGGGGCTGTTTGGAATACGCACAGTTACTTGAAAATAGTAATGACTTAATTCAGGTGGTAAGTTTTGCTGGACAGGTGATCTACGTCAATCGTATGTGGCATGAAACCTTGGGCTATAGTGAGAAAGATCTGGATAGTCTGAATTTTTTTGATCTGCTCCATGAAGACTTCCACTGCGATTGTCAGGGGCGCATCGAGCGTCTGTTGGCTGGTGAGACTGTGCCCCGTTTTGAGGTTGAGTTTAAAACTCGTGACGGTAGCAGGCTTATTGCCGAGGGGAGTATTGCGTTGTATTTTGAGGCAGATGAGCCCATTGGGCTTCATGGTTTTTTCCGTGATATAACTGTTCGTAAAGCTACAGAGCGTAAATTAATCGCCTCAGAAGAACGCTTTCGCACTATTTTTCAGTCATCTGTAGCAGGCATGGCTATGGTGGCTCCTGACGGCCATTTCCTGCAAGCCAATCCTGCTTTTTGTCGTTTCCTTGGCTATAGCGAAGAAGCATTGCGCCGTTTAACCATCACCGATGTAACCCATCCCGATGATATTGAAGAAACTTTGGCGCGGCGTAATATCACTATGGCCAGTCCCTCGCGGGCAATTGTGTGCGAAAAGCGTTATTTACGCAAAGATGGCAGCGTGTTCTGGGCGCAGTTATCCTCAACGTGGTTTTTCGATGCTGAGGGTAAGCCCCTGTATACCGTACCAGTCATTCAAGATATTACCAGCCGTAAAGAGGCTGAGGTGCAGATCAGGAATCTGGCTTATTACGACAGCCTTACTCAATTGCCGAATAGAAGTTTACTAACAGATCGTCTGGAGCAGGCAGTAGCGCAGGCGCGCCGCCGCGAAGGTAGCTTTGCCTTGCTGTTTCTTGATCTGGATCGCTTTAAGGTGGTTAACGATAGTCTTGGCCATTCTATCGGCGATGATATGTTATGCCAGGCTGCCGTGCGCTTAAGCGAATGTTTGCGGCAAAATGATACTGTAGCGCGCTTGGGTGGTGATGAATTTGTTATAATTCTCTCAGATTATCGTGATGACACTAATCTGCCCAGAATAGCAGAAAAAATTCTTCAAGCTGTATCACAACCATTTGACCTTGGGGTGCGCAGCATCGTCAGTACTACCAGTATTGGCATTGCTCTGTATCCGCAAGATGGTGACGACCCGGCGGAACTGTTGCGTTGCGCTGACATGGCTATGTATGCCGCGAAAGATGCTGGAGGGAATACCTTCAAGTTTTATTTAGCGCAGATGAACACTAAAGCGGTTTCCCGCATGGATATGGAAGCTAATCTGCGCCGCGCGTTGGTACAGGAGGAACTGTTTGTCGAGTATCAACCGCAGATTGACCTTGTTTCTAACAAGGTGGCTGGCGTTGAAGCGCTGGTACGCTGGAAACATCCGCAGTTGGGGATTCTCGCACCGTGCCATTTTATTCCATTGGCTGAGGAGTCGAGCTTGATTCTGCTTGTAGGTGAATGGGTAATGCGTAAAGTTTTTGAACAGTGCGTACAGTGGCAGCAGCAGGGGAGGTTGCCCTATCGGGTGGGGATTAATGTGTCGGGGCGTCAGTTTATTCAGGGTGACCTTGTAGCCACAGTCAGTAGATTGCTGGATGAGACCGGCGCTGATCCCCATTTCATTGAATTGGAGATAACCGAAAGCGTGTTGATGGGGGATTTGTCGCGTACCGTTAAAATTCTGGAGCAGTTGCGTACGATGGGTATTCACTTAGCTGTGGATGACTTTGGTACCGGATATTCATCCCTGAGTTGTTTGAAAAATTTTCCCGTAGATCGACTGAAAATTGATAAATCCTTCATCGCTGACTTGAGCAGTAATGCCAATGATCGCGCCATTGTCGATGCTACCATTGAGATGGCTAAACGTCTTGACCTAGGAGTTATTGCCGAGGGGGTTGAGACTGATGATCAATATGGGTTTATCCACGCGAGTAACTGTGACGAGGTACAGGGCTTTTATTTCAGTAAACCGTTGTCAGTGGCAGATCTGCAAGAAAAATGGCTGCATAAACATGACTAAGTGTTGTTGGTGTATCAAACGGCTTTACAGTCTTTAATCCTCATGGTAAGAAATAATCGATTTATGATTACTGAATAAAAAGGTCGCGGTTGCGGCCTTTTTTGCTGCTGAATAAACCTTCCCCTCTGTTAATTACCGCAAACGCACTTGTGACTTACCGGGATATGATTATGTATGCTCACCGACCAACCCACGTAGAGATCGATCTTGCTGCTTTGCGGCATAACTATAACCTGCTGCGTCAACGTCTGCCGGAGTCTTGTGCTATGTTGGCTGTGGTAAAAGCCGATGCCTACGGGCATGGGGCGTTGCCTGTAGCTCAGGTTTTACAGGAAGTTGGTGCCGACATGTTCGGAGTGGCCATGGCAGAAGAGGGGCTGGAGCTGCGCCAGGCCGGAATCGCAATACCTATTCTGATGCTGGGTGGCTCATCGCCAGGCCAGGAGGCGGTGGTTATCGCGAATGACCTGCAGGTAGTTGTTTTTGAGGCGGAGCAGATACGCCGTTTACAGACGGCCGGCGCTGAATTCAATAAACAGTGCCACTGCCATTTGAAGATTGATAGCGGTATGGGGCGCCTCGGGGTATTGCCGGCAGATTTGCCGGAGATATTAACCCTGTTGCGCCGTTGCCCCAATCTTAATCTGGATGGGGTGATTACCCATTTTGCCGTGGCTGATGAACCAGCTCACCCCTATACCCGTCGCCAGTTGGACATATTTTTAAGCTGTGTAGCTCAAGTACGTGCCGCCGGTTTTGCTCCTACATACATCCATGCGGCCAATAGCGCGGCAAGTTGTGATGCTGACCTCGGTGCCATAGCTAATGGCTGTAATCTGGTCCGTCCCGGTATTGCCCTGTATGGCGGTCAGCCCTTTTGTGATGCCGGTTGCGGCGGGCAGAGCTTGGATTTGCACCCGGTGATGAGCTTACGCACTAAAATTGCCCACCTGAAACTTATGCTAGCAGGGTGCGGGGTTTCCTATGGTTTGCGTTTTACTACTACGCGTCCTTCAATTATCGCTGCTATACCGGTAGGCTATGCCGATGGCTATAATCGTCTATTGTCTAATGAAGGCTGTGCTCTGGTGCGTGGGCAACGTGTTGCCGTGGCGGGTACGGTGTGTATGGATTGGACCTTGCTCGATGTCACAGATGTCGCTGGTGTAAGTGCCGGAGATCAGGTGACATTGCTTGGTTGTGATGGCGACGAATGTGTGTCGGCAGAACAGTGGGCGCAGCAGATTGGCACTATCTCCTATGAGGTTTTTTGCCAAATCAGTAAGCGGGTGCCGCGCTATTATAAACACCGTTAGCCTGAGTTTTTAACTGCGAGATATATAATTATGGCGAACAATTCACAACAATTGTTGCTGGCTCTTGATCTGGGCACTACCACTTTGGCAGGGCGTCTACTCAACCTTGCGGGAGAGGTGTGTGCCGAAGCGACCCTGTTTAATCCGCAAGGACGCCACGGTGCGGATGTAGTGCGGCGCATGGAAGCGGCTATGTCCGGTTTTGCTGCCGAACTTCAACAGGATTTGCACCAAGGGATTGCTGACCTAGTTACCCGCCTATTGAATCAGTGTCATGCCCAGCGCGCGCAAATAACTGCCGCTGCTGCTGCAGGCAATCCGGCTATCAGTTGTCTATTGCAGGGTTTGCCGGTAGATAAATTGCTCTATCCTCCGCATCTCCCCCCCTCGCGCGCAGCGACAATGGTTAATCTTCCATGTTTGCCGGTAGCGCTGTTTTTATTTCCGCTGGTAAGTGGTTATGTCGGTGGCGACTTGGTTGCCGTGCTGTATCCGTTTGCCAATTGTACTGGCGGAACTTTTTTTGTCGATGTTGGCACTAATGGGGAGATGGCGCTGTTTAATGGTGAGCAGTGGTGGGTAACTTCGGTTGCTGCCGGCCCAGCTTTTGAGGGTGGGAATATTTCGTGCGGGATGGTTGCCACCACCGGTGCAGTTACCGGGATAAGCTTAGATGGTGATCGCTTGAAATTGCAGGTGCGTGGTGGCGGTCAGCCGCGTGGTTTGTGCGGTAGCGGATTGGTGGAGGCTATTGGTGCCGCGTTGGCTGGTGGTCTGATAGCGGCGGATGGTACTATCGCTGATGCCGATGACGTGGATAATAATTTAACTCGCTATCTCGGTCATAATGCGCAGGGGCGTACCCTGTGCTTGTATCGCGATGCCAAAACAGTGCTGCAGTTGTCACAGGACGATATTCGTCAATTTCAGCTGGCCAAGGGGGCAATTTACGCTGGAGCGGAATGCTTGGTGGCGCGGGCCGGAATGGCTATTGACGATTTGCATACTGTGGTAGTAACCGGTGCCCTCGGTTTCTCTATGGGCAGCCAAGTCATGAAAGACGTTGCGCTGTTGCCGGGAAATATGATAGAAAAGGTCATGTTTTGCGATGGTGGAGTAATTTCCGGGTTAACTAGCTATTTAATCAGCGGAAATGCTGCACAACTTCAACAGTTGGCTGATGATTTGCACCCTTACCCGTTGTCCGGGACGCCACGTTTTGAGCAGGCTTTTGTCGCGGCGCTCAACTTTCCAATGCGTAGATTGTAGTCGTTTTTGCTTGTGTCGTTAGCGGCAACAAGGTAAAAGGAAAGTTTTGAGTTGGTGCTGCTGGGGGGGTAGTTATTTTATTTCTCAGAAGCAGTAAATAAATTTAAATGCGACCTTGGTCGCGCCCATAGAAGGGGAAAGGTATAACCAAATGGCTGTCATTAAACGTGCCCTGATCAGTGTATCTGACAAGGCTGGTATTGTCGATTTTGCTCGTGAACTTAGCTCATACGGTGTAGAAATTCTCTCAACCGGCGGTACTGCCAGCCTGTTGCGTCAGCAAGGGGTAAAAGTTGTTGATGTTGCTGATTATACCGGCTATCCCGAGATGCTTGATGGGCGTGTTAAGACATTGCATCCTAAGGTACACGGCGGTTTGCTTGGCTTGCGTGACAACCCTGCCCATGTGGCGAAAATGGCCGAGCACGATATTCAGCCAATCGATATGGTGGTGGTAAATCTGTATCCGTTTGAGGATACTGTTGCCAAGGCTGATTGTACCTTGGTTGATGCCATTGAAAATATCGATATCGGTGGCCCCACCATGTTGCGTAGCGCCGCTAAAAATAATCGTTTTGTCACTGTTGTCATTGATTGTGACGACTATGCAGTCGTACTTGCTGAAATGAAGAATAACGCTGGTGCGGTATCAGAAAAGACCAACTTTGATCTGGCAGTAAAAGTTTATCAACACACTGCTGCTTACGACGGTGCCATCTCTAATTGGTTAGGTAGCCGCATGGGGGACACTGTTAATCAGTTTCCTCCAGCTTTGAGCTTGCAATTCCACCAGAGTCAGGTGATGCGTTACGGGGAAAATCCTCACCAAAATGCGGCTTTCTATGTGGAGAAAAATGTTAGCGATGTATCTTTAGCAACGGCTAAACAGTTGCAGGGCAAAGCGCTGTCGTATAACAATATTGGCGATACCGACGCCGCGCTGGAATGTGTTAAGCAATTCAGTGAAGGGCCGGCATGTGTAATCGTGAAGCACGCTAACCCCTGCGGTGTGGCTGTGGCTGATAACATTTATGATGCCTATCAGCGTGCTTTTAGCACCGATCCTGAATCTTCTTTTGGTGGCATTATTGCTTTTAACCGTGAACTGGACGGTAAAACGGCGCAGGCAATTGTCGATCGTCAGTTTGTTGAAGTTATTATTGCCCCTCAGGTTAGCGCTGAAGCAGTTGAGATCATCAAGGCTAAGAAAAATGTGCGCCTGCTGGAGTGTGGTAGCTGGAGTGGGCAAGCGGTTACGCGTTTGGAGTATAAGAGAGTTAACGGTGGTTTGTTGGTACAAGATGCCGATCAGTCATTGTATGATGAATTGAAAGTAGTTACTAAGCGCCAACCTAGCGAGCAGGAGATGAGCGATCTGCTGTTTACCTGGCGCGTGGCCAAGTTTGTTAAATCGAATGCCATTGTTTACGGTAAAGAGGCGATGACTATTGGTGTTGGTGCCGGGCAGATGAGCCGGGTAAATTCTGCCCGTATTGCTGGCATTAAAGCCGAAAACGCTGGACTGGCGGTGCCGGGATCGGTTATGGCTTCAGATGCATTTTTCCCTTTCCGCGATGGTCTGGATAGTGCTGCGGCCGTCGGTATTACCGCGGTTATTCAGCCTGGTGGTTCAATTCGCGATGGGGAAGTTATTGCTGCTGCCGATGAGCATAATATTGCCATGGTCTTCACCTCCATGCGCCATTTCCGTCACTAAATAAAATTGTTCTATGTCAGTGGTACTAGGATGTTAAATTTCTGGTGCCACTGATAGATATAACTGTGCAAATTACCCTGTTACGCGGGGTACTTTGACCCTAGAGTTTTTCATTAAGTAACGGTAGATTTGCCAGCCTGACTGAAGATATGTTTCTGTAGAAACAACATAAAGGTAGTTAACACTATGAAGATATTGGTTGTAGGTGGTGGTGGACGTGAACATGCCTTAGTGTGGAAAATAGCTCAGTCCCCATTGGTGGATAAAGTTTATTGTGCCCCAGGCAATCCCGGAACTGCTGAGCAGGGTGAAAATGTTGCTATTGCGGTCGATGATATTCATGGGTTGTGTGATTTTGCCAAGAGCAACGCCATTGATTTGACTGTAGTTGGACCGGAACTGCCGTTGACGTTGGGCATTACCGATTTGTTTGAAGGTGCGGGATTAAATATTTTTGGTCCCAGTAAAGCCGCTGCTCAACTTGAGGGCAGTAAAGGTTTTTCTAAAGATTTGATGGGCAAATGCGCTATTAAAACCGCCGCCTATGCCTCTTTTTCCGATCGCGATGCTGCGGTTGCTTACGTACGTGAGCACGGAGCACCTATTGTGGTCAAGGTCGACGGTCTTGCTGCTGGCAAGGGGGTAATCCTCGCTCAGAGTGAAGAGGAAGCGATCAGCGCTATCGACGCAATCTTGGTTGATAAAGAGTTTGGTGCTGCCGGTGATGCGGTAGTGATTGAAGAATTTTTAACCGGTGAAGAGGCTTCTTTCTTTGTTTTTACCGATGGTAAAAATGTATTGCCGCTGGCGTCGGCTCAGGACCATAAACAGATTTTTGATGGTGACAAGGGTCCCAATACCGGCGGTATGGGTGCTTATTCTCCCGCGCCAGTAGTTACTGATGCCCTGTATCAACGTATTGTCGCTGAGGTGGCGCAGCCGACCATTGATGGCATGGCTGCCGAGGGTTGTCCTTACTGCGGTATTTTGTTTATTGGTCTGATGATTGAAAATAACGATTTTAAAGTGCTGGAATTTAATGCCCGTTTTGGTGATCCAGAGGCGCAACCATTGCTGCTGCGGATGAAATCCGATCTGGTGCCGGTGCTGCTCGATTGTGCGCGCGGCGAGTTAACAACCAGTGCACTGGAATGGCATGACCGGGCTGCGGTGTGTGTTGTTATGGCAGCAGGAGGGTATCCTAGTAGCTATGCTAACGGTGATGTAATTAGCGGTATTGACAGTGCTAACGCCATAGATGGCGTCAAGGTATTTCATGCTGGAACCGCGAGCAAAAACGGTAATATTGTCACTGCTGGTGGTCGGGTGCTCGGCGTGACCGGCTGGGGTGATGATGTCGCTGCAGCGATTGCAAAAGCTTACGCTGGAACAAGGGTCATCAGCTGGAATGGCGCACAACTTAGAAGTGACATCGGGCAGAAAGCCTTAAATCGTTAAGATAGCCGCGGATAATAAGTTAAGAATAAAACAGGATAAATAACCAATGACACCTCAGAAAAATAATAGTCCTACCGTTGGTATTATAATGGGTAGTGACTCTGACTATGCCGTGATGGTTGAAGCGGCAAAAGTGCTGAAATCATTTGCTGTGCCATATGAAATGATTGTATCAAGTGCCCACCGCTCACCGGTGCGCACTGCTGAGTTTGCATCAATGGCTGCGAGCCGTGGCATCAAGATATTAATTGTCGGTGCTGGAGCTGCTGCACATCTCGCAGGTGTTGTTGCCGCCGAGACTCTCTTGCCAATTATCGGGGTGCCTATCGACAGTTCTGTGTTGAAGGGGTTAGATGCTCTACTGGCAACGGTGCAGATGCCAGGCGGTATTCCGGTGGCTACGATGGCCATAGGCAAAGCAGGGGCGAAAAATGCAGGTATTTTTGCCGTACAGTTGTTAGCTATGACAGACGAAGCATTGGCGCAGCAGTTACAGGATTCGCGTGCGGCAATGGCAGTCGAAGTGGCGATAAAAAGTGACGGTGTGCAACAGCGTTTAGCCGCAGATGGTTTGTGATTTTAATAAAGGAGACACACTTTGAGTAGTCAGCAACGCAGTTTTCTAAACAGTGTCTGGGATCTTTTTTGCTCTTTGAAATTGACGATTTTCTCGCTGATAGCTCTAGCGGTGACATCGATAATCGGCACTGTTTTACAGCAAAACCTCGAACGAAAGCAATATTTGACGATATTTAGCGAGGATACCTATAACCTGCTAAATAGATTGCAGTTTTTTGACATGTACCACTCATACTGGTTCATCGGTCTGTTGACCCTGTTCTGTATGAACCTGATTTGTTGCTCTATTAAGCGCTTTCCTCGGGTGTGGTCTATGGTGCACCACCCCAATTTGACACCGAGCGACCAAATGTTGAAAACCTTCTCTAACGTAGATGAGAAGTTGGTCACTGGCGATATCAAATCTGTTAGCGAGAAAATGGCTAAATTCGTGGCAGATAACTTTGCTGTGGCAACAATGCACGAACTTGATGGCAATACCTATCTGTACGCAGAAAAGACAAGATATGCGCGCTTTGGTGTTTATATTACCCATTTGTCGATTCTGGTGATTTTTCTCGGGGCTATTATTGGGAATATTTTCGGATTTAAGGGCTATGTAAACATCCCTGAAGGTGGCTCAATCGACCGGATCTGGTTGCGCAATGTGCCGGAACCACTGCCTATAGGGTTTGACGTACGTTGTGAGGATTTTTCGGTTAGTTTTTATGGCGATTCCCAGCGTCCTAAGGAGTTTCGCAGTGTCCTGACTATTGTTGATCAAGGCGAGGTGAAAATTGACCATCGCCCCATCGTGGTTAATGATCCGCTCAATTATAAGGGTCTTACTTTCTACCAGTCCAGTTATGGTCCCGCTGGTGATGGCGCGGTTGCCATAAAAGTAAAAGTGCGCGGCGAAGAAAAAAATGATGCTTTTACTCTGGAACGCGGTGACGAGGTCGCTTTGCCAAATGGCGACAAGGTACGATTGGTAGATTTTTCCCCCACGTTTCGCAATTTCGGCCCTGCAGCCCGCCTTGAGGTCGTGCCTGAAGCTGGTGTCAAGCGGGTAGTGACCGTATTTAAGAATTTTGCCAAATTTGATGAGGAGCGCAACGGTAAATATATCTTTACCCTCGTGGACTTCAAGCAGATGTACTACACCGGGTTACAGGTTACTAAAGATCCCGGGGTCTGGGTTGTTTGGCTGGGCTGTACCATGTTGGTGCTCGGTTGTGTAGTGGCCTTTTTCATGTCGCATCGCCGTTTGTGGGTGGTGATAAATGATCAAAAAGGTAAGGTTGGTGTGCGCTTAGTTGGCAGTGCCCATCGTAATCAGCCTGCCTATGAGTTGTACTTTGATGAATTGAAAAACAAATTTCGTGATGCTTTGTCGAAAGATTAGTGATCGCACGGAGGAAAAAACAATATGAGTAGTGGTCAATTGTTCAATTTTGTAACCATCGGTTATTTTGCTGCTATGATCCTGTTTATCGGGTTTCTGGCTACACACAGTAATGTGGTTGCCAAACTAGCCTCTTACTGTGCCTACGTCGGTTTTGCCGTACAAACATATGCTATTGGTTTGCGCTGGTATGAAACCTATCAGATCCCCGGCAGCGATGGCTATGCGCCAATGTCTAACCTGTACGAGTCGGTGGTGTTTTTTTCTTGGACCATTTTGCTAATATACATTCTGATTGATTGGAAATATAAACAAAGAGCTGTGGGGGCGTTCGTAATACCATTTGCTTTTTTGGCTATGACCTGGGCTCAATTACGTTTGGATGACGCCATTGCGCCACTGGTTCCGGCATTGCAGAGTAACTGGTTGACCTATCATGTAATAACCTGTTTCCTTGGTTATGCTGCCTTCGCGGTTGCTTGCGGTGTGTCAATAATGTATTTAATTAAGGTGCGTAAGGAAGAAAATGCTCACAATTCGCCGGCTGGCGGTATTGTTGGGATTTTCCCCAGCTCCAAAATTCTTGACGATCTGAATTATAAAGCGATAATGATTGGCTTTCCGCTGCTGTCCCTAGGAATTATTACCGGAGCTGCTTGGGCTAACTATGCCTGGGGAACTTATTGGAGTTGGGATCCTAAGGAAACCTGGAGTTTGATCGTGTGGTTTATCTATGCCGCATTTTTGCATGCGCGTATAACTCGCGGTTGGGCTGGGCGTAAAGCCGCGATTTTGTCGATAGTCGGTTTTGCAGCTACTATTTTCTGTTATCTCGGAGTAAATTTGTTGCTAGCGGGGTTGCACTCTTACGGCTCGTAATATTAGGCTTCTATAAAGACTTAAAAGGAGAGCTGCTTAGCTCTCCTTTTTTTATAACTGCTGCAATCACTAATGATATCAGTACCCATGATAAATTGCTTGGATGATAACCCATGAGCGACGAAAATGTTTTATTACAGACCGGTGAAACGCTGGACACTCTACGCGGCGGTGCGCTGCAGATAATCCAGCATGAAAAAGGCTATCGGTTTTCCATCGATCCGGTGTTGTTAGCTAATTTTGTCACCATTGGCTCAGGTGTACGGGTATTGGATCTCGGTTGTGGCAGCGGTATAATTTCGCTGTTGCTGGCGCGTTGGAGTAGCGCTGCCAAGGTTGTTGGGGTAGAAATTCAGCCAGCACAGGTCGCGCGGGCGCAGCGCAATGTGTTGTTAAATGGTCTTCAAGCAAAGGTGGAAATACGTCACGCCGATCTGCGTCAGTTGTCCGAAAAAGATATGGGGCTGTTTGATGTTGTGGTAGCGAATCCGCCGTTTCGCGCACCGCAAACAGGGCGCTGTTCGCTGGGGGATGAGCGGGCGCAGTCGCGGCATGAATTGGTTGGCGGGCTGGAGGACTTTCTGTCCACTGCTAGTATGCTGTTGGCGCACGGCGGTACTCTATCCATGATCCATTTGGCTGAGCGTGTCGTCGATATATTGACTGGTATGCGTGCGGTGAATGTTGAGCCAAAACGACTGCGCATGGTGCACAGTCGTCAGGATTGTCAGGCCAGATTGGTGCTGATCGAGGGGCGCAAGTTCGGTCGTTGTGGTCTCCAGGTCGAGCCCCCACTGTTTGTCTATAACGGGGAGGAATACACTGGCGAAGTTGCTGCTATGTACCGCAGTTAAAGCGTTATTCTTCGTGCACCATCTTAGCCAGTTTGTCCAGTTGGCGATGTTTCGCCAGTAGACTCTCCAAGGCGGCGCGCACTTCATCATCAGCTATTCTTTTGGTGAGTTGGTGGATGCCATCTAACTCTTCTACAGTTAATTCCGGCAATTCACGGACTGGCTTTACCTCAGGCTTTGCATCACGGCCTACTTGACCACGGCGAAAATATAGATCACTTATCGGTGTGTCGCCAAGATGTTTGTTTATCTGCTCGATAAGGCGCGGCTTCAATAATTGTAACTGTTGCATCCATACTGCATGAGCAACTTTTACCTCTAGCACATTGTTGCGAATACGCGCCGGAACGGCGTTTTGGGCAATCTGCGTGCCAACTGCATCCTCCCATACCAGCCAGATACGGTGCTGTTCGATTTTGTGGGCTATGCCTAAATTATCCAGTATACCGCTGAGAACACTTCTGGTGGTTTTAAGGGCATTGCTGCTGCGGCTACGCTGGCTCATTGCCGCCTAATCCTGCGCTGTACGTTTGCGCCACACGCCGCCAGCAATCTGACCGATTATTGCGCAACTGATTGTGAAGGGGATGATGTGCCAGTTGAAACCGAAATGCAGGCGCAGCCAGATTATGAATGGAATTGACAGGTGAATATAGAGAAACCACAACGCCGAACGTTTTCTAGCTCCCTGACGCAGATAGCCCAACATAACATTAGCCAGAAGTGCAAAAGATAAAATTAGCGCCAGAGCAGAGATATTGTAATTCACGGGTATCACTTATTATTAATAGGAGGGTTTACTCTATTGCTAATGCCAGCCTGTGCTGGCTAATTAGAATACGTACGACAACATAACCTCTTGTGCTATTGCTGTCAATCAGCACGGCGTTGCCCCCTCTCTTGGTTAATTCTTTACAAAGTGTTATTGATTGAATATAAACTTCGCGACTCTCTGGCTAAAAGTATCTGGGTGGAAGGTGCTGCTTGGTGGCTGTGATATGCTGGAGTCTGTTATTAAATCAGTAACAATATTGATTTGCGCGTAAGGTAAGTAGACCATATATAAACAAACCTAACTTAATAGTTGGGTTTGTTGCGTCAAGGTGTCCCCAACAATGTTAATGATAGATCAACAACATCGGATATTTGTTTTTAACTCTCTGCATCGGGTGATGTTGGCTGAGTTGCGTTTGCAGCCTCATTTCAATCTGACGCTGATGCCGGTACCACGGGCACTGTCCGCAGACTGTGGCATGGTGCTACGCATAGATAGTATTGATTATGAAAGGGTGCAGGCACAGTTGATTGCAGAGGGACTAGGTCCTTTTTCAGTGTATCGTTTAGTCGCTACCGACTTTGAGTTGGTCGGGGAATTCTCTTGACAAGGGTGGGGTAGGTCACTATATTCCCTTATTTACGTTTTTCCAGCTACAGGGAAGTTAATGTTTGATAACCTGACTGATAAATTTGATGCTGTCTTTAAAAAGCTGAGTGGTAAAGGGCGCTTGACCGAAGCTCATGTTGCGGAAGCAATGCGTGAAGTGCGGTTGGTGCTGCTTGAGGCCGATGTTAATTTTAAAGTAGTTAAGGATTTTGTCGCTGCTGTCAGCGTTCGTGCTGTTGGTGCCGATGTGCTGAAAAGTCTGACCCCGGCCCAGCAAGTTATTAAAATCGTGCGCGATGAGCTGGGTTTGCTCATGGGCGAGGGTGATAATGCCGAACTTGATCTGTCTGCGCAACCGCCAGTGGCGATTATGTTGTGTGGTTTGCAGGGGGCAGGTAAGACTACTACCTGTGGCAAATTAGCCCTTAAACTGCGCCGCGAAAAACGGACACCGTTGCTGGTTCCAGCCGATATTTATCGTCCTGCGGCAATTGAGCAATTGCAGACTCTTGGTCGTCAGCTGGATGTGCCAGTATTTGATTCGCAACTAACGGACAGTCCGGTTGTGATCTGCGAAAAAGCGCGTGAATATGCGCGTCTCAATGGTCATGATACCCTGATTCTTGATACCGCTGGTCGTCTGCATGTCGACGAAGAGTTGATGTCAGAGCTGGTGCAGATCAATACGATTATAAAACCGCGCGAGATATTGTTTGTTGCCGATGCCATGACCGGTCAAGATGCGGTCAATATGGTGAAGAGCTTTGATGAAAAGCTCAATATAACCGGGGTAATTCTCACCAAGCTTGATGGCGACGCACGTGGTGGTGCTGCGTTGTCGGTGCGCGCTGTTACCGGTAAACCGATCAAGTTTGTTGGCATGGGCGAAAAGCTTGATGCCCTGGAGGTTTTTCACCCCGATAGAATGGCACAACGCATTCTTGGTATGGGTGATGTCCTGTCCCTGATCGAAAAAGCCGAGGCGGCCATAGATAAAGATGAAGCTGCTCGCCTTGAAGAAAATATGCGCAAAGATGGTTTCACTCTGGAATCATTTCGCGATCAAATGCAGATGATCAAAAAAATGGGCTCTATGGAATCATTGCTGAAGATGATCCCTGGAGCTAGCAAGGCGATGAAAAAGGCGGGCAATGTTCAGCTACCCGACGATGAACTGAAGCGTATTGAGGCGATCATATCCTCAATGACAGTAAAAGAACGGCGTAATCATAAGATTATCAATGGTTCCCGACGCGTACGGATTGCAACTGGTAGTGGAACGCGCATTCAGGATGTGAACCAGTTGCTCAAGCGTTTTACCGAAGCGCAGAAGATGATGAAGAAGATGCATAAAATGGGGCCCAAGGGTCTCAAGGCGATGATGGGTAAAGGCGGGATGCCTTTTTAACCATTGTACATAGCTTGATTTAGGAACACCTGATTTCCAGGTGTCGTTATAGAGAGGAACAAGAAACATGTCAGTAAAAATCAGATTGGCCCGTGGTGGTGCTAAGAAGAAACCATTTTACCAGATTGTTGTAGCGGATGAGCGTTGTCCACGCGATGGTCGTTATATTGAGAATATTGGTCAGTATGACCCGCTGCAAAAACCAGCGATGATTGCTTTGAAGGGCGATCGTGCTTTGGCCTGGTTGAATCAGGGTGCGCAACCATCCGATATGGTGCTGCAGTTGTTGCGCAAAGAGGGTGTCTGGGCGAAATTCAAGCAAAAAGCTTAAGCTTAGCAACTGGCTGTAAGCCAGGATTTTATAGTAACAACAAGTGAAAAATAAAAGTGATGGCTGATCCATTGTTGCACATAGGAACCGTCACTGGTACTCACGGTTTGCGCGGTGATCTTAAGGTTTGTCCCGCAGGCTTTGGGTTGCCGGTTTTACTGGGTGTGAGCACCGCGATATTATGCTGTGCTGATGGGAAGCAGGTTACGGCAGAAATTGCCAAAATTGCTCCCCATAAACAAAGTGCTCTGCTGCACCTCAAAGGTTTCGAGCATATCAACAGCGTTGAGCTATTTATCAATGCTAAAATTATGCTGGCTGCTGATCAATTACCTGAGCTCGATGAAGGTGAGCACTACTGGCACCAACTCGAGGGGTTACAGGTCGTCGATAGTGATCGTGGCGTAATTGGTACACTGGTGGCTATGTTGGAGACTGGAGCACATGAGATCTATGTGGTGGATGGTGACCACGGTGAAATCATGATCCCGGCTGTGGAAGCGTTTATTGATGATATAGATTTGCAAGCGGGGCAAATGCAAGTGACCTTGCCTGCAGGATTGGTTGACCTGAACGGATGAATTTTGATGTCTTAACTCTGTTCCCGCAGATGTTTGTTTCACCTTTTGCCGATAGTATTATCGGTAAGGCTGTGGACAAGGGACTGATAAATATCAGTGCCCACAATTTGCGCAATTGGGCACAAGGACGGCATCAGGTTACTGATGATACTCCCTATGGCGGCGGTGCTGGCATGGTGATGAAGGTTGAACCGATCTATAGTGCGATACACAGCCTGAAGCAGCAACGCCCGGCAGCAAAGGTGTTGTTGATGACACCACAGGGGCAACCGTTCAATCAGCGTGCCGCTGAGGTTTTAGCTGGTGAATCTGACTTGATCTTTGTTTGTGGGCGCTACGAGGGTTTTGATGAGCGTGTACGCTCTTACGTCGATGGTGAATATTCAGTTGGTGATTTTGTCCTCACCGGCGGTGAATTGCCGGCAATGGTTATGATCGATGCGATAGCACGCTTATTGCCCGGAGTTTTGGGCAGTGTCGCCAGTGCCGAAGCTGATTCTTTTGCCGATGGTTTGCTGGAGTATCCACACTATACGCGTCCAGCGCAGTTTATGGGACAACAGGTGCCTGAAGTGTTATTGTCAGGTGCTCATGCGCGCATAGCGGCGTGGCGGCGCAAGCAACAGCTGCAACGCACTTGGCAGCGTCGACCGGATTTATTGTCTGAGATTGAGCTAGGTACGGCTGAACAAAAACTGCTGGAGCAGTTGCGACAGCATGATTGTTCGCGAGAAAATAGTGACTAACATACTTAAAATAACGGTTAGATTTTTTAGAGATAAATAAGGAGGCAATGATGAACATTGTTGATCAAATTGGTAACGAGCAGATGAAGCAAGACGTCCCGATGTTTAAAGGTGGGGACACCCTGCGCGTACATGCAAAAATTGTTGAAGGTGATAAGCAGCGCGTCCAGGTTTTTCAAGGTGTGTGCATCAAACGGGTAAACCGTGGTATCGGCTCTACCTTTACTGTGCGCAAGATTTCTGCTGGCATCGGTGTCGAGCGGATTTTCCCCCTGCACTCGCCACTCGTAGATAAAATTGAAGTGTTGATGGTTGGTCGTGTACGTCGTGCCAAGCTGTATTACCTGCGTAAACTGCAAGGTAAAGCTGCACGTATCCGCGAGGAACGTCGGTATTAACAAATCATTACCCACAGCAGTGCTTTTCTGGCGCTGCTGTGGGATGTTTTTTGCTTAACCCTGCCAAATAATCCTTAGTGCTTTTAGAGCGTCTGTTTTATACTGACATCTCTTATGTGTTGTCGTGTTTCATGTGCTGAGGAGCCTAGCTGTGCCTGTTTCCAATCATTTCCCCCCTAGTTATAATCACGAATTGCCGCTGTTTGCCCAGATTGCAATGGCTGCGGATCTTGATCCGCTGCTGTTTGAAAAAAAATTACGTCAGCAAAATGTTACGCTAATTGCTGGTATTGATGAAGTTGGTCGGGGTCCGTTGGCTGGTCCCGTGGTAGCTGCAGCAGTAATTCTGCCCGAAATCTTTGACTTGCCAGGTTTGACCGATTCCAAGAAGCTCAGTGCTAAAAAACGTGAGCAGCTTTTTAAGCCTATTCGCCAGCAGGCTGTGGCGATTGGTGTCGGGTTTGTCCATGCACCTGAAGTAGATGAAATAAATATTCTGCAGGCTACTATCCGCGCTATGTGTATGGCCATTGGTCGCTTAAAAGTTGAGCCGCAACATCTGTTAATTGATGGTATCACGCCGTTGCCGCTGTCTTTGCCACAGCAGACCATAAAAAAAGGCGATTCCCGTTCCCTGTCGATTGCTGCAGCTTCGGTTATAGCTAAAGTGGTGCGGGATCGGATGATGGTAGTGTATGATCGCCATTATCCACTGTATGGTTTTGCTGGACATAAAGGCTATGGCAGCGCTAAACATATGGCTCTGATTGCTCAACACGGTCCTTGTCCACTACATCGCAAGAGTTTTGCCGGTGTGCGGGAGCATGTGTGACCCAGCAGCGGTTGAACGTTGGCAAGTGGGGTGAGGAGGTGGCAGTAAGCTACCTGAAGCGGCGTTTATATCGCATCGTTGCGACAAATTACCGCTGGCGCGGTGGCGAGATAGATATTATTGCTCAGCGCGGCGGGATATTGGCATTTGTTGAAGTAAAAACCAGAAATGGTAAATCTTGTGGCGCGGCGCTCGAAGCGATAACAGCACATAAACAGCGCCAGATTATCCGTACTGCCCAGTGCTATTTAGCGCAAACACCAGCGATAAAATTGCAGCCACGCTTTGATGTCATAGCAATTCAGGTTGAAGATGACAAGCCGTGCATTGAGCACATTGTCGATGCTTTTTCGCTGTAAGCTGAGCGGCATGATTGATCCACTACAAATCAGTTTAAATCAGATAGGGAAATAGACCTATGGTAGATAATGATAAATTGACAGCGTTGGGTTATTTTCGCCTCGCGGTGGCTGCCCCGGCGCATCGTGTTGCGGACATCAGTTACAATGTGACGCAGATTAAACAACTGCTCAGTGAAGTGTGCCAGCATGGTGGTGAATGTCTGGTGCTGCCAGAGTTGGCTATAACCGGTTATAGCTGTGGGGATCTGTTTTTTCAGGATCTGCTGCTGGAACGCTGCCAACAGGCACTGGTTGAGTTAGCCGCAACAACAGCCAATATCGTGCCGTTGTTGATTGTTGGCGCACCCCTTGCTCAAAGTGGGCGCTTGTTTAATTGTGCGGTGGTTATGGGTGCGGGAAAAATACTCGGTGTGGTGCCGAAAAACTTTCTCCCCAATACCCAAGAATTCTATGAAGAACGCTGGTTTTCAGCGGCCTGCGATCGGCGTGAAGATAGTATCGTGATCAGTGACCAACGCGTCCCCTTTGGTGACGATTTGTTATTTGACAACGCGGCGCTACCCAGTTGTGTTGTCGGTGTTGAAATCTGTGAAGATGGCTGGGTTGCTAATCCGCCTAGTGGACAGATGGCCTGTGCTGGAGCAACGGTATTGGTCAACCTGTCGGCTAGCCCGGAACTGCTTGGCAAGGCAGATTATCGCCGGCAATTGGTTAGTTCGCAGTCGGCGCGCTGTTTGGCTGCTTATGCCTATGCGTCGGCTGGCGCGGGAGAGTCAAGCACCGATCTGGTGTTTTCCGGCCACTCACTGATTGCCGAGAACGGCACTATTTTGACCGAAAGTGAACGCTTCTCTTTTGCTAATACCTGGGTTAGTGCCGATATCGATGTTGAGCGTTTACACGGGGAACGGCGCAAAAACAATAGTTTTGCTGCCAGTAGTAGCGAGCGCTGTTATCGGCATATAACATTCTCACCGGGACTGGCGAATAAGCAATTACCTTTGCAACGGCGTTTGGATAGATACCCCTTTGTCCCGAGCAACACCGAAGAGCGGACGCAGCGCTGTCAGGAGATTTTTGCCCTGCAGAGTACGGCACTGGCGCGGCGTCTACGGCATATTGGTGGTAAAAAGGTGGTGGTGGGTATCTCAGGTGGGCTTGATTCTACCTTGGCACTATTGGTGGCGTTGCAGGCCTTCAAAGTGTTGGCTGTGGATCTGAGTGGCATTGTGGCAGTGACCATGCCTGGTTTTGGTACCAGCCAACGCACGCGCAGCAATGCCGAAAAATTGATTGAATTGCTAGGGGTGAGCTTGCGGGTGGTTTCGATTGATAAGGCGGTGCGCCAACATTTTGCTGATATTGGTCACGACGAAAATCTGCTGGATATCACCTACGAAAACTCACAGGCACGCGAGCGTACCCAGATATTGATGGATATTGCCAATCAGGTACAGGGTATTGTAATTGGCACAGGCGATCTGTCTGAACTGGCGCTGGGTTGGTGTACCTACAATGCCGATCATATGTCCATGTATGGGGTGAATTGTGGCGTGCCGAAAACCTTGGTGCGCTATCTGGTGTCGTGGTGTGCACAAACGGCTTATTGCGGTGCTACGCGCGCCGTGTTGGAAGATATATGTGCTACGCCAGTATCACCAGAGTTATTGCCGCCAACTGCCGCAGGTGAAATCAGTCAGGTAACCGAAGACCATGTCGGACCTTACGAGTTGCACGATTTCTATCTGTTTCAGATGGTGCGTAACCAGTTTGCCCCGCGCAAGGTACTGTTTCTGGCGCAGCTGACATTTGTTGATGTTTATTCTAATGCTATCCTGTTGCGCTGGCTGCGGGTGTTTTACCAGCGTTTTTTCTCGCAGCAGTTTAAACGCTCCTGCCTGCCTGATGGACCCAAGGTGGGTAGCGTTTCGCTGTCGCCGCGTGGCGATTGGCGTATGCCCAGCGATGCCTGTGTACAGCTGTGGCTGGATGAATTAGCTGGTCTAGATGATGTTGCAAAGGGGGATGAAGTGGAGGGACAAGATGAGTGATCCTTCCAACTGGGGAACTCTGTATGTAGTGGCGACGCCCATCGGTAATCTGGAAGATATAACGCTGCGCGCTATTCGCATTCTGAAAGAGGTGGATTTAGTTGCGGCGGAGGACACGCGCCATAGCCGTAAGTTGTTTAATCATTATGCTATTGATACCCCACTGACCTCATGTTTTGAACATAATGAGGCCAGCAAAGGTGATTATCTTATCGGGTTGTTGCAGCAGGGGCAATCCATTGCATTGATCAGTGATGCCGGTACCCCGGCTATATCCGATCCCGGCAGTCTGCTGGTGCAAAGTTGCTGCGAACTAGGTATCAGAGTATCCCCGGTGCCTGGTGCCAGTGCATGTATCTCTGCACTATCTATGGCCGGTTTGCCCACCCGCCATTTTTTATTCGCTGGTTTTTTGCCACCCAAAAGTGGTGCTCGTTGTCGAGAGTTGCAACTGTATAGTCAAAATCAGTATACTGTGGTGTTTTACGAAGCTCCACATCGACTCTTGAATACTCTGCGCGATATCATAAATGTGCTCGGCGCGGAAAAAGAGCTGGCCGTGGCGCGTGAATTGACCAAGATACATGAAGAACTGTTTCGCGGTAGCGCCGTTGCGGCGCTGGAACATTTCTCCCAAGCTCGGGTGCGTGGCGAGATTGTGTTGTTGCTGGCACCGGCGTTGGCCGAAGTTGTTGAGGAGACGCTGGAACAGTCACTGCTACGCTTAAGCGCTGGCACGGATTTATCGCCTAAAGAGATTGTTAAGCAGGTGGCGAAGCTGCATGGTGTAAGTGGTAGCGAGGTTTACAAAGAGAGCCTGCGCTTGCAGGGCAAGTAGGTGACTTGCCTTAAGCGGCTAGGTTACCAACAGTTGCCGATACTCATCTTCGGTTAGGATAGCTATTCCTTTGTTCTGAGCCGCGTTTATTTTGTTAGCTCCCACATTATCTCCAATGACCAGATAATCGGTATTGCCACTGACGCTAGAGCCAATTTTTGCCCCTAATTTTTTCGCCTTGGCCTGCATTTCTGTGCGGCTACCGTGAAGCATGGTGCCACTGAACACCAAAAGTTTTCCCGCTATTGGGCTACGTTCTCCGCTGGCTTGTAGCTCAGTTAATAGCGGGCTGCGTTCCAGATTGAACTGTAGTTGGTAGAGCTGGTCGAAGAGCGGTTGGATGCGGCGTAATTCTCTGACCACTGCTTCCGCTGTTCTGTCGGCAAAGCCTTCGATGGCGATAATTTGCTCCACTGTCAGGGAAAAAATCTGTTCCAGTGGATAATGCCCCAACAAGCGCTCGCAGTTGCCCCCACCCATACGAAAAATGCCAAAAGCGGCTAAAAAACGCCAATCTTCAATCTGTTCCGATCGACTACGCTGTAACTGTGCCACCAAATTCTCTGACTGTTTAGGTCCAAACCCTGCCTGTTCAAAATCACTAGTGCTGAGACGGTAGATCGCAGGCAAACTGCGAATGGTGTAAGTGTAGAGTTTCTCTATGGTGGCGGGTCCAAAACCATCATTGTTGCCCAGAGTACGAAAAAAATGCTCAATGGTGTGACTGATCTGTGCCGGGCATTCGCTGTTATTGGTGCAGAATAGATAATCACCATCCCATATCAGTTCCCCCCCACAGCTGGGACAGATCTCCGGCACTTGCGCCGCACTCGATTGGATTACCCGCACAATTTTCGGGATAACTTCGCCACTGCGGGTAAGCTCGATAATGGCACCAGCGCCGATACCGCTGTTTTTTACCATGCCATAATGGTGCGCGGTAACGCGCTGAATCATCGCTCCGCTGAGGCGAGTAGGTTCTACTTCTACCACCGGATTTATCCGCCCCGAGCGCGATGTTTGCGGGTGTACCTGAATGACTGTGACTGCGGCGCTTTCGAGGTTGTTTTTCAGGGCTATCTGCCAGCGATGGTGGTGGCGGGTGGCGCCCAGATACGTTTTTAGTTCGCTGTCAGTAATCTCGATTACTACCCCGTCGACATCGTAATCGACAGCTTTTAATTGTTGGGCGATAATTTCATCCAGCTGTTGCTCCAATTCCAGTGCATAACCCTGCCAGCAGGGGAGCAGGCAAAAGGGGAAGAATACTGCAGCCTTATCGGCAATAGCCTGTGCAGCCGTCGGTTCCAACTCTTTTTCTTTGACTACGCTGGCCTGAAAATTACGTGAATTTTCGAAATGCTCGGCAAGATATTGGTTAAAATAGTTGGCGCTGACCACGATTTCTCCGGCCCCCAGACCCCGCACCCCGTTGTTGGCGATGCTGAGACCGCGCTGCATAACGCGTGATATATCGGTGCCGCGCTTGCCGTCACCGCGGGTATAGAGATGTTGCCCATCGTCGTAGGCAGCAAAACCGTCCAGCTTGGGGGTGGCACGAAAAGTGAGCTGTTCAAAAGGGATATTGATCTCCTGAGCCGCTTTTTTTATACGTTCCAGCCAGCGCTGTATTTCATCGCGGGTGTAGGCTTTTTCCGTCGATAGCATCTGGGTGGGCAGTTTGACAGTCTTGCCAGCAAAGGTTTTTTCCGGTTCTACCTGAGCTAGAAATGGGTGGTTAGGTTGGCGTCTTTGGAGCTCGGGCAAAAAGATAAAATCGTAATCAGTATCAGAGATTATCTGCTGCCCGGCGCGATACAGGATGTTTGCCAGAGTGAGAAATTCAACTAGCTGCTTGTCGCTAAGGCTATAAGGTTGAGCGTGCTGGCGGCAGATGTCGTCAATTGCGTCAATGGTCAATGTTTGTGGTGCCACTTGCCCAATGAGTTGTTTTTGTTGCTCGGTAAACATACTGGCGCCTAATTGGTAAAAGTGTTTTGTATTGGCTGATGCTGGCTGTTGCCGATTATTCGCCATATCCTCAAGGGAAAGGTGGGCAGTTGTCAACTTTTTAGTGGTAAAATTTAATTGACTGAGGAAAAATTTTTAGTTGAATTGGTGCGATGTTGCAATTGTTTTTCTCCAGTTGCTGGTCTAATATAATGGGTTGTTATGAAA
The DNA here is from genome assembly GCA_964536375.1 of uncultured Desulfuromonas sp. Taxonomy (GTDB): domain Bacteria; phylum Desulfobacterota; class Desulfuromonadia; order Desulfuromonadales; family Desulfuromonadaceae; genus Desulfuromonas. Next base: position 6,550 of record CAZHXF010000008.1, on the reverse strand, counting down.
TGGATAATTAAATAGGTGGATTTCAGGGGCGGGTATGACTGAGTATCAATGGTATCAGTTGCTAATAATGGGTGTTTTGTTTTTGCTGTCAGCTTTTTTTTCTGGCTCAGAAACTGCCTTGTTGTCGTTGGATAGTTTGCGGATAAAATATCTGGTAGAAAAAGAGCGCCGTGGGGCTAAAGAGCTCGATAAAATGTTGGATAATCCCGAGAGGCTGCTGGGTGGCTTACTTGTTGGCAATAACCTAGTCAATATTGCTTTGTCGGTTATTGCAACCACTTTCTTTGTCGATATGTATGGCGAACATGGTGATTTGATAACAATTGCTATTTTGACGCCATTACTGTTGATCTTCTCTGAAGTGTGTCCCAAAACTTATGCTGCGCGCCGCTCCGAAACAGTGTCCTTTAAAGTGTTACGTCCTATCAAGCTGCTGCTGGTGCTGCTGTCTCCAGTTATTTGGTTGGTAACTAGAGTTGCCGGTGTGATAACCAGTTTTTTCAAGGAGGGCGATGCGGTCGGAGGTTTGTCCGCGGATGTGATTAAAACCATGATTTCACTTGGGGCAAAATCCGGTTTTCTTGCTAAGGGGCAACAGCGGATGTTGCATGGGGTGTTTGAGCTGTCGCATCTGCGCGTGCGCGACCTGATGATTCCGCGTACCGAAGTTACTGGGATTGACGTTGATCTCCCTTTTGTCGATCTACTGAATACGGTGCAGAATTCTACCCATTCGCGTTTTCCGGTATATCGGGGCACCATGGATAATGTAGTTGGCGTCATTCTCTCCAAAGATGTGCTGCGTTTTGTTGCTAATCCCGGTCAATTCGATATAAATCTGGTGATGCGGGAACCATATTTTGTCCCCGAAGCTAAACGGGTGGAAGCCCTGCTGCTGGCCTTTCGTAAAAAACGGGTTCACCTGGCGGTAGTGTTAGATGAGTATGGTGGTGTTGGGGGTATTGCAACCCTTGAGGATGTGATGGAAGAGATAGTTGGCGAAATCCAGGATGAACACGATGAAGAAGAGCAGGGCATTATTGCTATCGATAGGGATAGTTATCTCGTTGATGGTGGAGTGAGCCTGCGTGCTTTAAATAGGAGTTTAGGTTTAGCCTTTTGCGAAGATGACGCCACAACAGTTGCAGGCTTGATGCTGCGTTGTTTGGGACATATCCCGACGGCGGGCGAAAAATGCCATATTGATGGCGTGTTGTTGCTGGCGCGGAAGATGGATCAGCAACGGATTGAGCAGATTGAGTTGCATTTGCCGCTCCGTTGATATTTTGCTGGAGGGAAATTGCTGGTGATACCTGCCTGTTTTATTGACGATGGTATCGTTAGCCGTTAATCACACCGCATAAGCTAGAAGATCCTTTCTTCCTGCGCTGTTTGTGCTTAGGAATGTTAATGTGAAAAGCTACCATTTACGTCTGAAAATCACTCTGTTATTGTCGTTCGTTTTTCTGTTGGACTTTGCTTTGCAACGCAGCCTGGTCAGTAATTACTTACAACGCATTTACCTACAGAAGCTGAACCAGGAGCAGAGCTTCCGCCTGGAAACTATGGTAGAGGCTATAGACCGTAAACTCGCGACCACCCTTAATACTCTCAGGTTGTTGGCGCAAGCGCTGCCCATAGATAAGATTAATGATGTCGAGGTCGTGCAGCGTTGGCTCGGTAGCCATGACGAGTTGCTGCTCACCTTCGATAATGGTCTGTTTGTTTTTGACGCTAGTGGAGCCCTGGTGGTCGAATCGCCTTTTCGTCCTGATCGGCGTGGTCATGACTTTAGTTATCGCCCCTATTTCCAGCAGACAGCGCGTACTTTGCAGTCTTCAATCTCTGACCCTTACATCTCGTCATTGGATCATGGTCATAAAACTCTGATGATGACTGTTCCGCTGCTGGATAGTCGCGGACAGCTGCTGGCTATTCTTGGTGGCAGTATCGATCTGTTCCAAGAAAATTTTCTAGGTCGAATATCGCAACAGCGCTTGGGCGAAAACGGATTTTTCTTCATGGCGGCATTGGATCGTAGTTTGATTGTTCATCCCGATGCGGGAAAATTTCCGGAGCAAAGCATTGACCAGGGCATCAGCTCCATCTTTGATCTGGCGATGTCGGGTTTTGAAGGTAGTACTTCTGGTGAAAATTGCCAGGGTGATCCGGTACTGTTTGCGGTAAAACGACTTAAAAATAAAGACTGGGTGCTGTGCAGTCTGCTCCCTCTGGATGAACTGCTGGCACCTTTGCGCCAGGGGCGTTTTGCCCTGTGGGTCATCATCGGCGTTACCACGGCATTGATCCTGATCGTTGTTGTGCTGGCGTTGCGCTGGGTTTTCCGACCACTGTTCCTGTTTTCCGCCCACCTGCGCGCCTTGACTGATAAAAAAGGATCCCAGCGACCATTTGTCTACAGCGGCGATGACGAACTGTCTCTGCTGATTGATACCTTCAATAACACTCTAAGTGAAATGGATGCAACGCGTGCCGCGCTGGATCACGCGCAGCAAATGGCTCACATCGGCAGCTGGAAGTGGGATTTTAAAAGCGATAATATTATCTGGTCTGATGAGGTTTATCGTATCTTCGGTGAGCAGCCACAAGTATATTCCGCAAGCTATGCTTTATTCCTCCGTCATGTTCACCCCGAGGATCGCCCAGCATTGGAGCAGGCGGTTGCGGCATCTATTAGAGAAAACGTTGATTTTTCGATCAAACATCGTATCGTTTTGCGCAATGATCAGATCCGTTACGTCCAGGGGCAGGGCGATGTTCAGTGTGATATGGAGGGTAAGCCACTAGCTATGGTTGGCACCGTGCAGGATATCACTGATCAAGTGCTGCTGATGAATCGTCTCAATGAACTGGCTACTACTGACGAACTGACCAGAACCATGAACCGTCGTCAGCTGATTTCCACACTGGAGCTAGAGTTGTCGCGTTTTCAACGCTATGGGCAGTCTTTTAGTGTGCTGTTTTTTGATCTTGACCATTTCAAAAAGGTCAATGACCATTACGGTCATCAGATAGGCGATCAGGCGTTGCGACATGTGTGCGATATAGTTCGCCTACAACTGCGCGAAAGTGACAGCTTTGGTCGCTACGGTGGGGAGGAGTTTTGTGTCCTGCTGCCAGACAGTACAATGCAAAGCGCCTTTGCTCTGGCTGAGCGGATTCGTGCTGGTGTTGCCCAAACTTCCATGCCTATTGTGATCGATGGCGAGGTGACTTCCACGCTGATCATCACAATTAGTGTTGGTATCACCGGTGCACAAGTTGGTGAAACTAGCGCGATATTGCTGGAGCGCGTCGATCGCGCCGTTTATCAGGCCAAGGATGAAGGGCGTAACTGTTCGGTGATGCTGTAGCCGCGCGCGCAATTATCGAATATATTGTAAACATTCTTGCTACTAGAATATAAAATCAATTGTGAAGATTTTATAGAAAATGGTCTTGATGGCAAAGATTCCATGGAGGCGATAAAGTTGATCGCCTGTGCTGGTTTCGATGCCGTTGAGTTAAGTGGTGTTTTCATCACGGGCGGGAAATCGACTCCTAGTCGACCACGCATCAATTCCCAAGATAAAGAAGCCTATTTCCAAACCTATGCGCGTGAAATTAAGAAAGAGATCTCTATTCCACTTATTCTGGTTGGCGGCATGCGATCCCTTGAGGTGGCAGAACAGATTGTCCATGAAGGGACAGCGGAGTATATCTCCATGAGCCGCCCCTTTATCCGGGAACCCGCTTTGATTAAGCGCTGGAAATTTGGCGACCGGCAAAAAGAAAAATGTAAATCCGATAATTTGTGTTTCCAGCCCGGCTTTCAAGGTAAGGGTGTCTATTGTGTCACCGAAGAACGGGAAGCACAAAAGAGAAACGGCGGATAAACCCATTCTGGCTCCCAATAGCAACCGTATTTGCCCTAATATTTTGGATGTATAGTGAACGATACCGTCAAATCTCATCTTATGGTTATGCTCGCCACGTTCTTGGTGGCCGGGTCGTTTCTGGTGTCGGCCCGTTTGGCTGCTGTGATAAACCCGTTCTCCCTCACCCTGATGCGTTTTGTCGCTGCGGCGCTTTTGCTGCTACCTGTTGTTCTTGCCCGGAAGACCTGGCGACATAAAATTTTCCCGGTGCTACCGCGTGCCATGGGTATCAGCTTATTTTATGCCATGTTTTTTGTCTGCATGTTTGAGGCGCTGAAAACCACGACCCCGCTTAATACTGGCACCCTCTATACCCTAGTACCGTTTATGACCGGGGTATTGTGTGTTGTGGTGTTACGGCAGAAAATCAGCCGTTCAATCCTGTTGATCTACCTGCTTGGTGCATTATCGGCATGCTGGGTGATTTTTGCTGGACAGCTGGATCAGCTGATGGCGTTCAGTCTCAATGAAGGTGATGTGTTGTTTCTCTGTGGGGCGCTGTTGATTTGTTGCTATTCAGTGGCGATGAAATTGTTATACCGCCCCTCCGACCCAATGGTGGTACTGGTGTTTTGCATCTTGTTCAGTGGTGCCGGATGGATGGCGGCAGCCATGTTGGGGCTCGGCTATCCCCTCAACTGGGAGAAAATCAGTGGGGACAACCTCTGGGCTATGACCTATTTGGTTGTTGCTGCAACGCTATGCACTGTCTACCTCTATCAGCGCAGCACTGTGATTCTCGGCCCACGCCGAGTTATGGCTTATATATACCTGAATCCGGCTGCTGTGGCTCTGTTGTTGTGGTGCATCGAAGGGGTAACCATCCCGGCGCTTGTTGTTCCGGGGATTATAATGTGTGGTGTGGCAACATTGCTGCTGCAGCTGCAAGCGCGCCATGACTAACGGTGCTAGAGTTCTTCTGCCATCATTGAACTTCTTCTTAATATGACCACCTCTCTTAGGTAGTACGCCACCACCAACCATTCCACCAATACCCTTGGATCTCAATTGCTTAGTTTTGCAGCTATCTGTGTGCGGTGCTGGCCCTGAAATCTGGCAAGAGTCAGTCCTTTTCCTGCTGGTCGGCGTGAACCATCCTCAATTCCTCGTTAACGATCGTGGCTTAAAGTGTTTGCAGATATGTGTGTTTTTCTATGGACTGATAAGCCCAGGCGGTTAGCTCGTGGGCAATGGCGTCAACGGCGCGACCAAAGGTAGCGATAACCTGGGGCACCTGTTCTCCATCAACGGGCAGCTGTGCCGTGAAGCGCCGTGAACGGATGATCCGTTTTGTTGCCTTGTCAGCCAGAGAGAAATCCATCACGATGATTACCTGCGCCGAGCCAGAGTGATACTCAACCTGAAATGAGTGCAAAATGCTGTCGAGGCGGTAATCAGCAAAGAGGTCTTGCTGGTCGCTGATAATTGCCGCCAGGCGTTCACCACGCTGAAACGCATCTAGGATGTATTCCTGCCACAGTGTTGGTGCCGGGCTTTGCCAGCGCACATCAGGATAAGCACTGATGGTGTTGGGTGTTGGGAGAACGGCAATCCGGGCTCCCTCCATCAGACCGCTGGCTTGAGGCCGGGCTATGCATAATGACCCGGCGAGTGGTTTTTCTGTGCCAGCAACGATGCTAGCGGGGGGTAATTGGTAAATTGTTGTTGGCTCCGTCTGGGGCAGGATAGAGCATGAGGTGAGTGTGGCAGCTGTCAGTATTGCCAACAGCACGCCTAACAAGGGGACAAAACGCTTTAACTTCATGGTTTAAACTCCTTGATCCGCTCGCTACCGAGTAGGTAGCCGGCGGGGTTTTCTTCGAGATTGCGGGTGATGTTTTGTAAGCGACTTAAGGTTTGGCGAAATTCGCGAATGGCCCCGCCCAACTCGCTGAAGCCCTTTATTCCGCTATTAAACTCCTGAGCATTGCTTGTTAACAGTTGATTCAGGGTGGAACTGGTGTGTGCCAGTGTAGCCATGGTGTCATCGGCATTGGCAAAAATGGTTGTCCCGTGCCGTTCGATCAGAGTGCTGAGTTGCTGTAAAGCTTGGGACGCTTGGGCTGCGGCTATTTTCCCCTGTTTACCGGTAGCGGCAAGATCCTGCAATCCGTGGCTGATATCATCTTTTTGCGCCACGATTGTGGCGCTGATGGTGTCCATATTCTCCATTAATGCGCTGATATGCTGGATATTTTCCGCTGAGAGTAATTTCTTGGCGGCGGTAATCAGTTCGTTCATGCTGATGAGTATCTCGCTGCTGTTGAGCTTGAGCTGAGCAAAAGGGGACGGTTGGGCGATAATAACCGGGATTTCACCGGCGCTGGCGTTCAATGTTGGGCTATCCGGTGTACCATTGGTCAATTGGATGTTCGATGAGCCGGTTATGTTGGCAAGTGCTAGGCGTGCTCGGGTATTTTCTTTGATCGGGGTGGCAGTGTTGACATTGATCCGTGCCCACACTTTGCGCGGATCCTGTGGATCCAAAGAGAGTTGGCGTACCTCGCCGACAGTGATGCCGCTGTACTCCACTTTATTGCCCACATCCAAACCTGAGACCGCTTCATTGAAAACGATGTCGTATTGTTTATAATCCTGTTGGGTACCGCTTT
>CAZHXF010000007.1:48381-73879 GCA_964536375.1 uncultured Desulfuromonas sp. | reverse complement strand
GCTTCTACATCTGCTTCTACATCTGCTTCTACATCTGCTTCTACATCTGCTTCTACATCTGCTGAATCATCTACACCAGCATCAGCGATAACATCTTCGGCAACCGAATCCTCTGTCTCCGCAACATTTTCATCGTCCTGCTTCGTAAGCTCATCCTGCTCAATTTCAGCAGCACGACTTTCGCTCTTAATATCAATCTTCCAACCAATAAGACGCGCAGCCAGGCGGACATTTTGCCCTTTTTTACCAATAGCCAGAGATAGTTGGTCATCAGGAACAACAATTTCCATCGCATGCTCTTCACTGTCAACGTATACACGCGACACATCTGCAGGTGCCAGTGCAGCACAGGCAAAGCGCGCCATATCATGGCTCCAATGAATGATGTCTATTTTTTCGCCACGCAACTCAGATACTACGTTCTGCACCCGAGATCCACGCATACCCACGCAAGCGCCTACTGGATCCACATCTGGATCATGGGACACCACTGCTATCTTCGCACGGCTACCCGGCTCACGTGAACACGCAATAATTTCCACAATCCCTTCAGCTATTTCCGGGACCTCTGTCTTAAATAGCTCCATAACTAAACTTGGATGGGTACGAGAAAGGATAATCTGCGGGCCCTTGGGTGACATCTTAACTTCTGATATATAGGCACGTAACCGATCAGATTGACGGTAATTTTCGCGCGGAACCTGCTCACGGTGAGGCAGCAGCGCCTCAGCCCGACCGAGATCAATAATTAAATCTCCACGCTCATAACGGCGGACAATACCGTTAACCAGCTCGCCAACCCGGCTTATAAATTCATTGTAGATGCCTTCGCGCTCAGCCTCACGTACCTTTTGGATAATAACCTGTTTAGCGGTCTGGGCAGCAATCCGACTAAAAGTACCAGAATCCATCTTCATGCCCAAAGAATCGCCACAAACAACATCAGGATCAATCTCCTGTGCTTCCGCCAGGTCGATCTCTTTATAGGAATCCTGCACTTCATCAACAACAGTAACAAACTCGAACAGTTCCACTTCGCCCTGCTCGTTATTGTAATGCGCTTCTAGGTCGCGGGTATTGCGATACTTTTTATTTGCCGCCGACAGAACTGCTGATTCTAGCGCTTCAACTAACACTGAACGATCAACACTCTTATCTTTGACCACTTGATCTATAACGTGGTTGAGATTCGCAACCATTTAAAAATCTCCCATATTTAGCACCTGAACACTTCAGGCAAAGCCGATACCAATGTTACCCCCAAGCCATGAGGATAAATACCGGGTTTAAGTTCATTATTAGTTTAATAAAAGACTGGTTTAGAATTGTGGTTCCAGGTTTACTTTATCTATGTCATCTCTGGATAATTCAACACGACCAGGTGGCTGATCTTGCTGATCGACTACAACCTTACCTTGAACCAGACCAATCAATTCACCGACAAAACTTTTACGTTTGTAGCCCCTGCCATCGGGATCTAAAGCAACTACAGTTTTAGCCCGTACTATCTGTCCGGCAAAGCGCTCAAAATCGGCGTCCCTCTTGATGATTCTATCTAATCCTGGCGATGAAACCTCCAACCGATAAGCACACGATGGCACCTCTTCGATATCCAAGATTGCACTTAACTCACGACTAAACCGGGCGCAAGCATCCAGATTAATACCACCCTTTTTATCAACATACACACGTAACAGCCATTCAGCACCATGTTGTTGATATTCCATATCTACCAACTCAAGTTCCTGCTCGGCTAAAATAGGTGCAGCAAACTGAGTTACCTGCTCAATAATTGAATCAGTATTCATTTTCGTACCCTGTAAAAACAAAAAAAAGTGAGCTAAAAGCTCACTTCTCAAACGAATGAAAAGGTTTAATCTGCCAATACTTAGCATGCAAGCACGTAAATATCAAGGGAAAAGACTTGAAATTAAAGCAAATCTAAAACTACCACGACCTCAGTATGCGCAGTTTGGGGAAACATGTCTACTGGTCTTATGGAATGTACTCGGTAACACGCGCTACACAGTTCTCGCACATCGCGCAGCATGGTCTGTTGATCACAGGACACATAAACAATACGCTGCGCACGCTGCTCAACAAGGAGTGCTAGCAACTCCTTAACACCAGCGCGTGGAGGATCTAACACCACGATATCTGGACCATCATGGTGCCGTTGCGCCGCCTGCATGAATTTGCCCACATTTGCCACATGAAAGTCGACATTTGTTATGCCATTCACTCGCGCATTGCTTTGCGCATCCCTTATGGATCCGGCGTTGCCCTCAACACCGGTAACCTGACGGACACGTCTGGCCAATGGCAAAGAGAAGTTACCCATACCGCAATACAAGTCAAATATATGCGCCTGTGCCACAGCATTACTACATGGACTGTCATCCCCACATACGGCCTCAACGACTAAAGCTACCAGAGCACGGTTCTGCGCCAAGTTGATCTGGGCAAATCCGCCAGGAGCATATTCAAGAGTCAGCGCGGGCTTATCGACACTGATAGATATTCCAGCGTCACCTTTAATATGGCACAAAGCTGCATCCGCTGTTTGTACCCAGCAGGCTAATTCATGAGCAGCAATCTCAGTAGCCAGCCACGCACAAAAACGCTCCGATTTACTGCCAACATAATGGATAACAATTCGCGCTAATCCACCATCTCCGACAGCAACATCTATTTGCGCGACGTCACCGGCATAATTTGTTGTGTTAAACAATTGGCGTAAAACCGGGATGAGAGCATTAATACGCGGATCGACCACCGGGCAGGAAAGAACATCCACCACTTTATGGCTGGCGCGCTGATAAAACCCTACGTGAAAAACGTTTTTGCTTGTATAACATTTGAGCTGGGCACGACTGCGATAACCAAAGGGCTGAGCACTGGGGCACAAGGGCAATATAACGTTTTCAGCAATATCCAGTTGATGTTGGCAGTTCTCGCGCAACAAACGTGCCTTCCAGGCACATTGCTGCGCATAGCTCAACATCTGCCAATCACAACCGCCACATTCGGCAAAATGTTGGCACTCGGGCTGAATCCGTTGTGGTGCAGCAGTTACAATATCCAGCAGCGTACCTTTAGCATAACGCTTTTTGTCTACATCCAGACGACAATTGACTACATCACCAGGCACAGCACCGCTGACAAACACAGCCTTACCATCCACCCGCCCCAAGCCATCACCACCGTTGGTTAACGTAGTAATTTCTACAATAACATTCATATGCCCATACTATTTCAGCCCAGCCAGCAGCACTGGTTTACGTTTTTTATACGCCAGAAAAAATTTATCCGAAAATTTCTCGCCTGTCATGTACACCATAGTGCCATTACGGAAGGAATCTACCAATTGCGTTTGTACGGGAATAACATCGGCGCTACTCACACCCATGCGCCCGAGGGTCTGAAACTTATAGATATTCTGGTAGCTATCCGCAGCGAAGCTCAAATTCACCTCAATTGAAACCCGATGGTAATCACCAAAATAACGATTAGTACAATCTTTAAACGCTATCTGGACACCGTTATCTAGTTGTATTGTGGTAAAAAGATCTGATTTCAAGCTACTCCTCCGTTATTCTTTTTATGCAACTGATCGTACAAACAACCAATACGTCGCCACAAACCGCGCAACACCCGCACATCACGGGTGGTAAGACCAGCCCGACCAAAAATACGCCGATAGGTACGCAACATGTGGTCGGGATTACTCTCCACCAAGTAGCCAATATTGGTTAACGAAGTGCGCATATGAGCAAACATGCTTTCCACAGCTGCGTTGTCTGCTAAATCATCACTTGTAGATGGTGCCGCTTGAGTATGCTTTTTCGATACTTCATACAAACACAGTGATACCGCCTGCGCTAAATTCATCGAGGGGAAATCATCACAGGTGGGTATGGTGATAAACCGCTGGCACAGATCCAACTCATCAGTGTGCAACCCTCTATCTTCGCGCCCGAAAACCAATGCTTGCGGCACACTGGCACCAAGACCATGCATACATTGGGCAGCACCGTCGGGATCGAGAAAATCATCGCGATATTGACCAAAACGCCTAGTAGTTCCCAACACATACTGGCGATCACTCAGAGCTGCATCCAGAGTAGGATATACGCGCGCGCTTTCGAGTAAACCACCAGCTTTTACCGCCATCAGCCGTGCCTCATCAGCCAGATGGTCGGTTTGTGGATTAACTAGGCGCAAATCACTAAAACCAAAGTTTGCCATGGCGCGACACACTGAACCAATATTCAACGGTCCTTGTGGTTCGACCAGAACAACTGCTATATCAAGCATAATCACCTGCTAAATGTTGCACCAATTCAAAACGCTCCTCAGCACAAATAAGCACGAATGTTCCACCATTGTTAACGCATTTTTGGTTCACGACCAACCTCACGCCACTTGGCAAAACGCTGGCGCGCCGCCTGAAGTAATTCCTCATCATAAGTTTCGGCGAAATCTATCACGTGTTCAAACTGGCGCATAAATGACAGCTCACACGGATTGGCGGCAATTAGCACCTGAGCACCATTGGAGTTACGCTGATCAACAACTATGGCAACTGCTTCCTGATGGCACTCGACTGCGCCATTATCCCACACATGGGGTAAAAACGACCCCTTATCCCAGCACCACATATAGCGATCCAAGGTCAGCGCCTGATTGTCGTCAGCAACTACAATCAGCACCCTTTTACCCTGGGCAAAAAAATCTGCTGCCAGTTGGCACAAATGTTTGGCTTTTTCCGCTTTTGCCAGTTTGATAAATTCAACAACAGGCACAGGTAGCCCCAGTTAAGGTTACAGATACAAAAGGCCGGGTTCACACCCGGCCAATCGGTAAATGGTTATTTTTCAGTTTTAGCTAGCTATTGCCCGACCAGGCTCTGGCGACAAAATTGCGCTCCTGCTTCCAGTGCCATGTGATTCATGGGCAAGAAACGATGGTTGCGCTCGGGAAGAACCTCTTTCAAGGTTGCCGCAATAGAATCAACAGAGACCACTTTACTGTATTCCACATAAGCACCGAGAACAATCATATTAGCCAAGCGAGCATCACCAATTTCCAGCGCCATATCATTAGCCGGAATCAGTACTCGCTGCAGATCATCGCGACTGGAACCATCATCTTCAACCAGCGAAGAGTTAATAAGTGCAAAACCGCCGCTGCGGATTTTACTATAGTACTTTTCCATGGATAATGGATTCAACAACAGCGCCGCTTCCGGGGCACCGACCACAGGTGAGCCAACACTGGTATCTGACATCACTATGGTGCAGGTTGCCGCACCACCGCGTTTTTCTACCCCGTAGGCGGGGAAATACGAGGCTTGGTTGCCCTCTAAAATTGTTGCATATGCCAAGAGATTTCCGATAAGCAACACCCCTTGACCACCAAATCCAGCTATAAAAACATCATGATTCATAATTTCACCAATTTTACGCTGTCGCGTCCTTATATACTCCCAGAGGGAAATACGGGATCATCTCATCAGCTACCCGCTGATTTGCCGCCAACGGACTCATCCCCCAGTTGGTCGGGCAGGTAGACAACACTTCGACAAACGCAAAACCTTTGCCGTCTAGCTGGGTTTGAAATGCTTTGCGTATCGCTTTACCCGCCTGCATCACGTGTTTGGGGGTATCAACTGCCACGCGCACCGAATAGGCAGTACCTTCCAGACCTGAGAGCAACTCGGCCATTTTTATCGGATAACCATCAGTAGCCACGTTGCGCCCAGTAGGGGTAGTAGAAGTTTTCTGCCCGGGCAACGAAGTCGGAGCCATCTGCCCCCCGGTCATACCGTAGGTAGTATTATTAACAAAGATAACCGTTAGCAACTCACCGCGATTTGCCGTGTGGATAATCTCTGCAGTACCGATAGCCGCTAAATCACCATCGCCCTGATAGGTGAAAACCGGGCGTCCCGATTGTACCCGTTTTGCCCCGGTAGCAACCGCTGGCGCGCGCCCATGGGGAGCTTCAATAACGTCGATATCTAAATAACCGTACAAAAACACGCTACACCCAACTGAAGCCACGCCAATTGTTTGATCTTTGATACCAAAATAGTCCAGCGCCTCGGCTACCAGACGGTGAATAGTCCCATGCTGGCAACCGGGGCAAAAATGGGTTTGCACGTCCTTCAATGAATCAGGACGGGAAAATACTTTCTTCATCTCTGTCGTCATCATCATGCCTCGTAGTGTTTACATATCTGAGCTAAAAGTTCTTCCGGTGTTGGCAGCGACCCGGCACCTGGAGCACGCCCGTAAAATACCACCTCAGTGCGCGGAATAGCCAGGCGCACATCATCCACCATCTGTCCATTGTTCAGCTCAAAGCACAGCACTTTCTGACCAGCGCTGGTGTACTTTTGGTAAGCAACTTTCGGAAATGGAAATAGAGTAATCGGGCGTAGCAAGCCAACCTTAAGTCCTTGTTCGCGCGCCAGCCGCACTGCCGTTTTGGCAATGCGCGCGGTGCTGCCATAAGCGGTCACGACCAATTCGGCATCGTCCAACTCAATAGCTTCAAAGCGCACCTCTTTTTCCTGCATGACCGCATATTTTGCGTGCAATTTATTATTATGCGCTTCGAGCTCACCATCACCCAGATACAGGGATTTAACAATCTTCTGTTCGCCAGCTTTCCCGGCGCCAATCAAAGCCCAATCCTTAGGGACAAGATCGTCTGGGGCTACATATGGATGAGGAATTAATCCCTCCTTCATCTGACCAATAACCGCATCGGCCAAAATCATAGCTGGCACCCGATAACGATCCGACATATCAAAAGCCAGCATCACCAGATCATACATCTCCTGTACCGAATCCGGAGCCAAAACAATTGTATGATAACCACCATGACCACCACCTTTGACAGCCTGAAAATAATCCGCTTGCGAGGCATCAATACCGCCTAGTCCAGGTCCGGAACGACAGACGTTGACAATAACGCCTGGGCATTCACTCCCCGCCATATAGGAGATACCCTCCTGCTTCAAAGAGATACCCGGGCTGGATGAAGATGTCATCGCGCGCGCCCCGCAGGCACTGGCACCAAGCAGCATATTGATGGAAGCTATTTCACTCTCAGCCTGAATAAACTGTCCACCTAGCTTGGGCAATTCACGGGAGATATATTCGGGAATATCGCTTTGCGGAGTGATAGGATAACCGAAGTAGTAACGACAGCCAGCCTCCAAGGCTCCCCTTGCAATGGCCTCGTTACCTTTTACAAATAAACGTTTTGTCAAGCCGTCCTCCATTAACATTATTACTTATCTGATACAGAAACAACCACTGATCTGGCAATCTCAGTCTACATTGACGCCGCGATACACCTCAATTGCCACATCGGGGCAAACAAGGGCGCACAGCGTACAACCACTACAGCGCTCAAGGTTTTCGACACTGATAACTGCCGGAAGAAAACCCTGGTTATTCAGCTGAGTAGCCATGGTAATCAAACCCTGTGGGCAAGCAACGGTACACAACGCGCAACCTTTACAGCGTAATTCATCTATTATAATTTTATTTGCCACGTCCATCCTCTTTAGCGCATCAATTAATGGTCAATTTCTTAATTTTTTCAGCGGGATTAAACACAATTTTTCACACTAGCAAACTCAGCCAATAAACGTCAAATACATTTACCGCACTGCCAAGCATTAGAGATTTACGTTCCAAAAGTACACGCCCCCTAAACCAGCACTAGGCTGGTAAAATAACCAATAGCGGCTATCCTTATGGAAACGGAGGTACCTATGCCAATTATTAGCATATTAACGTTACTGTTGTGTTTATGCATGCCAGTATATTTAACGCTAGCCACAGCAAAACAAACAGTCACCATGTCAACAATGATAAAGCAGCGGATGTTACCGCTGCAGAAATTACCGGACTTAGACCCACTGCTACAGCGCTGTGCCAACAAAAAGCTAATTTTACTCGGCGATGGCACCCATGGCAGCAAGGAGTTTTATTATCTACGTCGCTTGATCAGCATGCGGCTGGTGGAACAACAGCGGATAGACTTTATTGCCCTCGAAGCTGACGGGTACGCTTGTTGTGCGATAGACAATTATGTGCGCGCCCTACCCGGGGCTGCGGCAACTGCAACACAAGCACTACAGGGCTTTACCAACTGGAGAAGCTGGATTTGGAAAAATGAAGAGATGGTTTTGCTGCTTAATCAATTACGCAGTATAAACCTCAAACGCCCACCACAACAACGTGTTGCTATTTACGGCATGGATATGCTCGACTATGGCAACAGTTTAAACTATTTGACTACTGTTCCCGGCTTTAGCGCATACGCTCAGACACTACAAAGCTGTCTGGTAAACAGTGCAGGTATAAGCAGCCCATATCCGGCACCACACCCATGTAATGCTGCATTGGAAAATTTATTCCAGCAGGTAACTACTGGCGCACGTATATTCCCCCGCGCAATGTCACGCGCAGATTTCACCAATGGCCAGCATGTGCAAGTTATCAGAAACGGAGCAGCCTATTATCACACTCAGGATGGTATCAACGAACGGTCCTGGAATCTGCGTATCAATCATTTCACCTACAGCACATACCAATTAATGAAGCGCCATGGATCTGGTGCACGCGGCATCATCTGGGCTCACAATACCCATGTAGGCGATGCCCGTGCTACCACAATGGCAAGCTATGACATGATCAGCCTCGGTCAAGTACTGCGCCAGCAGCTAGGAGCAGAGAACGTGCTGCTGTTGGGGCAAACCAGCTACAGCGGAACGGTTTACGCCTGCCGCGAATGGAACGATCCGGCAACCATACTTACCATGCCACCAGCGGCAGATAGCTCTACCGAGGCAATGCTCCACGCCAATAGTTCCGCTATTGGCATGTGGCTATTCAGCGCTCAAGACACGGAGACAGCCTTAAACAAACCCCGTGGTCAACGTGCCATTGGCGTGATCTATAATCCTGACGTCGATACAACTGATAACTACGTCACCACCAGACTTACCCAACGCTATGATGCCTTAATTTTTATTGACACCACGACAGCGCTAGAACCATTATCCGTCACCGATAATTAATACCAACAAAGAATACAGGAAAATAACTTCACCTCAACTTAAAAAACTCAGCGATTAACGTCAACATAGCAGTTACGACGTTACTTCCAACTAGCGATACAACAATTATTCAAGCAGGACCGGCGCATAACTGATCCAGACTTACATGTGCACAAGAACAAGACAGCGTAGCAAACAACTAACTGTTGCGAATACGCGGATCGGCGAGAGCGTAACCGACATCGGCCAGCAAATTGCCCACCAAAGTTAGTACGCCACCGATAACCAATACCCCCATTATCAAGGGATAATCGCGCATCATAACCCCATCGTAAAACAACTTTCCCATACCGGGGATAGCGAAAATACTTTCAAAAATCACACTACCACCGATCAAACCTGGCACCGACAAACCTAGGATAGTTATAATTGGCAACAGCGCATTACGCAGAGCGTGTTTACCAATAACTGTCCACTCAGATAGCCCCTTGGCACGCGCAGTCAGGATATAATCCTGTTGAATAACTTCGAGCATATTCGAGCGCATATAACGGGAAAATCCGGCTAATCCACCGAAGGCTGAAACCATTACCGGCAGCAACAGATGATGCATAACATCCAGCACCTGCCCGCTTGGGCTCAAATAGTCATAACCTAACGACTTTATTCCACAGATGGGCACCCAACCCAAATACACACCCAAATAATCCATCAACAGCAACGCCAGCCAAAAAGAGGGCGTGGCAAAACCAAGAAAAACCAACAACGTAGTCCAACGATCAAACATTGAGTTTCGCCGCGTAGCTGACAAAATACCCAGGGGGATAGCTATCAACAAAATCAAGCCCACAGATAATACATTGATCAACACGGTAATCGGTAAGCGCTCGACAATTTTATCCCACACCGGACGATGATCCTGAGAAAACGAGGTGCCAAAGTCCAATGCAACTAACCGCTTAATCCACAGCACATATTGTTCAGTTAGAGGTTTATCCAGCCCATACTGGGCACGCAAACGTGTTTTAAGTTCTATACCAGCATCAGGATTCAGCTCCGTTTGCATATCTGTCGGTTCACCTGGAGCAAGATGAATCACCACGAAGGAGATCAGGGTGATCCCCAAAAGTAGCGGCACCATCAACAACAGTCTTTTTGCCAGAAAATATGCCATATTTAAGCCTTAGCGCTGATATTTTTGTTCGGCAACTGGTACATACCAGCGAATAAAATTATGTGTTATACCACTCGGTGCCTCTTTGATACCGCGAAAACGTTTCGCTACCACCGGCAACGAATCGGGAACAAACAGGAAAGTATATGGTTGATCTTCAGCCAATATTTGCTGAAATTCATCATAGATTATTTTGCGCTGCTGCTGATCCAGCGTCCGCCGCCCCCGCTCCAGCAATTCATCAACGCGAGAGTTTTTATAGCCGATAAAATTCAACTGACCTGTGCCGATTTTGCTTGAATGCCACACATTGTAGCCATCGGGATCAATAGGCACTGTCCACCCCATTAACGTTGCATCGAAGTTACCCGGATGAATAAACTCTTTCAGTAGTGATGCCCACTCAATAACCCTTATTTTGACCTTGACCCCGACCTGCTGAAAACGACGTTGAATAATCTCCGCCGATTTTATCCGCTGATCGTTACCCTGATTAGTAACAATTGTGAATTCAAATGGCTTGCCATCTTTATCGCGTATCCCATCACCGTCACTATCCACCCACCCGGCAGAGCTCAACATCTGCGCAGCTTTATCGGGATTGTAAGGATAAGAATTAACATTAGGATTGTGCGGCCAACTTCCTGGTTTATAAGGACCATTGGCTGGTTGACCTAACCCCATTAGCACCCCATCAACCAGTTCTTTTTTGTTGATGGCATAAGAGAGAGCCTGACGCACCAGTTTATCCTGAAACAACGGTCGATGCAGATTATAGCCGAGATAGGTATAAGCAAAAGCCGGATAACGAAAACGGTTAAACCGGCGCACAAAGGCTGGAGCCGTGGTTTGCCGTGCGTATTGCAGCGGTGTCAGTCCCATATAATCGAGGCCACCGGATTGTAATTCCAAAAACATAGTGGTTAAATCGGGAATAATGCGATAGACAATGCGCTTGATATACGGCGCCCCTTCAAAATAGTCCTCGTTACGTTCCAGAACTATTTTCTCCCCCGGCGACCACTCCACAAAACGAAATGGACCGGTGCCAATCGGCGCACGCGCCAGCGGACTCTCAGCAATAGGTTGACCTTCTAGCAAATGTTTGGGGTGAATTGCCATAGCCCAACTTATAAGCGCCGAGGCCAACGGCTTGGCGTAACGCACCTTGAAGGTATACTCATCCGGGGCCGACGCCTCAGCCACCTGCTTATAACGTTCCGAGTAGGCAGTGGGAGTTTGCGGATCTATCAACAATTGATAAGTAAACAAAACATCAGCGGAAGTGAACGGCTCACCATCGTGCCACTTCACGTCATGGCGCAAATGAAAGACGATCTCCAGCCCATCGGCGGATATTTCCCACGACTGCGCCAGATCTCCCTCAAAATTAAGGTCTTTATCATAACGCACCAACCCATTATAAATCTGACCGGAAACCTCTGAAGATGAACTGTCGGTAGACAACATCGGCAGCAAATTACTGGCATCACCGATAGTACCCATAATGATGGTATCGCCGAATTGTGGGGTTTGTGCCTGTTCATCATCGGCGTAATATGGATCCTGCTGTTGACAGGCAAGCAACAACCAAGGCATCAGCAACAGCACTAACAACCATCTACATTTCACAGTAACTCCTACAATTCATTGAGTTGTTTTACTATCGTGCCGGATGGAGGTGCCAGAACAAATTGTTGGGCACTTATAGCGGAATTGAGTTCTACATCAGCCATGTTCAACTTTACTACTGTGTCATTGAGCGGAACCTGTAATTCCAGTTGGCGAGGATAGCCATTCTGGCTATCGAAATCAGCATACAGCATGCGATACACCATATAAGAGCTGACCCGATGCTCTAGCGCTATCACGCGGTTATCGACAATGGTCAACCAGTACTCATCACCGGGGCTGGTGGTAAAGATCAAGCCAGCATCCCAAACGCTTACATTGGATAGTTCCATAACACCCAAAGGCAGTTTTTCTAACAACAACGCCACCAAATCGGTAACAGATAACTGCAGACCGGTGAAACGCTGAATATTGTCAATACTAGGCATACCGGTGTAGAGAGTATTATCCTTGGGCACGTAGGCACTCAGCTGTGTGCCGGAAACCACTAACTGTATAGTCAGCTGATTAAAGAAATTCAGCATCTCCACACGCAATCGATTGGGCGTGTCTACCACAAGCGCCTGGGTGGACGACCAACTCTTCCCATTTTTGCTCATTTTAACCTGAGCCAAAGCCCTAAGAGACTTATGCTGGTACTGGCGCTGGCGCACCAATCGCTCCAATGCCACTTGGTTATCCTGCATTTTATCAGTACGCTGAATCGGCACCTGGGCACAACCAGCGCACAGACCAAGACAGATCATGGTTACCAATAGACGCACACGAGCTACCTTCACTTCGTCAGATCTCCTATTTTTTTCTGCACTCTGATGTTGTCGGGTTTTTTCTCTAAAAGCTCAGCATATATTTTTCTGGCCAAATCTTGCAGCCCCAGAGCGACATAAATATCGGCCATATGTTCTTGTATCAATAAATCCTGTGGCATTATTTTCACGGCACGCTCTTGCTGGGTACGGGCCTGCTCGAACAGACCATGCTTATAGCATACCCAGCCTAACGTATCCAGATAGGCACCATTAGCGTTTATTGCCACCGCGCGCATGGCCATATCCAGAGCTTCATCCAAATTCTCATTTTTTTCAGCATAGGTGTACGCCAGATAGTTCAAGGCACCAGCATGCTCAGGCTTCAGTTCAAGGGTGCGCCGCATATGTTGTTCCATAAGCTTTATTTTGCCTTGCTGAGCATAATAAACACCTACAGCATAATACAATTCAGCGCTATCAGGGTAGCGCGCAATACCGCGCTCCAGTGCCTCTTTCACCTGCTGGGAACGTTGAGCATATTCGTAATACAATGCCAACTGCAAATACACCGCCGGGCGAATCGTTGTCTCTGTTTCTAGAGTCTGCTTATCATCGCTGACATCTTGCAGCAACAGCTGCTCAATTGTGTGCGCGGCTTTGGTAAAAGCACCGCTCTGAGCAAAAACATATGCCAACCGCTCCGTAGCTTCATCGTGTAAATAACGTGGTTTAGCCACCAGCTGATAGATAGCAGCAGCTGCGCTCCATTTTTCCTGTTGTTCCAAAGCATAGCCCAGCCAGTAATACTCTTGCGCCAATGGTTTGAGTGTCACAGCGCGCAATAATGCCTGCTCAGCTAACTGCCACTGCTGTTGTTGGAGATGAACCAGCCCTATTTTGCTCAAAGCGGCATAATCGAGGGGATCCAGCTGCAGCAGATGATTCAGCACCTTAAGAGCATCCGTAAAGCGTTGATGTTTGGTCAACAAGGTGGCTCGCAGGTGATCAAAATAAATAAGATCTTCCGTCTGTTGCGCTGCCTGTTGATACAACAATAAGGCACTATCTAGCTGTTTATCCTGTTCCAGCAAGTTGCCCAGATACACATAGGCGCGCTGGCTCTGCGGATACAAAGATATTACCTGACGATAGACAGCCTGCGCATTTTTGTCTTCAGCGAGCAAAATATGCAGCTTCGCCTGTTGCAACAAAGCGTTCAAGTCTTGGGGCTCGCGGTCAAGCAAGCGCTGAATAACAGCTAAGGCTTGGGGATAATCGTGTTCCATCAGATGCAATTGGCTTAAATGCAGATACAGCTCATCTAGGTGTGGATGCTGTTCCAGAATGGCATGAAACATCAGCATGGAGCGCATACGATCATCATTAAGATTACGATTATACAGTAGATCGGCGAACAGCAACTGGGTATCAACATTATCCGGTTGTAGCTGCAACGCTGCGGATAACAGTTGATAAGCTTTCTCAAATTCTCCCTGTTCCAGATACAGTGACGCCTGAGCCGCACGCAGATACACCGAATCGGGGTCGGCATCACGAGCAGCAGACAAAGCTTCCAGCGCCTGTTTAATATCTCCATCAGCCACAAACATGCGCGCCTTGAGATAAGCAGCATAACCGGTGTATGGCTGCGAACGCCTTGAATTTAATTGGGTTTTCTGGCTAAAACTACTACAAGCACCAAGCAAGGAAAACACCAAACAAATGACAGCTACCCGCATGAAAATATCGTATACGCAGCGCACCTTAATTAGGTGCAAGTAATAATATTGGTCAAAAAATTGAGCTCTCAATAATCGAAACTTTCACCTAAAAGTTAATCAGAATTTGCTTGATTATCATCAACGTTCTTGCCACCATACAGAACATTAACATCTGTGCGAACGCTAACACAGGTTGCGCTGTCAGGTCAATTTCCCCATGCGCAGCACTAATTTATCACCAAACTACACAAGAAACCTTAAGGAGTTTTTTCATGGCCATTGCAACAAAAATTCAAAGCTGCATCGAACAATCCTCATGGATTCGTAAAATGTTCGAGCAGGGAGCTTTATTGCGCCAGCAATTCGGTGCTGAAAATGTATTCGATTTTACTATCGGCAATCCATCTGTGGAACCACCAGCAGCATTTCATCAAGAATTACTCAAGCTGGCGAATAACCCCCAACCTGGTATGCACCGTTACATGAACAATGCTGGCTATGATGAAACCCGCGCTGCTGTTGCTGAATTTCTCAGCCAACGTTGTGCCCAAGATGTAACTGCAGCCAGCATCATTATGACCTGTGGCGCTGGTGGCGCCCTCAATGTGGTACTCAAAACCGTGCTCAACCCCGGCGAAGAGGTTATTATTCTTGCGCCATATTTTGTTGAATATAAGTTTTACATCGATAACCACGGCGGTATTGCCACCGTGGTCGAGACTAATCCAACTACTTTTCAATTAGATATTCCCGCTATAGAGCAGTCCATAAACAGCAACACCAAAGCAATTATCATCAATTCACCAAACAATCCGACCGGTGTTATTTATCCTGCCACCAAGCTACAGGAACTCAATGAGATGTTGTTACGCAAGCAACAGGAGTTCAACAGCACTATATATGTCATATCAGATGAACCGTATGCCCGACTAGCATATGACGGACTGGAAGTTCCATGCATTTTCGATTACATAGCCAATGCAATTATCGTAACTTCCCATTCCAAGGATCTGGCGCTACCCGGAGAACGGATCGGTTACCTAGCTGCCAACCCGGTCATAGATGATTTTACCCCATTTATGAATGGTGGCGTATTCTGTAATCGAGTGTTGGGTTTTGTAAATGCTCCGGCCTTAGCCCAGCGTTTAGTGACCAATCTACAACACGAAAGTGTGGACATTAAAGCTTATGAGGAAAAACGCGATTTCTTCTATCAAGAACTAACCAAATTAGGCTTTGAAATGGTGAAGCCTCAGGGTGGTTTTTATCTATTCCCCAAATCACCGCTGGCTGACGATGTAGAATTTGTCCAAATAGCGCAGCAATATAATATTCTGCTAGTGCCGGGCAAGGGTTTTGGTGCACCGGGATTTTTCCGCATCGCCTATTGTATCGACAAGCAGATCATTGAAAACAGCCTGCCAGCCTGGCGCAAACTAGCCGCTCAAGTTGGTCTCGGTTAAATCATTTCACTACCGGCATCAGGCAACCAGCACAACGGTTTACTGGTGCCAGTAGCAATCAAAAACACTGACCAGACTAACGACACTGCCACGCTTCTTATTGTGCCAAACGAAAGTCCTTCACTTGCAATTGTAGAGTTTCACGCTCACGCCAGATGTTCAGGCTCAGGTTAAATATTATATCCACTGTTCCCTGCAACTCGTCGATACGTTCTGCCATGGCAAAGGCGATAGCAGGATGGCTGTAACCGTCCTGTTGCACTGTAAAGCGTAAATGTTTCTCTCCCACCACCACTGGTTTCTGGATATGCACATTGCGGCATAGCAACACTGGTTGCGGATTTCCGGCACCGAACGGTTCCAGAGTATTAATTTCATCTAGCAGCTCACGATCAACGTCCTGCAACAACACTTCAGCATCATAATTACGTATCGACTGCAATTCAGCAGCACTAATGGTTTCCTGAGCATATAGTTCGAATGCGGCGCTGAAGGAGCCAATATCGGCAGATTTAATTGATAGACCCGCGGCATATTCATGACCTCCGAAACCAATCAAATGTTGAGCACAATACTGAAACCCGTTAAACAGATGAAAACCACGGATCGAACGGGCTGAACCTTTACCACGATCAGCGTCGATAGCAATCAATACGGTCGGGCGATGGAACATCTCTACCAAGCGGCTGGCGACAATACCAATCACGCCAGGGTGCCAACGATCATCAGCCAGTACAATTGTATGCTGATCATCAGACAACTCAGTCATAACCCGCTCTACCGCCTGGGACAGCACCTGTGCCTCTATTCTCTGCCGCTGGCTGTTAAAACTATTAACCTGGTTGGCTATGTCGGTGGCATGAGCGCTGTTTTCGCTCAAGAGCAACTGCACCCCCAAGGCTGCATCCTCCAATCGTCCCGCAGCATTAAGGCGTGGTGCCAACTTGAAACCGACAGCACCGGCACTCATTTGTTTGACATCAGCAACATCTTTCAGTGCTTTTATCCCGATCCTGCGCCCCTGCTCCAATAAACGTAAACCACTCTTCACCAGAATACGATTTACCCCATGCAGTGGCACAATATCGGCAATAGTGCCCATGGCAACTAAGTCGAGGAGATAGCGGATATCTGGCTCAGGTTGTGGTAACAGGGCCATTTCGCGCAGACGACTGCGCAGCGCTACAATAAGCATGAACGCTACCCCTACCCCCGACAACTGTTTAAATGGATAATTACACTCACTTAACCACGGGTTAATACAGGCAACAGCCTGTGGGAGCGTGGTAAGTGGTTGATGATGGTCAGTAATAATCAGATCCAAACCTAATTCTGCGGCCACATCGGCCTCAGCCAGCGCGGAGATACCACAATCTACCGAAATTATCAGCGCGATACCGTCCTGGGCAGCCTGATGTAGAGCTACCTCCGACAGTCCATAACCATCACGCAGACGCAGCGGTATATGGTATTCAACCTTGGCACCAAACTGCGTCAACGCTGTAACTAGCAACGCGGTGCCAGTAATACCATCAACGTCATAATCACCATGAATAGCTATTTTTTCTCCACCCGTAATTGCCTTTACTATACGGGTCAGCGCTGTTTCAATCCCACAAAGCAACATGGGATCAGGCAGATTAGCCAGGGTGCCGGTGAGAAACATCCTGACCTCAGACATGCTAGCAACACTTCGCTGGCAGAGCAGACGACAAATCAGTGGAGAGATATGCAGCTCACGGCTCCAGGCAGAAATATCGCAAGTAACTGTATACTTTTTTTCGTGCCATAATCGTTGTTTAACTGGTTTCATAAAGGTTCTCCACAATCAACATGCATAAAAAAATAGGGCCGCCACAGCGAACCCTATTTTTTTTCAAACTATACAATTATTCATAATCTACATGGCGTATTTAAAACCATAACACCGTGCCAAGACTGCTGGCAATCTGGCACAGTTTGCTATTTGCGTGCTGCTTTACGCTCTGCCCATGAGATCAATAATGGGCTGGCAACGAAAATAGAAGAATAGGTTCCGACCACAACGCCAACCAGCAAAGCAAAGGCAAAACTGTGGATCACCCCACCACCAAATATAAATAATGCTAGAACAACCATCAACGTAGAGCCAGAGGTGAGAATCGTGCGCGACATGGTTTCGTTAATGCTGCGATTAACGGTATAGGCAAAACCGGAAGCAATATGTTTTCCGGTATTCTCCCGAATACGGTCATAAACAATAATCGTATCGTTCAACGAATAACCTACGATGGCAAGAAACCCGGCAATTACTGGCAGATCTATCTCTTTACCAAACAATGAAAATGCTCCTAGCGTAAGCAGCACGTCATGCACCAAAGCAACAATGGCGCCAAGCGCAAAGATCAATTCAAAGCGCCAAGTTACGTAGACAAGAATACCAATCATGGCATACAAAATGGCCATTAAGCCCTGTTGACGTAACTCCTGCCCCACCTGCGGGCCAACCATTTCAATCCGCCGCATATCCACATTATCGGCACCATAATGTTCACCGAGAGCCTGCAGGATACTGGTGCGTAATCCCTTGATATTAGTCTCTTTCGCACGTACCAGGAATTCATTGGCATTATCACCAAACAGTTGCACCGTAGCAGAGCTGAGGATCGCTGGAATCAATATTTTCTTAATCTGCGCAGCGCTAGTATCTTCAGCAAAGCGTAACTGCACCAGGGTACCCCCGGTAAAGTCAACACCATACTTCGGTCCACCATTGGCAATAAGGGAAACAATTCCAACCAAAATAAGGACAACAGACAACGCAAAAGCTATCTTGCGTTTACCTATAAAATCTACATTGATATCAGGCTTAATAAGCTGCATCAAAAATTCTCCTAGATACTCAACTTTTTGACCTGACGGCCATCAAGAAACAGATCAAAAATCAGACGCGACACAAAAATCGCGGTGAACATAGAAGCGACAATTCCCACCGACAGGGTAACGGCAAAACCTTTTACCGGTCCGGTGCCAAATTGGAACAGCACCAAAGCAGCGATTAAGGTTGTTACGTTAGCATCAACAATAGTGACGAATGCCTTGGCAAAACCAGACTCAATGGCAACACGCGCTGATTTGCCGACACGCAACTCCTCTCGTATCCGTTCAAATATCAACACGTTAGCATCTACGGCCATACCCACCGTTAACACAATACCAGCCAGCCCAGGCAAGGTTAACGTCGCCTTGAACATCGTCATCATAGCCATAATGAATACCAGATTGAGCGCCAAGGCACAATTGGCTATCATACCAGCACCGCGATAATATACCGCCATCATCAGCACTACCAAGAAGGCACCAATTAGCACCGAATTAATACCTTGATTGATGGAGTCATGTCCTAAAGAAGGTCCAACGGTGCGATCTTCAAGGATTTTAACCGGAGCCGGCAGTGAACCGGCACGCAAGATAATAGCCAGATCAGTCGCTTCCTGCTCGGTAAATGAACCACTTATTTGAGCACTGCCACCTGATATACGTTCGCGAATATTAGGCGCCGAGTAGATGGTATCATCCAGCACAATAGCCATACGCTTGCCCACATTAGCCGCAGTAATCTGATCAAAGCGCTGCGCACCGACAGAGTTGAAGTCGATAGCAACGTAGGGTTCGTTAAAACGGGTATCAATACGCACCTGGGCATCAGAGAGGAGATCACCGGTCAGGGCAGCTTTTTTATACACTACCAGGGGCGTCTCCTTCACAGTATTGGTCCGCGCATCAACATGACGTTCATACAGCAGTTTGGTTCCAGCTGGCAAAATGCCTTTTACCGCCTGTTGCGGATCAGCATTTTCTACCACCATGTTAAATTCTAACCGCGCTGTTTTACCCAGTAAATCTATCGCCCGCTGTGGATCTTTAATGCCGGGCAACTGAATTAAAATACGACTATCTGATTGACGTTGCAGAATCGGCTCACTAACACCAAACTGATCGACCCGATTGCGCATAGTCTCTAACGCCTGACGTACTGCGTAATCTTTTATATTGCTAATTTCTTTATCACTAAAACGGTAATTTTTTTGGATATAACCACCGCTTGCCGCTAAGGTCATCGGTTCTAAATTAGGGAATTTTTCTCCAATCATAGCATCGACTTCAGCTCCAGCAATCTCATCATAGACAGTGACGACCATGCGCTCACCACTTAGACGCTCGACCCGTTTAAAGATAATATCATCTTCGCGTAATATCGATTCCATTTGGTCAACTACACTGTCGAGACGACTCTCTACGGCTTTGTCTACTTCAACACCTAGAACAAGATGCATACCACCTTGTAGGTCCAGTCCGAGATGGATTGGATCGAAGGCAGTCTGCCACCAGTTTGGCAGACTGTTTTTCATGAATGTAGGCGCCAAAGACACCAGCGACATTACCAGACAAAAAAGAACCAGCAATCCACGCAATTTAATGCTGTTCGACATACCGATACCTACTCCCTTTGGGCATATTGCAGATAAAAGATAGCTTAAAATGTTAGGAAATGTTTAAGCTATCTTTATGTTTGATTTATTGTTCTTCGCTGGTAGTAGCGGTAATCGAAACCCGATTCACTTTAACTTTGACACCTTTATCGATTTCCATTGTCACTAGATGATCTTGTACGGAAACAAGTCGTCCATGAAGACCACCAGCGGTTACAACTTGGTCACCGGCTTTTAGTGCTTCGAGTAGTTGACGATGTTGTTTGGCGCGCTTTTGTTGCGGACGAATTAACAAGAAATAAAAAATCGCGAACATGACCACCAACATGATGATCCCTTCATAACCCTGTTTACCACCAGCTGCTGCTTGACCAGCCATTGCGTAAGCTTCTGAAACCATTAAATTTCTCCTTATAAATCAGTTATTGGGATGACTTGAGCAAAAAGCTAAGTACAACAAACCACTCTTTATAACGCGTTGCGCGCTAACTTTCAAGCTCAACTCTACTTTGACGTTTTTGATAAAATTCCTGACAGAAGTTTTCGAAGTTCCCCGCAGCCAATGCCAAACGTATCTGCTGCATCAAACCAACATAATAATGCAAATTATGCTGAGTATTCAGCATAGAGGACAAAATCTCATTGCTTTGATAAAGGTGGCGCAGGTAAGCGCGACTGTAATTACGACACACATAACAGTCGCAATCAGGATCAATAGGCCGCGGATCATCAAAATATTTCGCCTGTTTAATGCTCATTTTGCCAAAGCTGGTAAACAACACCCCATTGCGCGCATTGCGTGTCGGCATAACACAGTCAAACATATCAACACCGCGTCTTACCCCTTCGATTAAATTTTCCGGGGTACCAACACCCATAACATAACGGGGCCGATCAGCGGGCAGATAAGGCAAGGTATATTCCATCATCTCATACATCATCTGCGCATCTTCACCAACCGACAATCCCCCGATAGCGTAGCCATCAAAACCTATTTCAACTAAATCAGCGGCGCTTTTTTGACGCAAATCAGCATGCATCCCCCCCTGAACAATGCCAAATAGCGCACTGCCATCGTCACGCTTGTGCGCCTGCTTGCTACGTTTAGCCCAGCGCATAGAACGTTCAGTTGAGTCAATGACATATTCTCGGGTGGCAGGGTACGGGATACATTCATCAAACACCATGATGATGTCTGAACCTAGCGCCTGTTGAATTTCGATAGATGATTCAGCGGTAAGCATCTGGTGTGAACCATCAAGATGAGATTGAAAGCGCACCCCTTCTTCGGTTATTTTACGCAATTTACCCAGGCTGAACACCTGAAAACCACCACTATCGGTTAAAATAGGACCGGACCAGTGCATAAATTTATGCAAGCCACCCATTTTACGTATTAACTCATGACCGGGGCGTAAAAACAGATGATAGGTATTACCCAGGATAATCTGCGCTCCCAACTGATGCAATGTTTCCGGCAACATAGCCTTTACAGTACCCTGGGTACCCACTGGCATAAACACCGGAGTTTCCACGACACCATGGGCAGTATGCAGTTTCCCCAGACGGGCAGCGCTACTGGAGTCTGTGGTTATTAATTCAAAAGGGATACTCATAAACTATCCTCACCTGCCATTACTGAGGTATGGGCACGATTACAGATAAACATACAGTCACCATAGCTGAAAAATCTATAACTCTCAGCGACTGCCTGGCGATAGGCGCTCAGCATAAAATCTTTGCCAGCCAATGCACTTACCAACATCAATAATGTCGATTGAGGCAGATGAAAGTTAGTTACTAAGGCATCGACAATTTTAAAATCATAGCCGGGGTAAATAAAAATATCGGTCATCCCGCAGCCAGCCAGCACAACGAAAGCACCATGGGCATCATTATCGTCTAGATTAGTGGTAGCATATTCCAGCGTACGCGCCGCTGTCGTACCTAGAGCAATAACCCGCCGCCCTTCTCGCTTGGCAACATTGACAGCCTGAGCCGTGTGCTCTGGAATACAGTAATATTCGGCATGCATCTGGTGATCGACAACCTTCTCCACCCTGATAGGCTGAAAAGTACCCAACCCGACATGGAGGGTCAACTCGCAGACAACCACCCCCTTATCCCGCAAAAGTTGCAAAATCTCTGGGGTAAAATGCAACCCGGCTGTTGGCGCGGCTACCGCTCCCGGCTGGCTGGCAAAAGTGGTCTGATAGCGCTGCTGATCATCGACCTGTGGCGCGCGATTAATATATGGCGGCAATGGCATCTTCCCGATTTTATCGACCAGGGATAAAAAATCGCCAGCGTAATCAAATTTAACTTCGCGGTAACCACCTGCAGCGCTGGCAACTACTGTCGCGGTCAACCCTTCATCGAGCAATATTTTTGTCCCGATACGCGGCCCTTTTGATGCTTTAGTCAAACACAACCAGCACTCACCATCCTGATCGAGTTTACGCACCAAAAATACTTCTATTTTACCGCCACTGTCCTTATGCCCCAATAACCGAGCCGGAATAACGCGAGTATTGTTAACAACAAGCACATCACCAGCGACAAAATATTCAGCAATATTCCTGAATTGTTCTGCAACAACAGTGTGCTGCTGAGGATCAACAACCATCAGGCGCGAACCATCGCGTTTCTCGGCCGGATACTGGGCAATCAGACTTTCCGGTAATTCATAGTCAAACTCATTTACATACATGGTCACAACAACAGCACCTAAAATTTGTAATTTACCGCGAAATAAACCGTCGCTAAGCCAGTCAACATTAGCAAAGTTCCCATGATTCTCAGGACCTTTTCAGGCATTGGCAGCATCTGGAGCAACATGCGTTTAACCGTCTGGGGTGACATGAACCAAGGGATTCCCTCCACAACCAGAACCACACCTAACACGCATAGACAAAACTTCATTCCAATCTCAGATCCCATAGGCTTAGTCACAAAAAAACCCGCCGTAAACCGACGGGTTCTTTATCCTTTAAAAACAACTTTTAGCTTTAGCTTAAATCCTGCACCGCCTGATAAATTAATTCAAACAACTCTTGAATATCCTCTTCGGCAATACAAGAAAAAGCCACGCGCAAATCTGTTTTACCTATTGAAATAGCACCAACGCCATATTTATCTAACAGATGCAGGCGCAGTTCCTCGGCACCAACTTTCTTCAATTTCAAACACATGAAATAACCGGAGTTAAACGGATAATATTCCCAGGAAGAGGCATATTTGCTATTCGCCAAAACTTGTTTAACCTTCAGTGCCCGGCCCTTCATAATATTGAATTTTTGCTCTTTTTGTGCCGGATATTGATCTGAGGTGAGGGCATCAAGAACAAAAGTCTGACCAGGATGTGGACAATTTGAAATTGTAGCACGGATGATTCCCATGGTCTTTTTCTCTAAAGCGGTTAACACTGAAGGATTTGCATCTTTATTACCATCAGCAAAAGTTATAAATCCGGTACGGAAACCCCAGGCAAACTCTTCCTTGGTCGCACCATCCAATTTAATCGCCAAAATACGTGGATGCAGATTAGCTAGTTTGCCATATAAAGACTCCTTCAATGAATCTTCATAAAACAAACCGAAATAGGCATCATCAGTAACGACTACAACGTTGCAGCCATCTTCAGCTACTTCTTTTATAGCAGCGACAATGCCGTCACCCTCAGCTACAGTAGGTGTGTAACCACTAGGGTTGTTCGGAAAGTTGAGCAGAACCATTACCTTCCCTTTTTCTGCCGCAACATTTTGCAGTGCAACTTTAAAAGCTGGTACGTTAAAGCCACCATCAACAGTAAAAGTAGGGAATTTTTTAACTACAGCACCACAGCGAGTAGTGAAGGTAAGATTATAGTTGCCCCACATCATATCGGGCATCACCATCTGATCACCAGCATTGATAAACATATCTGCAACAATTGACAGACCATGGGTCAAAGCATTGGTTACGATGGGATTACTAAAGTGCTTATCCTGCATGCTGGGGTTTTCTGCCAGCATTTTTTTGCGCCACACGGCACGCAACTCTGGTTTGCCAGCTGGGGGTGCATAAGTAAAGATATCCTTGGGATCAAAAGCGGTCAATTTATCCTGAATACATTGCAAAAACATTGGACCACCATTTTCGGTAGCAATACCAATGGTAGCATTAAAACGATGGGCTTTCTCTTTAGCCTCAGCTGATTGAGTCAGAATACCTTTGGGAAAAAATAAATTTTTGCCCAGCTCGGATAACATCTCAAGTACGTGCGGATTACCCGCCGCCAACATTTCATTCAATTCTTGAGCTAATGGATTCATGATGAGTTCTTTCCTCTTAAAATGGATAAACAGAAACATCCAACGGTAAACTGCATACTGCATTTAACAACAAACTGTGATTAAATCAATAAATTCTCCCCGCTGTCAACGAAAATAAGCATGGCAGGGTAGCAATAATAGTCAGTATAAATTACGACTGTTACTTATTAAACTTTAGCTCGCGAAACGAGTATCTATGTTGTTTCTTAATATTATCGCCCCTGTCTTTATTGTCATTGGCTGTGGGTGGGCGCTGGAGCGTTATTTTCATCTTGAATTAACCCCGTTTACCACCAGCTCTCTCTACCTGTTCGCCCCGGCACTGGTACTGAGCGCCTTGTTAAAGCACCCGATTAATAGTGATCATGCGCTGGACGTATTGACCTTCATGCTTATTTATACCAGCGTAATGTTGCTCCTGGCGACCATTTGTGCGCGCATCCTAGCTATACACGAAGACAGCCGACCAGCACTGACTCTGACAACCGTAATGATGAACGTGGGGAATTTCGGCTTACCTCTGAGTTATTTTGCCTTTGGGGAACAAGGTTTTCCTGTTGCCGTGCTGGTATTTGTCATGTTTAGCCTGCCGTTAGCTACCATCGCCATAGTCATAGCCCAAGGGAAACAGGCAAAGCTGTCTACCGCTATAAATAATTGCCTGAAAATACCAATTTTACACTCGGTACTCATCGCCTTGCTACTTAATACAGCTAACATTGAATTACCTCTGTTTCTCACCCGTCCCCTAGATTTAATCGGTCAGGTTGCCGTGCCGCTGATGCTAGTGGTACTCGGCATGCAAATTTCCCGCACTCAATGGCACCTATCCCTGAAACTCATGAGTGTTGCCAGCCTGTTGCGCTTGATAATAGCACCAGCAATTGCTTGG
>CAZHXF010000007.1:0-48281 GCA_964536375.1 uncultured Desulfuromonas sp. | reverse complement strand
ACTCATGAGTGTTGCCAGCCTGTTGCGCTTGATAATAGCACCAGCAATTGCTTGGCTAACCTGTCGCATACTTAACATAGAAGGGTTATATCGCGATGTCTTAATCCTACAAACCAGCACCCCATCGGCGGTACTCCCACTGCTATATGCATTAAGGTTTGACACTCGCCCAGACCTGGTAGCCTCAACCATTGTGGTCACAACCTTACTCAGTGCCGCAACATTAACCATCTTGCTCTATATACTACCAATGTTGCCTTGAGGAAAACTCCTGTTACAGCAGTCCCATTGACAGTATTGGAACATAGGTGATAATCGCAACACACAGCAACAGAATAAACAAAAACGGCAAAGTTGCCCGATACAGTTGAGTTATGGGACGTTTAAAACGATAGCTAGCAATAAACAGGTTCATACCAACTGGGGGGGTAAGATAGCCGATCTGCATGTTGGCCAAAAAGATAATACCCAGATGAACTGGATGGATACCGTAGCCAACGGCAACAGGTAAAATTAGCGGCACCACTAGTACTAGAGCAGAAAAAATATCTAGAATAGCACCCAACAATAACAGAAACAAATTGAGCAACAACAAAAAGGTGAGTCGATCACTTACGGTGCTCTGCACCAGGCGGAACAAACGCTCTGGCATGCCGCTGTCTATCATGGCATTAGTAGAAGCCATGGACACTCCGAGAATTATCAGTATCCCCCCCACCAGCACCATGGATCGATGCATAACACCGGGCAACTTGCGCAGGGAGATTTCTCTCAGGATAAACACCTCGACCACAACCACATAGCAGGCAGTTACTGCCGCAGCCTCTGAAACAGCGAAAGAACCGCTGTAAATACCACCGAGAACAACTACAGGTAGCGGCAATTCCCACATCGATTCACGCAGGGCAAGAGCTACTTTGCGCCAAGAGAATTCCGTCAACGGCTGGCGCTGACGACGATTAATCCAGCAATTCCACCCCACCAGAGCAACCAGCATCAGCAGCCCGGGGAAGATCCCTGCCAAAAACAGCTGATCAATAGACACGGCTGGTCCGACATTGAGTTGCTGCACAACGACGCCATAGAGTATCAAAGGCAGTGATGGAGCAAACAACAACCCCAAACTACCTGAAGTTGTCACTAACCCCAGTGAAAAATTTTCCGAGTAGCCACCTTGGCGCAGCGCCGGATACAACAAAGCCCCTAAGGCAACAATGGTAACCCCGGAGGCTCCGGTAAAAGCGGTAAAAAAAGCGCACACGGTAAGCGCAACCACACCTAAGCCACCAGGAATCCAACCAAACATGGTTTGGGCCAAGTTAACCAAACGGCTAGGCGCTTTACTTTCACTCAGGATATAACCGGCAAAGGTAAACAATGGGATAGCCAACAGCATTGGCATCTCGGCAATGCGAAAAATCTCAATGGCAACAACAGCCAGATCAACCCCTGACTGAGAAAAACCCCACATCGCACCAATGGCAATTACAACAAATAATGGCATGCCCATTAAAGCAAGCACTGTCAAAACAACCGCAATAATCACCATGATTAGTTTATCCCTTGAACAACGTCAACATCATCAGGAGACGGCCAAAAAACCAAAAGCATATAGCGCCAAGAGATAAGAAAAAAACCAGCTGGAAGAATAATCTGAAACCACCAGGAAGGATAATCACCCAACAATAAACTGCCGAATTCAGCTTCCATCGCAACAAATCTGGCAGAAATTACCGCCAAAAGACCACAAGCTAAAGAGGTAAAACCATGGACCATTCTCCGTAAGCGTTGTTGCCACGGTGACGGAATCAGTTTCAACAAAAGATCCATTCGGATATGGTTATCCACTCGGCTGGCGATCATGGAACCGAGCATGGTCAACCACAACACCAAAATACGCAGCAATTCATCGGTCCAGACGAAACCGCTACCCCAGATATTACGCTGAATTATCTGGGTCACCGCTAGCACAACCATCACACCTAATACCAGTGCCAGTAAAAAGTCTTCGGCACGGCTAAACCAGCGCCCCAGAGTGATTATTAACCACCGCAGTCTCACCAGCTTACTCCTGAAGCCGATGTTGGTCGTTGCGATAGGCAGTTAACAGTTTGTTGATTCGTGCATATAGGCAATGCGAAACCAAACCCTGTGTTACCATCTCTTGAATTGTGGTACTGGCAACGAAATTCCAGCGTGAATATTCACCCTCTTTCGCCTGTACCAGTTGCAATCCCTGGTGTAACAACGCCTGTAATGCCGCTTGATTATCCAGCACATTTTGGCGATCAAAGTTTTCATACATACTACCCAGCACGTCCTGCATTACGGCTTGATCTTGGGCTGAAATATGCTCAAAGCTCCGTTTATTCACTACTAACGCACCATAAATATACACTAAAGGCATCGGCGTAATATAATTGACCCGAGTGTGCCACTGAAAGGCTAAGGCACCCAGAGGAGAGGTACCGATTACTTCGACAAGACCGGTTTGCAGACCAGTCAGTACATCAGACAAAGGGAGAGTTACCGGCGCTAAACCCAAAGCTTCCATTACCGCATAGCTAATTCTATCACCCTCTGGAACCCATATTTTTTCACCCTTCAAGTCCTCAATGCAACTTATAGGGTTTTGGCTCATTAAATTAGCAAAGCCACCGGAGGCAAAACCAAAACTGACGAAACCAGCCTTATTCAAGGATTCAGTTAGCGCCCCATCCATCTGTTGGCGAACATAATTCATCTCCTGCTCAGAGCTAGTAAGCAACGGCAAACCATAGAGCAAGACATCGGGGGCAATCATGCCTAAACCACCACCAGTAAACGCCCCGCCCTGTAATTGACCCATACGAATTTTGCGCAACACGCTCTTTTCGTTGCCCATCACGCCGCCACCATAAAATTTCAACTGAACACGTCCTGCAGTTGACTCGTTAATTTTGATGGCTCCGGCGCGCATTTGCTGCATCCAAGCGGAACCTTCTGGGGCAACAGTGGCTATTTTGAAAATCATTGCGCTGGCATTAAACGGGAGAAATAACAGTCCGGCTAACAATAGACAACTCAGGGTTCTGAACATGATCAGCACTCCATTCATTATTCACCTAACAACTTGAGCTAGAAATAGTCGACACCACTCTTGAGCAACTGTTCGGCTTCAGCTTGTGCCAAGGTATTCATCAGGGTCAAACCTTCTACCTGTGGTTCGGCATTGCGTACTTCATATAGTAAGCGATCGTGCAATTCACGATCATATATCAACCGCGCATAGTAGCGAGCGTAAGCTACTTTAACACTCAAGTCCAGCCCCTGAGTCAGCAGCAGAGCCCGTTCGAAACATTGGCGAGCTTGATCTGGCTTACCACCCAGCGAAGGGGGGCGCAAACTATATAACATCCCTAAATATAACCAGGCACGCCCATTATCGTAACTTTCATCAAGATTGATAATACGTTGCAAAGTCAGTTCTAATTTTGGCACTGCAGCAACCGCATTCCAATCATCGCTATGCATCTGTGCCCAAACTAACCAACTGGTGGTGAAAGCATATAAAGCCGCAACCTCGTCAGCATCGAAATCTTCTAAGCTATTCTTAAACGCAGCATATGGTTGTTCAACCAGCCCACAACCATCAGAGTTCTCAGCACACAACGCTCTTTTACCATAATCAAAGGCCCGCGTTGACAGCTTCTGCGCGCGTACATGGTCTGCAACAAGTACCGCACTGTACAGCGTATAGAGCTTGGCACCGGTTTGCAACCAATCTGCATCGTCAGGATCACCAGCAATAAGACTATCGACCAACAACAGATAAGCTGGAGCACCGGCTTGCACCAATTCTGGATCATTTTGATTTAACAACGTTCGACTGAAATTATCACCGAAATTTGCCACACTGCAACCAGTAAGGAAACAAATCAGCATACTCCATAACATCACACTACGTAATCTAGTCATTTCTCCTCCAGCGGTTAAATCACCTGGCAGCGCCAGCAACACAAGCGAGAAATTTATCTAACTGATTGGCAAAAGCCTGTTTATCCGCACTGCTAAATGGTGCCGGACCACCCAAGTCCATCCCCGCACCACGCATCTCATCCAACATATTACGCATAGTAAGAATTTCCTGCATATTATCAACAGTATAGAGTTGACCGCGAGGATTAATAGCCGAGCCGCCCTTGTTTACCACAGCGGCAGCCAACGGTATATCCGCAGTAATCACCAGATCACCTGCACAGCTCAGTTCAACAATCTTATCATCAGCAACATCAAAACCAGAACCTACTACTATTGAATTTAGATATTCACAGCTAGGATAACGCAACGGTTGATTTGCCACCAGAGTTAGCAACACTTGCCGGCGTCGTGCAGCACGAAATAAAATATCTTTTATCACCCGCGGACAAGCATCGGCATCAACCCATATTTGCATAATTATCCCCAGCTAAATATTGCAACCCAACCACCGCACCAAACACCAGCAAGGCCGGTTTGGCTGCAGCGCTAGCATCTACTGCCAGGCAACCGAGAGTAGATATGATAATCCGCTGGTTAGAACGTGAGGCATTAGAAATAATTGCCACTGGCATTGTTGCGGGGACATCAGCGGCGAGTGCAGTTTGAGCAATCTGTTCGGCAAAACTCAAGCCCATCAATACTACTACAGTATGCTGAGGAAAATGCAACAAGGGCAACCAATCGCTGTTAAAGCTATTCCCGGCAAAATGGGCACTGACAATAGACAGATTGGTAGCATAACCACGTGCGGTCAGGGGAATACCAGCTAATGTTGGCCCCGACAGGGCAGAACTCAACCCAGACAAAACATGTACCCGAACACCTCGAGAAGCAAGATATGTTACCTCCTCAGCACCGCGACCAAAAATAAACGGATCGCCACTCTTTAAACGCCCGACTCGTAGCCCCTGTTGAGCATAATCAAACAACAGATTATTTATTTCATCCTGTTTATAGCTATGACTACCCTTTTGTTTGCCAACATATATTCGTTTAACGTTCTCCGGCACAATAGCCATAATTTCATCAGATATCAGATGATCATAAAGAACAACGTCCAACTGGTGTATCCGTTGATAAGCCTGCAGAGTAAGAAGATTGACATCCCCGGGACCACAACCAATAAGATAAACCTGCGCCAATTTCAATTGTGTCTGTTGACGAGTTTTATCACTATCAATAACCCCTTGAGCACGCGACTTTGCCGTTTGTTCCACCAGATTTTCCATATCCGCTGGCAGCACACTCCTGATTTTATCGCGGACAACCTGACCTATTGTAGGACTGGCACCATCGGTGGAAATTGCAATTTTTAAAGGACCATAATTTAGTAAAGAAGAAAAATAAAAATCACATTCTGCGGGTGTATCAACTCTATTCACCAGCAGAAAGCGTTGTTTTTTTTGTTCGCGTAACATAGCCCCAACTTCATCACAACCTGTAGCATCAATAATTATATTGAAGTGCCGCAAAAACTCAGTTGAGACCTCATCGACAATGATATCTATATTGAGCGCAATAAAATCAGGACCAAATTCACGGGCGCACGCACAAAAGCTGATGTTATTATCAGTGAGCATTTGAGCTTTATGGCAGGCAACTTTACCTCCACCAATTAATAAAATTTGTGGATTTTTTAGTAATATTGGCAACGTAGACATCAACAAGCAGTCCTCGGTTAATAATCAAATAAAAAAGGGCCATAACGGCCCTTTTTTATTTATAACAAAATATTTACATTTATATGCTAAGCAACAAACGATTCACGGTTGCTCTCAAATACTTCCGTAAACTGCTCTTCAATTACAGCTAACATCGCTGGAGTGACCTGAAGATATTTGCCCCCTTGGGTCTGAGACAGATCGAGCTCTTCATCGGCAAAGCGCTGCCCAATGCCAAACTTCATACACAAATTAGACGCTAGATTAACAATAGCCGACAAATCACGTACATCCTTGACATCGTTATTCCGAAGATCTATGTGATGATGCACCGCCTCAACCAACAACGGCGCTATTTTCCAAGAATGCAAAACAGCCGCGCCAACCATTGAATATGGCGCATCGAACACCTCCTGCTCCAACATCAGATAGTCACCAGCACCATTGTATACCGCTTCGACTAATTCTCTGTACTGCTCAGGATCATTATTGTTGCGTATCACTTTACCAAGATTGGAAAACAAACCCGCCAGAAAAGCTTCCTCAGAGTTCCCAACGCCGAGTTTGGTACTTAAAAATCTTGAGGCCAAAGCGCAACCCACCGACTCTTCCCACAACATTTTTTCTAACAAACCGTATGACTTATTAACACTACTCATACTGGACGCGAGAACCAAGCTACGCACGGTACGTTCGCCCAACATGACCAATGCATTTTGCAACGTAGTAATTTCACGCGCCAGACCGTATGCAGCTGAATTAGCAATTTTCAACATACGTGCAGAAACTGCTGCATCCAAAGATACAGTTGCCGCTAATTGCTTCATTGAGGTTTCAGGATCTTGAAGCAATTCAAGAACCTTAACCGCCACAATAGGCATTGGTGGTAAATCACCAACATTGCTTATAATATCATCGTAATTAATCATCAGTTCAACACTCGCAGCATGACAGCCTAAAACTTACCAAATTCAGAATCGTCCAAAGCAATTTGTGCCACGTCCGCTGCTTTACCGCCACCCCAACCAGAAGGTGTATTTTCACTTGGTCGTGATGCGGGTGCAGAAGATGCCCGATACTGCGGGGCACCTAAACGCTGCATCGAACCACCTTTCAACTTGAAACGGCGCAATACATCTTCGAGCTGAGCCGCCTGGCTGGATAGTTCTTCCGCTGAGGCTGCTCCCTGTTCTGCATTAGCAGTATTCTGCTGGGTAACATCATCAATCCTAGACACCCCATCATTGATTTGCGAGATGCCATTTGACTGCTCAACACTGGCTGCAGAAATTTCACTGATAAGATCATTGACCTTCTGTACTTCCGCAACAATTGAACCAAATGCCGTCGCTGTATTATCAGCAATTGCCGCACCGTGCTCTGCCTTGGCAACCGAACTTTCAATCAGGGCTGCAGTTTCCTGTGCTGCCTTGGCGCTGCGCGCAGCCAGGTTACGTACTTCCTCAGCAACAACAGCAAAGCCCTTACCGTGCTGACCGGCGCGTGCCGCTTCAACTGCAGCATTCAATGCTAACAAATTAGTTTGGAAGGCAATCTCATCAATGACTTTAATAATTTTTGAAATATTTAGACTGGACTCATTAATATCGGCCATGGCGGTAACCATTTGTTGCATTTGACCATTACCATGCACCGCAGCATCGCGTACCTGAGCAGCCAAAACATTGGCCTGCTGTGAATTTTCCGCATTGACCTTAGTTTGCGCCGACAACTCATTCATAGAAGCGGAAATTTCTTCTACTGAGCTAGCTGAATCTGTAGCTCCTTCTGACAATGACTGACTTGAAGCTGAAACTTGTGAGGCACCAGTGGCTATCTGCGCTGCACCGTGCTGTATTTGACTGACAATCCCATTCAGATCATCACTAACCTTTTTAAGGGCAAGACGAATAGAATCTTCATTACTGCGTGGGGTGATGTCGAAAGAGATATCACCATCGGCAAGCTTTTGCAACGAAGCCAGCACATCCTGCTCCATAAGATCAGCAAAGTTATCCAAGGTTTTACCTATGTGACCAATTTCATCTTTACGTTCACTATTCAGGCGCCCATCGAATTTACCCGCCGCCATGCTATCGAACATAGCTTCAACTGCGGCAAGTGGCTTGCGCACCAGACTACCTAGAATCAGATAAATAATAATAATTCCGATAAGACCACCAATGGCTCCGGCAAGCAACATTGATTTTGTCGCACTGCTCAAGCCATTTTCCAGGTTATCCTTGACTTGCACGGCAACAGCATGGAGTTCAGACAAATCGTAATTAAGGAATAAAATACCGCCTGAGTCACCAACTTTTGCCCCTTCATGGCAATCTATACACTCAGCAGTGAAAATCTGCGAGCGAGTAAGAACCAACTGATCACCTTTCTCATGTATAGAGAAATCACCAGTTAAATCATTACGTGCTTGAGTATAAACATCGCTATCCAAACGACTGCCGATGTTGGTTTCACTGCTGGAATAATT
Organism: uncultured Desulfuromonas sp.; assembly: GCA_964536375.1. GTDB lineage: Bacteria > Desulfobacterota > Desulfuromonadia > Desulfuromonadales > Desulfuromonadaceae > Desulfuromonas. The sequence goes on along the minus strand of CAZHXF010000007.1, from coordinate 40,109 downwards.
AATTTTGCCATCAGGACCGGACATACCCAGTTCAGACACGTTATGCACGGAAACCAACTCGTTTAGCAGTTCAGCAAAGAGATCCATATCGCCCATCTCAACTGAACTCTTAGTACCAATCACCAGACTTTGAAAAACACTGTTCGCCTGTTGTTTGGCAGCATCTGTGAGCAAAGTCATTTCGTGATCAGCCTGAGAATTCAACAACCCAGATGTTTGGTTATAAACTACACTAAATATAGTTCCGGCTAATACAACCAAAACTATACTTAAAACAATAGCGACCTTTTGCTGAATATTCATACATACCCCTGATGTTTACATTAGCTAAATAAGATGTTTCAAACTTTTCTTGACTAGAATCTACATGCTGGCTACAGGTCGATCTGTTCCAGATCTGAATCATATAAAAGTTTGCCAACATTCAACAAGATTTTCACGCGATCACCCATTTTACCCATACCTTCAATATATTCTGAACTACCTCCAGCGGTAGCGCGTGGTGGTGGCTCGATATCTTGCGGCGGAATATCGGCAACTTCATTCACCTTATCTACAACTAAACCAACAGAGGTAGTGTTGAGCTGAACCACAACAATGCAAGTTCTTTCATCATATTCACGAGCAGGCAAGTTAAACCGTGCCCGCACGTCCATTACAGGAATTACCTTGCCGCGTAAATTTATAACCCCCTTGATAAAACCGGGCATATCCGGCACTTCAGTAATACGCTGAATACCAATAATTTCAGTAACAAAGCTGATCTGGATACCATAATCCTCGCCACCCATATGAAAAGTAAGATACTTACCCTCTTGAGTATCTTCACTCCTTACATCACTATCTGACAAATTTGGTTTATTAGCCACTTCTGTCATAACTAACCTCCTCAACCTAACTATATTAACGGCAAAATGAGCTACGCCTTCGAATTAGCCCCGATACACAACGCTAGGATAATAACTGAATCATGCCACCATGTACACCCTAATAGTGGAGTGAACGTACATTAGCCACTGGGGAAAATAGCTTTACAGAAGACTGCGCATGACCACTTATGACAATTAAGGGAACACAGGAACAATATCAAGCCCAATGATTTCTGGATAACCCAGCATAATATTCATATTCTGCACCGCTTGACCAGCCGCTCCCTTTACCAGATTATCTATAGCACTAACAACGATTATCCGCTGAGTCCTATCATCAATTACAAAACCAATATCGGCATAATTACTGCCACGGATATAAGCTACATTAGGCAATTGTCCACCCGGCATAATCCTGACAAAAGGTTGATCAGCATAAAAATTGGTGAACAACGCTTTCACAGAAGCAATATCGATAGAATTTGTCAGGCTGGCATAACAGGTAGATAAAATACCCCGATTCACCGGCAACAGATGTGGAGTGAAATTGACCACTACAGGCTCACCAGCTAGCACTGACAGTGTTTGTTCAATTTCCGGGGTATGGCGATGACTGGCAATACCATAGGCTTTAAACCCTTCATTGACTTCACAAAACATACTTCCAGTTTTAGCAGAGCGCCCTGCACCGCTGGCGCCAGACTTACTGTCAATAATCAATGTACGATGATCAATTATTTCGTGCTTCAGCAGCGGAGCTAGTGCCAAGGCAGCGCTGGTGGGATAACAACCGGGATTGGCTATCAATCTGGAACCGGCAATTTGCTGGCGGAATAACTCCGGCAACCCGTATACTGCTTCGGCTAATAGCTCCGGACTGGAGTGGGGTTGATACCATTGCTGATATACTGCAACATCGTGCAAACGGTAATCAGCTGACAAATCAATCACTTTACAGCCACGCTGGAGTAAATCTGGAATTACATCCATGGATGTTTTATGCGGTAAGGCTGTAAAAACTACATCCGCCAGTGCAGCGATTTTATCAACATCAACTTCGGTACACTGCAGCGTAAGGATATCGGCTAGCGCTGGAAAAACGGTGGCTATATCTTCGTCAACATATTGCCGCGAAGTAATGCTGGTGATTTCTACCCGCGGATGCCGAACCAACAGGCGCAACAACTCCAGACCAGCATAGCCACTGGCACCAACTACAGCTACTTTAACCACAACAACCTCCACAAAATAAAAAAAGGGGAACCTAACGGCTCCCCTGTGTGTAACATATATTGATCGTACCGTGAAATCTTAACGTTTAGAGAACTGGAAGCTACGACGAGCACCGGCACGACCGTATTTCTTACGTTCTTTAATACGACTATCACGAGTGATAAAGCCAGCCTTCTTCAGCACACCACGCAGGCTTTCATCAATGTCAAGCAACGCTTTGGTAATACCATGCTTAATCGCACCAGCTTGACCGGAAGGACCGCCACCATTCACATTAACAATAATATCGAATTTCCCAACATTGTCGGTCAATTCCAACGGCTGGCGGATGATCATTTTGGAAGTTTCACGACCAAAATAATCTTTATAATCTTGTTTATTTACAACAATATTTCCCGCACCGGGCTTCATCCAAACACGGGCAATTGAAGTCTTACGTTTGCCAGTGGCGTAAAATCTTTGTTCAGCCATCTTGAATCATTCTCCTTAAGTAGACCAAATATCGAGTACTTTGGGCTGTTGAGCTGCGTTCTGGTGCTCACTGCCGGCATAGACCTTCAATTTTTTCAACATTTGACGACCCAATTTATTCTTGGGAAGCATACCGCGAACCGCCTTAATAACCAATTCTTCTGGTTTTTTAGCTTGCAGCTTTTCAGCAGTAATTGAGCGAATACCACCTACATAACCAGTATGGTGATAGTACATCTTATCCGCTTTCTTATTACCAGTCAAAACCAGTTTCTCTGCATTAACAACAACGACGTAATCGCCCGTGTCAACACTGGGAGTATAAATGGCCTTGTGCTTTCCCCTAAGAATTCTGGCTATCTCAGTGGCAACTCGACCCAGAACTTTACCTTCCATGTCAACCAGAAACCAGTCTCTCTTAACTTCAGATGCTTTTGCTACTTGCGTACTCATCTCAATCCTCTCGTTTATGTAAATTCTGTTCGCTTTACGGGGCTCACAGAGTGCCGAAACATAACCGATCTTTTGCTATCAGTCAAGTATTTTACATATTTTTTTCATACCACACTTTCATTAAGCATAAACCCTGCGCTGGCGCGGTGCGTCCAGCATCATGTCGATGACCAGAAAGCAGTAGATCACTGATTGTAGTGGTCGGAATACGCCCAATTCCAACATCAACCAGCGTACCCACTAGAACCCGCACCATATTTTTTAAAAAACCGCTGCCGCGCACGTCAAAAATAACCATCTCGCCATTGACGCTGACATCAAATGCATAAATTTTGCGTACTGTAGTTTTAGCAACACAGGATGACGAGCGAAAAGCAACAAAATCATGTTCCCCAACAAACAGTTGCGCGACCTCTTGCATTTTAGCAATATCCAAAGAACCAAAATAATGCCACGCCGTCCGATCTTGTAATGGAGAGCGGATTTTACCACCATATAACTGATAGCTATACCATTTACCTTGGGCAGAAAACCGCGCATGAAAATTATCATCAACCAACTGCGCTTCTTTTACCACGATATCTGCTGGCAAATAACGATTGACCCCTTCACGATAAGCAGTCAGTGACAATAACTTATCAACATCAAAGTGGGCGCGCATGCCGCGAGCATGCACCCCAGCGTCAGTACGCCCAGAAGAATAGATGCGTATCTGACAACCTACAACCCGTGCCAACGCTTTTTCCAACTGAGATTGTACACTATCAGCATTTGGCTGAACCTGCCAGCCGCCGTAATTAGTACCATCATATTCTATAGTTAAGCACACGCGCGCCATACTGGTTAGAGATATACCTTTATCAGCAGTTCAGCAATCTGCACAGCATTAGTAGCGCAGCCTTTGCGCAGGTTATCCAGCGCAGTCCACACATTCAGCCCTCCAGCAACGCTGGCATCAGGACGGATACGCCCAACGAAAAGTTCATCTTGATCCACGGCATCTACAGGCATGGGATATTCTAAATTATCTACATCATCAACAACCGCAATACCGGCAAAGCTACTCAGCAGTTCACGCACTTTTTCTATGCTAAGTTCCGTTTCAGTCTCAATATTTACCGACTGACAGCTACCATAAAATAACGGCACAGTTACCATCGTTGCCGTTACAGCCAGCAAGTCACCACCTAAGATCTGCTGCGTTTCACAAATCAGTTTACGCTCTTCGACAGTATAGCCGTCAGACAAAAAGCCGCCCACCTGTGGCAAACAATTGTAAGCCACCTGATACGGATAAACTTTATTTTTAGATGGTCGACCATTGAGCAATTCCCCACTCTGGGTACGCAATTCATCAATCCCTTTTTGCCCGGCGTCTGAGACAGACTGATAGCTGGATACTACCACACGGTGGATTTTGGTAGCTGAGCGCAGCGCCTGCACCAGCAAGCTCAACTGAATACTGGCACAGCCAGGATTGGCAATTATCCGTTTCGCCTTGATGCCTTGCAGAGAGTCTGGATTAATCTCTGGCACAACCATAGGCACCGAATCATCGGCACTAAAAAAACCTGATGTATCAATACAGATTACACCGGCAGCGGCAACCTTTGAACAATACTGCTCACTTATAGCGGCTCCGGCGCAAAAAAAAGCTATATCAGCCCCTTTAAACCCATCACTGTCCAATAGTTGCACCGGTAGCGAGTCATCATTGAATTCTAAAAATTCACCAACTGATTGCTCAGAAGCAAACAAAATCAAGTTACTTACCGGGAAGTTACGCGTATCCAGTAATTCAACCACCTGCCGCCCGACAACACCAGTGGCCCCAACTATCACTACATTATACATAGACAACCTTGCACTCCAGAAGAATTACGTACCCCACAACCAGCTTATAAGCATAGCAGCTATCTCAATTGACCTAAAGCCAATAAAAAAAGAGAGCAGCTGGATATCCAGCTGCTCTCTTTAGCATTCACCAAATACAAAAGAACAAAGCAGAAACTAATTATTGATCCTGCAATATGCGCAACATACGCCGCAATGGCTCAGCGGCGCCCCACAGCAATTGATCGCCGCAGGTGAACACGGTCAAATACTCAGGACCCATTTTCATCTTACGCACTCGTCCTACTGGCACGGTCAATGTGCCAGATGTTGCCTCTGGAGTAAGCTGAGCAAGGGTATCTGCCTTATTGTTAGCTACCAGTTTAACCCACTGATTATCGGCAGCGATCAGGCTCTCAATCTCGGCAATGGGCACATCTTTAGTCAACTTGATCGTTAATGCCTGACTATGACAGCGCATGGATCCAACCCGCACACAGAGACCATCAACCGGGATAGGATGTACCCCAGCCAAGATCTTATTGGTTTCAGCGTAACCCTTCCACTCTTCCCGGCTTTGACCATCTTCGACTTCGCGATCAATCCACGGCAATACGCTGCCAGCTAAAGCATAACCAAACTCAGCATGGGGCAACTCATCGCTACGCAATGTAGCCGTTACCTTTTTGTCTATATCTAAAATTGCCGATGCCGGGTCAGCCAATAAATCTGCTACCGAGTTCTGCAATACTCCCATCTGACTGAGCAGTTCACGCATATTCGGTGCACCAGCCCCGGAAGCCGCCTGATAAGTCATTGACGAAACCCATTCAACTAAACCAGCACGGAACAGTCCACCAATAGCCATCAACATAAGACTGACAGTGCAATTGCCACCAATAAAATCTTTCTGTCCCTGCGTCAGAGCTTTATCGATTACAGCGCGGTTAACCGGATCAAGAACTATTACCGCATCATCTGCCATGCGTAAAGTGCTAGCAGCATCGATCCAATAACCATTCCAGCCGGTTTGGCGTAACTGTGGATGCACCGCCTTGGTATAATCACCACCTTGGCAGGTAACTATTACATCCAATTGTTTCAGCTCAGCGATATCATTTGCATCCTTGAGTAAACCTGCATCCATCGGCGCTGAAACACCAACCTGCGAGGTGGAAAAAAACACCGGCTCTATGCCAGCAAAATCATTTTCCTCCTGCATGCGTTGCACCAGAACTGAACCCACCATACCGCGCCAACCGACAAATCCGACTTTCATGCCCGTCATCCTTTACTTGTGCCTTAATTAATTAAACAACAGAAATCAAAGTGCCGCGATTATCGCATCACCCATTTCACGAGTATTTACCTTCTTTTCTCCAGCGGTACCCTGATAAATATCACCAGTTCTGTAACCTGCATTCAGCACGCTTTCAACTGCTTTTTCAATAGCGTCAGCAGCATCGTTCAATGAGAACGAATAACGTAACATCATTGCTGCTGATAAAACCTGGGCTATTGGGTTAGCGATCCCTTGACCAGCAATATCCGGAGCACTACCACCTGATGGTTCATACATGCCAAAGCTACCTTCAGCCAATGAGGCCGATGCCAACATTCCGAGTGAACCGGTAAGCATTGCGGCTTCATCGGAGATAATATCACCGAACATATTACCACACAGCATTACATCAAACTGTTTAGGCCAACGTACCAGCTGCATAGCCGCGTTATCTACATACATATGCGACAGTTCAACGTCGGGATATTCTTTGCCAATACGCGTAACAACGTCACGCCAGAGAACCGAGGAAGACAACACATTAGCCTTATCAATACTGCAAACTTTACTACCGCGTTTGCGCGCCACTTCAAAAGCAACGTGTGTGATACGCTCAATCTCTGGCTCAGTATAGAGCATGGTATCAAAACCGCGCCGCACACCATCTACTTCATCAATCCCCTTAGGCTCAGAAAAATATATGCCCCCAGTAAGTTCGCGCACCACCAGAATATTAAACCCACCAGCAATAACGCTCTCGCGCAAAGTAGAACTGCCAGTAAGAGCCGGAAAGATTATTGCGGGACGCAGATTACAAAACAGACCAAAAATCTTCCGCAGTGGCAACAGCGCACCACGCTCTGGTTGCTCTTCGGGAGGAAGAGATTCCCACTTGGGACCACCAACGCTACCGAACAAAATAGCATCAGAAGATTTGCAAATATCTACAGTAGCTTGAGGTAACGCCTTCCCCTCATTGTCGATACCAGCACCACCAACATTTGCCGTAGTAGTTGCGAAAGTAACACCATATTTACTCTCGACAGCAGACAACACCTTCAATGCTTCAGCCATAACCTCAGGACCAATACCATCACCTGGCAACACTGCTACTTTGAATTTCTTTTCAGCCACGTACCCTCCTCTACACATTTAAATGTAATATTTAGAGCCTTCGGTCAGCTACACATACCCAACAGCAATATTCTGCTGGCCAACAGGCAATTAATAGCACCAAAGCTGATTGGCACTATAGAAATCAGTTAAATAAAATGTCAAACTTTTTACGCAATAACCCTGCCGCACCTAAAATAGTGTGACACAAACGACACAACGACCGTGTCATCCGTGTCACACCTTAAAAATCTGTTCTACCAAATCAGAAGGGTCGGCAAACACCGACCCTACAGTTTCCAGCTTACATTACCAACAAACCGTTAATAACGCTCATCAGCAAACTCAACCCAACCACCGGCCTCAACAAGCGCTTTGTCAAATTCTGATATAGCAAAAGAAAAATTGGTAATGTTACCACCTACCGTTGCAGCAATCGTCTGCGCATCCAGATCTACATCAACCACTACGCGACCTAACTTGCCCAAGCCAAATAATTTATCGATATCCCCAGCGGGCAATTCAATTGCCAACATGCCACCGTTGAACATATTTTGGCGAAAAATACGCGCATAACTTTCCGCGATAATGGTATGCACACCATTAACCTCAAACACCCACGGTGCATGTTCACGTGAAGAACCACAACCGAAATTCTGCCGTGATACTACCACCCGCGCATTGGCCAGTTCTTCTCCATTGGGATCAAAACCTTCCAATTTAAGATCCTCAAGCATATACGGCTGCAGCGCTTCTTTAGTAACTTCAGTTAAATATTTTGCCGGAATAATTTCATCAGTATTAATATCGGAGCGATCTAGAAAGATAGTCGCACCTTTGAATATTTTTTGCATCTTAGCGATTTCCTCTCTAAATTAATTACAAGCTTCTGGCGTCAGTAATAACACCAGTGATAGCAGTAGCAGCAGCAGTGGCTGGACTCATCAGATGAACCATCCCACCTTTACCCATACGACCATTAAAGTTACGGTTACTGGTAGAAGCACACACTTCACCTGCAGACAAAACACCATTGCTCATACCCAGGCAAGCACCGCAGGTAGGGTTGGTTACACAGAAACCAGCTTCCATAAAAATCTGAATTATCCCCTCATCCAAAGCGGCGCTAAAAATCTTGGGGGTGGCCGGAGAAACTATGCCGCGCACAGTAGGGGCAATTTTCCGCCCTTTGAGAATCGCAGCAGCTACGCGTAAATCTTCGATACGTCCATTAGTACAAGTACCGATATAAACCTGATCAACAGCTGTTCCAGCCAGCTCGGCAACTGATTTCACACAGTCAGGTTTGTAGTCAAAGGTAACCTGTGGTTCCAATGCCGAAACATCAAAATCCAGCACCTGGGCATAGATGGCATCTGCATCTGACTGCCACTTGGCAAAATCGGCCACTGCCTCTTCCGGTGTTGCATATTGATCCTGGATAAATGGCCACAAATAATCGACAGTTACACGGTCGGGCATGCAGATCCCGCTGGTACCACCGGCTTCAATTGCCATATTACACAGCGTCATGCGCGCTTCCATGCTCATCTGCTCGACTACCGAACCGGCAAATTCAATCACACGGTCAGTAGCACCATTAACCCCTAATTGCCCGATAACAAACAGGATCACATCCTTGGCATAAACACCAGCAGACAATTGACCATTTAAATTTACCCGAATTGTTGCTGGCTCGCGAAAAGCACATACACCTTTCAGTATGCCAACTTCAAGGTCAGTAGTACCAACACCGGCGGCAAAAGCCCCAAAAGCACCGTGGGTACACGTATGGCTATCACCCATAATGACGGTAAAACCCGGGTGGATAAAACCTTTTTCTGGAAACAAAGCATGACAAACACCATTGTGACCAACGTCAAAGAAATCTTTCAGGTCATGGCGACGAGCCCAATCACGCAGCATTTTGGCTTGCAGTGCCGTCTTACTGTCTTTAGATGGAGTTACGTGGTCAATAACAGCCTTAATCTTGGTATTATCAAAAACCCGATCTTTTCCCCGCGACTCTAGATCAGCAATTGCTACCGGGGTTGTTATCTCGTGACACAACACCCGATCAATAGCCAGCACCTTGGTACCCTCAAACGGCTCATCACGTAGATGGCTGGCAAATATTTTTTCCGCGATAGTCTTTCCCATAAATTTCTCCTGTTAATACCCACAAATCAAACCAAATAAAACGCAGTTCAAAGTATTCTGTCTTACCTTGTTTATGCATTAAAACGACACCATACAACAAAACGGAATGCCTGAACAGCATCCCGTTTTGCTAACAGCTAACAATTAATCAACAATATGAATCCCAGCAGTTGAGTAACAACCCAGCACTATACATTCACCGCTGTTTTTTTGTGTAATGAAGCAATTTTATTCAGCGCATTAATATAAGCCTTGGCTGCGGCAACTATAATGTCTGGGTGGGCTCCTTGCCCTAACTGCTCACGCCCGTGTGATTCAAGCCGCACGGTACATTCGCCCTGAGCATCTGTACCACCAGTGATTGCCCCAATAGAGAATTGCAACAACTGCGCGTCCGAACCGGTTAATTTTTTAATAGCCTTGAAAGTAGCATCAACCGGGCCATCGCCCATAATGGCAGTTTTCTTGATTTCGCCCTCGACTTCCATCTGCACTGTAGCAGTTGGTGCGGCAAAAGAACCAGAATGAACACTCATCTCCATCAATTTAAACAGTTCAGGCACCCGGATGATTTCATCAGCAACAATCGCCTCCAAATCTTCATCAAAAATGTTTTTCTTAATATCGGCCAGCGCCTTGAAGCGTACAAAAGCTTTCTTCAGATCGTCCTTGGATAAATCGTAGCCCAATTCCTGCAAACGTAAATTAAAAGCATGGCGCCCAGAGTGTTTACCTAAGACCAACTTGTTTTGGTTAAGACCAATAGATTCCGGTGTCATTATTTCGTAAGTGGTCTTCTCCATCAACACCCCATGCTGATGAATACCGGCCTCATGGGCAAAGGCATTTGCACCAACAATAGCCTTGTTGGGTTGCACCACAATACCAGTAATTGTTGTCAACAAACGACTAGTGGCATAGATATGCTCAGTTACCACATTGGTGGAATATGGCATTATATCTTGACGGGTACGCAGCCCCATCACTACCTCTTCCAACGAACAGTTACCGGCACGCTCGCCAATGCCATTAATTGTACACTCAACCTGACGAGCTCCAGCACGTATTGCAGCCAATGAGTTAGCAACAGACAAACCCAAGTCATTATGACAATGAACTGAGATAACCGCCTTATCAATGTTGGGCACAGTCTTCTTCAGGTAAACAATAATATCGTAATATTCCTGCGGCATGGTATAGCCGACGGTGTCGGGGATATTAACCGTACTTGCACCGGCATCAATTACCGCTTCTACAACACGTGCCAAAAATGGCAAACGGGTACGCACTGCATCCTCGGCAGAGAACTCAACATTAGGGGTATATCCAGCGGCTCGTTTAACTGCATGCACCGCAGCTGCGACAACCTCATCTTCTGTCATTCTAAGTTTATACTGCATATGAATATCGCTGGTAGCAATAAACGTATGGATGCGCCCACGATCACCAGCGTACTGCAACGCCTCCCACGCTCTGTCAATATCTTCATCACAGGCACGAGCTAACCCTGCTATTTGTGGTCCCTTAATAACTTGGGCTATTTTTTTAACAGCCTCAAAATCTCCTATCGACGCTATAGGAAAACCAGCCTCCATAACATCGACATTCATTTTTTCTAGCTGATAAGCAATACGTAATTTCTCATCCATAGTCATACTGGCACCTGGTGATTGCTCACCATCACGTAAAGTTGTATCAAAAATAATCACTTTATTATCGTTAGACATTTGTTCCTCCTAAAAATTATGCCACCGGTTGCAAAGGATAGTGAATGAAACTGTTCCACATTTTACCATATTGATTTCAGATAGCTTGAAACACTTTAGATCACCCAGGTCTGCTTCCACGACCCCACCTCCTTCCTCAATGCCGGCGGATATTGATGGCATAGACAACAACGCCACAAAATAAAAAAGCTTCCGCCCCCTGTCTATCAGGGGCGAAAGCTTGAATGCTCCGCGGTACCACCCTGTTTCAGCCTTGTTAACCACTTCAACAAGACCCTTAATCTACCCTTTACGCAGGTTCACGACATTGGCTAGGGTAAAAAACATTGACCAATGCAGCTCCAAGGCGAGTTCAGCTTGTACCTGTACTGGCTTACACCAACCGCCAGCTCTCTGAGACAGGATAAGAGCTTACTACTCCTCTTCATCGCTTTTTATCTATCTATTTTACTACACATAAACACGAACTGGAGTTTTCCGTCAATCAAACAGTAACAATTTTAGCAAACAAAAAAACTTTTTAGGTGCGAACAAACAAAATTTAGTCTAGCAAAACATCAACTCCACGGCGGCGGCGCAAAATAGCCAGACCTGCACGCACTGGACTAAACATAGTGTACGTTATAAACATTAAGAAAAACATCACTTCAGGCTCGGCCACAATCACTATTATCAATACAATAGCTAAAACCAACATACCGAAAGGTCGCTTCTTGAGCAATTCCGGGTCCTTGAATGAATAGTATTTAACATTACTCACCATAAGCACGGCTAGGACATATATTAACAACAACACTGAAAGCATGCGGATAGTGCCCGAACCGCCCAAATGATAAAACAGCAGCACACAGGCAGCTACCATACTCGCCGCAGCGGGTATAGGCAAACCGATAAAGTTCTTTGACTCTACCGTTTCAACTTGCACATTGAACCTGGCCAAGCGCAACGCGCCACATACAACATAGAGAAACGCCGCCAGCCAACCCCACTTACCAAACGGCTGTAAAGCCCAAGTGTACATTAAGATAGCTGGCGCCACACCAAATGACACTAAATCTGCTAACGAATCGTACTCAACACCAAACTGACTGGTAGTATTCGTTAAACGGGCAACCTTACCATCCAAAACATCAAACACCGCCGAGATTAAAATAAACCACGCAGCGACATCGTATTTACCGTTCATACTGGCAACAATGCCATAAAAACCAGCAAACAAGCTACCGGTCGTTATCAGATTTGGCAGCAGGTAAACTCCCCTCCTCAGGTTTTCACGCCGTTCACCACCAATCTTGCTCATACTAGTTTCCCTAAAACTGTTTCACCAGCAACGCAGCGATCCCCCAATTTGACCTGAATCTGTGTTTCTATAGGCATATAGACATCTAAACGCGAACCAAATCTGATTAGTCCATAGCGCTGACCACGCTCAAGTACATCGGCAATGATTGGATAAGTAACTATCCGCCGTGCTATTAAACCGGCAATCTGCACCACAAGTATTTTTGAACCGCCTGAGGTTTCAAGTAGCATTCCAGCTTGTTCATTTTCCATGCTTGCCTTATCCAGCGCAGCATTTACAAACAAACCCTTATTGTAAAACTGATCGACAACCTTACCAGAGCAGGGCACACGATTTACGTGAACATTAAACACCGACATAAAGATGCTGACTTTAAATGCTTCCTGATTAAGCAAGCGCTCTTCTTTAACCACACCAGCAAAAACCACCTTGCCATCAGCAGGTGAAACAACAAGATTTTCGCCTTGAGGAATAGTGCGGTCTGGATTGCGAAAGAAATAAACTGAAAACAGCGTTAGCGCTAAAAATATTACAGTAAAAAAACTCCAATCAAGCAACGCCAAGACCAATGTTACAAAAGCAAAAAGGGCAATAAACGGATAACCCTCTAAAGCTACTGGTTGATTTTTGTTTCGCATTTAAATTCACCTGCCCAAAAGTTAAAATTACGGCAACCTATCTCTGCCACTTAATCAATATTCTTCCACACTTTGGCCCCGCGCCCTATAACAATCGGACCGGAGCGTACCAACTCTTTCAAACCAAGAGGACGCAACAGTTCGACAAAAGCATCCAGTTTTTCTGGCGTTCCAGTTACTTCCAGGGAATAACTGCGCGGAGTAACATCAACCACATGGGCACGAAATATATCAGCTATTCGCAGCACTTCAGCCCTTGATTCCGCTTCAGCTGCCACCTTGACCATCAACATTTCACGCTCAACAAACTGTTGCCCAGTAAAATCTATAACTTTAATAACGTCAATTAATTTATTGAGTTGCTTACTAACCTGCTCCAAAATCTGCTGATCACCAGTAGTCACGATAGTCATACGCGAGATAGTTGGATCAAGGGTAGGAGCCACAGAAAGACTGTCGATATTAAAACCACGACCGGAAAATAATCCAGACACTCGCGGCAACACACCAAACTCATTTTCTACTAATACTGATATTGTATGCTTCATACAACTATCTCCTTCAACAGGGCAACCTCAAGCTGACAACACACCGGCAACCCTAATATAGTTTTCACACCATTATAACCATATATAGCACGCGCACACCAAGGTTATGAAGCTAGCACCATTTCGTTGATACCAGCACCTGCAGGAACCATAGGCAGCACATTCTCTTCACGGGCGACCTTGAATTCCATAATTACCGGTCCCGGAGTCTCCAGACCTTTTTTTATTACTGCTTCAACTTCATCCGGAGTCGTGGCACGGAAACCGGTTGCCCCATAGGCTTCTGCAAGCTTAACAAAATCGATGGGCAATTCCATACAAGTTTGACTATAGCGCTTATCAAAAAACAGCTGCTGCCATTGCCGTACCATACCGAGAAAATTATTGTTCAAAATTACAATTTTCACCGGAAGTCGATACTGCACCAAGGTTGCCAACTCCTGAGAGTTCATTTGGAACGAACCATCTCCGGAAATATCAATGACCTGACGTCCTGGAAAAGCTACCTGAGCCCCTAATGCGGCCGGCAAACCAAAACCCATGGTACCCAAACCACCGGAAGTGACAAAAGTACGCGGTTTGATGAAATCAAAAAATTGAGCTGTCCACATCTGGTGTTGTCCAACTTCGGTCGTTATAATCGCATCGTCATCAGTTAATTCGCGTAATTTTTCAATGACATACTGTGGTTTAATAACTGACTTAGTCTGCTTGTAAGACATGGGGTGTTGCTCTCTCCACTTAACAATTTGCTCACGCCACTCTTGGGTAGCGGTTACAACATCCTGTAATTCACCAGCATGTTTTTGCAACCCTTCATTTAAGCGGGGCAACACATCTTGCAGCATACCAACCAGAGGCAAGTCAACCCGAACATTTTTTTTGATTGATGTCGGATCAACATCAACATGAATAATTTTTGCATGGGGAGCAAACGTAGCTATTTTACCGGTAACACGATCGTCAAAACGAGCCCCCAAGGTTATCAGCAAATCAGAGTTGGTTACTGCCATATTGGCATAAAAGGTACCGTGCATGCCCAACATTCCAACACACAGTGGATGTGTTTGGGGGAAAGTGGCCATAGCCATCAAAGTAGTGGTTACCGGGGCCTGAATCGCTTCGGCAAAAGCCAGCAAATCCTCGGACACATCAGCAAGAGTTGCACCACCACCGACATAAATCACCGGTTTACGGGCTGCCAGAATCATCTTAACAGCTTTGCTCAATTGGCGCTGGTTAGCCGCAACAGTTGGCTTGTAGCCACGCAATTCTACGCTATCGGGATATTCAAATAGCGCAGTATCCATCTGCACATCTTTAGGCAGGTCGATAAGAACTGGACCAGGACGACCAGTGCGGGCAATGTAAAACGCCTGCTTAATTATCCGGGCTAAATCTTTTACATCACGCACTAAATAGTTATGTTTAGTTACTGGGCGCGTAATACCTATCATATCAGCTTCTTGAAAGGCATCGTTACCAATCAGCGGTGTTGGCACTTGACCACAGATTACAACCATAGGAATCGAGTCCATATACGCTGTAGCAATACCTGTTACTGTATTGGTTGCTCCCGGACCACTGGTTGCTATAGCCACGCCAACCTTACCGGTGACTCGCGCATAGGCATCGGCAGCATGTACCGCAGCTTGCTCATGACGATTGAGCACATGGTGAATAGGTGAATCCATTAAATCATCATAGATATTGATAACTGTTCCGCCGGGATAGCCAAAAACAGTTTCAACTCCTTCTAATTGCAGGCATTCAAGTAAAATCTGAGATCCTGTTTTTTTCACGTTTAACCCTCCTTTTCCAGTGCCATTACTGGATTAAAACTAATATATAAAATTGTGCTTCATCGAAATCACCTGTTCAATTGTTCTAAATCACGGATTGCCCCGCGTGAAGCACTGGTTGTCATGGCAGCATAACTTTGCAAAGCCTTGCTTACCTGTCGTTGGCGATGCTGTGGTTTCCATGCCTGTTGCCCCTGCGCCAGCATTGCACTGCGCCGCCGTCCAAGTTCATCATCATTGATCGCCATGCGCAATACACGTTTAGGAATATCAATCTCAATAACATCACCATTTTCCACCAAAGCCATGGCGCCACCTTCAGCCGCTTCAGGGGAAACATGACCGATTGACAATCCTGAGGTCCCACCGGAGAAGCGCCCATCGGTAATCAGAGCACAGCTTTTCCCCAGCCCTTTCGATTTGAGATAGCTGGTAGGATAGAGCATCTCCTGCATGCCAGGGCCACCCTTAGGTCCTTCGTAACGGATTATAACCACATCGCCTGGCTGTACTTGGTCACCAAGAATGCCGTCAATCGCTTCTTCTTGACTCTCAAAAATACGTGCCGGACCAGTAAATGTCCAAACAGACTCATCTACCCCGGCAGTCTTAACAATACAACCATCGGGAGCTAGATTGCCGTAAAGTACGGCCAAACCACCATCCTGACTATAGGCGTATTGCTGAGAGCGAATACACCCCTGCTTGCGATCCAAGTCAAGATCATCCCAAAGGGTAGACTGGGCAAAAGGCTCAAGACAGGGTTTGCGTCCTGGCGCAGCTAAATAACGCTGCTTAACCTGAGAGTCCTGGGTGGTAACTATGTCCCAGCGATCAATCGCTTCACCCATGGACGCGCTATGCACCGTTGGCACATCACGGTTAATCAGTCCGGCACGATCCAACTCAGCGAGTATAGCAAATATCCCTCCCGCGCGGTGGACATCCTCCATATGGTAATATTGCACTGCTGGTGCAACCTTACATAAGTTAGGAGTAGACAGAGACAGGCGGTTCATATCTTCCATGGTGAAATCGACTTCGGCCTCATTGGCGATGGCCAGTAAATGCAATACCGTATTTGTTGAGCCGCCCATGGCGATATCAAGACGCATAGCATTTTCAAACGCGTCCTTGGTAGCTATAGAACGGGGCAGTACTGTTGTATCTCCCTGTTCATAATAACGCTTAGCCAGCGCAACGATACTTTGCCCAGCCTGGATAAACAGCTGTTTGCGATAAGCATGAGTAGCCAGCAAGCTACCGTTGCCAGGGTATCCCATTCCCAGCGCTTCAGTTAAACAGTTCATAGAATTAGCGGTAAACATTCCTGAACAGGAACCACAGGTCGGGCACGACTTATCTTCATAAATCTGTACGTCTTCATCGCTTTTGCTCGGATCAGCTGCAGCAACCATGGCATCGACCAGATCAAGAACCACAGGATTACCCGCAATACGCGCGTGACCGGCTTCCATTGGACCACCAGAGACGACTATAGTCGGTATATTCAGGCGCATGGACGCCATCAACATCCCCGGCGTAATTTTGTCACAATTGGTGATACACACCAACGCATCAACACAGTGCGCATTAGCCATATACTCAACAGTATCGGCAATTAATTCGCGCGAAGGCAAACTGTACAGCATGCCATTGTGACCCATGGCAATACCATCACAAATAGCCATGGTGTTAAACTCCTTGGCAATACCACCATGAGCCTGGATTTCATTTACTACCAACTGCCCCAAGTCCTTGAGATGGACATGACCAGGGACGAATTGAGTAAACGAGTTTACCACTGCGATAATTGGTTTACCAAAATCTGCACTTTTAACTCCGGTAGCCTGCCATAAAGCACGGGCACCTGCCATATTCCGACCTTTAACCGATTTAGCTGAACGATAATCTGACATTTTCAACACCATTCAATAAGCGAAGGTTTACATATGCAAATAGCTGCTACAGAAAAGCATAATACCAGCAAACTATTTTCGACATTACACAACATTATCAATATGGACAAAAAGGGTTTGAGAACTTCTCAAACCCTTTATCAACCTCTTACCTACTGTAATTAATTTTTCAAACGGTAACTCACAATGATTCAAGTAACAGCCGCATCTCATCCTTAGTGGAGAGTTTCATCTTTTGTATCGTCTTGCGTTCCAGTTCCTGCTCGGTACTCAGGTAAGTAGCTTCATCCAGACGCTGCATTTGTTTATCCAGCAGCCTATGTTCTTCATACAGTTTGCGAAACCTTGCGTCTTTCTCACACAGTTCACCTACGACATCCTGGCTTAAATCCATTGAGTACCTCCTGTAAAATATTCATCAAAACAGCAATCGGCAACGTTGGAATAACCAATACTTAATAATTAGGTAACGATTTCGATTAACGTGGAACTGAAAACAAACAAGCGTTTTACCTTAGCTGCTAGATTAGACTAAAGGTTTAACCATTGTCAACAATAGGAAGCAGCTACGTAACGGATAAATTAAACCACTAAATACCGCGACGCTGCAGTTCTGCATCAGATAGGCGCACATACACCGGGCGCAATTCAAAGAAATTAACTACTTTCGCCATAACTCCCAGGGCATTAACCAGCAAACCGGCAGCACTAGCCCGCGGAACTGAGTTTAAATCATGAGACAGTAAACCCAAGTCAGGTAATTGTTTTTCAATTGCTGCACGGTACAACAACGCACCGTTACCAACTAATAAGCTTCTGGTGACAATCTGAGCCAACAACTTGCCCGGTGGTAGCACCTGCTCGCTCCCTTGCAGCAGCGGAATACCATTCCGCCAAACATAACACGCTGAGTACACTTCCTGTTTACGGGCATCAATCAATACTTGAACCGGAAGATCTGTTACACCATTTGCGAACGCAACCGTTTGCAGCGCTGACACCGGATAAATAGGCAGTGCCTGAGCCTGAGCCAAACCCTGCACCGTAGCTAAACCAACCCGTAGACCAGTAAAGGAACCTGGTCCGACTACAGCCACCAGCGCCGTGACATCACCCATATTCAAGCCAGACTCAGCAAGGACAAATTGCACATAGCGCAACAGATAATCGGAATGACTGCGCCCAGACACATTAATGGTGATTTCCACTAGCACCGTGGTACCGGATACTATAGCCACACTCCCTGTTGGTGTTGAGCTATCGATACACAACAACAGCTCAGGTTTTTCCACCATCACAGAAAAATCCGCATAATATCGTTATAAAAAGCCAGAAGCATCAGCATCAACAACAGGGCCATGCCAATCTGCTGCATCACTTCACGAATGCGCAACGAAACCGGTTTACGCCATAGAAGTTCAATAAAATTGAAGAACAGATGACCACCATCCAACACTGGTATAGGCAATAAATTCAAAATACCTAATTGGATACTCAGAAAAGACAGAACCGTAAGGATAGTACTAAAATCGGTTTGCACCGCTTGACCTGCTATCTGCATCACCATTATTGGACCACCAATATTATTGGCAGGCACGTAACCGGAAACCATCTTGCGTAAAAAGACCAGGGTCAGATCTACCAATTCAAAGGTACGCTGAAAACCGGTCTTGACAGCCTCCAGGACACCGTACTGTTTCATCTCCATACTCTGCTGAGGCGATATACCAATCAACCACATCTTCTTGGCGTCATCTTGGCGTGGCAAAATAGAAAATTCTAAACTTTTACCGTTACGCAGCACAATAAATTCTGCACTGGTGCCAGCAAGCTGCTGAATAACTTCATGCAATTCATACCAGGAATTAATTGGTGTAGAACCTATCTGAACAATGCGGTCTCCACGTTGCAAACCAACATCTTGAGCAGGCATGCTGTCGCGCAACAAGCCTATGATCGCATCCTGATGCGGAAACAACCCCAAAGATTGCAACCCCTCAAGACTGCCATTTTCTGCGGGCAATTGCAGCTGCACGATCTCATTATTGCGCACCACATTCATCTGCAGCGCCGTACCAACATTAGGTATCAGCACCTTGTCGGTAGCAGCCCATGAGTTAAGCTCCACACCGTTAACAGACTTGATACAGTCACCAGAGACAAATCCGGCACGAGCAGCGTCGGAGTCATGAACCACGTAACCAACACAAGCTGGTTCATCTAAATAGCTGGGAACATTTACCCCAACCATATACGCCATTGGTAACAACAATAATGGCAACAATAAATTCATAATGGGACCAGCAGCAACTATTGCCATCCGGCGTTGAATAGATTTATGGGCAAAGGAACGCTGCTTTTCCGCCAGCGATAACTCATCTTCCGCCTCACCGACTCCCTCTCCGAGCATCTGGACATAGCCGCCGAGAGGTATCAAGCTCAGCATATATTCTGTTTCACCCCATTGGTAGCTACACAGACGTGGACCAAAGCCGAGAGAAAACTTCAGCACTTTTACCCCTGCCAATTTTGCCACACAGAAATGACCGAATTCGTGAATAAAAACCAGGACACCCAGCATCAGTATGCCCGATATAACAGTAACCATCTTGCCTCCTCAGGCGTTGTTATTTCGTAAAACTATTAATGTGGCGTTGCGCCATAACACGGGCGCTATCATTTACATGCAGCACGTCGTCAACATTGGCAACTCCCTGATGAGAATATTGCTGCAATACCTCATCAATGACAGCAGGAATATCTAAAAACTTGAGCTGACGCCGCAAAAAACTTTCAACGGCAATTTCATTAGCCGCGTTCAACACCACTGGCGCCGAACCACCTGCTGCCAATGCCTGGTAAGCCAGATTAAGACAGGGAAACAGTTTCAGGTCAGGGCGAGTAAAACTCAATTCACCACTGGTGCACAAATCCAATGGCTCTATTTTCACCGGCAAGCGTTCTGGCCACGCCAAAGCGTAGGCAATTGGGGTTTTCATATCTGGCACACCAAGCTGAGCCAGGATTGCCCCATCGACAAACTCCACCATTGAATGGACAACACTCTGCGGATGGATGTGCACATCAATATCCTCGACCGACACGTTAAACAACCAGCGCGCTTCGATAACTTCCAGCCCCTTGTTCATCATGGTCGCCGAATCTATAGAAATTTTCTTCCCCATGGTCCAATTGGGATGTGCCAACGCCTGTTCTAGGGTAACATTTTGCAATTGTTCCAAAGTATTATTACGAAACGGACCGCCTGACGCAGTCAGTATCAACTTGCGCACATCCTGTTTGCGCTGACCTACCAACACTTGAAATATAGCGGAATGTTCGCTATCAACCGGTAACAACTTTACTTTGTTCAGCGCCACTGCCTGGGTCACCAAGGCACCGGCCATAACTAGGGATTCCTTATTGGCCAGAGCAATATCTTTGCCAGCATGAATGGCAGCAAGGGTTGGCACCAGTCCGGCAGCTCCGACAATGGCCGACACCACCATATCTGATTCACCATGCACCGCACAAGCAACAGCTCCAGCCACACCGCTCTGGATATCAACCGCCACGTCCCCTAGCAAAGAACGCAAGCGATCCACATCAGCACTTAAAACCACCGAAACCAGCTGAGGCTTAAAGGTGACAATCTGTTGTGCGAGCACAGATAAATTGCTGCCAGCACAAAGAGCAGCAACTCGATAACGCTCGGGGAACTGCGCCACCACTTCGAGGGTGCTTACCCCGATTGAACCAGTGCTGCCGAGAATACTTAAAACTTTCATCGGTTACACACCACAGAAATATAGATAAGCGTATACGGCAGGAAAAGAGAACAACAGGCTGTCAATACGGTCAAGCATACCACCGTGCCCGGGAAAAATAGTGCCGGAATCCTTAATATTGGCGCTACGCTTCAGCATCGACTCGAACAAATCACCGATTTGACCGCACATACCCGCCAGCACCCCAACAATTAAACAATCAAACCAGCTCACATGCGGTACCAGCCACAGATGAGCAGCCAGAGCCGCCAACACTGAACCGACAAGCCCTCCTAACGCACCCTCGATACTTTTCTTGGGGCTGATAGCAGGATAAAGACGGTGCTTACCCCATGCAGTGCCGACAAAATAAGCACAAGAGTCACATACCATAGTCATAATCAACACTAACAATACCCAGCGTTGCCCATGCGGCAGAGCATGCAGCAACACCATATGGCTTAACAGTAACGGCAAATACAGCCAACCGAGCACAACACTGCCCAGTTCGGCTACCACAGTACTTAATTCAGCATAATTGAATAAATAATAGCCGGCAAAAGCCAAAAAGCAGACTGCGCTTAACGGAATAAACATTGGCAAATCAAAAGCTAACAGCGGCACAAATAATGCGCCAGTGACAATAGCCGCATATCTAACGTACACACGCTGCACAGGCATCACCATGGTATACAATTCCCACAATGCAACTGCGGCTACAACTGTTACAACGGTGGCAAACCAACCGATTGACGCCCCAAGGGTAATCAACAGAACTATCGGCAATGCTATCAGGGCAGTTATAATTCGCTGTTTAATCTTGTTTCTCCCCACTAGCAGCAGGCTGCTCGCCACTAGTAATAATAGGCTCTACATCGCCAAAACGACGGTAACGTCCGGCATAATCTTCCAGTGCCCGCCGTAATTGCACCTCATCAAACTCCGGCCAATAACACGAGCAGAAATACAGTTCAGCATAGGCAGCTTGCCACAGCAAAAAGTTACTGATCCGCATTTCACCACTGGTACGAATTACCAAATCCGGATCAGGGATATCCCGAGTGTCCAGGTAGCTGGCAAACAACTGTTCATCAATACTATCTACTGCCAATGCTCCACTAGCAACAGCAGCGGATATACGTTGTGTAGCACGAACAATCTCATTGCGCGCGCCGTACGACAGAGCCAAATTGAGGGTCATACCATCATTGTTTACTGTTGCAGCAACAGATTTCTGCAAGGCTTGTGCAACATCATGAGGCAATTTACTCAGATCACCAATCACCTGTAGTCGGATACTATTTTGTTGTAACATAGCCATTTCGTTGGTCAGGTAATGACCGAGCAAAGACATCAGTGCATCAACCTCACACTGTGGTCGTTTCCAGTTTTCTGAGCTGAAAGCATACAGTGTCAAATAGTTAATACCAACTGTCGCACATTGTTGTACCACAGCACGCACCGTCTCAACTCCACGCTGGTGACCAGCGATACGCGGCAGCCCTTTTGACTGCGCCCAACGCCCATTCCCATCCATTATAATTGCTAGGTGTTTCGGTACAATCATCTCCACGCGATCCTTGAGTTATTCATTTAGTAGTTGAAAATATCTGCTGGAATCTATCACGAACCGCCAACTGGAGCAAGGCAAGTGATTTACGAAATACATCTAATAAAAAAGGGAGACCCGGAGGATCTCCCTAAATTATTTATTCAGCTGTTAAAATAACACAGCTTAAACTTCCATCAATTCCTGTTCCTTCTCAGCTATTACATCCTCACTGAGTTTCACAAATTTATCGGTCAGATCTTGGCAGCTTTTCTCGCCGCGCTTCAGATCATCTTCAGTGATCTCTTTATCCTTCTCGAGCTTCTTAATGGCTTCATTTGCATCGCGACGCGCACTGCGAATACTGATTTTAGCATCTTCACCCTTAGTTTTCACAACCTTGACCATCTCTTTACGACGTTCTTCTGTGAGTGCCGGGATACCGATACGGATAATCTCGCCGTCTGATGATGGAGTCAAACCCAGTCCAGATTTATAGATAGCTTTTTCTATTTCGGGCAACAGCTTTTTCTCCCAAGGCTGAACGGTAATCAACCGCGCCTCAGGCACCGTCAAAGTACCTAATTGAGATAAAGGTGTTGGCGTTCCATAGTAATCGATACACACATCGTCTAGCAAAGATGTAGAAGCACGACCAGTCCGCACCCTACGCAGTTCACGGCGCAGTGCCTCAATTGCCTTTTCCATCAATTTTTGTGCTGAAGCTAACGCATCCTTGACCATCACTTATCTCCTTTGACAATTGTACCAATCGATTCTCCCATGACAACTTTCAAAATATTGCCAGGTTGGGTCAGGTTGAAAACTATTATAGGAAGATCGTTATCCATACACAAGGATGTTGCCGTAGCATCCATAATCTGTAATCCATTTTGCAACACATCCAGATAGGATAAAGATTCATATTTTACCGCTGTTGCATCTTTTGCCGGATCAGCAGTGTAAACGCCATCAACTTTGGTTGCTTTGAGAATTACTTCGGCACCAATTTCCATCGCCCGCAAACTTGCTGCGGTGTCAGTAGTAAAATATGGGTTACCAGTACCAGCGGCAAAGATGACCACCCGTCCTTTTTCAAGATGACGCACTGCGCGACGGCGGATATAAGGTTCAGCGATTTCGCGCATCTCAATTGCTGACTGAACTCGCGTTTTAACCCCAGCTGATTCCAGTGCATCTTGCAGCGCCAAACTGTTCATCACCGTTGCCAGCATACCCATATAATCAGCGCTGGCACGATCCATTCCAGCAGAGGAGGCTGCCAGACCACGAAAAATATTGCCGCCACCTATCACCACTGACAGCTGAACACCCAATGCTACAACATCGTGAATCTCACTGGCGATTGTGGTAATTATCTCAGGATCAATCCCGTAGCCATTTTCACCGGCCAAAGCCTCACCACTGAGTTTAAGCAATATTTTATGATACGCAGGCTGTGCAGTTGTCATATTCATCCAACTTTCTTAATGAGAATTGATGCAATCACAAAATAGTTATTCCATGGCTGTAGCACATTATTTGGTTAGTGCAGCAACCTCGGCAGCAAAATCGTCAGCGCGCTTCTCAATACCTTCACCGAGCAAAAACCGATCGTAGCCAGTCAGTGTCACCTCAGCTCCAATTTCTTTGGCCAAGTCGGCAACGACTTTGTTGATCTGGCGATCTGGCTCAATCACAAAAGATTGCTCCAACAAACAAATCTCACCATAAAATTTATTTATTTGACCAGCAATAATCTTATCAACGATATTCTCAGGCTTGCCACTTTCAAGCGCCTTAACGCGCATAATATCTTTCTCTTTAGCAACCACGTCAGCAGGCACCTGATCACGATTCAGATATTGCGGAGCAGCGGCGGCGATGTGCATTGCTAACTGGCGCGCAGTTGCAACCACGGTTTCATTGGAACTAGCAGTAGTCAGCTCAACAACAACCCCGATTTTACCACCAGCGTGGACATAAGTTTGCACAACACCAGCTTCCACAACACGGCGGGCAAAACGACGGATATTAATATTCTCACCAATAGTGGAAATCTGATGAGTTAACTCTTCAGCAACCGTACGCCCACTACCAGGAAAATTTTCCTGTTGCAGAGCAGCCAAATCGGCAGGTTGTTTGTCCGCAACAACTTGCGCAATGCCTGCCGCAAAATTGCAAAAAGCATCGTTCTTGGCTACGAAATCTGTTTCCGCATTAACCTCGACAATAACTCCTACATTCTGTGTACCTGCGGCCACAATAGCACCCTCTGCGGCTACACGCCCGGATTTTTTAGCGGCTGCAGACAGACCTTTTTTGCGCAAAAAATCAATTGCATTTTCGATGTTACCATCAGTTTCATCGAGTGCTTTTTTACAGTCCATCATACCAGCGCCAGTTTTTCCGCGCAGTTCAGCGACCATTGCTGCTGTTATCTTTGCCATGACATATCTCCTAATCAACCAAACTAAGCTAAATCAGAACAATAATTTTCAACTCAAATTGGGAAAGTTTTTTTGATTATACGCAAACACTCGAATTGCTATTGAAAAAACCGGACCAAGCAAAAATACCAATTGTTTACTATTTATTCTTATATTTCAGGAATGAAGAAGTAGGAAAAGCGACCAAAGCTGCTGGTCGCTTTTCAGATTCACCTGATTAACTTATTAAGCTTTTGCAGTTGCTTCTGTGGGGGTTTCTGCTACAGGAGCTACAGTTACTTCTGCGGGTGCTTCTGTGGGGGTTTCTGCTACAGGAGCTGCAGTTTCTGCTACAGGAGCTGCAGTTTCTGCTACAGGAGCTGCGGGTGCTTCTGCTACAGGAGCGGCAGTTGCTTTGTCCACATCTGCACCTTCATTGTCAATACATGCCGCTTCGCCACGTGCTTGAGCACCTTCGATGCTTGATTCAGCCATGCTGGCAACAAAAAGACGGATTGCCCTGATCGCATCATCATTACCGGGGATGATATGGTCGATCTCATCAGGGTCACAGTTCGTATCAACTACAGCCACAACTGGAATACCAAGTTTTTTTGCTTCGCAAACGGCAATTGCCTCTTTTTTAGGATCGATAACGAACATAGCTCCAGGCAGTTTAGTCATACCCTTAATGCCACCGAGGTTTTTCTCCAGCTTAATACGCTCACGCTCCAACTGCAGACACTCTTTTTTAGTCAGCAAATCAAAGGTGCCGTCTGCTGCCATCACCTCAATTTTTTTCAGGCGATCAATACTACCTTTAATAGTAGCAAAGTTAGTCAGCATACCACCGAGCCAACGATTATTCACATAATACTGCCCTGCACGCAACGCTTCTTCGCGAATGGCATCCTGAGCTTGTTTTTTGGTGCCTACAAACAGAATGCTGTCACCATTTTCTGCTACCCCTTTAACAAAATTACAAGCAGAGCGGAAATAGCGTACTGTTTTTTGCAGATCGATAATGTAGATTCCATTGCGCGCACCAAAAATATAGGGCTTCATCTTTGGATTCCAGCGCTTGGTCTGATGTCCAAAGTGAACACCTGCTTCAAGCAATTGTTTCATGGTAATTTTAGGCATGTTTTTTCCTCTCAATCTTACTCTGTGGTTATTCCTCCGCCCCCAATTATTTGTATGCTATACCGTCGTAATCCACCCTTTGCGGACACCACACTGCGGCATTTGGGAACGTGCGTCATTTTGACATATCGCGGATAAATAGCACAGCACCACTGACTGCGCAAGAAAAAAACCACAAGAGAACCTCAGGAGAACATATAGTCAAAAAACATAACCTAGGCTAGGGATAAGTTTACTTTTACCCATGTTTTGTAATACCATCCGCGGACTATGTCAGCTTATCGAATTCAAAAATATATTCTGCGTGAAGTATCCGTGCCCTTTTTCCTTGGCATAGCACTTTTCACCTTCGTTATTCTTCTGAGCAGAATGTTAAAGCTCATCGAGCTAATCGTCGACAAAGGGGTTCCTATAAGCGACATTCTGGGACTTTTTGCGGCGCTGCTCCCCTCTTTTTTTGTCATTACCGTGCCGTTATCATTTCTTCTCGGAACTATAGTTGCGTTCAGCCGCTTATCAGGTGACAGCGAAATAGTAGCGATGAAAGCCGCTGGATTAAGTCTTTATCAGCTGGCCAAACCGGTAATTATTTTGGCTATTGGTGTGTGTTTATTTACAGGCTGGCTGACCATGTATGCCGAACCTCTAGGACGCTCAAGTTTACGCCAGAAACTCTTCAATATTGCCTACAGCCGCGCAGCTGTAGCCATAGCACCGCAGGTATTCAACGAAGAGATCGAGGGTCTGGTTTTGTATGCCAACAAGGTCGAACCAAAAAGCGGCGCCCTGCAACATGTGTTTATCAGCGACAACCGCACAGGACAGACCCCAGCAATAGTAACTGCACAGCAAGGACGTATTTACACCGACAGCAACAATGGCACACTACTAATGCATTTGAACGATGGCGCTATCCACCATCTCAAACAGAACCAAGACTCAGAAGCGTATCAACTGGTCCGTTTTGAAAGCTACGACATCAACCTCTCTATCAATGAAAGCAGTCAGAGCAACTCGAATCAACCACCGAAAAGTTTTGAGCTAAGTACCGCAGAACTAATTAAATACACTAAAAAGGCTCCACCAAATAAACAATTGAAATACATGGTTGAACTGCAAGAACGCTTCGTGCTACCGCTATCACCATTGATATTTGCCCTGATAGCCATACCACTAGGAATCAGATCGCACCGTTCCAGCCGTGGTGGTGGCTTCGCCAGCGCTCTCTCGGTTTTTCTTATATACTACCTGATGTTTTCCATCAGCAAAACCATGGTACTAGAAAATGGCTGGTCGCCATTAATTAGCATGTGGAGCCCGACAGTGTTATTCTTGATTATCAGCACAGCACTGCTTTACTACAGCGCCAAAGAGCAACCGTTGCCCGGCATCAATGCCATGCACAAATTGGTCAGAAAAACCACTAACTACCTGAGCAGAAAACGATAACCTGTGACCATTATTAATCGCTATTTGTTAACAACTTTTATCCGCATCACCATGTTAGCCCTTGGTGTATTTGTCGGCATATATCTGTTAGTGGATTTTTTCGAAAAGGTTGACGATTTCCTCGAGTATAAAGCACCAATCTCACTGTACCTGTACTATTTTAGCAGCAAGCTGCCATTGATCATATCTCAAGTTTTACCATTGACTATATTGATGGGCGTATTTATGACCCTGGGTGGTTTCAGTAAAAGTAACGAGTTAACTGCCATGCGTGCTGGCGGAATCAGTCTGTTTAATATCATCACCCCGCTAATTTTAGCAGCCACACTGATGACCGGCATACATTTCACCCTTAACGAATACATCGTGCCAGCAGGCATTCGCAATGCGACATACATTCTCCACACTGAGGTTAAGGGGAAAGCCGCAGCGCTTACCAAGAGGGACAACCTATGGTTTCGTGACCAAAACGCTCTGTATCATATTAATTTGATCATACCGGAGTCTGGCAGCATAAATGGAGTTTCAGTTTATCAACTTAACGACGAGCTACAACTACGTCAACGCATAGAAGCAAAGCGGATAAAATTTATTGATAATCAGTGGATTGCCGACAAGGCCAAAATCAGAAGTTTTGATCCGTTCAGTGGACAATTAACAGCGGAACGCACCGAAGATAAGTATGCATTAGCTTTAGATAAAACACCTGACGACTTTGGCGCAGTATCTGGTAATAACGAAGAGCTAAATTTTAATCAACTGCGCGTGTTAAGTAAAAAAATGCAGCTTGAAGGGTTGGACGCAACCCGCTACCGGGTAGATATGTATGCTCGCCTAGCAGCACCATTTGCCTGTTTAATTATGGCCTTTGTCGCGATCCCATTTGCTCTACAGACAAGCCGCAACATTAATTTGGCATTGGGAATATCTATCAGCGTACTGATTGGAGTAGCGTTTTATATAATTCAATCTACCTTGATGGCTTTTGGTTATTCCGGCCTGCTACCACCGTTTATAGCCGCTTGGTCAGCCAATATAATTTTTTCCCTGTTAAGCGGCTTCCTGATATTATCCACCAGAGAATAGACACCCCGCTGTCCAACAAAATAACTCATTAAAAACGCTCACGTAAGCGCTCAACTCGGTACACCCCTTTTACTGCCTTTAACGATTTCATCACCTTTTTCAGGTGTTCAACATTTTTGACCTCAATTTCAAACTCATTCAGTCCCTTACTGTCACTGCTTGTATTCACGCGCGCGCTCATAATATTGGCTTCACAACTGGCGATACAGGAGGTGATCGCCGCTAGAACCCCCTTTTGATCGTGGCAATAGACGTTGATCTTCACATTGCGCGCCGCATTTGTGTTTAAATCCCACTCGACCTCTACCCGTCGGGCAGGATCACTGCCCAGCAAGTGCGGACAATCTGCAGCGTGCACCGTTATTCCATGGACGCGGGTAATAAAGCCGACAATGTCATCACCGGGCAAGGGATTACAACATTTGGCAAAACGTACCAGTACATTATCAATCCCCTGGATGCGAATAGCGCTGTTTGATGGTTTTTTGCGTATTTTATCCAGCACTTGACCAAAACTAGGCAACCGCCGCGTGACACGCTCGCTGTCTACGGGCAACAATCGGCCCACAACCTGACGCGCCGACAACTTCCCGTAACCAACACCAGCCAGCATATCAGCTACCTCTTTATAGCCAAAGTCTTTAGCCACTTCGAGCATAATAGCTTCGCCAAGCATCTTACTTAAAGTGCGATGATACTTACGCAGTTCCTTATCCAGAAGATTCTTCGCGAGCTCAATACTCTGCTCACGTTCCTGAGTTTTCACCCAATGGCGGATACGATTACGCGCCTTCGATGACTTGACCAGTTTTAGCCAGTCTTTGCTCGGATTTTGATGGGGAGAAGTCAACACCTCAACCACGTCACCGTTATGCAACTCAGTCTTCAAGGATACCAGTTTATTATTAACCTTGGCACCAACACAACGATGCCCGACATCTCCGTGAATTGCGTAGGCAAAATCTATAGGACATGCCCCCTTAGGCAGCTCACGCACATGCCCCTGCGGAGTAAAGACATACACCTCCTCCGGAAACAGATCAACATGTGGTTCACTGATCACGTCCAGAGAAGCGCTCATTTCCCGTTGCCACTCCACCATATGGCGCAACCAACTGAAGCGCTTATCATCACCATTGTGCCCAGCCGCTGACACACCTTCCTTATACATCCAATGCGCCGCAATACCCTCTTCGGCTATGCGATGCATTTCAGTGGTACGAATTTGCACCTCCATCCGCTTCCCATACGGTCCAATAACAGAAGTATGCAACGACTGATACATGTTGGATTTCGGCATGGCGATAAAATCTTTAAACCGGGTAGCAATTGGTTTCCACGCTTCGTGAATTATTCCCAAAGCGGCATAACATTCGCGCACACTGCCAACAATGATGCGAAAAGCGATTAGATCATACATCTGGTCAACATCAATGTTCTGCCGTTCAATTTTACGATATATCGAATACAAATGCTTCGAGCGCCCAAACACCTCGCCCTCGATACCCTGGCTTAACAATTTATCTTGAATCTGCTCTTTGACCTGATTGACATATTGACCACAGGCATCGGTCTTAAATTCGATTACCTTGTTACTTAACTCCGCATAAGCCTCAGGATAAAGATAAAGGAAGGACAAATCTTCCAATTCGCTCTTCATCCAGCTAATCCCCAGCCTGTTGGCCAATGGAGCGTACACATCCATAGTTTCGCGCGCCACGCTGAGTTGTTTCTGCGGGGAGAAGCGCTCCATACTCTGCATATTGTGCAGACGATCAGCCAATTTTATCAGGATAGTCCGAAAATCACGCGCAATTGCCAGCAACATTTTGCGAAAACTCTCAGTCTGCTGACCACCACCTTTTTGGAAGATTATGGTATTAATACGCGTCAAACCCTCAACCAACAGCACCACCTGATCACCACATACATCACGCAGCTCATCCACTGTGACCAGTTTTTTCTCCAGCACATCATGAACCAAGGCGGCAGCAATAGTGGTGACATCCATATTCAAGCGCACCAATATCCTAGCTACGACAACGGGATGATCAAACAGCAGATTGCCTTCACTATCAACCTGACCTGCGTGCGCTAATGCACTAAATTGGTAGGCGCGACGAATCAGATCAAGATCAATATTCGGCAAATAACCACGCACTGCGCTTATGATATCTTCAAGAGAATTCAAGTGTTTATACCTTGGTAAGGGAAAACCATTGAGACTTAACAACAACAGGCGCCACCCGAAGATGCCGCCTGTTGTTGTTAGATAAGAACTGTTTTAATGAGTACTGGTGTCCTGAGCTTCAAACTCCACCTTGCCAGCAGCAATTTCCCGCAGAGCCTGCACCACTTTTTTATTGCCGGAAATATTTTCCAGCAGCGGTGGTGCACCACGGTACAATTGCTTAGCTCTTTTCGCTGCGACCATGGTCAATAAAAAACGGTTAGATATAACTTCTAAACAATCTTCAACGGTTACGCGTGCCATCTATATCTCCTTAACCTACATAATTTACGAACAAAAAATTAAACTTTAAAATGCTGTTTCAACCAAGGGAATATTAATTTTCCGCGGCAACGCTCAGCACAGATAACTGCTTGTAAATCAGTTAAAGCCAGCTCTAGGCTGTCATTAACAATAATGTAATCATACCAACGCGCTTGCGCTATTTCGGCGTGAGCATTTTTAATACGACAGTCAACCACGGCAACACTATCGGTGCCGCGCCCATGTAAACGCTTTTCCAGTTCGGCAAAACTTGGCGGAGCAATAAAAACAAACACCGCGTTTAACCCAAGCTTTTTCAGCTGTGCTGCGCCCTGAAAATCTATATCCAGCAGTATATCCTGACCACTGCGTTGAGCTTCATTCAGAGTCTGTATAGCGGTACCATAAAAATTGCCATGCACCTGTGCCCACTCAACAAAATCACCAGCGGCAATCATATGACGAAAGGTAACAACATCGACAAAGTGGTAATCAACTCCATCCACTTCACCAGTACGCACTGCCCGAGTAGTAAAAGAAACAGACTGCCCTAATTCCGGAAACAAGTCAATCACTGCATTACACAGCGTAGTCTTGCCTGCTCCAGAAGGTGCCGACATAACATACAACAAACCCTGACGTTGCATCCCCATCCAATCTGAGTTCAAATTCAACAATTGCTATTTTGCCTATAACCAATACCGCATTGATTATTCGATATTCTGCACCTGCTCACGGATTTTCTCCAATTCTGCCTTAATCGCCACGACTTGGCGTGTAAGCTCAGCATCGTTTGACTTGGAACCCATAGTATTGGTTTCGCGATTTAACTCTTGTAACAAAAAATCCATCTGACGCCCAACCGCATCTTCAGCAGTAAACAACTGGCGAAATTGCAACAGATGGCTATCAAAGCGCACCAACTCTTCGCAAATATCGCAGCGATCCGCAACTATAGCCACCTCTTGCGCTATCCGCTGTGGGTCCACCTCTATACCATTTTGTAAACGTTCAATACGGGTATGCAACTTTTGCTGCCACTCGACAACTACCTGAGGAGCACGTGCGGCAATTTCTGTAAGCATCTGTTCAACCACATCCAAACGTTGCTGAATGTCCTGCTGTAAAACAGCCCCCTCCTGAGCGCGCATCTTTTCCACCGCATCAACTGCCAGCGCTAGTGCATTACTTAGATTGCTGCGCACCAGCTCTTCATCTATATTTACCTCTTGCAGTTGGATTACATCTCTCTGAGAAGCAATCAACGACAGCGGGATCTCGGCACCAAGATTAAATTGAGCACTCATACTGCGAAACAGTTTTGCATATTCACCAGCCAGTGCTTCGTTCAACACCGGAACTAGCTGTGTTTGCTCGGCAGTCTCGCGGTTGACAAACAGATCTATTTTACCGCGCGTCAAACGCTGCGCCACATATTTTTTAAGCTCACCTTCAAGAAACATCAAAGCGCGTGGCAACTTTACGCTAACATCGGCATAGCGGTGATTAACAGTTTTAATCTCTACGCTATAGGTGGCATCATTGCCGACAAATTGCCCCTTGCCATAACCGGTCATACTCTTAATCATGTAATATCCGTTTCGTTTTATCTTGCAATTTTTTACCGTTAATATACGCGAAAGCATGTCTTGCGCGCAGCAATAACACAAGTTAGACCGAGAGTAATAGCAAATAAACTATTTGGACTCACAATAACCTGTAGGATTTTGCTGCTGCCAGCGCCAAGCGTCAGCCAGCATAGTGGGCAAATCTCGCTGAGCCTGCCACCCTAACTCTTGCTGCGCTTTCGTCACATCAGCCCAGCATGCTGCAATATCCCCAGGACGGCGCGGCACTATGGTGTAATCTATTTGGCAACCGCTTACCTCGGCAAAAGTATTAATCATCTCCATTACCGAATACCCGCGACCATTGCCTAGATTCCAAACATCTATACCAACGTGTTCCAGCAAAAACTCCACGGCCTTAACATGACCGGCAGCCAGATCACATACATGGATATAATCGCGCACGCCAGTACCATCGACGGTTGGATAATCAGCACCAAATATCGACAACTGCGCTAAGCGCCCAACGGCAACTTGGGTTATGTAGGGGACAAGATTATTGGGTGCTCCCTGCGGATCTTCACCGATCAAACCACTGGGATGAGCTCCGACCGGGTTAAAATAGCGCAACAGAGCAATAGACCAGCGTGAATCAGCTGCGGCAAGATCGGTCAACACCTGTTCCACTATCCATTTTGAACGTCCATATGGATTAGTAACTGCGCCAACAGTAAAACCTTCCCTGATAGGCATATGTTGCGGCTCACCATAAACCGTGGCAGAGGAGCTAAAGACTAGGCGGAAAACCCCAGCGGCAGCCATAGCCTGGCACAAAGTCACGGTACCGCCAACATTATTGGCATAATAACTAAGAGGCTGCGCAACACTTTCTCCCACGGCCTTCAGACCGGCAAAGTGTATCACAGCACTAAATTCGTGTTTAGCAAACAGCTGATCCAACAGCACACGATCACCCACATCGCCACGGACAAATTCCACTGACCGCTGGCAGATATGCTCCACTCGGCGCAGCGATTCCACGTTGCTGTTACACAGATTATCCAGCACTACCACATCATACCCAGCTTGCAATAACTCAACCAGCGTATGTGAACCGATATATCCTGCCCCGCCTGTTACTAAAATAGTCATGATGCAGCGTCCACGCTTTCTTGTGATAATGATTGAGTTGGAGATGACGAGCGATTTTCACGTAAAGGAACAGCGCTACGAGGAAACGGTTTATACTCCGGTACTAGCACTTTTAATTGCTCGAGCACACCAGTTAAATCCATTTTTCGGGCTAAGAGATTTAATTGGTCGACCTGCTGCTGCAACCACTGTTCGTCTTCCACAACAGCGGCAGCCACACATATTTTTTCATGCTTAGTCGGCTGCACCCCTTCTCCGGCTAACAACAACTCTTCAAACAGTTTCTCTCCCGGACGTAAGCCGGTAAACTCTATGGCGATATCCTCGTAAGGTTCTTTTCCTGACAAACGAATCAATTCCTCGGCCAGATGAACAATTTTGACTGGTTCGCCCATATCCAGCAGGTATATTTCACCACCCAGCCCCATACTACCAGCCTGCATCACCAGTTGCGACGCCTCAGGGATAGTCATAAAAAAACGGGTAATATCTGGATGAGTAACGGTAACCGGGCCACCTTCTTTAATTTGCGCAGTAAAGGTTGGAATAACACTACCATTACTACCCAGTACATTACCAAAACGGACAGTAACAAAACGGGTTTTACTCCGCCGCGCCAGTGCCTGAACTAATTTTTCGGCCACCCGTTTCGTAGTACCCATGACATTGGTCGGGTTAACTGCCTTATCGGTAGAAACCATTACAAACCGCTGCACCCCAAAAGTGTCAGAAGTCTCTGCAACCACCTGAGTACCTCGAACATTGTTATTCACCGCCTCGGCGGGATTCGACTCCATCATGGGTACATGTTTGTAGGCTGCCGCATGAAAAACCACTTGCGGCATAAATTCATCGAAGATTGCTTCCACCCGCGCCCGATAGCGTACGTCACCAATAATCGGACACACCTCTACCAGGGGGAACAACCCCTTTAACTCATTTTCGATTAAGAACAGGGGAGTTTCAGCATTTTCAAACAACACTAATTTTGCCGGTTTAAACCGCGCTACCTGGCGGCACAGCTCACTACCGATGCTGCCCCCGGCGCCAGTAATCAACACCCGCTTACCATGTAGACAATCTGAAATCTGCTGCGTATCCAAGCGTATCGGTTCACGCCCGAGTAAATCATCCAGAGCAACATCTTTAAGCTGTTGCACTGACACCGAACCATCAATCAAACTACCAACACTAGGCAACGTTTTACACGCTACCTCCGCCTGGTGACATAAAGCTGTTATCTCTTTGATCTTACTCCCCGTTGCCGAGGGCATAGCAATAATGACTTCATCTATCCGTTTGCGCCGGCACAATTTAGGAATATCGCCACATAATCCAAGTACCGGTAAACCATGAAATTTCTCCCGCAGTTTGCGCGCGTCGTCATCGACAAAACCAATAGCCGTTATATGCAATTTTTCATTTAAGCGCAATTCACGGGCAATCATCTGCCCAGCATCTCCAGCACCAACTATCAGCACCTTTTTATCGGTGCGTTGCGTTAACCTCATGGGATAATAATGTTCGCGACAGGCACGGATAACAAAGCGTGTTCCCGCCACCAGTAAAAAACAAAACAGAGCATCAAGAACTAACACACTGCGCGGAATAAATTCCAGGCGATAGACGAAAGCAGCATAGGCTATAACACCACTGGAAGCCAAAACGTTAGCCTTGGTTATTACGACGAGGTCAGCCATTGAAACATAGCGCCACCAACCACTGAACAAACGGTAACGCCAGAAAAACAACATTTTCACAACCACTACAGCAGGCAACAAACGCCAAAAAGCACGCACCTGGGCAGCAGGAATAGCGAAATCGAAACGTACCTCAAAGGCTAACCACAACCCTAAAAATATCATAGACAAATTGGCAAGAATTATCACAGGTAAGCGTTTATCAAAAAAATTTCTCATAGAACTCCGATCAAATAAACAGCTGTTAACAACCATTTGCGCGCCAAAGATAACACTAAATCTTAAAATATTACAATCACAATCTAGGCTATTTTTCCCCGTAAAAGCTATACATCTCCACCCAATAGCTATGCGCCACTAAAAAGGATGTTTACCTTCAATTGCAGCACCAGAATTAACAACATTAAAAAAGTTGCATTTTGCCGACCATGTGTTTACATTCATTACCGATAGATAACTATTCCCCCCATACTATTCAAAGGAGATACACATGTTACAAACGATCAAGAAAATGCTAACAACGCTAGCCTTCATTGCCGTTTTAAGTGTTCCACTAAATGGATTTGCCGCAAACACAGCAGCCATAAACATCAATAGCGCCTCTCAGGTTGAGCTACAAAGCATAAAAGGTATTGGGCCTAAGATGGCAGATAAAATTGTCAATTACCGCGAGCAACATGGCCAATTCGCGCAAGTTGCTGACCTGTGCAACGTGCGAGGGATTGGTGAGAAATCGTTGCAAAAAATAGCTGATCAGATATGCGTTAAATAAGCAAGCCAGCTGACTGATATGATCCGGGGTGAATCGTGCAGCCATGATTACCCCGGATTTTTTTTGCCACAGGAGACAATATATTGCACCTCAATAGCAGCATAAGAAAATACACGGTTATTATACTGTTGCTCCTTGGGATGATATTACAACCATCTGTCGCCAGATCGTTCGACCCCATGCTACCACGAGTTTATTCATCTGATGTTGATGTTAGCGGTTGGTTAATGAGCGAAAAACTAGATGGCGTGCGCGGCTATTGGGATGGTCAGCAGTTGTATTCAAAAAATGGGCATTTATTCCATCCACCACCACAGTTCACAGAAAATTTACCGAACTTTCCACTGGAGGGCGAACTCTGGGGTGGTCACGCTACTTTCGCACAAACAGTCTCCACCGTGCAACGGCGGCAGCCCCACCCTGATTGGTTAAAACTGAAGTTTGCCATTTTTGATGCGCCAAATGCAGTTGGTGGTTTCAGTCAACGGATCGCGCAAGCGCAGAATTGGTTCAGTGACAATCCAAGCGCTCATGCTTTTGTCATAGATCAGACCGTAGTACGTAACACCCAACATCTGCAGCACAAACTTGACACAGTAGAGATTGCAGGTGGCGAGGGATTAATTGTGCGTCAGGCTAACGCCCCTTATGTTAGAGGTCGCAACCGAGCTATACTAAAAGTCAAAAGGTATCAGGATGACGAAGCAACAGTAGTGGCACACCTGCCCGGACATGGGCGCAACAGCGCCAGAATGGGGGCCTTATTAGTTGAACTTGAAAATGGTACCAAGTTTCGCTTGGGATCGGGATTCAGCGATGCAGAGCGCGAATATCCACCAGCTATTGGTGACAGCATAACCTTCAAATATTATGGAAATTATCCATCTGGAATCCCAAAATTCCCGTCATTTATACGCGTCAGAAAAGATGGGGCTTTATAATAGTTCAACCTTTTAATGGTAGACGCCAACGGTAAACAAAGTCACCATCGACCTAGCGACCGTAAAAACGTATGCAAAATAAGGGGGAGAAATTGTCAAAGTCATCAGGATATGGACACATTACAAATAAATTCATAAATGCTATTGGTTGTCAGCAAAAAGCACAGCTCTGTTCGTGCAACTGACATAGTCAGCACAACTATTGCGGCATCTGAATACCAATTTCTGGTTTCTTAGGCAGAACCAACAACAAAACGATGTACCTGAGAGTAATACACCTCAAAATCATCGAGATGATGCTCAATGATCGACTTGACTATCTCTTTGTTAACCGCCTGATATTCATGAACCGAAACATTTCGAAAGCCAACCATTTTTTTTAATATTTTAGCAATATCAGTGTCTATAATCTGATGGTTTGCCAGAATATCAAATGACTGACCATAATCACTTGGCAACCCCAGTCCATATTTTGCAATTACCACATGAGCTAGATCAATTGCTGCCTGAATTGCTCGTTGTAGGTTCAGTACCGACAGATCTTCCCTCATCCACGGTAACAGATCCAACCGCTTTATCTCATGAATGGTTGCCACACATTTTTTCATAATGGCAATTTTTGCCAAAACAACATCTTTATCGTTGTCCATAATTCGGCCTTTGCAAAATATTATCTTCAATAATTTTCCGCGACTGCTTGAAATCGATATAGCGGCTCATAATTTGTGCCTGATAGCTATCCAGCTGTGTTTTCGAATGCACAAAAACCTCTTCACCAGTAGCTACAACTTGGCTAGCAATTATAATATCAGCTGTGTTTAAACGAATAATATCCAGTTTACGCCCTGTGCGCGATTGGAACTGCTCAGGAATATCGAAATACAACTCATCGTCAGTGACGTTCTCCTTAAAAAAAACGCCACAGTCTACATCACTGTCCTGGGTAATACGCGATTCATCTTTAGCCCAAGAACCGAAAAGTAAGGCAAAATCAGCTTTATCGTGCAACAGTTCGGTCAGAGCAACTTTAATTTCAGCTTTACTACTCATATATTTAAATCCCTAATTTCACCCTCATAGTCCACCTATTGATAAACATGTTGCCAAGGAGTAATACGAAGCAAGAGAATTGTTACCTCGGTATCATTGATTTCAGATCTTGATTATAATCTTGCCCTTCTTGGTGGCTTGGTGTGAATGATTTTAATAGTGTATTCGGAAGAGTTTAGCACCCCATACAACCGAGACAATTACTTCAAGATTCTTATGCCCTAAATGCTAGGCGGCATTGTCCAATAGGAAGAGTAATCACCTGCACCATTTTATTCCGTCCAGTTTTCAATAAACAATCCACGCACGCTGGAAAACTCTTTGACATTATTGGTAACCAACCGCAGACCTGATGATCTTGCATGACCGGCAATCATCATATCATAAGATCCACCTGGCTGCTCTGTACGATACAGCTCAGCCCGAAGCTATCCCAAATAATACTTGGTTAATACTAATCAGGTAAAACAATAACTAAGTGCCTGTCCAATAGTTCACAATTTACCCATAGTGTATTCTTAATTCCACTTGAAGTGGCTTCCTGCGTCAATTATACTTGCTCATATCATTAACTAGCAAATTCTACCGAGGTGGCATATATGGGCAAAAGATTTGACGAACGATTAAAAGATCTCACTTCAGCAGTTGATCGCTTAAATGAAGCAATTCAACAAAGCAAAGAATATCAATTATCAACAATGATAGATGGTGTGATTCAACGCTTTGAATTTACATTAGAGCTATCATGGAAAGCGATAAAACATTACCTCAACAGTGAGGGACTAAACGAAGCCTTGGCTCCGCGCTCAACAATTCGTATTGCTTTTAAAATTGGACTTATAGAAAATGGCGATATTTGGATGCAAATGATTGATGATAGAAACTTGAGCAGTCACACGTATAGCGAAGTGACAGCCAAAGAGATCTACACCAGAATTGCTGATATCTACGCACAGGAGATAAAAGACGTACTTAACAACCTAAAAGAGATCACTCCATGAGATATGGCTTAAAAGAAAAAGAACTCGACATTATTGTAAACATCTTACAAAAACATATCCATGATAATGATGTTGTAATTTTCGGTTCACGCAGTCGAGGAGATTTCCATAGAACTTCTGACATTGACTTGGCGATTACAGCTAAAATAAGTGCAACTGAACTTGCAAAGTTGCGTACACTATTTGAGGAAAGTTCGCTGATTTACACAGTAGACTTAGTAGCAATTGACAGCATCACATCAACCTCATTCAAAGAATCAATCAACAAGGATGCTAAAAATCTAGCAATTCCCAACCAACAAAAATAACAAAGTTCAACCTTACTTGCTACGCGTTTATCAGGGTACATTACATTGCCACTCCAATCTAGCATTGCTCAACAATAAAGTGCCTGTCACATAGTTTCTTCCATAGATTTCCCACCCACGCCGATGCTCATAGCTTTGCTCGCTGGCGGAATCTTCACCACACAAGTATGCCCGGCGCACACAACGGGAAACACAGTGGTACCAAGGAGTATCTTCGAATGAAACTTGTGAATAGCGTGGCAAGGGCGATGTCAATAACTAAGTGCCTGTCCTATAGTTTTTTCTGTCCTATAGTTTTTTTGAAACCAACAAAGAGTGGATCTTAAAACCGAAAAGTTGACAATGGTTC
>CAZHXF010000006.1:59623-77847 GCA_964536375.1 uncultured Desulfuromonas sp. | reverse complement strand
ATTGCCACAAAGGTCGTCACTCTCGCGCAGGCGGGAGTCTAGAAATCTATGCAAACCCTCTGGATCCCCGCATTCGCGAGGATGACGAACAGGGGGGACAGAACCAGAGCGGAAGATTAGTGCTACTCAGGTTATAGATTTTTTGCGCATCAATACCGTGCTGAATTCATCTAACATACAGTTTTGAATTACTTGACAGCCTAAGCGCTGATATCTTTGGCGCACGTCGAAATTATATTCGTACAACATACCTGACAATAGCAGTGGTGCTTGGGACGCTGTTTTAGCAACTAAATCGGCTGCTATATCGAGTAAGATATCACCATAAATATTGCCCAAAATAAAATCGAAATCTGTTTCCTTTACCTTGTCCAGGGTGCCACACAGGTGCTCAACCTGGCTAGTAGTGTTGTTTAGCTCACAGTTGCGTTGGCACGTGACTACTGCAACTGGATCTATATCTACACACAGGGTACTCTTTGCCCCTAATTTCAGTGCTGCTATGGATAGAATTCCTGTGCCACTGCCGAGATCCAGAACTCTTGCCCCTTGAATTTCCGGCAATTTTTCCATTATTTCCAGACAGCAGGCGGTTGTTTCGTGCTCTCCTGAGCCAAAGGCGCCAGCAGCCATGGTAATGTTTATTCTGTCATTGTTTATTTGTGTGTAGCCTTCGGGATAGATACAAAATCTGCTGCCGATATTAAATGGTGTGAATTTACGCCCCACGTTATTGATCCTTTCTGGTCTTTGACATTTATTAGTTGCGAGGGTTAGAGTATTCCATGTGAGGCTTAATTTCGTCAATTGCTTTGATGTGTAATTGTGATTCAGATCTGTCCTCACTTCATCATTCATGAAGTTGTGGCTATTATTTTTAGGGGAGGTTGTTGTGAAGAAAATTTTTATTAGCATAGTAGTGTGTACTATTGTTTTGTTGGTGACCTTTGTAGTTGTGAACCAGGGAGGCAATAGCTCTGGTGAAAATACCCAGCAGCTGGATATGCATCAGGATGTGCCTATGGCTCCAGATTTTCAATTGACCGGGATGGATGGCCAGGATGTGCGTTTGTCTTCTCTGCGGGGTAAAGTGGTGATTTTGAATTTTTGGGCGACATGGTGTCCGCCGTGCCGAGAAGAGATTCCCTCTATGAATAACTTGAAAAAAATATTGACAGGTAGCCCCGTGGAGATTATTGCGGTTAATATTGAGGCCGATGGCCCAGCAACAGTAGCAAAATTTATTCAACAACAGCCGATAGAGTTCACTGTTGCTTATGATGTTGCAGGAATAGTACATAAACAGTATGGAGTATCCCAGTATCCGGAAACTTTTATAATCAATAAAAGCGGAGTAGTTGTTGAGAAGGTTATAGGGGGAATCGACTGGAGTGCTCCACAAGTTGTGAGCTACCTTAAAAAGTTGTTGGAATGATTCTCAGCGTTTTCTTCGTGGCTATGAATGTCACATTCTGGTTATGTACGGTTACTTTGGTACAATCAGATGGTTATAGCTTTTGTTGTCGAGATTTCTTGATGGTGCCCGATGTGCCATTGGCTGATCATAATAACAATCTCCGATTATCCCTTAAATAAGAGAGATGAAGATTGAAATGATATCCCCTTTGCGCTTAATTGTCGTACTTGTTCTGTTGTGTGTTGGCTGGTCTGCACTGGTGTGGGCGGAGCAGAAACAGTGTGTGTTGACTTTTGCTGAAGCCAATCAGTTGGCGCTGCAGCAAAATCCGCAGATGCTGTTATCTCGGGCTAAAATTACAGAAGCACAAGGTGCTGTGCAACAGGCACGGGGGTATCTCCTGCCCAAATTACACGCATCTTACAGCGCTAGCGGCTCAGATAATGGCCTCAATGTTTTAGGTATGAAGCTTAATCAGGGGCAGGCGTCTTTTAATGATTTTGGTGCTGGCGAGTTTGATCCTACTGCTTCTGGTGGTCTGTATGTTGAACCGGATAATCTTAATAATCCGGGATGGACGCGTAATTACCAGAGTAAACTTGAGTTACAGATACCGATATTTAACGGTGGCAAAGTTTATGGGTATCTGGTGAAGGCTAAGGCTTATCTCAATGCGGCTAATCACGGTGATGACATGGCGTGTCAGCAGCTTACCTTTGAGGTGCTTAAGGCTTATGAAGGGGTACGCACGGCTGCAGGTTTTGTAACTGTTGCCATTAAAACTGTGCAGGTAGCCAAGTCCTATAGTGAACTGACGGACAAGCTTTGCGCGCAAGGGGTTGTTGCTCGCAATGATCAATTACGCGCCCAGTTGAATCTGAGTGCGGTAAAGCTGCAACACAGTGAAGCACAAAATTATCTGGCTAAGAGTTACGCTCAGTTACAGGTACTGGTTGGGTTTGATGGGCAACAACCGTTTGCTGTTGCGGAAACACTGGAAATTGTCATGCCCACAGATGATTTTGCCGTGTTGCGTGAGCAGATGTTCCAGCACAATCCGGGATTGCGTGCTTTGCAGGAACAGGTTGCTGCTGGGAGCGCAGATGTGGAAATTGCGCGTGCAGATTATCTGCCTCATTTCAACTTGATGCTCAGTGAGGAGTGGAATAATCCTGATTTCCAAGTTGGTGGACATGCGTCAAGTATGGTTGCCGGGGTGTTGAGCTGGGATGTGTTTGATTTCGGGGTTCGGCGCGGTTCAGTTAACCAGGCTAATGCA
This sequence comes from uncultured Desulfuromonas sp., assembly GCA_964536375.1. GTDB lineage: Bacteria > Desulfobacterota > Desulfuromonadia > Desulfuromonadales > Desulfuromonadaceae > Desulfuromonas. Next base: position 75,151 of record CAZHXF010000006.1, on the reverse strand, counting down.
CGTCTAAATCAACAAACTGCCAATTTAAGCCTGATGCGTGATCGGTTACGCTTGCAGCTTGATGCGGCCTGGCGCGATGCTACTCTTGCAGCCGAACGGGTCAGGGTGTGTGAACTGTCTATAACGCAGGCCGAGGAGGCTGAACGGTTGGAGCTGTTGCGTTATCAAAAAGGGGTATCAACCATGTCAGAGCTGTTGATGATTCAAGCTCAGCTGGATAAGGCGCGTAACGATTTGGTTGCCGCTAAGTATCAACAGACAATGCAGCGTGCTGGGATCCTCTTGGCTATTGGGCGCTTGACTCCCGATGCGATAAACAGCGTAATGTCATCAAATTGATTTAGGTGGTCAATTGTATGGGGAGTGCACGCACCACCGCTGTTGATTTGTCTCTCCATAACAACACTGACTGAATTGATCATAACTTAATGGATTGGTAACGCTAATGCTGAATAAATCAATGAGACTATGCTGTTTTGTGGGGATTGCGCTGTTGCTTTGCCAGAATTCGGTTTTTGCAGCTGCACAGAGTTTAACTGCTGCTGAGATAAAAGCTCAGGTAGTTGTGGTATGCGAACAGTCTTTGCCTATTTTTGCAACATTTCCTGGTAGTGTAAACTCAACCAACGAGGTGCAAGTTGCTTCTCGCCTGATGGGTTATGTCAAAACCTTGCCGGTGCATGAAGGGCAACAGGTGCAAAAAGGGGAGTTACTGTTATCTCTCGATGCCAGCGATATCAATGGTGCAATTGCCCAGGCACAAGCTGGCGTAGCCAACGCTGAATCGGTGCTTGCCGATGCCACCGCCAATTATCAGCGGTTTTCTGAATTGTATCAGCAGCAAGCTATTCCACAGCAGCAGTTTCAGCAGGTTGAGATGGGGTACCGGGTTGCTCAGGGCAACCGTGCTGCCGCCAAGGCTGCTCTACTCCAGGCACAGGCCCAATTGAACTATGTCGATGTTCGTGCTCCATTTGCCGGTACCGTCGTGACTAAATATATTGATCTTGGTCAATTGGCCGCTCCGGGTCAGCCCCTGATGGTTCTCCAGAGCGCAGGGCATTTTCAGGTGCTGGTACAGGTGAGTCAACGTGCTTTTGAGCAATTGCGTATCGGGCAGATGGTCCCCGTTGTGATTGATGACAGCAATTATCAGCCACAGCGTGTGCGGGCGACGGTTGCACGTTTGGTTGACGCCGCGGATCCTGTGACTCATAGCCATAGTGTTAAACTCAATCTTCCTGAGGACAGTAGTGCTCGCAGCGGCGCTTTCGCCAGAGTACAGATTCAGGTTGCTACTCAGCCGGGGATACTGTTGCCACAGTCGGCCATCCAGCGCCGCGCCGGTATTGATGGTGTGTTTGTGCTGCATAATGGCGGCGTAGTCACTTTTCGCATGGTTCGTCTGGGTGGAAGTCGTGCCGCCGGGTTGATAGTGCTTTCCGGTGTAGTAGCTGGCGAGCAGGTCGTAGTCAGTGCCGAGGGTAAACTCAATAATGGGGTTAAGGTGCAGTTAGTTACGGGCGGCAGCGTATGAAGTCGCCAGATAAAGAGATGCCGCTGAATTTTGCCGGTTGGCTGGCCAAGAGTTTTTTGCACACCAAGCTTACCCTGCTGATTATGCTGGCCATCACTTTATGGGGTGTGTTGGCCGTTTTTGTAACGCCGCGGCTGTATAATCCTGAGATCGTTGTCCCTGCAGCATCAATTTATGTCATGAGCCCTGGTTACAGTCCCACCGAGATTCATAATCATGTGGTGAAACCACTTGAAGCGCTAATGGCAACCATCAAGGGGGTTGAACACACCTACGGTTATGCCAACAACGATATGGGTGTTGTCACCGTGCAATTTCAGGTGGGGGCAAATGAAGAACGCAGCTTACTGATGTTGTACAATCAGTTGCAGCGTAACATGGATCGCCTCCCCCCTGGGGCTATGCAGCCAATAGTCAAGAGTGTTGGTATTAACGATGTGCCGATCATGACTATTGCGCTGAGTTCGGAGCAATTCAATCCCATTGATCTGCGTGAGATTGGCATGCGAGTGCTTGAACAACTGCGCAGTGTCCCCGATGTAGGGGATAGTGGGGTGATCGGCGGACAACAGCGTGCGATTCGGATTGATATTGATCCACAGCGCCTCGCCAGTTCAGGGCTTAATCTGGCAGATGTGCTCAATATGTTGCGGGCCTCTAATGTGGTATTGCCCGCAGGGAACCTAGTAAACAGTAATCGCCAATATGCTTTAAGGGTTACCGATGTTTGTAGCTCAATTCCAGAAATTGGTGCTCTGATAATTGGGCAGGCAAACAATAAACCAATTTTTCTCCATGACGTGGCTGCTGTCAGATCCGGTCCGTTACATCAGGATCAATACACAACTTTTGCTTATGGCATAGCTACCCCTGGTGTCGCTGCTGGGGTGCAGATGTCCGCAGTTACGCTGGCTATTGGTAAACGCAGCGGTGCCAATGCGGTACAGGTTGCCAATGATGTCTTGGATAAAATTAGCATCATAAAGCATGAAGTCCTGCCACAAGGGGTTAATGTCGTTGTTACGCGCAATTATGGTCAACGGGCCGACGACGCGGTCAACACTCTTATGGAGCATTTATCTATCGCCATAGGGGTGGTTGCATTAATTCTGCTGATATTTCTCGGTTGGCGCGAAGCTGCTGTCATCACTCTCACCGTTCCGCTCACTCTGTTTGTGGTGCTGGGAGTAGGCTGGATATTTGGGCACACCATAAACCGCATTTCGCTGTTTGCCCTGATTCTTTCATTGGGCTTGTTGGTGGATGACGGTATTGTGGTGATCGAAAATATCCATCGCCATATTGAGCATACCAAGGACTCAGTGCGTGATTTCGGTGCCCTTATTGTGCGTGCTACCAATGAAATTGGTAACCCGACAATTATGGCAACGATGACGGTTATCCTCGCCTTTATTCCTATGCTGTTTGTCACCGGGATGATGGGACCGTTTATGCTCCCGATACCTATCAATGTGCCGGTTGCCATGTTGACTTCGCTACTGATGGCTGATGTTGTAGTGCCGTATATTGCTGTGCGTTGGCTCAAGAAAAAAGCGGTGCTAATTGAGGCACGCAATCATCAGAATCTGGAAGAGCGTTCTGAACAACCGCAAGATTTTTTTCATCGCAGTTACGTGGCGACAGTTAGACCGCTTATGGAAGGTTCATGGCAGCGTAACCTGTTTTTTATGGTGGTTATTGCGCTGTTGCTGTTATCCATGTTGATGCCGCTGTGGCAGTTTATCCGCCCTGCAGGGATGAACGGCCCGATCAGTGCTTTGGGGGTGAATCTGCAGATGTTGCCGGATAGTAACGTTAACACCTTTGTATTGGAGGTGGATACTCCGAGTGGTACGGCCTTACATGAAACCAACCGGGTTGCCATGGCTGTTGGTGAGGTGCTGGGGCGGGCAGAATATGTGACCGACTATGAAACCTATCTGGGGCGAAGCGGACCGTTGAGCTTTGCGGGTATGGTGCGCGGAGATACCATGCGCGTTGGCTCCAATCTGGCGCAGGTTGTTGTTAATATTGTCGCCAGTCATGATCGCCCACATACCAGCGAGGTTGCCACTGGTGTTTGGAACGATCTTGCCAGTGTACGCGATGCTTTCCCTCAGGCGCGGATTAAGTTGTTTTTAACACCACCGGGGCCGCCGGTGCGTTCACAATTGCTGGCTGAATTGTATGGACCGGATTATGAACAATTACGCCAAAGCGCAACTGTGCTCAAAAAAGAATTTGGCGATATTTACGGCCTGATAAATATTGATGATTCGGTCACTGCCAGCGCAGCGCAATATACTATTCATGTCGACAAAGAAAAAGCACTGTTGGCTGGTTTAGCTCCGGCACAAGTGGCGAAATTGGTCCGCGAGTATGTCGTTGGTGCCACAATCGGTACTTTGTGTGGTGCAGATAAGCCGGAGCCAGTTAGTATTGTGGTGCAGCTTAAGCGGGCTGATCGGGCGTGGATTCAGCAGATTCTTGATCTGAGCATCATCAATCAGCAGGGTAAACAGATTTCTCTGGCCGGGATTGTTTCCGTTAATTTGTCCAGTGCAGATAAGCCGATCATGGATCGTGATCAGCATCAGGTTGTGTATATTATGGGTGATATGCTCAATGCCAGCCCGGTGTATGCGACCTTGAGCTTGGATAAAATATTTGACAATGCGAAATTGCCCAATGGTGTTAGTTTGACCACCGCTAATTTAGGCTTTGTGGCGTCACAGCCCAATGATGTTACCCATGAGCAGGTTTTGTGGGGTGGTGATATGCGTTTGACTCTGGATGTTTTTCGTGATCTCGGCACCGCTTTTATCGTGTCGCTGGTGTTTATCTATTTGATGCTGGTGGGTTATTATCAATCTTTTACTTTGCCGGTGATTGTTATGGGGGCGATTCCCTTGACCTTGGTGGGGATATTCCCCGGGCACTGGATGTTTAACATGCCGTTTAACGCGACTTCGATGATCGGATTTATCGCTTTGGCTGGTGTCGTGGTGCGTAACTCACTGTTACTTATAGATTTTATTCTCGATTATCGGCGGCGCGGCTATTCGTTGCAGGAATCTGTACTCGAGGCTGGAGCGGTGAGATTTCGACCGATTCTGCTCACGGCTCTGGCTATTATGTTCGGTTCGGCGGTAATGATTAGTGATCCGGTGTTCGGTGGTTTGGCTTTGACGTTGATATTTGGCACTCTTGCCTCAACCATGTTGACATTGGTTGTTATTCCTTTGCTTTATTATATCTGGCAACGCCGCGCGGAACATGACTCTGGGCTGTAGATGTAATCTGTAATAATAATCATTTTTGTTTCCCCGCTATTCTTCATTTCTTGATTGGGTAGCGGGGTTTTGTTTGTCGCACCGTCTGAGTTATGTTGACGCTCAGAGGTGCTTTTGATAAGTTCAACGATTATGTTGATTTCAATTGAGGAGGTGTGGCATGGGGGCGGTTGATGATGCGTTTCGTGAGTACCTAGCTAAGCATGGGCTGAAGATTACCCGCCAGCGGGAAATTATTTTAGATGAATTCTTGCGTTCACCATCCCATTTGTCGGCGGAAGATTTGTATTTGCGCCTGCGCCACAATAATCCTAATATTGGCTATGCAACTGTTTACCGTACCATGAAATTGCTGGCTGAGAGCGGCATTGCCAGCGAGCGTCACTTTGGTGATCGGCAAACCCGCTATGAACTGAATATCAATGAAGAGCATCACTACCACCTTATATGCGATTCGTGTGGCAAGATTATTGAGTTTGAGGACGATAAAATCGAGGCGCTGTTTATGCAAATGGCGCAAAAATATAAATTTACCCTGTCACGGCAGCGCTTGGAATTGTATGGTCTGTGTTCCGATTGCCAAAATATTAAAAGTAAGGTCTGAATAGGAGATTTTTGTGCAGATAACCGCGATCATTCCGGCACGTTATGCGTCGACACGTTTTCCCGGTAAACCGCTGGCCGATATCCACGGCAAAAGTATGATTCAACGGGTCTATGAAAGAACATGCCAGGCAACTTTGGTGAATAGAGTTATTGTTGCTACTGATGATGAGCGCATTGCTGCAAATGTGCGTGCTTTTGGCGGTGAACTGTGTATGACCTCTGCCCAGCATGAAACCGGTACAGATCGTTTGGCAGAAGTTGCGGCAGGACTAGACTGCGATCTGGTAGTCAATGTTCAGGGGGATGAACCGTTAATTAACCCGGCGATGATTGATCTAGCGGTGGCACCGCTGATTGCTGATGAGCGTATTGCCATGGGCACCTTGATGGTGGCCATAGATGATGTGGAAGAGTTTCTTAACCCGAATGTTGTTAAAGTAGTTACCGATATGTCTGGTTCAGCTCTATATTTCTCGCGTTCGCCTATTCCCTGTTCACGAGATATGTTGCCGTTAAGTATCGAGCACCCAATGCCCTGTGTCGCGCATAAACATATTGGTCTTTATGTTTACCGGCGCGAGTTTTTGCTTGGCTATTCTGCCTTGGTAGTCACTCCACTAGAGAAGTTAGAAAAGTTAGAACAATTACGTGCTTTGGAACATGGTTATAAAATTCAAGTTGTTGAAACGATGCAACCATCACTGGGTGTTGATACTCCTGCTGATTTAGAAAAAGTGCGTGCCCTGGTGGCAAAGCTTGAGGGTTTAGTGGTAAAGTAATGGTCTAATATCGGGGCATTGATAGTGGTGCTGACGCCTGGTAAGTTGATCCGTTTGTGCTTTTCTTTTCAGCCTGTTCAGTGTAACGTTCGCCACTTGTGCTATCTAGCGTTTTGCTTATATTATAATTCGATTTTTAGATTAAAATTCAAAGAAAAACTGATGAATTTTCAGCGGAGGAATAGTGAATGAAGACTAAGTTTCTGTTTGTTACTGGAGGCGTTGTCTCCTCTTTAGGGAAGGGCTTGGCGGCGGCATCTATCGGTGCGTTGATGGAAGCTCGTGGTCTGCGTGTTTCCATGCAGAAACTTGACCCGTATATCAATGTTGATCCGGGTACCATGAGTCCATTTCAACATGGTGAGGTTTTTGTTACCGATGATGGCGCAGAGACCGATCTTGATCTAGGTCACTACGAGCGCTATACTACGGCAAAACTGACACGCAAGTCCAATTTTACCACCGGGCAGATTTATGACGCAGTCATTAAAAAAGAGCGCCGTGGTGATTATCTGGGTGGTACGGTGCAGGTTATCCCGCATATTACCAATGAAATTAAAAGCAAAATTATTGAAAATGCTCAGGGTGTAGATATTGCGATCATAGAAATTGGCGGCACCGTCGGCGATATTGAATCTCTGCCATTTTTAGAAGCGATTCGTCAATTTCGCAGCGATTTGGGACACAATAATGTGCTGTATATCCATCTGACGTTGGTGCCATATCTGGCGGCAGCTGGTGAGTTGAAAACAAAGCCAACTCAACACAGCGTTAAGGAGTTGCGTGAAATAGGTATCCAGCCAGATATTCTGTTGTGCCGCTGTGATCGTGAAATACCGCGCGACATGAAAAACAAGATATCTTTGTTTTGCAATGTCCGTGAAGAAGAGGTTATCACCGCACGCGATGTTGCTTCAATCTACGAAGTGCCGATAATCTACCACGAGCAGGGATTAGATGAACGAGTGGTTGACGGTTTAGAAATATGGACTAAACAACCAGATCTTGCTGCATGGCATGAGGTTGTCCGGCGTATTAAAGAACCACAGACTAAGACCACAATCGCCATTGTGGGTAAATACGTTGAGTTGACCGAAAGCTATAAGTCTTTATCTGAGGCGTTAATTCATGGTGGTATCGGTAACGATTGTGGGGTAAATCTTAAATATATTGATTCTGAGTCTCTTGAGCGCCATGGCATTGGTGATGTCTTCGAGGATGTTGCTGGAATTCTGGTTCCTGGTGGGTTCGGTGAACGTGGCAGTGAAGGAAAAACAGCGGCTATCCGTTATGCCCGCGAGAATAAGATACCATTCTTTGGTATTTGCTTGGGTATGCAGATGGCAGTGGTTGAGTTTGCCCGCAACGTGTGCAAGCTCGAAGACGCTTACTCCAGTGAATTTCGTCCTGAAGCTGCAAATCCGGTGATTCATATCATGGAAGAGCAGAAATTGATTGCCGCCAAGGGTGGTACTATGCGGCTTGGTGCTTACGATTGTCAGTTGCGTGAAGGTAGCTTGGTGCAACGAATTTATGGACAAAAAAACATAGCTGAGCGTCATCGCCATCGCTATGAATTCAATAATAACTATCGCCAAATATTGTCCGATGCTGGTCTGGAAATTTCCGGTGTTAATCCGGACAACGATCTGGTCGAAATTGTGGAAATTTCTGATCATCCATGGTTTCTTGCTTGTCAATTTCATCCTGAGTTTCGCTCACGCCCTATGGCACCCCATCCGCTGTTTGAATCATTTGTCGGAGCGTGCATTAAACAGACAAAGAGGAAATCATGATTGCTACGGTAACTGCTGGTAATGCCAGTTTTGGTGGTCAGCAACCTTTTGCTTTGATCGCTGGTCCCTGTGTGCTTGAAGATGCTGACACTACGTTTCGCATCGCCGAATTTCTCAAAGAACTCACCACTGAATTAGGTATAGACTTTGTTTTTAAAGCCTCATACGACAAGGCTAACCGTACTTCGGTCACCTCTTTTCGTGGTCCGGGTTTGGACGCTGGCCTTGAGTTGTTGGCTCAGGTGAAACAGAAATTTGATGTGCCGGTTGTTTCTGATGTTCACGATGTTACACAGGTGAGTGCAGCGGCGCAGGTTTTGGATATTCTGCAAATACCGGCTTTTCTCTGCCGCCAAACTGACTTACTTGTTGCTGCCGGTAACACTGGTAAGGTGGTAAATGTAAAAAAAGGTCAGTTTCAAGCGCCATGGGATATGCGTCATGTGGTGGGTAAAATCACCTCAACTGGAAATAATCAGGTAATTCTGACTGAGCGTGGCACTACCTTTGGTTACAATAACCTGGTGGTTGATATGCGTTCTTTGGTCATTATGCGCGAATTGAATTATCCTGTTGTTTTTGATGCTACCCATGCCGTGCAACTACCTGGCGGTGCTGATGGTGTTTCTGCTGGTCAGCGGGAATATGTTGCGTCTTTATCCCGTGCTGCCGTTGCTACTGGTATTGATGGTTTATTTCTTGAGGTCCATGAAGACCCAGAGTGCGCCCGCTGTGATGGGCCTAATTCTCTATATCTAAAAGATTTGCGCAGCTTGTTACAGCCGTTGCTGGCACTGGATGCGGTGGTGAAGCAGTTATGATTGAACAAGAACAAGTTTTAGAAGGGGCTCGGCAGACTCTAACTATAGAGTCAGATGCTATCTTGGCACTACGTGAGCGCATTGATGTGACTTTCTGTGCAGCCGTTAATATGTTGAGCGCCTGCGCTGGTCGGGTTGTTGTGACCGGGATGGGCAAGTCTGGTTTAGTTTGTCAGAAAATAGCTTCAACTATGGCTTCAACCGGAACACCATCATTTTTTCTTCATCCAGCCGAAGGTATTCATGGTGATTTAGGGATGCTCAAAAAAGATGATGTATTGATTGCTGTTTCTAATTCCGGTGAAACTGAAGAAATACTGCGTATTTTGCCGGTTATTAAGCGGATGGGCTTGAAAATGGTTACCATGAGTGGCAATTTATCGAGCACCTTAGCCCGTGCCGGAGATGTCTCCCTCGACGTGTCGGTGGCCAAGGAGGCATGTCCTCTCGGTTTGGCACCAACAGCCAGCACCACGGTTACCCTTGCTATGGGGGATGCTCTCGCGGTTGCGCTGCTACAGGAAAAGAATTTCAAGGCCGAGGATTTTGCCTTATTTCATCCCGGTGGTGCCCTGGGGAAACGATTGCTGCTGCGCGTTGAAGATTTGATGCATCAAGGTCAGGAAATCCCGCTAGTGTCACAGCAGACAACGGTCAAAGAGGCGCTGTTTGAAATAACCGATAAGAAACTGGGTATTACCGGCGTGGTAGATGATGATTCTGCTCTAGTCGGGGTGTTTACCGATGGTGATTTGCGCCGCTGTCTGGAGGTAGGTGTTGAATCTCTGGAATGGACGATTGTTAAGGTGATGAATGTTAAGCCCAAGCGGATCTTGCGCCAAAATCTGGCGGCCAAGGCGCTACAGCAGATGGAAGAATACTCTGTTACCTCTCTGTTTGTTTTTGAACAGCAGGAAGATACTAGACCAGTAGGAATTGTCCACTTGCACGATTTACTCAAGGCTGGCGTGGTATGAAAAAGTCCATAACTGATATCCGGTTGTTGTTGTTGGATGTAGATGGGGTGCTGACGGACGGGCGTATCATTTATGACAACAATGGCGTCGAGAGTAAGGCGTTTAATGTTCGCGATGGTCACGGCTTAAAAATGTTGCAACGCGCTGGGGTGCGGATAGGCATCATCACCGGACGAGAATCTGCTATTGTGACTCATCGGGCCAAAGAGTTGGGTATTGAGTTTGTGTATCAGGGTGCCAAGGACAAGCTTGTGCCTTATGAACAAATTCTGGACACAACAGGTTTTAGCGATGATCAGGTGGCTTATGTTGGTGATGATGTTGTTGATTTACCCATATTGCTTCGCGTTGGTTGCGCATTTACTGTTGCTGATGCAAGTGCTGACGTAAAGCCGCACGTCGATTATATCACCAACTGTTGCGGAGGATGCGGAGCAGTGCGTGAAATATGCGATATGTTGTTGCGCGAATCTGGTCGCTGGGATGAGATTACCGCGCGCTATTTTTCATGTTAATGGAAATATAATTTCATGACGACCCGCGCGAGCATACGCTATTTTCTGGTGTTAGCTGTGGTGCTAATATGTGCCTCATTAGTTGTTATGGTGCTGTTCTACAAGCGCACTGATGAACCTGTGCAAGCGCTGCAGAACATAGTTATGCAAGCTGATGTAACTTTGCATGAATTGAATTACACCGAGACTGAAGATGGTGTGGCGCGGTGGAATCTGGTAGCTGACTCCGCTGCTCATGACGTTAGCAAAGAGCTGACGATGATTGAAAATATCCGCTTGAAATTGTTTGATCAGGATGAAGCAGGGGACGTTGATTTGACAGCTAAGACCGGCACTATAGATTCTACGATGAATAAAGTGCATGCTAACGGTGATGTGGTAATAACTACTCAGAATGGGTACCGTTTTACCAGTAATTCCGTTAATTTTGTGGGTAAGTCATCTCAAGATGGTCAAATAACTACAGATGATGCGGTAAAAATCACCAGTGATAATTTTGTTATAACTGGGGTTGGATTATCCGGTGATCTTGGTAAAGGTAGGTTTGTGCTGAAAAAAAATGTGACCGCTATTTATTACCCCAAACCACTTCAGGGAGGTCAGTAGTGCGTTTACTTAGTTTCACTATTATTGTTGCACTGTATGCTGTCTTGTCAGGTGGCGTATTAGTAAGCGCTACCTGTGCAGCTGAACAGGAAATGAAACATGACAGTAATCAGCCTGTTAATATTACCGCTAACAAGTTAGAGGCCGATGATAACGCTGGTGTTTTCGTGTTTAGCGGTGATGTGCAGGCTCAGCAAGGTGAAGTTTTTATCTATGCGCAAAAGATGACTGTGCACTATATTGATGCTGCTAGCCCGAGTGATGGTGCTAAAAGACAAATAGATAAGGTTGAGGCGGAACAGGACGTGAGAATTGTTCAGCTTAACCGTGTAGCCACAGGGCAAAAGGCAATTTTTTATCATCAAGAGGGGCGTATTGTCCTTACTGGTGACCCACGCGTGGTGCAAGGAGAAAATAACGTAGCTGGCGAGCGAATCATTGTCTATCTTAACGATAATCGCAGTATTGTCGAAGGTGGTGAGAAGCAGCGGGTGAAAGCGGTATTTGTCCCTGAGGATAAGCCATAGTGAATTCGCATCAACTTAGTGCTACAGGTTTGCTGAAGTCTTACAAAGCCCGCCGAGTGGTTAATGATGTGTCTGTTTCGGTGCAGTCCGGGCAGGTTGTTGGCTTGCTAGGGCCAAATGGTGCAGGTAAAACCACTTCATTTTATATGGTGGTTGGTTTAATTAAGCCGGAACAGGGGAAGGTGTACCTAGATCAACAGGACATGACAGCTTGGCCTATGTATCAACGCGCTGCAGCTGGTGTAGCCTATCTTCCACAAGAATCATCAATCTTTCGTAAGTTAACAGTTGAGCAGAATTTATTAGCTATTTTAGAATATCATGTCGATGATGCCCAACAACGGCAACAACGTCTGGAGCAATTGCTCGAAGAGTTTCGCCTTGGCCATGTGGCTAAGACAGCAGGTTATGCCCTGTCGGGTGGTGAGCGCAGGCGCACTGAGATTGCGCGCGCGCTGGTAATTGATCCGCGTTTTATTTTGTTAGATGAGCCATTTGCTGGCATCGATCCGTTGGCAGTAATTGATATCCAAAATATTATCATCGAGCTGAAAAATCGCGGTATCGGTGTTTTGATTTCTGATCACAATGTTCGTGAAACCTTGGGCGTTTGTGATAGTGCATATATTCTTAATGATGGTACAATCTTAGAAAAGGGAACGCCGGCGCAGATCGCAGAAAGTCCTATAGCGCGGGAAATTTATCTGGGTGAAGGTTTTCGCCTGTAAAAAACTATAGCTAAATGGGCTGACTTGTGTAGAGTCGGTAAATTTATACTTTATTAGGGTAACCATGGCATTAGAATTACGCCAACAATTAAAACTAAGTCAACAGCTGGTCATGACTCCGCAGTTGCAGCAGGCGATTAAATTGTTGCAGCTTTCTCGGGTTGAATTGGAAGAGGTAGTCAATCAAGAGTTAGAAGAAAATCCAGTTTTGGACGATACCCCAATAGTCGAAGAGGTCAGGCAAACAGAGGTGGATGTGTCGCCTGAGGCTGAATCAGTTCTAGCCTCCGATTCAGAAAAAACTCAAGAAGTATCAGAGGCCGATGGTTTAGCGCAAATTGATGATTGGCAGACTTATCTTCAGGGGTTTTCGCAAGGTGGTACTAACAGCGAAAACTATAGCGATGATGATCAACCATCTTACGAAAACTTGCTTACCTCCAAAGCCACCCTGAGTGATCATTTGATGTGGCAACTTAATCTGTCCGCATTTAGTTATCAGGATAAACAGATAGCAGCAGCAGTTATTGGTAATATAGATGATGATGGTTATTTGGTGGCTGATCTGGATGATATTGCTGAGCAGACTGGTGCTGACTATCTTTATGTGGAAAAAGTTTTAGTTGAGGTGCAGAAATTTGATCCTCCGGGGGTTGGTGCCCGCAATCTGCCTGAATGCTTATTGTTGCAGTTGTGTAGTTTAGACTTGGGAGATTCGTTGTCTGCATGCCTCGTTCGTGATTTTTCCAAAGAACTGGAAGAACGCCGTTATTCGGTAATAGCCAAACAATGTAAGGTTAGTGTTGATGAGGTGCTTGAAGCAGCCCAGCTGTTATCAACCTTGGATCCTCATCCCGGTAGTCAATATGGTGCGCCTGATGTTCAATATATTACCCCGGATATTTTTGTTCACAAAGTTGGTGATGACTATGTGGTTTCGCTTAACGATGATGGTTTGGCCAACTTGCGCATCAGCTCTTATTATTCTAATGCCCTTGCTGGCAAAACGGTTGACGCAGCTACCAATGAATATATTCAGGAAAAAATGCGTGGTGCCTTGTGGTTGATAAAGAGTATCCATCAGCGCCAACGCACTATTGAAAAAGTAACGAAAAGTATTGTTAAATTTCAGCGTGATTTTTTTGATCATGGCATCACCCAGCTGAAACCACTGGTTTTGCGCGATGTGGCTGATGATATAGAGATGCACGAATCAACAATTAGTCGGGTCACGACCAATAAATATGTTCAGACTCCGCAAGGGTTGCTGGAGTTGAAATTCTTTTTCAACAGTGGTATTGGCACAACTGGTGGAGATTCAATCGCATCGGAAAGTGTCAAAACAAGAATTGAAGAAATAGTTGCTGATGAAAATGTAAAAAAACCTTATTCTGATCAGAAGATAGTTAACATGTTGCACGGTGAAGGTATTGATATCGCTCGGCGTACGGTGACTAAATATCGTGAGATGTTGGGTATTCGTTCATCTAATCTGCGTAAAAGGGATTTTTAGCAAAGCTGTAACACTGAAAATTGTTTACCATGAAATTATTTGCCTGGGGCAAATAACAGTGGCACTGACTGCAAGCTTATAAATTCATAAGGAGGATTCATGAATATTTCTGTAACATTCCGGCATATGGACGTTAGCGCACCAGCAAAGGCTTATGCTGAAGAAAAAGTGGCACGTGTTAACAAATACATAGATGAGCCAATTGATGCTCAGATAGTGTTGTCAGTTGAGAAAAAAATTCGTCATAAAAGTGTGGTTACCATAGTTGCTAAGGGAGTCACCATTAAAGCTTCTGCCGAAGTTATTGATGATATGTATGCAGCTATTGATGAGGTAGTCGATAAGTTAGAGCGCCAATTAAAACGCTATAAGGAAAAACTGAAGCGTCATACTACGCGTAAGGGTAGGGAACGCAATATTACTAAGACTATTTACGAAGCAGCCAGTTTTGAGGTTGATAATACCGAGCCGCAAATTATCCGTTCGCACAGTTTCTCCCTGAAACCGCTGTCTGTAGATGAAGCAGTAATGCAAATGGATTTGTTGCATAAGGAGTTTTTGGTTTTCAGTGATGATATTACTGAACAGGTTACCGTGGTGTATCGTCGTAAAGATGGCAATTACGGTTTAATTATCCCCGAAGCATAAGATAACTAATAATGTCAGCGTGGCAGATTACTGCCACGCTGTTTTTGCAAACGAATGATTATGAATATTGTTGACTTGCTAAATCCGGCCTCTGTGGAGGCTGAAATCAAATCAGTTACTAAGGATGATGTGTTGGTAGAGATGACCGATGTATTGTTACGTTCTGTTGCCGGGCTTGAACGCGATCAAGTTCTTGAAGTTCTGCAGGAGCGCGAACATTTGGGTAGCACTGGTATTGGTGAAGGTGTTGCTATTCCTCATGGTAAATTGAAAAATATTGATCAACTTGTCTTGTCTTTTGGTCGCAGTAAGCAAGGGGTAGATTTTGATTCAATGGATGGTAAGCCAGCGCACTTATTCTTTTTACTATTGGCACCTGAAGATTCTATTAGTATTCATCTGAAGACTCTGGCTAGGATTTCTAAGCTACTCAAGGATGAAAATGTGCGCGCGCAGTTGATGAATGCTGCTACGTCCGAAGAGATATATCAGATTATCCGCAATAAAGAAGCAGCGTAACTCTGTGTTATTATCCCTATAGCATGGTTACTTAATTGATTGGTGGTAGTCTATGGCTCAGTTGAGTATTCGGGAGTTGTTAGAAGAACAAGATACCGGACTTGATCTTGAGGTTTTGTCAGGTGCTGACGGATTAGATAAAGTCATAGAGTCACACCGTATCCAAAAGCCAGGCTTAGGTTTAGCAGGTCACCTGAGTTTTTTGCATTCAAATCGTCTGCAAATACTTGGGTCTACTGAGTTAAGTTATCTAGAGCAATTGTCACCTGAAACTGCGGCTACCAATATAGAAGCGCTGTGTAGCCTTGGTTTTTCCTGCTTTATTGTTACCAAAGGGCAGCAACTTCCCGACGTTTTCCTTGATAAAACAGCAGCACATTCTATTCCGGTATTACGTACGCAGATGAAAAGTTCTGCGTTTATTTCCATGATTAGCAACTTTCTTGAAGAACGTTTGCTGCCCGCAACTACAGTGCATGGGGTATTGGTGGATGTCTTTGGTGTCGGAGTGCTGTTGATAGGCAAGAGTGGCATTGGTAAAAGTGAATGTGCTCTTGATCTGGTTCTGCGTGGTCACAGGTTAGTGGCAGATGATGTGGTTAGAGTACGTACCAAGCTGCCAGCAGTCTTGTTCGGTGAGGGTAGCGATCTGTTGAATTATCA
>CAZHXF010000006.1:37634-59523 GCA_964536375.1 uncultured Desulfuromonas sp. | reverse complement strand
GCGCGAGAATTTCAAGATCGACTAGAGGAACGTATGGCAGAAACCGCACAGTTGCGCGCGCATGTTATCATTGGTGATGATTTGGAGTAGTAGATGCATTTTGTTATCATTACCGGTCTTTCTGGTTCTGGAAAATCTACGGCAGCACGTGTTTTAGAAGATGAGGGATATTATGTTGTCGATAATTTCCCGATGGCGTTAATCAGCCAGTTTTTAGAGCAAGGTGATCTGGATAAAGTTGCACGGCGTGGAGTAGCCATTGTTATGGATGCACGTAACCCTAGTTTTCTTGCTGAGGGTAATGTTGCTTTTGAAAAAGTTAGAAATGCTGGACATACGCTTCATGTTTATTTTTTTGATGCCACTGATGATGAATTGATCCGCCGTTTTTCTGCAACCCGTCGCCGTCACCCCTTGATGGCACACAGTAATATAGCCACTGCTATATCTGATGAGCGCAGCATGTTACAGCCATTGCGCGCACTAGCAACAGTTGTCTTTGATACAACTGAGCTCTCCGTGCATCAGCTCAAGGCCAGTGTGTTGCTCCAGCTGTATGGCGAGGTCGATAATGTGGTGCCGATGGTGATTCGTCTACAGTCTTTTGGTTTTCGTTATGGTATTCCGCTGGAGTCAGATCTGGTAATTGATGTGCGTTTTTTGCCCAATCCACACTATGTGGAAGACTTGCGCTTATTGACTGGCTTGGATGAATCGGTACGAGATTATGTTTTTGCTTATCCCCAAAGTCAGGAGTTTATTCAGCGCACATCTGATTGGTTAGATTTTTTGTTGCCGCAGTATCGTCAGGAAGGTAAGAGTTATCTTACAGTATCTGTTGGTTGTACTGGTGGGCACCATCGCAGCGTTGCTATAGTTGAAGCATTACATTCACGGATGAAAGAAACTCAGAATGTAAAGGTGTTTCATCGCGATCTGATTAAGGGGGAAGAATGATAGGGCTTGTAATTGCGACCCATGCTTCTCTTGCTGCTGAGTTACTCCACGCAGCAGAATCTATAGTTGGTCCAATAAAACATGTACGTTGTCATTCGGTTAATTCAGGCGCAGATCTTGAGGATATGCAGAAGAAATTCCAGGAATCTATCGCAGAAGTTGACTGCTGCGGCGATGGTGTTCTGATTATGACAGATTTATTTGGCGGTACGCCAGCTAATATAGCTGCGCGTTTTCTTCAGAAGAATCGTGTGGAAATAGTTAATGGGGTAAATTTGCCTATGTTGCTGAAATTCTCCAGCAGCCGTGATTCTATGGTATTGACGAAATTGGCAGCTTTTATGAGAAATTATGGTCAAAAGAGCATCGTATTGACTAGCGATATTATGTGTGGTGTGGAGAATTAATGTCTATAGTTTTGGCGCGCGTTGATAATCGATTGATTCATGGTCAGGTGCTTGAGTCATGGATTCCATATGTGCTAGCAAATTACATTATTGTCATTGACGATATTGTTGCTAACGATACTTTTCGTAGCCAGTTAATGATGGCAGTAGTCCCCTCAACCCTCAAGTTACAGATCTGTTCTCATGCCCAGATAGCTGAACTATGCAACAACCCAGAACTGGACAAAGCAAATGTTATGGTGTTGTTTGCCAATCCATGTAGCGCGTTGCAGGCATATCTTAAGGGGTTTGTTTTTAAAGCGTTAAATTTGGGCAATATGCACGTCGGTGAGCACAAATGCTGTATATCAAAGACATTATATATGGATACTGACGATTTGCAGGCTCTGGAGCAGCTCGCGCGACGTGGAGTTGACATAAGTGCGCAGTGTATACCTACTGACAGGGTGTTGCATTGGGACTGCAACTGTTGTTCTTTAAGGTAGCATATGAATTTAGCAAGTTGGCTGATGGTTGTTGCTGTGTCTACTTTAGCAGGTTTAGATCGTACGGCAGTGGCCTCTATTATGCTGGCGCGTCCTTTAGTCTGCGCTGCACTTATGGGTTATCTGCTCGGTGTTTTTACTCCGGCACTACAATTAGGGATAATGCTCGAACTTCTATGGCTGATGCGTTTACCTGTGGGTGCTGCTGTTGCTCCAGATGATACGCAAGCAGCTATCGGCGCTGTTGTTCTGATTAAATTATTTGCCATCCACTTGTCTGAACATCACTGGGAACTGGTTGTGCTTGTCGGTTTATTGGTTGTTGTTTTTGCCGAGGTTGGAAAATGTTTTGATGTCTGGGCACGCCACGTCAACGAACATCTGTTTCTTCGCGCACAACGTAATTTGGAATGTGGTCGCTGGCGTTCTCTGGTAGCAAACCACTACCTTGGTCTGTCTGTTTTTGCCGTGGCTTCTTTAGCCTCATGTAGCTTTATTGTCGCTAGTGGCAGTGTGATTTTATGGATGGGTTTGGATTATATTGACGAGGTGGCTTTTATCTTTCCTGTGGATGGCCGAATGCTGGCGGCAATTTTCCCCCTTACTGGTATAGCTGCAATTTTGGCGGTGCTGCGGGGGAGACACAGTGTTGGTTTGTTCATTTGTGGCTATGCTATCACTTATGTGTTGTTGGAGGTTTTGTGATGCCGGAATCTCAGCCACAGCTAGTTTCCAAGTGGCGCTTGTTGCGTATGGCGTTGCGCTGTTTATTTGTCCAGTCCAGTTGGAATTACCGCCAGTTTCAAGGTTTGGGTTGGAGTGTGGTTTTGCTGCCGGAACTGCGCGTTTTATATGGTTCAGATCAGATAGCTGCTGTAATGAGGAAATATTTAAAGTATTTCAATACGAATACTTTTTTAGTTTCAAGCGTAGCTGGTGCGACTATCGCCATTGAAGCTGAGCAGAGTCGAGGAAGAGAGGTGCCTATAGCGGCACATCAATATGCCGAAGCAGTAATGGCACCAGTTGCTGCTGTTGGTGATGCGCTGTTCTGGGGGGGGTATCGTTCTTTTATCTGCTGTCTGGCCGTCGCCTTGGCTGCATATGGTTTTTGGTGGGCACCAATATTGTTGGTTGTGTTGTTCAATGTGCCAGTAGGTGCCTTGCGTATTGTTGGCGTGTGGATAGGCTATCATCATGGTGCGGCTGTGGTGGCTATAGTGCAGCGTGGGCATCTTGCCGATCTGGCTCTGGTGCTGAAGCGGTGCACCATCGTAGTGATCGGTGGTTTGTGTGCGGTGCTGGTTCATAGTGTGCACCTTTGCTTGGGTTGGGCGATGGTTACTAACGCTATTGTTGTAATGGTTGTATTAGGAGCTGTTTTTTGTTTACGCAAGGGGGTACCAACCGCCATTGTGTTGTGTGCTGTTATTGCCAGTGTGACAACAGTTAGCAAGTTGCTTATGTAGAAATTTAACTACATATTTTTGTAAGATAGATAAAGGTTAGTATGGCAGAAAAAGAGTTTGAAATTATAAATCGTTTAGGGCTGCACGCGCGTGCAGCCGCACAATTTGTGCAGCTAGCCAGTAAATTTGTAGCTGAAGTTTTTGTCGAAAAAGATGATTTTGAAGTAAATGGCAAAAGTATTATGGGGATATTGATGTTGGCCGCACCCAAGGGCTCATTGATTAAGGTGCGTACTGAAGGGGCTGATGCTGAAGAAGCACTGGCGGCGATTGGACAACTTATTAATGACAAATTTGGCGAAGAGTGATCAGGTAAACTTGCGTGTCTCCGGGGTAGCAGCATCACCCGGGATAGCTATAGGAGAACTTTATCTCCTAGATAGACGCCGCGTGTCAGTCCTAGAATATCATATCCAACCAACTGCGGTAGAGAGTGAGATCAAGACCTTTATCGATGCACTGTTATGTGCGAAGCAACAATTGTGCGTTATAAAGGATGGTCTATCCCATAAATCACAGACGGAACACTTCTATATTATCGATACCCAACTGATGATTTTAGATGATCCTATGCTATGCGATGCAACTACTGAAATCATTAAAAATAAAAACATTAATGCTTCCGGTGCCTTAAAGAGGGTGTTGCAGCAGTTTCGCAAAACCTTTGATAGCATTGATGATGAATATCTGCGTGAGCGTGGTTCTGATATAGAATTAGTTGGTGAACGGGTTCTGCGTAATATTCGCGGTGCGGTGCAGCAGAGTATAAGTAATCTGGAGCATAAGTCGGTTATAGTAGCGCACGACCTGTCTCCAGCTGATACCTTGCAGTTAGATAAGAAAAAAACTGTAGCTTTTGTTACAGATATGGGTGGACGAACATCACATACCGCTATTTTGGCGAGGTCATTAGAAATTCCTGCGGTAGTAGGTACGGAAAATGTTACCAGTCAAGTCGTAGCCGGAGCTGTTATTATTGTTGATGGTTGTAGCGGGTGTGTAATAATCAACCCCTGCACCGCAACCATCGACCAATATCTGGCTAAGCAAAAACGCTACGAGTTGTATCGGCAGAAATTGCAGGAATACTGTGAATTGCCTGCCCAGACTAGCGACGGTATAAAAATTGAGCTCAAAGCCAATATTGAGTTTCCTGACGAAGCTGAATTGGCAATTCACAATGGTGCAACCGGTATTGGGCTGTTACGTACTGAGTTTATGTATATTGCCCGTCAGCAACCGCCGAGCGAAGAAGACCAATTTTTAGAATATCGCCGCATTATTCAGCAAGTCGCGCCATATTCGGTAACAATCCGTACCCTAGACGTCGGTGGAGACAAATTTGTCCCTGATATCTGCCTTGATGATGAGGCTAATCCAGCTATGGGGTTGCGTTCAATCCGCCTGTCGTTGCGCGAGCTGAAGCTGTTTAAAATTCAGATCAGGGCAATTTTGCGCGCCTCAGCGCTAGGCAAGATACGCATACTGTTTCCCATGGTCTCTGGTGTTGCAGAAGTGCGGGCCTGCCGACAGATTGTAACGGAGATGATGGCGGAGCTACAGTCTTCAGGAACTGCCTTCGATAAAGAGATCCAAGTCGGTATTATGATCGAAACTCCTTCGGCGGTTCTCATTGCTGATCTATTAGCGATTGAAGTGGACTTTTTTTCAGTTGGCAGCAACGACCTAATCCAGTATTGTCTGGCGGTTGATCGTGGCAATGAGCATGTTGCCTATCTGTATGAGCCGTTTCATCCGGCGATATTACGTGCGCTAGCGCGTGTTGCCCAAGCGGCACAGATTGCCGGTATCCCTGCTTGCATATGTGGGGAGTTGGCTTCAGAACCAATTTACAGTGCGCTGCTTATTTCTATGGGCTACAGCGAACTGTCTATGAATAGTAGTGGGATTTCAAGAGTGAAGCAATTATTGCGGCAGTGGCACAGTGCGGATGGTAAAAAGTTGCTAGAATCATTGTTGAAATTTGTTACCGCAGCAGAGGTTGCTGCCGCTATCAATATAGCGCTGAAGGAGTATGCTCACGAGTTTGAAGTTGAAGATAATATCGAACATCACATGATGTAAAATTTATGGGATGTTGTTTTACATGTCTATGTTGCTTGTTGAATATAGAGTAATTTTTCAGGTGTGAAAGGGATACCGTAATGCCAATGACCAATTTTATGTTTACTTCTGAATCTGTTAGTGAGGGTCATCCAGATAAAATGGCAGATCAGATTTCAGATGCAATCCTTGATGCTATTTTGACTGAGGATAAGTATGCTCGAGTTGCTTGTGAGACACTGGTAACGACCGGAATGGCAATGTTAGCCGGTGAAATCACCACGCATGCGAAGATTGATTATGTAGATGTAGTACGCCAGACTATTCGCGATATAGGTTACGTCGGTTCTGATGTTGGTTACGATGCCAACACCTGTGCTGTTATTACCTCATTGGATCGGCAGTCTCCGGATATTTCACAAGGAGTTACTGCCGGTGAGGGGTTATTTAAGGATCAGGGTGCTGGAGATCAGGGGTTGATGTTTGGTTATGCTTGTAATGACACCGCACAACTGATGCCCATGCCGATAGTTTTTGCCCACAAGCTTACCCAGCAACTAGCGGCTATTCGCAAGGCGGGTGTGGTTGATTTTCTGCGTCCCGATAGTAAGTCCCAAGTATCTATTCAGTATGTAGATGATAAGCCCGTGCGTATTGAAGCAATTGTGCTGTCGACTCAACATGATCCAGATGCTACCCATCGCCAGATTGAAGAGGCGCTGATGGAGGAAGTAATTAAAAAGGTGTTGCCAAGTAATCTGATCGATGCTGCCACTAAATTTTTTATTAATCCGACCGGACGCTTTGTTATTGGTGGACCAGTTGGAGACTGTGGTTTGACTGGGCGTAAGATTATTGTAGATACCTACGGCGGGCAAGGCTCACATGGTGGTGGTGCTTTCTCCGGTAAGGATCCCTCCAAAGTGGATCGCAGTGCCTCTTACATGGGGCGTTACGTAGCGAAAAATATTGTCGCTGCCGGTCTGGCTAATAAGTGTGAGGTGCAGGTTGCTTATGCTATTGGGGTGGCAGAACCTGTTTCTGTGATGGTTAATGCTTTTGGTACCGGCAAGATTGCTTCTGATCAGATTGCCCGTATTGTTCGTGATGAGTTTGACCTGCGTCCTGCGGCTATCATTGAAACACTTGATTTGTTACGTCCAATTTATCGTCAAACTGCAGCGTATGGTCATTTCGGGCGTGAATTGCCTGATTTCACCTGGGAAAAAACTGACCGCGTCGAGTCTCTGCGCAGCAGAGCCGGTCTCTAGCTAAATTTAAAAAAATTAGCGAAGCAAGGCAGTCAATGGATGCCTTGCTTTTTTGTTTTTCCACATGTCTTATTCAGAATATCTTATGTCTTTATTTACACCAGATCTTTCTATAATAATTCCAGTTTTAAATGAAGCCGCAACCCTTCATGATCTGTTCGCCACCTTGGAACGACAGCGTGGTTTAGCTTTGGAAATTATCTTTAGTGTTGGTTCTAGCTGTGATGGTTCCGCAGCGTTAATTGCGCAGTACTCAGCCTGTACTAAACATGAGATCATTGTAGTGCCAAGCGTTACAGGACGGGCAGTGCAGATGAATTGTGGAGCGGACGTTGCAACTGGCGATTTGTTGTTTTTTTTGCATGCCGATTGTAGCTGGCAAGAGCCATATTTGCTCAGAGATGCGGTCACTTGTTTTAATCAGGAGATAAACCACAGGCAACCAGCTCAGGTTGCCGGTCATTTTTGTTTGAACTTCCGGCATTATGGCAGCAAAAATCGCTTTTATCGCTATTTGGGTGAGAAGGCGACGCTTAACCGGCGTGGTACCATCTATGGTGATCAGGGGATGCTGCTGAAACGTAATCTGTGGCAGGATGTCGGGCGCTTCCGTGAAGATGTCTCTGCCCTTGAAGATGTTTTTTTTGCCGATGCCGTTGCGGCGAAGGCAGCGTGGATATTGTTGCCTCAGTTGATTACCACGTCAACACGCCGTTATCTTAGCGATGGAATTGGACCCAGAATAATCATTAATGCGTTGCTGCTGATTGTCGGTGGTGCTGGGTTACAGAATTTTTCGCCAACATATACATCGGAACAATCGGTAGTTGATAAGGATGGGAGCCAATCTGTTTGCTTGTTATTGCGGTACATTAAGCGGTGCTTGCACCGTTCGTCTATGCGACAATCTTGCGCTTTCTGGTATACTTGTGCCCAAGTAATAATAGGATATTCATGGTTCCCGTGTTATGCCTGTGGGTGGTTGTTGCCTTTCATTGATAGCAAACGTAGATCTGCTATGCTGTTGTGCCATGAACGCTATGTGTTGCCGCTGCTTGTTAAGCCGTTGTGTTGTGGGGTGCTTGCGCTCAGCAGCTGGTTGGCGTTTTATCTGGTTTATCTGTGTGTTATATACCCTGGTCCATGCTATGCGCGGGCTGAAAATCCATAAATATAAATGAGGAGAGTTGTATGACTTGTAACAATATTGGCAATGTTAATGCGGAAACTATCGTTAAGGATATGTCTTTAGCCGACTGGGGTCGCAAGGAGATAACTATTGCCGAAACCGAAATGCCGGGACTGATGGCAGTACGTGCGGAATTTAGTGAGCGTCAACCATTGGCCGGAGCACGTATCTCTGGTTCATTGCACATGACTATTCAGACTGCTGTGCTAATTGAAACATTGGTAGCTTTAGGTGCTGATGTGCGTTGGGCAAGTTGCAATATCTACTCAACCCAAGATCATGCAGCCTCAGCTATTGCTGCTATAGGAGTACCAGTTTTTGCCATCAAGGGGGAAACCTTAGAGGAGTATTGGCAGTACACTAAAAAGGCTCTATCCTTTCCCCAAGGTCCAACCATGATACTTGATGATGGTGGTGACGCTACGTTATTGGTGCATCGCGGAGTCAAACGTGAGTTGGAGTTTGAAAAAACAGGTCAAATTCCAGCAGTGTGTAATGATCATGAAGAAATTCGTACTGTTGATAGTTTACTGAACAGAACACTGGAAGAGGATGCCAGTTATTGGCGTAAATTATCCAAGCATCTGATCGGTGTCAGTGAAGAGACCACCACTGGTGTCCACCGTCTATATCAAATGGCACGGGATAAGACTCTGATGTTTCCCGCTTTTAATGTCAACGATTCGGTAACGAAAAGTAAATTTGACAACTTATATGGTTGCCGTGAGTCGCTGCTTGATGGCATTAAGCGCGCGACCGATGTCATGATTGCTGGCAAGCAGTGTGTGGTGTTGGGATATGGCGACGTAGGTAAGGGGTGTGCTCAAGCTTTTCGCGGCATGGGGGCTATTGTCTCTATTACTGAGATTGATCCTATATGTGCCCTGCAGGCCTGCATGGAGGGGGTTAATGTTGTAAGTATGGATGATGCTTGTGCGTGGGGTGATATTTTTGTTACCACTACCGGTAATGTCGATGTAATTACCCGTGGTCATATGAATCAGATGAAGCATGAATCTATTGTCTGTAATATTGGTCATTTTGATTCAGAAATACAGGTGGATTCTCTGTTTAATGATCCAACTCTGACGGTGCATGAAATTAAACCACAGGTAGACCAAATAGAGTGGCCGGATGGTAAGCGGGTAACTTTGCTGGCTCGTGGTCGTCTGGTCAATCTCGGTTGTGCTACCGGACATCCCAGCTTTGTTATGAGTAACAGCTTTTCTAACCAGGTGTTGGCGCAATTGGAATTGTGGCAGAACAATGCTAAATATGAGAAAAGCGTCTATGTGTTGCCAAAAACACTTGATGAAAAGGTGGCCAAACTGCATCTTGGTAAACTCGGTGCAAAGCTGACCACGTTGACACAAAAACAAGCAGATTACTTAGACCTAGATATTGCTGGACCATATAAGCCAGATCATTACCGTTATTGATTTATAGTTGATAAAGAAGCACAAATACAAAAAGGGAACTGGCTAGCCAGTTCCCTTTTTGTTGATTTTTGTCACGCACAATAAAGATTGAATTATCAGCCTGATTAGCCTTTAATCACAGCGCCCGCGCGAATGCAGCGGGTGCAAACTTTCATTGATTTAATCACACCGTTTTGTACAGCCCGAACCTTTTGCAGGTTGGGATACCATACCTTGCGGGTTTTATTATGTGCGTGGCTAACGTTGTTGCCAGTTACCGGTTTTTTGCCACAAATTTCGCATGTTCTGGACATATCTCTATAGACCTCCTAAGTTTTTTGAACACAGATAACTAGCATAATCATGAATTTGAAGCAAGGGTTAATTGTCGTAAAGCTAATTATCGTTAGCCTCTAGATCTTCCTCGCTTATTATAGTTATGCCGTGCTGTGCAAGTAACGCTGTTGTTACACCTTGACCAGCAATTATTTGCTTGCCTTGATAAATAAAATCAACCCCGCAAGATGGGCTGCGTTGTTTTAATATAGCCGAAGTGCAACCTGTTAGCTGGGCAATTTGTAAACTTTGTTGCGCTCCAGACAGAAAGTTGGCTGTGACGATTTTTCCATCCTCGGTGCATAGTTCACCCGTACCATTTATTACTTGCACGCCATCGCCGCAGCTGAATGAGCTGGCGCAGCGCGGGGTAGTTAATCCGCCTAGTTGTTCTGGGCAGATTGGTATGGGTAACAGTTGCTGTTTTTTCAGATATTCATTTACCGCAGTACATTGTTTTGTTTGCCCATCATATCGAGTGTTAAGTCCCAGTAAACAAGCGCTAACCAATACCGGTTTCAGTTGTTTCATTGTGTTAGCGGGGGATTGATAAGGAGCGCAGCCTGATCCTTAATCTGATCCTTAATCTGATCGGCAATGATAACCTTGCGTCCCTGCAGTGTTATTTTCCCTTGGGCAAACCATTGAATGGCTTGCGGGTATATACGATGCTCCTGAGCTAAAATACGCGCAGCTAGTTCCTGTTCTGTGTCATGGTTCAGAATCGGTACCACCGCCTGAATTATTATTGGTCCAGTGTCAACGCCACCATCCACAAAATGCACTGTGCAGCCGGAGAAACGGGCACCGTAATCTATCGCCTGTTGCTGAACATGCAAACCTGGAAAAGATGGTAAGAGCGCTGGATGAATGTTCATTATCCGGTTGGGAAAAGCCGCTATAAATTGTTTACCGATGATACGCATAAACCCAGCCAGTACTACTAAGTCAATCTTATTGTCTACCAAGGTAGCTACGACCGCCTTGTCGAAATACTCGCGCTGGGTGAATTCACGATGATTGATGCACTTGGTGGTTAAACCAGCTTTGCTGGCTCTGGATAAAGCACCAGCATCTGGGTTGTTGGATATAACTATCACAATTTCAGCGTTGATCGAGCCTACCGCACAACCATCAATGATTGATTGTAAATTAGTGCCGCCACCTGATGCCAGAACACCGATGCGTAGTTTATTTGCCACGTTTAACTCCAGTGCTCTTGTTGTTACACCAACTTAACGCTTGGTAGTTCGGCGGAATTTTTCTCAATAACGCCGATTTCCCAAGCGGTTTCATGTAATCCTGACAATCGGATCAATATCTCTTCGCACTGCTTGCTGGGGACAATCAAAACCATGCCCAAGCCATTGTTGAAAGTGCGGTGCATCTCCGTGTCATCGATGTTGCCACCGGCTTGCAGAGCAGCAAAAATTGCTGGTTTTTCCCAGCTGCCCTTGGTGATAGTAGCCTGACAATGTTTGGGCAGTACCCGCGGTATGTTTTCCAGCAATCCACCGCCGGTAATATGTGCCATCCCTTTAATGTTAAAATCGCGAATAAGATTAAGGATGGTCTTTACATAAATGCGTGTAGGGGTAAGTAACTCCATGCCGATTGATTGACTGAACCCTTCTAGGGTGTCAGTCGGTTGCAGCCCCATTATTTCAAAAAATACCTGGCGCGCTAAGGAAAAACCGTTGGAGTGTAAGCCGCTGGAAGCGATGCCGATAACCTTGTCGCCAACAGTTATTGACGAGCCATCGATAATGTTATCGTTATCTACCGCGCCAACCGTGAAGCCCGCTACATCATATTCTCCGGCAGCATAAAACCCTGGCATTTCTGCCGTTTCACCGCCAATTAAGGCGCAGCCAGCCTGTTTGCACCCTTCGGCTATGCCTTTAATCACTTCAGTTGCTTTTTCTGGAGACAGTTTGCCGGTGGCCATATAGTCCAAAAAGAACAATGGCTCAGCACCTTGCACGATGATATCGTTTACGCACATGGCAACAAGGTCTATGCCGACGGTGTCGTGCTTATCCATCATGCAAGCGATTTTAAGCTTGGTACCAACACCATCAGTTGATGAAACTAAAGTAGGTTTTTTATATTTTTCACTGTGAAACGAAAACAGACCACCAAAACCACCAATGTCAGTCAATACTTCAGGACGAGATGTTGACTTAACGAGGGGCTTGATCATGTCGACGAATCTGTTGCCAGCATCAATATCGACGCCAGCGTCTTTATAAGTTGCTTTTTTATTTTCCAAGGCTTGACTCCTAGTGCTAAAAAGTGGCGTCAGTAATAAAACATGGACTATGTGTTGTCAATGTCAAATTCGCTCTATTGTACCTGTATTGTTATCATAGTGAATTTCTTTTACTATCTTTACACTCGGAGAGCGGTAGCTTAGAATGACCAACCTGAATAAGATTTTGCAGTAATTTAATTGCTTATCTGCTGATTATACCAAATTTTAACGCTGTCAGTGGCTCTAAATGAATAAATGTGAACAAAAAATTGCGTCAGGACCATTCTCTTTTCTACCATGCTATCATGAATCCACCTTGCCATGTAAGTTGCGAGCAATGACAGCTGGCGATTTATCTGAGATTACAGCAATTGAGCAGGCTTGTTATAGTCAGCCTTGGTGTGTAGAGCTGTTTCAGCGCGAACTGGATAATCCTCTTGCGTATGCCATAGTGTGCTTGGTGGAAGATGAAATTGCTGGGTATATATGCTTTTGGGATATTGCCGCAGAGATTGAAATTCATAACGTTGCCACCAAGCCAGTACTGCGTGGTAAGGGAGTGGGGAGGGCGCTAATGGATTGCGTTTTCAGCTATATTGATTCCCACGGAATTGACAGTGCCTTCTTAGAAGTGCGCAGTAGTAATACAACTGCAATAAAGCTGTATGAAAAATTTGCGTTCCTGACTATTGATAAGCGTAGACATTACTATTCTGATGGGGAAGATGCATTATTGATGGAGTGGCGGCGTCACTGTCAGCCGAGATAAAAGACTACCGCAGGTGAAAGGTTTATTGAAATAATGAAAAATTTGAAAACCGTTGTACTGCACAATAGTGAAGTAGCTGCCGGTTATTACCGCATGAAAATACTCGCTCCTGGTTATACGAGTCATGCTGCACCGGGGCAGTTTGTTATGCTGCGTATCCAGCAGCATAACCAGCCATTATTGCGCCGCCCTTTCGGTATATTTCGTACTGGAACCATGCCAGCTGAGTGCAACGAACTCCCGCAGCGGGAATTCGTTGAGTTGATCTATAAAATTGTCGGTAGTGGTACCACTTTGATGTCGACTTTGCACAGCGGGGACAGTGTTGAATTGCTTGGACCATTAGGCTCAGGTTTCAGTATTGTGCCCCAGATAGAAAATCACCTCCTGGTTGGTGGTGGTATTGGTTTGGTGCCGTTATATATGCTGGCCGAGCAGTTGTGCAAAAATGGCGCAAAGGTAAGGTTGTTGATGGGTGGGCGTACGCGCGATGATATCCTGTGTATCACAGAGTTTGAACGCCTCGGTGTGGAAACTTATGTGGCTACTGACGATGGCAGCCTCGGTGAGGTCGGTT
This sequence comes from uncultured Desulfuromonas sp., assembly GCA_964536375.1. Taxonomy (GTDB): domain Bacteria; phylum Desulfobacterota; class Desulfuromonadia; order Desulfuromonadales; family Desulfuromonadaceae; genus Desulfuromonas. The sequence goes on along the minus strand of CAZHXF010000006.1, from coordinate 46,327 downwards.
TAGTTACCAGCGTGTTACAGCGTAAGTTGGCGCGTTTCCCCGAGGCGGCAGTTTATGCTTGTGGGCCTAATGCTATGTTGGCTGCCGTGCGCACTATCTGTCACGCAGCCGGCGCGCCGTTGCAAGTGTCACTGGAGGCACTGATGGCCTGTGGGGTTGGTGCATGTTTGGGCTGTGTGGTTCCCGGCAGCGAGCATAGCGAAGCGAAGCCAGAATATTTGTGTACGTGTAGTCAGGGACCGGTTTTTTCTGCCGATGATCTGTTGTGGCCGACACCGGGTGGGCAACATGGAGAATAACGCTATGCATATTATGCCTGCATTGGCAGTTGATCTGGCTGGACTGCACTTAGCCAATCCCGTCATGCCAGCCTCAGGTACTTTTGGTTACGGTGCCGAGTTCAGCAATTATCTGGAATTGAACAAATTGGGGGCATTGGTCACTAAGGGTTTATCCTTGAATCCCAAAGCGGGTAATCCTACTCCGCGCATTGCTGAAACAGCAGCGGGTATGCTGAATGCGATTGGTTTGCAAAATGTTGGTATTGATGCTTTTGTGCGCGATAAAGTTCCATTTTTACAGCAGTTATCCACTCCGGTAATCGCGAATTTTTTTGGTAACACCTTGGAGGAATATATTCAAGTGGCGGATAAACTGGAGCATATTGATGTAGTCACGGCAGTTGAGCTGAATATATCCTGCCCTAATGTGAAACAGGGGGGGATTGTTTTTGGCACCGATCCAGCGGCGGCAGCACAGGTCGTTTCGGAGGTGCGTAGCTGCTTGACCAAGCCGCTGATTGTCAAATTGACCCCCAATGTAACTGATATCACGGTGGTGGCGCGGGCAGTGGAGCAGGCTGGTGCAGATATAATCTGTTGCATCAATACTTTGACCGGCATGTCTGTGGACATCCGTTCACGACGTTTGCGCTTGGCTAATGGTACAGGTGGACTGTCTGGACCGGCAATCAAGCCGGTAGCGTTGCGTATGGTGCATCAGGTAGTAAATGCAGTCTCTATACCGGTTATTGGTGTTGGTGGGATTATGTGTGCCGAGGATGCTCTGGAGTTTCTATTGCTCGGTGCTAAGGCGGTGCAGGTGGGTACCGCAAATCTGGTAAATCCAGGTTCTATGGTCGAGATTATTACCGGAATATCTGAATTTTTATCACAACAGGGGATTGTCGATATTAACGACTGGATTGGCAACCTGAACGGTTAAGTATACTAAGTATGTGTTAGGGCGGTATTAGATGGATGTCATTACAACTCATGTTAATGCAGACTTTGATTGTCTAGGTGCTATGGTGGCAGCGAAGCTGTTATATCCAGATGCTGCCATGGTTTTCCCTGGGTCACAGGAACTAGCATTACGTGAGTTTTTAACTACAGATATAGGCAGCCGTCTGGCATTAGAGCGTTGCAAAAATATAGATTTTTCTACTGTTAAACGGTTGATTCTTGTTGATGTGAACACCCCCGAGCGTATTGGCACCCTTGCCCCATTGTTGGGTCGGGATGATGTAGAGGTGGTAATATATGATCATCATCCACCCGTGCAATTAGACCGCGAGGTAAGCGGAGTTATTGATGTCAAGGTTGGTTCAACAGTAACCATAATGGTGGCTGAGTTACAAAAAAAACATTTGGTTCCTAACTCTGAACAAGCTACCATGATGATGTTGGGTTTGTACGAAGACACAGTCAACCTGATGATTCCAACCGTTTGTCAAAACGATTACTTGGCTGCCGCTTATTTGCTGCAACATGGCGCCAACATGATTAAGGTGGCAGCAGCGTTAACTCGCGAGTTGTCTAGTAACCAGGTGGAGTTGCTGCATCAGTTATTGCAGTCGTTGCAGTTAGTCTCCATTCATAGTGTTGATGTATATTTAGCTCAAGCGTCTATTGATTGTTATGTGGGAGACCTGGCGGTACTGGCGCACAAAATTCGTGATATAGAAAATCTTGATGTTATTATCGTTGCGGTCCGTTTAGAGGATAGGGTGTTTTTAGTGGCCCGTTCTCGTGTTGACGAGGTAAACGTCGGTAAAATCATGACAAGTTTCGGTGGCGGCGGTCACGCTAGTGCAGCTTCAGCCACGGTACACGATAAGACCCTCCTTCAAGTTATGCAGTTGTTGCCGACAGTGCTGGAGCAAACAGTCGAACCTCACGGGCAAGCTCAGCACCTTATGTCAACGCCGGTGCAGGTGGTAACTGCCGCACAATCGATAGCAGCGGTGCGCGCGAAACTTACTCGCTGCCATGTAAATGCGCTGGTGGTAGTAAATGATAGTGCTCACGTAGTTGGGCTGATTTCGCGTCAAACGGTAGAACGTGCAGTGCATCATGGTCTTGGCGATGAGATGGCAAGCGCGTATATGACAACAGAGTTCGGGGTTGCTTCGCCGGATGGAGATATCTCCTTAATTCAGCAATTAGTTGTTGATCAGCGCCAACGTTTGGTGCCCATTGTTGCCCACGATAAACTGGTTGGGGTTGTGACTCGCACTGATTTGTTGCGGCATAGCGTTACTCAGGGGCGCAAATTGCACCATGTGGTGACCAGAGCTGGTCAGGACGATGGCTTGAGTCTTAGTCGCCGCCATGTTGCGCGTTTGTTGGAAATCCGCCTGCCAGTAAGAGTGCGCCAATTATTATTGGATTTGTCTCAGGTGGCAGCCGCGCAACAGATGGCTGTTTATGCTGTAGGTGGTTTTGTACGTGACCTGTTGTTGAACCAAAAAAATCTGGATGTCGACATTGTGGTGGAAGGCAACGCCATCGAATTCGCGCGGGTTTTCGCCCAGCAATTTAACTGCCGAGTCCGCAGCCACGAAAAATTTATTACCGCAGTGATAATATTCTCAGACGGTTTTAAAGTTGATATTGCCTCCACGCGTACCGAATATTACTTAGAACCGGGAGCATTGCCCCTTGTTGAGGCGGCATCAATTAAATCTGATTTGTATCGGCGTGACTTTACTATCAACACCATTGCCTTATCGTTAAATAAAGACACCTTTGGTGAGTTGCTGGATTGTTTTGGTGCTCAACGAGATCTTCACGATAAGGCTATTCGCGTGTTGCATAATCTCAGTTTTGTTGAAGATCCTACCCGTGCGTTTAGGGCGGTGCGCTTCGAGCAGCGGTTAGGCTTTAAATTGGGTATGCACACCGAGAGATTACTACGCAGTGCTGTATCTATGGGTTTTATGAAAAAAATAAACCAGCAGCGCTTATTTAATGAACTGTGGATTATCCTAGCTGAAGATGATCCTTTGCCTGCAGTGCAACGCTTGGATCAATTAGGGCTATTGCAGTTTTTATCTGCCGGTTTTAGAATGGACAATTCAATAAAGGGGCAATTTTCTCAGGCGGGTAAAGCTATCGCTTGGTATGATCTACTGTATAGTGGCACCAAGGTGCAGCGTGAAGCAGTATACTTCCTGTGCTTAAGCTCCACCCTCACGCTGTCAGAATTGCAGCAGCTGTGTGAGCGCTTGGAGTTGCCGCTAAAGTTGGTGCGTCTGTTTGGTGAAGAACGTGAGCATTATTTAGCTGCTTATCATCAACTGGAGCGTTATCATCGTACCCCGAATAAATTAGCTAAAAGCAAGTTATGTCAAATGTTGCGTGGGGCTAGTAGCGAGATGTTGGTGTATTTAATGGCGAAAACCAACCATGAAACAGTTAGGGCGCTGGTGTCGCAATTTGTAACCCAGTTGCGCGAGACAAGAACTGCCTTAAATGGGGACGATTTGCTCCAGTTGGGCGTGGCAGTTGGACCAGAAGTTGGTGCAATTTTGCAACAACTTCTCGCTGCTAAAATTGATGGATTGGTTGCTACTAAAGAGGATGAAACTGAATTTATTGTTCAGTTATTGTCGCGCTGAGGTTTGATTACAACCAGTAACAGGGATTATCTAGCCTATGGAACATATGTTAACAAAAATTTCTATTATGCTTGCTCCTGCGCTGTTAGCAGTTACCGTCCATGAGGTTGCTCATGGTTATGTGGCTGATCGCTTTGGTGATCCAACCGCTCGTCTGTTGGGACGGCTGACCCTTAATCCAGTACGTCATCTTGATCCTGTAGGTACTCTGGCTTTATTGTTCGTCGGTTTTGGCTGGGCGCGACCAGTGCCGGTCAATTTTGCCAATTTACGTAATCCAAAAAAGAATATGTTATGGGTTGCTCTTGCTGGTCCCGGGGCTAATCTGGGGTTAGCTATCGCGTCGGCATTGTTGCTCCATCTCCTTGGTTTCATAGAGGCTTCTTTGCCCTTTAATGTTGCGTTGGTGACTAAACCTATCGCTCTGATGGCAGCTTTTAGCTTGTATATTAATGTCATTTTGTCGGTGTTTAACCTGGTGCCTATCCCACCATTAGATGGGGGGCGGATTCTGTCGGCGCTGTTGCCTAGTCGGTACGCGGCAGTGTTGGCACGTATTGAACCCTTTGGATTTATGTTGGTTATTGCGCTGGTTTTTTTTACCGACCTCTGGTCCACAGTGCTTGGGCCGATAATATTGTCCGTGGTATCAATTCTTGCTGGTCAACATATCGAGGTTGTTAACGTTGTTATGCGCTTTCTGTTTAGCAATTAATTTGTTGTGAACTCAGCTACCGGTTATGAAATAAAACTCGACAGTTTCGAGGGACCACTAGATCTTTTGCTTCATCTTGTCGTGCAACATGAGATGGATATTTACGATATTCCCATAGTCCATATTACTGAGCAATATTTGTTTTATCTGGAACAGATGGAAGCGCACAATATTGACGTTGCCAGTGAGTTTTTGCTCATGGCGGCGACCTTGCTCCATATTAAATCTAAGATGTTGCTGCCTGCGTTGCACACCGAACGCGATGATGAGCTTGAAATTGACCCACGTGTTGAATTGGTGCACCGGCTGTTAGAGTACCAACGGTATAAAGATGGTGCTCAGCAGTTGGACGAATATCCTCAGCTGGAGCGGGATGTTTTTTCTCGCCCGGAAAATGCTGAGCAGAATTTAGCTGGTGGCATAGCAACAACTGATGCTACTGGTGAGGTTGGATTGTTTGAATTGGTTCAGGCTTTAAGAAGCGTGCTGGCGCGGGTGGTTGAACCGCAGTATCATGAAGTATATGTAACCGATTTTAGTGTGGTTGAAGCCGGGCAAAGGTTACGGGCGTTATTGGCAGGGCGTGAGCACCTGCCATTCAATGATTGTTTTTCCGCCTTGCCTCGTCGCCTCGAGATTGTGGTGATGTTTATTGCGGTACTGGAATTTGTTAAGTTGCAACAGTGCAAAATTGTCCAGTTTAATCCGCATGGGATCATCTATATTTATCCAGTGCAAACAGATAAGAACAATCCTGAAGGCCATGGGCAGGAAATATAGTGAATGTCGTAAAATTAAAATCACGCCTTGAAGCGGTGTTGTTTGCTAGTGATGAACCATTGAAAATGGAGCGGTTACAGGCGATATTTGAAGTTGAGCGCGATCAGCTGCGTTTAGTTCTCCACGAGTTGACTGTCGATTATGCCCAAGATGGTCGGGGAGTGCTGTTGCAGGAGATAGCTGGAGGGTTTCAGCTGCGTACCCGTCCCGAATACGCACCATGGGTGCTGAAACTCAATCGCTCACGCCGGACGTGTTTTTCCAAGGCAGCCACTGAAACCCTGGCGATTATCGCCTATCGACAGCCGGTAACCCGTGCAGAAATTGAATATTTGCGTGGAGTGGAGTCTGGTGGTGTGGTGCGTATGTTAATGGAGAAACAACTGATTAAAGTCGTTGGCAAAAAGGATGCTCCCGGCAAACCAGCGCTATATGGTACCGCTAAGTATTTTCTAGAATATTTTGGTTTAAATGATTTGTCCGGCTTGCCGAACTTGCAAGAGTTTACTGCCCCTGACGACGTGGCATTATCTCTGGAAATGGATTTTGATAACTGATGGCTCAGCCTCAACGGATACAAAAATTAATTGCTCAAGCAGGTTTGGCTTCACGCCGTAAGGCAGAAACATGGATTGCCCAGGGACGCGTGACCATCAATGCAAACGTAGCCCAACTTGGTGATAAAGCCGATCTGAGTGTAGATCGAGTGTGTGTAAATGGTGCCGAACTTGGGAAACAACAGGAAAAGGTATATCTATTGTTGAACAAGCCTATTGGTTACGTTACCACGTTAAAAGATCCGCAAGGGCGGCCGACAATAATTGAATTTTTGCAGGGTATTAGCCAGCGGTTGTTTCCAGTTGGTCGTCTTGATCTCAATACGGAGGGGCTGTTGTTGTTGACCAACGATGGTGATCTGGCTGCCCATATATTGCATCCGCGTCATAAAATACCCAAGACATATCTGGTTAAGATCAGCGGTAATCTATCAGCAAGTGCGCAACAGTCACTTGAACGAGGGGTTATGTTGGAAGAGGGGATCACTGCTCCAGCAAAAGTTGGGCATGTGCGCAGTTCAGCCAAAAATACTTGGTTTGAATTAACCATAACTGAGGGGCGTAATCGCCAAGTGCGGCGCATGTGCACAGTTGTTGGTTCCAGTGTCAGTTCTCTCAAAAGGGTGCGCATGGCCAATATTGAACTGGGTAATTTGGCTCCAGGAAAAACGCGCTTTTTACGTGCAGATGAACTAGCTACGCTGCAAAAAATTGTGCAATGAGTTATTTTGACAACTACAAATTATAAAAAGGAGGTCGGTTTGCTATACGTAATTCATTGTGTGGACAATAAAAATCATCTGGCTGTGCGTATGGAAAACAGACCAATGCATGTGGAGTATTTGAGAAGTTTTGGCGATAAATTATTTGCCGCTGGTCCAACGTTGGATGATGCTGGGGATATGAACGGTTCTGTTGTTATTCTCGATTTAGACGATAAAGCTGCTGCCGTTGATTTTGCCGCTAACGATCCTTATGCCAATGTCGGACTGTTTTCTCAAGTAACTATTAATCAGTGGAAAAAGGTTCTGCCTGCCTGATTGTGTGGTTGATATCGGTCACTAACATAAAAATATATAAAAACAAAAAAGCCCACACTAACAACATAGTGCGGGCTTTTTTGTGGAATTAACATCAACTTTTGTTAACGCGAACGTTGCCTGAGGTACTCTTTAATATGTTCCGTTTCAGCGTCAACTAGGTCACAACAGCGTGGGCGCTGCTCAATTCCTTCTAGTGACTCCGGTATTGGCGGCTGGCAACCAATTGCTTGAAAGACGGCTTCGCCGAATTTAGCTGGATGGGCAGTAGCTAAGCACACTAATGGTATGTCCGGATCGCTGAGCTCAATACCCGCTTTTACTCCAACTGCGGTATGGGGATCGAGAATATATTTAGTGCTGGTGTAGAAGCTGCTTATTTGTTTTAAGGTAGCTTGTTTGTCAACGGTAAGTGCAGTGAAATCCTGACGTACTTTGCTTTGTAATTGTTCATCAAATTGTAGACTGTTACTAACGGCAAAGCTTTCCATTAAATCGCGCAGTGATTCACTGTCTTCGTCCAGTAGATAGTACAGATAGCGTTCAAAATTGCTGGCTATTTGGATGTCCATGGATGGCGACAAGGTCTCAACAACGGTGCCAACAGAATAGTCGCCATTGAGCACAAAACGGGCCAAAATATTATTCTCATTGGTGGCAAGAATAAGTTTGCTGATGGGCAAACCCATACGCTTGGCCATATAGCCAGCGAAGATATCGCCAAAGTTGCCGGTTGGTACGGAAAAATCTATATTTTTGCTACCTGTTTCCGCTTGCACCCGACTGTAAGCGTAAAAGTAGTAAACAATTTGCGCCAGTACCCGTGCCCAGTTGATGGAATTAATTGCTCCGAGTGCATAGCTGGTTTTAAAATCCAAATCACCAAATATCTCTTTGATAATGCGTTGTCCATCATCAAAAGTGCCACGTATTGCCAGATTGAATACGTTGGCGTCGGTAACAGTGGTCATTTGCAATTCTTGGATATGAGATACTTTGCCGTGCGGGTGCATAATAAAGATGTTTATTTTGTCTTTGCCGCGGACACCGTAGATAGCGGCGCTGCCGGTGTCACCTGATGTGGCACCAATGATGTTCATCTTTTCGTTGCGTTCATCCAGCAGGTATTCGAATATGTTGCCGAGTAATTGTAGGGCAATATCCTTAAAAGCTAATGTGGGACCGTGGAATAATTCCAGAATATATACGCCATTTTTATGTACTAGTGGGGTAACTTCAGGATGGTCAAATGCGGCATATGAGCGCTCAATAAGTGCCCGTAGATCTGCTGCGGGGAAATCGTCACCAGTGAAGCGCGATATAACTTCAAAAGCTATCTGCGGGTAGCTCATGGCGGCAAAAGAGTTTATTTTTTCAGTAGTTAAGCTGGGGATGTATTCTGGCAGTAACAAACCGCCGTCGGTTGCTAAGCCCATCATTACGGCGTCTTTAAATGAAATGTCATTCACTTTACCGCGGGTGCTTTTATAACGCATGGTTTGGTTTCTCCATAGGTGGTAGTTGAAAAATAAAGTTGTATTCTATCAGGATTGCCTACGGAATTAAAGTAGCTTAAATAGCGCACCGCTATGTAGCGATGATTGTTTTATCATGGCTGAAAAACGATAAAAGGCAGATCACATAGGTGATCTGCCTTTTATTATTCACTGTGTAGCTAATATGTTATTAATGTTATTAAT
>CAZHXF010000006.1:0-37534 GCA_964536375.1 uncultured Desulfuromonas sp. | reverse complement strand
GTGATCTGCCTTTTATTATTCACTGTGTAGCTAATATGTTATTAATGTTATTAATCGCCGTTGTTGATCTCTTCATCAGATGATACTTGGGCATCGACAACAGCAACCGCAGCCATGTTGACAATATCATTGACATCATCGCCACGCTGTAACACGTGGACCGGTTTTTTCATGCCCATCAGAATTGGACCAACAGCTTCAGCGCCTCCCAGCTTATCTAATAATTTATAAGCTATGTTGCCTGAATTGAGATCAGGGAAGATTAACACATTGGCGTTGCCCTTCAATGCCGAGAACGGATATTGACGTTCAGTTATCTCTGGATCTAAGGCTATATTTGCTTGCATTTCACCCTCGACAACCAGATCCGGTGCCCACTTTTTAACCAGTTTGGTGGCTTTTTGCACCTTAATGGTACAAGGATGATTGACGCTGCCAAAGTTGGCAAATGACAACATGGCAACGCGGGGTTCAACGTCAAACTGGCGTGCTTTATTTGAAGCTAGAATGGCTGTCTCAGCCAGTTCCTCTGCTGTTGGATCAATGGTTACTGTGGTATCCGCACAGAAGATGACCTCATTTTTGAATACCAGCATGTATAGACCATGTACACCACTTACTGAACTTTGTTTGCCGATTACTTCGAGGGCTGGGCGAATGGTGTCAGGATAGTGGTGGTTCACCCCTGATAGCATGGCGTCTGCGTCGCCCATACGTACCATCATAGCGCCATAGTAGTTGCGTTCACGACAAATTGTGCGGCTGGCTCCAGCCAGAGTTACACCTTTACGCTGGCGCAGGCGAAATAATTCTGCAGTGTATTCACGGTTTTTCGGACTCCCCTTGGTGTCGATAATTTGTACTCCAAGGAGGTCGAGACCAAGCTCTTTGATCTTATTTTTAATTTTAACTTCTGGTCCGAGAAGGATAGGGATAGCAATTTTCTCATCGACTAAGATCTGGCAAGCGCGGAGGACTTTGCTGTCATCGCCCTCAGGGAATACAACCCGTTTACGCTCAGACTTTGCCTTATTGATCAAGGTGCGCATGATCTCTTTTGAACGTCCCTGCAATGCTTCAAGTGATTCGGTATACTTATCCATATCACCAATGTCACGTCTGGCAACGCCACTGTCAATTGCCGCTTGAGCAACCGCAGGTGCAACATGTAACAACACGCGTGGATCGAATGGCTTAGGGATAAGATAGTCGCGCCCAAAGGAAAACATGGTATTGCCATAGGCTTTTATAACTGAATCTGGCACATCTTCTTTGGCCAAGTTGGCAAGGGCTTTAACCGCTGCCATTTTCATTTCGTCATTGATAGCTGTAGCATGGGTATCTAAGGCGCCACGGAACAAAAACGGGAAACACAGCACATTGTTGACTTGATTGGAAAAGTCACTGCGACCTGTACCGACAATCGCATCACTTCGAACTTTCATCGCATCGGGAGGGAGAATCTCGGGATCAGGGTTCGCCAAGGCAAAGATAATCGGATCTTTGGCCATGGATTCAACCATCTCTGGTGTTACGGCATCTTTGGCCGATACGCCAAAGAATACATCGGCATCGACCATCGCTTCGGCAAGGGTGCGGGCTTCTGAGTCTGTTGCAAGGCGAGCCTTGTACTCGTTCATCCCTTCAGTGCGACCTTTGAAGATTACCCCTTTGCTGTCGCAGGCAATCATGTTTTCAAGTGTGGCACCAAGGGTGAGGGCCATTTGTGCACAAGCAATACCTGCCGCGCCGGCACCGTTGACAACAATCTTGATCTTGCTGATATCTTTTTTAGTAATCTCAAGAGCATTGAGAAGTCCCGCATTGGCGATAATTGCAGTACCATGCTGATCATCGTGAAAGACAGGGATGTTCATTGTTTCTTTAAGTTTTTCTTCAATATAGAAACACTCAGGAGCTTTAATGTCTTCTAGGTTGATACCGCCAAATGTTGGTTCAAGCAGTTGTACGGTACGAATGATCTCATCGGGGTCTTTGGTGTCAAGCTCAATGTCAAATACATCAACATCAGCAAATCGCTTAAAAAGAATCCCTTTCCCCTCCATAACCGGCTTGCCCGCTAGTGCACCAATGTTGCCAAGACCTAAAACAGCGCTACCGTTAGAAACAACAGCAACAAGATTCCCTTTTGCTGTGTATTCATAGGCTGTTTTAGGGTCTTTTTCGATTTCAAGACATGGTTCCGCGACGCCTGGAGTGTAGGCAAGGGATAGATCGCGGCTGGTGTCGCAAGGTTTGGTAGAAACTACCTCGATCTTCCCTTTACGCCCTGAACTGTGATAGTCGAGTGCTTCTGTTTTTTTTGCCATGTAGTGTGAATCCTTTCATTTTATTCTCGCTAAATAAATAAGTTCAATCTGGGGGGCTGTCGGGTGGTGACTGACTAACAAATTTACGTGGCGAATTGAAGGAGCTGTTAAAAATTGTAGTTCAACATATGAACTTTCTTGATCAGCCTGTGTGTTTATTTACGGCTTGCTCAGCAGAATAATCTTGTTCATTGATGGTTGTCAAGTTTATTCGCGGTAAAATGTAACCATGTTTAATTTCCTATTAACGTCGCTGTTGAATACCTGATCTGTTGTAATTTAACCGATAGGTGTATATTTTTTCTATATATAATTAACTATTTGAAATTACAATAGATATTTGTGGAATTATTGTTTGTTGTAGGTAACGATATTTAGATAAAGCAGGTGGTGCATGTTAATGTTGAGCGGGGTAATATTGGTCTTTAGTTAAAGTAAAAAAAATGTGTTCCGGAGATAAACAAACGTTGTTTTATCGTTAAAGTGACACTCGTGCAAATATGCTTGTTGTCAAGCGCTTATGAGGCAGGATTATTAGCGGATGTGGTATTTGCGTGGATGTTGAGATGATGGTAAAGTATCTAGTCTTATTATCGTATTATCTTATTTTTAGGTTTTATATATAAAGGATAAATATTTTGATTATTGTAACAGGTGGAGCGGGTTTTATTGGTAGTGCCATAGTGTGGCAACTCAACCAGATGGGGCGTAATGATATTGTCGTGGTTGACTCGCTGGGATCCAGCGAAAAATGGCGCAATTTAACTCCGCTTAAGTTTGCTGATTATATTGAAAAAGATGATTTTATGCAATTGGTTCTGGATGATCAGGTTTTTGATTATCTTGAGCTGGATCGACACGGGGTTGAAGCCATTATTCATATGGGAGCGTGCTCAGCAACCACAGAGCTTGATGCCCGTTATTTGATCCATAACAATTTTGAATATACCAAGCAGTTGGCTTTGCTGGCGCTACGTTGTGATGCGCGTTTTATCTATGCCTCCAGTGCAGCTACCTATGGCGATGGTACCTGTGGGTTCAATGATGATGAAGCAGCGCTGGATTCTTTGCGCCCACTAAATATGTATGGTTATTCTAAACAGTTGTTTGACCAATGGGCAGCACGTCAGGGGTTGCTAGATAAAATCGTTGGTCTGAAATTTTTTAACGTGTTCGGTCCGAATGAATATCATAAGGGAGATATGAGCTCATTGGTCATCAAGGCTTACCACCAGATTTTGACAACCGGTAAAATAGGTTTGTTCAGGTCTTATCGGGATGAGTATGCAGATGGTGAACAGATGCGCGATTTTGTCTACGTAAAGGACGTTGTTGGTATGGCGCTGTATTTTCTCGATAAGCCAGCGCTTAACGGGATCTATAATATTGGTAGTGATGGGGCAAATTCATGGAATGCGTTGGCGTCTGCGATTTTTGCCGCTTTAGAGCGTGTAGTTACTATTGAATATGTCGATATGCCTGATCATTTAAAGGAAAAGTATCAATATTACACTTGTTCAGATGTGAGTAAGTTGCGTGCCACTGGCTATAATAGTCAGCAAGCATCCTTAACTGATGCGGTACGCGATTATGTGGTGAATTATTTGGTGCCTAATAAGTATCTGGGCGATTGATAACCACCTGTAGGTAGGAAATTACTCTGGAGTTGAAGCGCAGGTTTATGCAAGTTATTTTCCGTTTTATTCTGTGGACATTGATATTAACCATTGGCGTATTTGTTACGATGGCAATCCCTTTTTTGCAGGTAGGGAATAGTCTGCTGTGGTTTTTTTCTACTGTGTTGATCGGTGCAGCAGCAGCCCTGGTCGTTAAAAATTGCGGGCGTGGTGCATTATTATTGGCGATACCAATTGCGGTATTGCTGGCCAATGCAATTGTTGTTCGTTTATGGCCACCGCAGGTGCAACATAATATCTTTCGTGCCTTCAATGAGGTGGCTAAGCGTGATGTTAACTACCGTAAGCTGCATAAAAATTTATTGCCGATAACGCGGAAGCACCTGGTTTTGCCAGCTACGTTACACAATGGTTGGCATGCTATTGAGCAAGAATTGGCAGTGGCTAACGGTATCTCTCTGGATTTGTTTTTCACCGGACTGATTAGTCCTCATAACATTGCTATGGATAGTGAGGGCGTGGTGTTTGTCAGCCTGCCCAAGGTTGGTCAGGTAGTGTCACTGCACGATGATGACGGCGACGCCAAGGCCGACAGGGTATTGGTGTTTGTTGCAGGGCTAGACAAGCCATCGGGGCTGGTATTTAAAGATGGTGTGTTGAATGTCGCTACCGCGACTAAATTGTTAGCTCTGCCCGATGATAACCATGATTATCGGGCGGATTCTCAGCAGGTTGTCACTGATAGGTTGCTAGCTTTTCCGCAGCGCTGGGCGCACGCGCTGGTGCTGGGAGTGGATAATCATCTATATGTCAGCGTGGCTGGCGATGATAAAACCAACAGTTGGCAACAAGCCGCGGTGTTGCGGGTGGTGGCTGATGGCGAGCTGCAGCTTTTTTCCTCCGGTCTGTATAATTGTCAGGGATTAGCAGTTCATCCCCAGAGTGGCTCACTGTGGGCAACGGAAAATTCACCGGAAACCATAGGTTACTTCGTCCATCCCGATGAGTTAAATGTCCTGCGGGATAATGGTGATTATGGCTGGCCATTCTGTTACGGCAACCGTTTGCCGGATGCCAATCTAGGTTCGGTGGATATATGCCAGCCGACTGCGCCTGCTTTAATGCAGTTGCCAGCCAATTCGATACCCAGCGGATTAACCTTTGGTGCCAAGTTGCATGGGGCTGATTATTTTAAGAATATGTTGTATATGGTGATGCAAGGGCTAGACTCAGGCAAACGTCAACAGGGGTTCCGCTTGATGGGGGTGCCATTAGGCGCAGACGGTAGGATCTTGGGCTGGGGCATAGATCTAATTTCTGGCTGGAGTGTTGAAGGTCAACCATGGGGTTACCCGACTGATTGTGCGGTTGGTGGTGATGGGTGCTTGTACATTACTGATCAATTAGCCGGAGCAGTGTATCGTTTGTCCTTTGCTGCTGCTCCATCCAAGCTTTAGCCGCTCCCCTTATTTGTCACGGCACTGGGTGTTGCTGCGCAGTATCTGCCATTAACCTTCTTGAATATATGATTGTAATCAGTTGAATTTATATAAAGATTATTACTTGGCTGCCGCGAATGGAGCGATAATTGTTACCGTAAATCGGCGCCTGGCGCGGACGTTACACACAGGTTTTGCTCAACAGCAAAAACTATCGGGAAAACGGGTGTGGCAGAGCCCGGCAATATTCACTCTGAATAGTTGGTTGCGAAGTGGTGTTGCCACATTGGGAGAAGATGGGCGCCTGCTTGATAATGCTCAGGCCGATGTTTTGTGGCAGCAGGTTATTCGTGCCGACTTACAACAAAGTGGTATGAGCTTGATGCAAATTCAGGCGAGCGCCAAACTGGCATTTCAAGCACATCAATTACTCTACGCTGCCGGTGCTGTTGGTAGCTCTTGCGATTATTCCAATTCCCCTGCATATTACTTATCTCCTGAGCATAGGGCATTTCTGCGTTGGCAAACTGCTTATGTGCAGTTGTGTAAGCAGCATAACTGGATTGATGGAGCATCGATAACACAGTTTGTCATTGATGCTTTTGTCACCGGTAAGATTCCCCCACCCCAGCATTTGATCCTCATCGGTTTCGACCAGATAAATAATGTACAAACTAATTTATTGAGCCAGCTTGAACAGCAGGGAACTACTGTTGAACAGGGGCAATCGTCATCTCTTGCCGCTGCCGATCTCACCTGTGTCCCCTGCGCCGATGAACATAGTGAGATTGTTGCTGCCGCGCGCTGGGCGCGAGAATGTTTGGAACGCCAAGTTGGAAAGATAGCCGTGGTGGTGCCAAACTTGGAACAGTTGCATGGCAAGGTAGAACGAATTTTTCGTCATGAACTTGCACAAACACAACATCCGGAGCTGGTGCCGGTTAGTACATTCAATGTCTCCTTGGGGCAACCTCTGGCGCGCCAGGGAATGATTACGACTGCTTTGGCACTGTTGGCACTTGAGGATGAAACTGATTTTGAAAGTGTCAGCTATTTGCTGCGTTCACCGTGGTTGGGTGGCAGTGACAGCGAAGCCGGTGCTCGCGCTAATTTTGAAAGCTGGTTGCGCCGTCGCAATGTTGGTTCCATATCGCTAGATGGCTTAATTGATCTGTGTCGGCAGCGTGGTTCCGGCTGTAGGTCATTTGGTAAAATATTAGTGTTTGTGCGCGAAGCTGCTGCGCAGCGCAATGATAAAACTATCGGACAATGGGCGGAGCATTTTGAGTTATTGCTCAGTCATTCTGGTTGGCCAGGAGAGAGAGCACTTAGCAGTAATGATTATCAAATATTGACCGCCTGGCAGGAGAAATTATTGCCGCAACTGGCGTCTCTCGGTGTTGTTTGTGGCAGAGTAGGACGAAGCAGCGCTTTGTCGCTATTGAATAAATTGGCTAACGAACAACTGTTTCAGTCGCAAGCGCAGGATGAGCGTCTGCAGGTGATCGGTTTACTGGAAAGCGCTGGGTTGCATTTTGATGCGCTGTGGGTTATGGGCTTGACGGACAAGGTGTTGCCTGCAACGGTGCAGCACAATCCATTTTTGCCGGTGGAGCTGCAACGACACTATCGGATGCCACATTGCAGTATCGAACACGAAAATTACTTTGCGAAATTGACCTTGCAGCGCCTGCTTAGTTCCGCGCCACAGGTGGTGTTGAGCTTCCCGAGTGCAGATAGTCATCGACAATTATCGCCCAGCCCGTTTCTGCAACCATTTTTTGCGGAGTTGTTTGGCGCTTGCCCACCATTTCAGGCTGGATCGACGATTTATTCAACTCAGGGTGATAGTGACACTGGCACTGCCGGAGATGGCGCTGCTAGGAAATATATCCGTGACGAGGTTGGGGTGCCGCTTACCATTGGTCATGATGTCTTAGCTTTAGATAGTAGTGCCCCTGCTATCGACGTCAGTGGTGGGACAAATGTCCTACGGGAGCAGGCATTGTGTCCATTTCGTGCCTATATCCATTGTCGTCTTAACGTGCGGGCGTTGGAATCGATACAGCCCGGTGTGGATAATCGGGTGCGGGGCGCAGTACTGCATAAAATTCTGGAACAGGTCTGGTCGCAGGTTGGCAGTCAGCAATGCTTGTGTGCCATGAGCGATGAAAATCTGCACCAGCTGGTACGATCTAGCTGCAAGCAGATGTTGCCGCAGTTCCTTTATGGTCAGGCGCTGGAGTTGTTACCACTGGAAGTGGAGCGCTTAACCAGACTCATCTTCGACTGGTTGCAGAAATATGAAAAAACACGCCCACCATTCAAGGTGATGGAGCTTGAACAGCCCATGGTTGTTCAGCTGGGGGTGTTGCGTTTTACTGTGGTGCCGGATCGAGTGGACTGTTTGGCAGCAGGAGGGCGGATAATTATTGATTATAAAACCGGCTTGGTGCATGGCAGCGATCTATTGGGAACTCGATTGCTGGAACCGCAGCTGCCTATCTATGCTCTCAATGCTAACGATAGTGCTGTCAACGACTACGGAGAAGTAGCCGCCGTTGCGTTTGCCCAAGTCAGAGCAGGGGAATGTGCTTTTAAAGGTGTGGGCAGAGATGATGATTTATTGAATGGGATTAAAACAGTGGCTAAAAGCGGCGCGGGGAAAAGGGGGATTTACTCGTGGTCGGAGTTGCTGGATTCCTGGCAGCAGCAACTTGAACAGTTAGCTGGTGATTTTACCGCAGCGCAAGCACAGGTGAATCCTGCCAATGCCCAGACCTGTAAATTTTGTGATCTGCAGAGGTTGTGCCGCATTGCTGGTGCTACCCAGGCTGATACTGCCGCTGACGGAGGTGCCTGATGGCTGATACTGAATTAGTTGATGCTGAGGCGCGGCGCCGCGCTGTTGATCCGCAGCTGTCGTGTATAGTTCGCGCTCCGGCCGGTTCCGGAAAAACGGAGCTGTTAATTCAGCGCTATTTGGCGCTGTTGGGGAGTGTGCAGCGACCAGATGAAATTCTGGCGATAACTTTTACCCGTAAAGCGTCGGCAGAGATGGTGCAGCGGGTGCTGGCGGCATTACGTCAGGCCGATGATCCGTTAGATGCTGGAGGATCTGAGCATACAAAACTGACTCGGCAGTTAGCCCAGAGTGTTCTGGCAAATGATCGGGCGCGTGGTTGGCATTTACTCCAGCATACAGATCAGTTGCAAATTAAGACTATTGACAGCTTTAATGCTTCATTGGTTAAAAGTATGCCGTGGTTGACACGTTTGGGCGGGCTGCCGCAGATCAATGAACGTTCTGAAGTGCTGTATCGTCAAGCCGTAGTTAAAGTTATTCATTTGCGGCATAGCCAAGTTGAGCTCAATGAAGCGATTAAATGCTTGCTGCTGCATCTGGATAACCGGCTGGACATCCTTCAGGATATGTTGCTGAAGTTGCTGGCGCGGCGGGATCAGTGGCTACGGCACCTGTTGCCATCAGGTGGAGACGGGTATGGACAGCTGCGAGTTGAGCTTGAAGCAGCACTGGCGCAGGTCGTTGACGGTTTTTTGCAGCAATTACTTGCCAGTATTCATCCCTCACTGCAACAGCAATTGCTCCAACTTGGGGCTTTTGCTGCTCAACACTGTGCGCGTACGGATAGACCTCTGTGTGTATTACAGCAATTCTCAGACCCTGCGCAGCTGTTTCCTCGGGCGAACGTTGACGATCTGGAATTGTGGCGTGGTTTAGCCGATTTGTTGTTAACCGCAGAGGGGCAATGGCGCAAACGTCCCGATAAAAACTGTGGTTTCCCTGCTGGTAAGGAACAACCCCATGCCAGTATGAAAAAGAGTATGACCGCGCTGTTGGAGATGTTAAGCACCAGCGGTGCGTCAACCGGATTGTGGCAGTTGGTACGTCAGTTGCCGCAGCCGCAATACTCTGAGCCTCAGTGGCAAACCCTACAGGCGTTGTTAGTGGTGTTACCCCAAACAGTAGCTCAGCTGTGGCTGGAATTTAGTGCCAGCGGTCAGGTGGATTTTGTCGAAATTGCCGTGCGAGCCAGACAGGCACTAGTTGATAGTGGCAATCCTACTGAACAGTTATTGGCTCTTGATCAGCGCTTGCAGCACATATTGGTAGATGAGTTTCAGGATACTTCGTGGTTGCAGTGTGAGTTGCTGCAAACTCTGACCAGTGGCTGGCAGCAGGGTGATGGTCGCAGCCTGTTTATCGTCGGCGATCCGATGCAATCAATCTATCGTTTTCGTGAAGCCGAGGTCGGTCTGTTCCTGCGCGCGGGTATAGAGGGTGTAAATGGTATAAAATTGCAGCAGTTGCAATTGCGGGCTAATTTTCGCTCGCAACAGGGGATAGTTGATTGGGTAAACAGCAGCTTTGTTAATATCTTCCCCCCTCACGAAGATGCTGCCAGTGGTGCGGTAAGCTACGCCCACGCTCAGGCGGTTAAACCATGCCTTAGTGCTGACGCGGTACAGATTAAAATTGATAACGCCTTGGATATGCACACTGAAGCTGCACATGTGTGTGTTCTGGTGCAGCAGATTGTGCAGCACAATCCTGAGCAGTCTATCGCCATTCTGGTACGATCACGTACTCATCTGCGCGCAATTTTACCGCAATTACGCACAGCGGGGGTAAGTTATCAGGCTCAGGATATTGATCCACTGAGTCAGCGTTCCGCAGTTTCTGATGCTGTTGCCTTGACCCGCGCCTTGCTGCATCGCGGCGATCATCTGAGTTGGGTGACGGTGCTACGTGCACCATGGTGTGGTCTCAGTTTGGCGGATCTGCTGATTTTTCAATGTCAAACTGATAGTGACTTGCTGCAGATGATGCAGGAACAAACATTATTGAACCAACTGAGTGCTGATGGGCGCTTGCGAGTTCAGTCAATTGTGCCGGTTTTGCTGTCCTCTGTAGCTCAGCGCGGTCGGTGTACTTTACGCCAGTTAGTTGAGGAGACCTGGTTGCATTTACGTGGACCAGAGTGTTATGCCGCTACAGAGTGTGATGATGTTGAGCAGTTGCTGTTATTGCTGGAAAAATTGGACTATGGTGGTGATCTGCACAGCTTTGAGCAATTAGAGGAAGAGCTGAACAGCTTATTTCATGCCAGCACTGCTGATGCTACTATGGTGCAGGTTATGACTATCCACCGTGCTAAAGGTTTGGAATTTGATCATGTTATTTTGCCTGGCTTGGGTAAGCGGGCGCGTAGTGATGATAAAATTTTATTGCGTTGGCAGGAGCATGCTAAATACGGTTTGTTGCTGGCGCCAATGGCAGCTCGCGCTGAGAAGATTTCTGATCCTATCTATGCCATGTTGGAGCAGCTCGACAAAAGTAAGGGAGATTATGAAGTTGCCCGTTTGCTATATGTCGCAGTTACTCGGGCCAAGAGGCATATATATCTTTTTGGTCGCGCCGAGATTAATAAAGATGATGAGTTGTTTCCCGCCAAGGGGTCTTTGTTAGAACAACTGTGGCCAGCAGTGCAGCATCAGCTAACTATGATAACTGGTGCAGATTCTGTCGCAGGACAAAACTCAATGCAGAATATTGCACCGCTTGGATTCTGGCGCTTGTCAACGCCGCAGACGAACTTTGTGGTTGCCAGTGAGTATTCACAACAACGAGCTGCTGGAGCACAGTCAGTGCTTCCCAAGTTGGTGCAGCGAACCCCGGCGGTAGTTGGCACTGTTGCGCATGCTTGGTTAGAATATTTGGTCAACCATGATGGTTATTGCTGGTCAGGGGCTGATATTGCCGAGCTGCTTGCTAATATTCTGGCGCAGCTAACCAATGCTGGTGTTGCTAAGGGCTTATGTCGGCAATATGCGCAGCAGATAGTAGAAATGTTGCAAACTACAGTCGCTAGTTCTCGAGGCAACTGGATTTTAAAGCCACATCAGCAATCATGCTGTGAATTCGCCATCAGTGCTATTGATGATGAACAAAATCTGCAGAATTTAATTGTTGATAGAACTTTTGTGGTTGATGACGAACGTTGGATTATAGATTATAAAACATCATCACCTGCAGCCGGTAAATCTCATGCCAGTTTTTATGCTCAGCAGGATCAACATTATCGTAAGCAACTGGAGACCTATGCATTTTATCTGGGACAATTATATCCTGAATATAAATGTCGTTGCGCCCTATATTTTCCTGTTTTAGATGGGTGGTATGAATTAAAAAATCTACCCGCTCGCGGGCAGAAACATCAGCTTGATTTGTTTGAATAGTTAGCTCAATGGTGCGGATGTGATGTAACTGTGCAGAGGAGTTATTATGGGTGTAGAAGAAGGGTATCAACTTAAAGAACATAAGCGGGATTTTAATAAGGTAGCAGCAGAATGGGATGAAGAACCGCGCCGCGTAGAGCTTGCGGCTGCTGTCGCTGCAGCAATCAAACAGAATGTCAGCTTTGAACGCCAGATTGTTGCGCTTGAATTTGGCTGTGGTACCGGGTTGGTAACGTTCAATTTAGTGGATCTGGTGCATCATATCACCGTTATGGATAGCGCTGAAGGGATGCTGACTGTAGTGGCACAAAAAGCCGAGCAACTTGGAGTTGACAATATAACCACAGCCCACAGTTGTTCGGTAGTGCCAGACTTGCCAGCGCGGCACTATGATCTGGTTTTTAGTTCTATGGTGCTGCATCATGTAGCTGATGTCGGTTTGATTTTACAGGTTTTAATCTCGTCTTTAAAGCCAGGAGCCACGATTGCTTTGGCTGATTTAGACTCTGAAGACGGGACTTTTCATGCTGATCCGACTGGGGTAGAACACCATGGTGTTGATAGACAATGGTTATGTGATGAGCTGGTCAATCTGGGTTTAATTAACGTGCAGCACACTACTGCCCATACGATCGTTAAGAAACGCCCTCATGGTGAACAAGCCTACTCGGTATTTTTTGTTTGGGCACAAAGGTCATGGTAATATCTTGTGGCTGTTAACGGTAATGCAAATGGATCTGACCGTTGTTGATCTTTGTTTGGATCCATTTGCGTACTAAATCTTTAATTATTTTTCTGGTGGTGGGTAGCAGTAAGCAGAAACCGAGCATGTCGGTACAGAACCCAGGGGTTAACAGGGTTACTCCTCCAGCAAAAATCATGGCACCATCCAGTAGGTCTTCCGTTGGCATTTCACCATTTTCCAGAGCAATTTGAATGCGCCGTGCTGTATCACTTCCCTGAGTTCTTGCCAAATATGCCCCGGCAATTCCGGTTGAAATAATTAAACCTATCGTCGGCCATAAGCCTATTAAATCTCCTGCCGCTAAAAGAACATAGATTTCTATTACAGGGATTGAAATGAATAAAACCAGTAACTTTATGAACATTCCCGACCTCTCAATGCGTGTAGTTTGATTTTAATGAGTACCGTGGGTGATGAAAAAGGATAATAAATGATATTCTATTTGCCCTATATGTTAACTAGCTGAAATTATTGAAATAATATTGCTGCACAAAAAATAGGCAATGAGTTGAAAGTGGTTTTAAATGCTGAATTCTAGCTAACACTAACAGCTTTACCCACAGGATATCAACAGGGTATGTGCGTAAATTTATAAGTGCTTTAAACTGTATTGATTTTTTTTTGTCAAGACCTTTGTTGGGTATTTTTTGTCTTTTATGTAATAAATATATAGTCTAATGTTTATTGAAATTGGCATGGTTTTTAAGTTTTGTACGTTGAGAAGGTATTAATATTATAATCTGGGGCCTTATTAAAAACTATATGAGTCGCTAGCACCTGTTTGTTAATTTTAAATACCATGTTATTTCTGTAAAAGTATATGACCTTAATGGCTATGTCTGTGCAGTTTTTTACCATATTCCAGGTGATGTTTGCTTACTTAAATAACTCTACTTGTAGCAGTTGGGATCATTTTTCTTGACAAACAAAGGGCAGTACCTATACTGACCGCTTTCTCTAATATATGGTTTTTTTATATGCAATTGCAAGTTAGTGATTTAAAGAATAGTGGTCTTCAAATGAAGATCGAAAAGAATGTTGAAGCTTTTCCAGTGTTGGCACAATTGCAGCGGGATGGCGAGTGTGTTTTTTTGACCCCAGTTGTGGTGGATCTGGATGCTGTTGTTGTCGGTGGTATGGTTGAGTTACATGGGCATATCTCTGTTAGTGTTGAGGTGCCATGCAGACGTTGTTTAATGCCTTGCCGGCGAGAAATTAGCGCTGAATTTAAACAAACCTATGTAGAACATCTACCTGAAGTTACTGATGATGATGGGCAAGAACTGGAATTGTTAGCAGAGGATATGGGTTTGGAACTGATTATTGATGATCAGATTAATCTTGTAGATGAAATTCAGCAGCAGGTGGTTTTGTTGTTGCCTGAGCAACTGCTGTGTGAAAATGAGTGTAAAGGTCTGTGCGCAGTATGTGGCACTGATTTAAATAAAGAAACATGTAGTTGTTCAGGTAAAGTTACAAACCTTAACTTTGCGACCCTTGAAGATTTTAAGGTTGAAAAATAGGGGTGAATCGGTTTACTTTTGTTCGGTTATCGGTACCGTGGGTACTGGTGATATTTATTATGGCCTTGATTGTGTGAATAAATCATTGGCTTAGTCGTTGAAAAATATAGAGCTTAGAGGAGATTAAGTTCATGGCAGTACCTAAGAAAAAGACTTCCAAATCAAGACGCGATATGCGGCGTGCACATGATGCTTTAACCGCACCCGGTATGTCACTGTGCCCTCAATGTGATGAGCCTAAACAGTCCCACCGTGCATGTGCCAGCTGTGGTTTTTATAAAGATCGTAATGTTCTAGAAGTTGAGGGCTAGGTTTTTTGATGAAATCAATCGTGGTTGCGGTTGACGCCATGGGTGGTGACAATGCTCCTGCTGTAGAAGTTGAGAGCGCGGTTGCTGCTGCCCGTAAATGGGGGATGTCGATTGTTCTTGTTGGTGACTCAGCGCGAGTGACTCAGGAACTTGATAAGCACGATACTTCGAATTTGCAAATTCGTATTCATCACGCTTCTGAAGTTGTTGGCATGCACGACTCTGCTTCTGATGCTGTGCGGCGGAAAAAGGATTCCTCTATTAGGGTTGCGTACGAACTAGTCAAGGCTGGTGAAGCGCAAGCGGTGGTGAGTGCTGGTAATTCTGGCGCTACGATGGCTGCTGGGATGTTTGTTGCTAAACGAGTGGATGGTATAGACCGTCCCGCTCTTTCAACTATACTACCCACAGTTTCCGGGCAATCTTTAATTCTTGATGTGGGTGGCAATGTAGATTGTAAACCAATTCATCTTGAGCAATTTGCCATTATGGGTGATTTTTATGCTCGGCATATTATGGGGAAGAGCTCGCCACGCATAGGCTTGTTGTCCAATGGTGCAGAAGAAAAAAAAGGCAACGATTTAACCCGAGAAACCCATAAACTTTTGCGCCAGCATAGTTTCAACTATATCGGTTACGTTGAGGGACGTGATATTTATAGTGGTGCTGTCGATGTTGTTGTGTGTGACGGTTTTGTCGGCAATGTTGTTATAAAGGTTTCTGAAGGTTTGGCTGAATCAATTGGTCAGATGCTCCAGAAGGAGTTGAAATCTCGTTTGCTTGCCAAGTTAGGTTACCTCTTAGCGCGACCGGCATTTCGAGCTTTCAAGAAAAAAGTAGATTATGCAGAATATGGTGGTGCGCCATTGCTGGGAATTAAAGGCACGAGCATCATCTGCCATGGTGGGTCGAACGTAAAAGCGCTAACCAATGCCATAGGTCAAGCCGCTAACAGTGTTGATAAACAAATGATCAGCGAATTAGTTAAACAGTTAGATCAATTTAAAGCTGGTGCTGATGCTGCTGTTAAAGCTGTTGGTGTTGCATAATTCTATTCTTGCTCTGCGTAAATAAGGGGAAACGTAGTGAAAAAAGCACGCATTATTGGTACCGGTTCTTACCTGCCAGAGAAGGTTTTAACAAATTACGACCTGGAAAAGATGGTTGCAACTTCCAATGAATGGATTTCTGCTCGTACTGGCATAGTTGAGCGTCGTATCGCTGCTGAAAATGAGATGACTTCAGATTTAGCAGTAAAAGCGGCAAATCGTGCATTGGAGATGGCTGGAGTTAGCGCAGCAGAAATTGATCTGGTTGTCGTCGGTACTATTACTGGTGATTTTCCTTGGCCATCTACCGCATGTATAGTTCAAGATAAAATTGGTGCAATTAACGCGGCAGCTTGGGATGTGTCTGCTGCCTGTAGTGGTTTCGTATATGCGCTAACCTCCGCAGCACAGTACCTGCAAAATGGTACTGCTAAACGTGCATTGGTAATTGGTGCTGAGGTTTTGAGTCGTATCATAGACTGGGAAGATCGTAATACCTGTATCCTCTTTGGTGATGGTGCCGGTGCTGTTGTCCTTGAGGCGCAAGAAGGTGAGCACGGGATATTGTCTAGCCATTTGCACTCTGACGGTTCATATTGGGATTTGCTCTATCAACCAGGTTTTGGGTCACGTTACCCCGCTTCAGTAGCTGGTATTAAGGAGCGCTTGCCGTTTCTTCACATGGCGGGCAACGAAGTTTTCAAAGTTGCGGTTCGCTCTATGCACGATGTGGCGGTTGAGGCATTAGAAGCAAACAATATGACAGTTAAAGATGTGAAATTGCTGTTCCCGCATCAGGCTAATCAGCGTATTCTCGACGCAGTTTTAAAACGCCTTAAATTGCGTGTTGATCAGATGTATGTAAATGTAGACATGTGCGGTAATACTTCCGGTGCATCAATTCCTATTGCTTTGGATGAAGCAAATCGTAAAGGTTTGCTCAATGCTGATGATATTTTGGTTTTTGATGCCTTTGGTGGTGGTTTTACCTGGGGTGCCTGCTTGCTGCGCTGGTAGTTTGGATCTGGTTTTAAGGTGTCATCAATGTTAGCTTTTGTATTTCCCGGTCAGGGTGCTCAATATGCAGGAATGGGTAGGGAGCTTAGTGAGAACTTTGCTGTTGCCCGTGAGGTATTTGAAGAGGCAAACGATGCTCTTGGTTTCGATTTAGCTAAGATGTGTTATGTAGGTCCTGAAGAAGATCTGCAGTTAACTACAAATACACAACCGGCTATTTTGACGATGAGTGTTGCGGCTTTACGGGTTGTACAGCAGGAAACAGGTTTGAATCCTGATTTTGTTGCTGGACATTCTTTAGGCGAATACTCTGCACTTGTCGCTTCTGGTACTATTACTTTTGCTGATGCAGTTCGTTTAGTGCGTCAGCGAGGTGCGTTTATGCAACAGGCTGTACCGGTTGGCACTGGGGCGATGGCCGCAATTCTCGGTATTGATACGGAACTAATTGAGCAGGTTTGCCTTGAAGCAGCTCAGGGTGATGTCGTTTCGCCAGCTAACTATAATAGCCCCGGTCAAGTAGTGATTGCTGGTCATAGTGCAGCGGTTGATCGAGCTATATTTTTAGCGAAAGATAATGGTGCCCGCAAGGCGATGTTGTTACCTGTAAGTGCGCCTTTCCATTGTGCTTTGATGCTACCAGCCGGACAGCAGTTAAGGGTTGTTTTGGATGAGATCAATTTAAACATACTGAGCATTCCTGTGGTAACTAACGTAGAAGCCATTGCTAATAGTGATTTCTTACGAGTTAAGGATTTATTGATTTCTCAGGTGAGTGCGCCGGTGTGTTGGGATCGTTCGGTTCGTTATATGATCGATCATGGCGTTGAAGACTTTATTGAGATCGGACCCGGTAAGGTGCTTTCCGGTTTGATCAAGCGCATTGATCGTTCGATTGCAACACAGAATGTCGGCGATGTAAAGAGTTTGATCAAGCTGCAGAAGTAGTATGTTGATTTTTATACTAATTGCAATGAAGGAGACGATTTAATGGTTGAAAATAAAGTTGCCTTAGTTACCGGCGCATCGCGGGGGATAGGTCGCAGCATTTCATTGGCGCTGGCTGCTAATGGAGCGAAAATTGTCGCTGTTGATATCGATTTAGTGGCAACAAAAGCTTTTGTTGAAGAACTCAAGGCTGACGGGATTGAAGCTGTAGCTGTTCAGGGCAATGTAACCGTGCCTGCGGATGTCGATAAAATGGTTAATTCGGCAAAAGAAACCTTTGGTCGTATCGATATCTTGGTCAATAATGCCGGCATTACCCGTGATGCACTGCTTCTACGAATGAAGGATGAAGATTGGGATGCCGTCCTTGACGTTAATCTCAAGGGAGCCTTCTTGTGTACACGAGCCGTGGCTAAATTGATGAGCAAGCAGCGTTGCGGTCGGATTATCAATATTGCCTCTATTGTTGGTCAAATGGGGAATCCGGGGCAGGCAAATTATTGCGCCAGCAAGGGTGGTTTGATAGCAATGACCAAGTCAAACGCTCGTGAACTTGCAAAGCGTAATGTCACGGTTAATGCAGTTGCTCCAGGATTTATTGCCACTGATATGACCGATGCACTTTCGGATAAGGTTCGTGATGAGTTGGCTGCGCAAATCCCGATGGGAAAACTGGGTTCGGTGGAAGATATAGCAAATTCTGTTCTTTTTTTGGCGTCCGAAAACTCCGGCTATATTACCGGTCAAGTGATCGGGGTCAATGGTGGAATGTATATGTAAAGAAGCGCAGTCTCACTGTAAGCTCAGTGAAATTGCTTCGAACACTTCAGCTAAGGGCTGTTAACACAATCATGGAGGGTATACAACATGGCTTCAATGGCAGAGAGAGTACAGAAAATTGTTGCAGAGCAACTAGGTGTAGAACTAGAACAAGTAACTGCTGAAGCATCCTTTATGGATGACTTAGGTGCCGATTCTCTGGACACAGTAGAATTGGTTATGGCTCTTGAAGAGGAATTCGATATTGAAATTTCTGATGAAGATGCAGAGAAAATTCAAACCGTAAAAGATGCTGTTGAATATGTAAGCAGTAATTCTTGATAGCGGTGTAATATACTAATAAGGAGGATATGCAATCTGGCTATCCTCCTTTTTTATTAACTCAGTAGGCTTATTTTAAAATAGAGCTGTTGGCTGTTTTTTGAAATAATTCCGAGTATTTAGCTCGGAGTACAACCTGTTAACTTAAACTTTAAAAAGGAAGTAATTATGCGTAGAGTTGTCGTGACGGGGGTTGGTGCTGTATCCTCGCTAGGTACTGGCGTTGATAAAAACTGGTCAGCTTTGACAGCAGGAAAATCTGGCATAGATTTAATTACTCGCTTTGATGCGTCAGATCTGCCCTCCCAGATCGCCGGTGAGGTTAAAGATTTTGATCCAACAGAATTCATGCCGAAAAAAGAGGTCAAGAAGATGGACCTTTTTATCCAGTATTCTTTGGCCGCCGCTGAAATGGCTATGGAGGATTCAGCTCTTCAGGTTACTGATGAAAATGCCGAGCGGGTGGGTGTTTTAGTTGGTTCCGGTCTAGGTGGGTTACCCGCCATTGAAAAATATCATGATGTATTGAATGACAAGGGCTATAAGCGCGTATCACCGTTTTTTATTCCCATGTTGATTATCAACCTTGCGCCGGGGCAAATATCAATCCGTTTTGGTGCTAAAGGACCTAATGTGTCGTCCGTGTCTGCATGTGCCACAGGAACTCACTGTATTGGTGATGCCTACCATATTATTAAACGGGGTGATGCAGATGCTATGATCGCTGGTGGTACCGAATCAACGATTACCCCGCTGGCTGTTGCAGGTTTTTGTGTCATGAAGGCTCTTTCTACCCGTAATGATGATCCTCAAGCAGCTAGTCGTCCGTTCGATAAAGACCGGGATGGTTTTATTATGGCCGAGGGTGCCGGAATCCTTGTTTTAGAAGAATATGAAGCGGCGAAAAAGCGTGGAGCCAAGATATATGGTGAAATCTGTGGTTACGGTCTATCTGCTGATGCCTATCATCTTACTGCTCCAGCTCCAGGTGGTGAAGGCGCTGCGCGGTGTATAAAAATGGCTCTGAAAAACTCTGGCATCAATGTGGAAGATATTGATTATATCAACGCCCATGGGACATCAACCACTTTTAACGATATGTATGAGACCATGGCTATCCATGCAGCTCTAGGTGAGCATGCGAAAAAAGTTATGGTTAGCTCGACTAAGAGTATGACAGGTCACGCTCTCGGTGCAGCTGGAGCTCTGGAGGCTATCTATTGTCTTAAAGCTATGGAAACAGGCGTGGTTCCTCCAACTATTAACTTTGATCAGCCATCACCTGAATGTGATCTTGACTATGTGCCTAATACTGCGCGCGATGCAAATGTTACTGTCGCAATGTCAAATTCGCTCGGCTTTGGTGGTACTAACGGTACCCTGATCTTCAAGAAAATCTAGGGTGTGTTTATGTTGATTGCCAGCGATCATGGCGGATATGAATTGAAAAAGTTAGTTGTAGAGCATTTGCGTGCACAGGGTGTTGAGGTTAATGACTTGGGTGTTAACAGTGAAGATTCTGTTGATTATCCTGATTATGCGGTTCTGGTAGCTGAGCCTATATCTATTGGTGCCGCAGAACAGGGTATCCTGATCTGTGGTACAGGAATTGGCATGTCAATAGCGGCAAATAAATTCCTCGGCGTACGAGCTGCATTGGTGCACAATGAATTTACTGCCCAGATGGCTAAAGAACATAATAACGCTAATATTCTTGTTATGGGTGGGCGTGTGCTAGAGCCAGACTTGGCTTGTCGGATGGTAGATGTTTGGTTGCATGGTGTTTTCGCCGGCGGTCGGCATCAGAATCGGTTAAATAAAATCAGTTTACTTAATCACCCTGTGGTGAGAGACAAATAACATACTTAACATTGATGGGTAGGCCCTTTGGTCTACCCATCAATGTTTATTTCTTACCTGTGTTTCTTCATGAAGCACATAATAACTTAAAAACTTGTGCATTGCTTATTTTTACATATGAACTGGAGATGTCCATGAAAAACCTAGCTCAAGTCGATCCAGAAATTGCCCAAAACATCATTGATGAAACTAAACGCCAGGAATATAATTTAGAATTTATTGCCTCAGAAAATTTTGTAAGCGATGCTGTGCTTGAAGCTCAGGGTTCAGTGCTGACCAATAAGTATGCTGAAGGTTATCCAGGTAAGCGTTACTATGGTGGTTGCGAATTTGTAGATGTAGCTGAGCAATTAGCAATAGATCGTGCTAAACAGTTGTTTGGTGCTGATCATGCGAACGTGCAGCCCCATTCTGGATCACAAGCCAATATGGCAGTTTACTTCAGTACCTGCCAGCCTGGTGATACGGTGTTGGGGATGAATTTAGCTCATGGTGGTCATTTGACTCATGGTTCACCAGTGAACTTTTCAGGGAAACTGTACAATATTGTCCCCTATGGGGTGAAGCGAGAGACGGGTATTATTGATTACAATGAGGTTGAGTCGTTGGCAGTGGAACACAAACCTAAATTAATTGTGGTTGGTGCCAGCGCTTATCCGCGTATCATAGATTTTGTTGCCTTTCGACAGATCGCCGACAAAGTGGGGGCTAAGGTTATGGTGGATATGGCTCACATCGCCGGATTAGTAGCTGTTGGAGAACACCCAAACCCAGTGCCTTATGCTGAATTTGTTACTACCACGACGCATAAAACCTTGCGCGGTCCGCGCGGTGGTATGATTTTATGCCGTGAGGAGTTTGCCAAAAAGGTGAATAGTAATATTTTCCCCGGTTGTCAGGGTGGGCCGCTGATGCATGCAATTGCAGCTAAAGCGGTTGCTTTTAAGGAAGCTTTGAACCCTGAGTTTACAGTATATGGTCAGCAGATTGTGAAAAATGCTAAAGCTCTGGCACAGGGGTTGATTGAGCGTGGTTATAATCTGGTTTCGGGTGGTACTGATAATCATCTTATATTGGTCGATTTAAGTGGTAGTGAAATTACCGGTAAAATGGCTGAAGTAGCTCTAGAAAAAGCTGGGATCACAGTAAATAAAAACGCTGTCCCTTTTGATACCCGTTCTCCATTTGTAACCAGTGGTTTCCGTATTGGTACCCCGGCTACTACAACACGTGGTTTAAAAGAAGCTGAAATGACGCAGGTTGCTGACTGGATTGATCGTGCATTGAAGAATATTGATAATGAAGAAGCTTTAGCTACGGTTCATGCTGAGGTTACTGAGTTATGTAAGCAGTTCCCGCTTTATGCCCATCGGTTGCAATAACGTGGAACGGCCATCTTGGGAAGAATACTTTATGGAAATAGCCCAGTTGGTGGCTAGCCGCTCTACCTGTCTTCGGCGTCAGGTTGGTGCCGTTATAGTAAAAGATAAAAATGTGCTGGCAACTGGTTACAATGGGACCCCAAAGGGGATCAGTCATTGTGATAGTGTCGGGTGCTTACGCGAGAAGCTAGGTGTCCCTTCTGGTGAGCGGCACGAGTTGTGTCGCGGCTTGCACGCGGAGCAGAATGCTATTATACAGGCCGCCAAGCATGGTATTAATATCGCTGATGGCACGCTGTACTGCACTAATGCGCCCTGTGTCATCTGTGCAAAAATGTTGATAAATGCCGGTCTGAAAAAAATTGTCTATCTTGAAGGGTATCCAGATAAGCTGGCTATGGAGTTGCTTAACGAATCTGCTATGCAAATAAATCAGTATCAGCGGTAGCCAGTTGTCAGACTATACTTCTGAGCGTGAAAGGTTATTGATGTGAAATGCCCATTTTGTAGTTGCATAGATACTCGGGTTGTTGATTCACGTCTGGGGAAAGAGGGTAATAGTATCCGGCGACGACGGGAGTGTTCCGATTGTGATCGGCGTTTTACTACCTATGAGCGCATTGAAGATACCCTGCCGTTGATTATAAAAAAAGATGGTCGCCGTGAACCTTTTGAACGCAATAAGATTATTGGTGGTATGCAGCGCGCTTGTGAAAAACGCCCGGT
Source organism: uncultured Desulfuromonas sp. (assembly GCA_964536375.1). Taxonomy (GTDB): domain Bacteria; phylum Desulfobacterota; class Desulfuromonadia; order Desulfuromonadales; family Desulfuromonadaceae; genus Desulfuromonas. The sequence continues at coordinate 15,205 of CAZHXF010000006.1, read as the reverse complement.
TTCAATAGCGGCAATAGAGAAGATTGTCGACCAAATGGAGATGGAATTTCAGGAGAGTCCTGAGCGCGAAATCCCAGCTAGCAAAATCGGCGAAAAAGTTATGTTTGCTTTGCATAACCTAGATGAAGTTGCTTATGTGCGTTTTGCTTCCGTCTATCGGCAATTCAAAGATATAAATGAGTTTATGCAGGAACTTAAAGATATTTTAGGTGGTCAAGCGCCATCTGGTGTGCAGAAGTAAAAACAACGGTGGTAATTGTGAAACAGCAACTGGAGCAGCACCCAAGGCAGCAAGACCGTGGGCATCAAGGATATATGCAGCAAGCGCTGGAGTTAGCTCGGCGAGCTGAAGGTAGAACTGCTCCAAACCCTGCTGTTGGTGCTGTAATTGTCAAGGATGGCGCAGTTGTCGGTAGCGGTTTTCATCCGAAAGCCGGTGAACCACATGCTGAGATTTTTGCTTTGCGCGCCGCTGGTGAACTGGCACGCGGTGCAGATATTTATGTCACTCTGGAGCCATGCTCGCATCATGGGCGTACCGGACCCTGTTGTGATGCCTTAATTGATGCTGGTGTAGCGCGTGTATTTGTGGGTATACAGGATCCAAATCCACAGGTTAGCGGTCGAGGTATTGCCCGCTTACGCGCTGCTGGCATAAGTGTGACAGTTGGTACATGCGAAGTTGAATGCCGGCGCTTAATTGCGCCGTTTGTTAAATGGATTACTAGACACCAGCCATTTATTATTTTAAAAGCGGCCTTGACTCTTGATGGACGCATTGCGACATCAAGTGGCGAATCTCAGTGGATTACCAATGAGCACAGCCGTCAACATGTGCATCAATTACGTGATAAGGTGGATGCAATTATGGTTGGCGTTGGCACTGTACTACGGGATAATCCGCGCTTGACTACCCGCCTTGCTGGTGGTGGACGTGATCCGTTACGTATAGTAGTTGACTCACAGCTGCGCACTCCTATTGCGGCGGCTATAGTTAATCTGTCTTCAGCTGCTAAAACGGTAATATTTACGACCAATCAGGCTGAACCGCAGAAAGTTGCAGCTATGCGGCAATTACCCATGGTAGATGTGATCCAAGTGCCTAGCGTTGCAGGCAAGGTGGATTTGTTGGCAATGCTGCACTATTTAGGGCAGCACGAAGTGCAAACTGTCTTGGTTGAAGGCGGAGCTGAATTAAACATGGCGTTATTTAATGCTAAATTAATTGATCGTGTCATGTTCTATTTCGCCCCCAAATTATTTGGTGGCGATGATGGAAAAGCTATGTTTGTTGGGCATGGAGTTGCTAATCTGGCGGATGCTCTTCATTTAACTGATGTGCGCTGTCGCTGTTTTGCTGATGATGTGTTGATCGAGGGAGAAGTTGTCGCATGTTCACCGGCTTAATAGAAGATATTGGTATCGTGCGCGAATTGCGCCACAGTGGTAGTAGTGCACAGTTATATGTTGTCACCAAACTTCCGGTACATGAGATAAAACTTGGCGACAGTATAGCGGTGAATGGTATCTGTTTAACGGTGGTACAATGTAGAAGCGGTCTCTTTGTAGCAGACGTGTCACCGGAAACCCTGAATTGCTCCAATCTGAATAAAGCAATCCCTGGTGCAGAAGTTAATCTTGAGCGCGCGCTGCAATTATCTGATCGCCTTGGCGGGCATTTGGTTAGTGGTCATGTGGATGCTGTTGCCACGGTGCTGGATCGGTGCCAGGATGGTAATGCCATCCGTTTTCGGTTCAAATTAGATTCTGCTGTGTTACGTTATGTGGTGGTTAAAGGTTCAATCACCGTTGACGGTATCAGTTTAACAGTTAACGCAGTTGACGCCGAATCTTTTAGTGTTTCCATTATTCCCCATAGTTTGGATCGGACAACATTAAAGAATATTACTGCTGGTTCGCGGGTTAATATAGAAACGGATATTGTTGCCCGTTATGTGGAAAAATTGCTTACCGCTCAGCAGCCTATGGCGCTTAACGGAGTAGCTTCAGGATTAACTTTAGAGCAATTGGTCAAGAATGGTTTTATGTAAGTTGTTTATGTAGTCGAATGTAATTTTTTAAACTATTAGTTGTTGAGTAAATGATGGTTGCGAAAGGGGCAAACTGTGCCGATTGATAAAATAGAAGCAGCCTTGGAGGATATGCGCCAAGGTAAAATGGTTATTTTAGTAGATGATGAGGATCGCGAGAACGAAGGTGATTTAACCATGGCGGCCGAAATGGTTACCGCTGAGGCAATCAATTTCATGGCCAAAGAGGGACGCGGGTTAATCTGTCTCTCATTGAGTGAAGAGAGAGCTGATTTTCTCAACCTATCCCCGATGGTGTCCGATAACACTTCGTCATTTGGTACCGCATTTACCGTGTCAATTGAGGCGCGCTGTGGCGTGTCAACAGGCATTTCCGCAGCAGACCGCGCTCAGACCATAAGGGTTGCCATGGCTGATGAATCAACAGCTGCTGATCTTGCTCGTCCCGGGCATGTGTTCCCACTGCGGGCACGTAAGGGTGGGGTCTTGGTGCGTACCGGTCAAACAGAGGGCTCCGTCGATCTGGCGCGTCTTGCCGGTTTAAAACCAGCTGGTGTTATCTGCGAGGTTATGAACGAAGATGGCACTATGTCGCGTATGCCAGATTTGAAGGTGTTTGCTAAGAAACATGATCTTAAAATAGTCAGTGTTGCTGATCTGGTGGAATACCGTATGCGTACCGAACTTTTGGTGCATCGTGCCGCAGAAACAACTGTGCCTACTACTTATGGTGGGTTGTTTAAGGTGATTGCCTACGAGAACGATGTCGATGATGCACAGCATATCGCGTTGATTAAAGGGGATATTGACCCAGAAACGCCGACACTGGTGCGGGTGCATTCAGAATGTTTAACTGGGGATGTCTTTGGTTCTAAACGTTGTGATTGTGGTCAGCAGTTACAGGCGGCTATGGCTCAGATAGAAGAAGTTGGTTCTGGGGTAATTGTATATATGCGCCAAGAAGGACGTGGCATTGGTCTGATTAATAAAATCAAGGCGTATGCTTTGCAGGATTGCGGGCACGACACGGTTGAGGCTAACGAAGTGCTAGGGTTTAAGGCAGATTTGCGTGATTACGGCATTGGTGCGCAGATCCTCGCAGACCTAGGCCTGAAAAATATCCGTTTAATGACCAATAACCCAAAAAAAATTATTGGGTTACAAGGTTATGGACTCAAAGTTATAGAGCGGGTAGGCATTGAGATGCCGGCTAATAAGGTCAATGAGCGTTATTTGCAGACCAAAAAAAATAAAATGGGGCATCTGTTAGAAAATATTTAACTACTAAGCAAGGCAGGGAGTGTGATCATGGTAAATAATTTCTCAGGACAGCTTGACGCTAGTGGGCACAAAATTGGTATTGTTGTCGCGCGTTTTAATAGTTTCATTTGCGAGCGCTTGGTTGAGGGTGCCATTGATGCCTTAGTCCGTCACGGGGCATTAGCGGCCGATATTGATATAGTGCGTGTACCAGGCGCTTTTGAAATTCCTCTAACAGCGCAAAAAATGGCTGGCTCAGTTAAAAAATATGATGCTTTGGTCTGTCTTGGTGCTGTCATCCGTGGCGCAACTCCCCACTTTGATTATGTTAGTAGCGAAGTAACGAAAGGGGTGGCTTCAGTCAGTTTGGCTACTGGTATGCCAATGTCTTTTGGTGTGCTTACTACTGACACTATTGAGCAAGCAGTTGAGCGGGCAGGTACCAAGGCTGGAAATAAAGGCTATGATGCGGCTATTACTGCTATTGAGATGATTAACCTTTTTAAGAGCATACAATAGATGGCACTGGGAACGCGACGCAACGGGCGTGAGTATGCCCTGAAAATATTATATAGCCTGTATGATCAGGAAGAGCCCATCGATGTTGTTTTGCGTGCTTTTTGGCAAAATTTTCGTTTTAAAGAGGATGTTCTTGGTGAGCCAGCAGAAATTGATACTCCTTTAGCACTAGATATTGTGGAATTTACCGAACACTTGGTGCTGGGTGTCTATGAAAACTTGGAAGAGATTGATAAGGTTCTGCTGAATGTTTCCAAAAACTGGGCTTTAGATCGTATGCCGCGTTTGGATCTTTCGCTGATGCGTTTGGCGTGCTATGAGCTGCTATGGATGCCGAAAACTCCATCAGGGGTAGTCATTAATGAAGCGATAGAGATTGCTAAACGGTATGGCACCAAAGATGCTCCTGCTTTTTTGAACGGAGTTCTGGATAAAGTTGCTAAACAGGCGCAACTAAAAAAATAATAGAGGATATATGCAAGATATAAAGGTTGGTTTGCTGGGTTTTGGTACTATTGGAACCGGTGTTGTGAAGATGTTGCAACACAATGCCAAAGTTATCGAACAACGCTTGGGTGCGCGCTTAACTCTGAGTGCCATTGCCGATTTAGATACCACAACAGATCGTGGTCTTGTTCTTGATGGGGTAGTGTTGACCAGTGATGCTAACTCGGTGTTAACTAATCCAGATATAGATATTATTATCGAACTTATCGGTGGTTACGAACCAGCGCGTACCTTTGTCAAAAAAGCTTTGGAAAACGGTAAGCACGTAGTCACAGCCAATAAGGCTCTAATGGCAGTTCACGGCAAGGAGTTGCTGGAGATAGCCAAAAAAAATAACGTGAATATCCTTCTCGATGCAGCTGTTGGAGGTGGTATTCCAGTGTTGGCTGCTATTCGTGAGAATCTGTGTGCCAATAATTTTAGTGATGTATGCGGTATCCTTAATGGTACCTGTAACTATATACTGACTCGTATGACAGAAGATGGAGATGATTTTGCCGCAGTGCTCAAGGATGCGCAAGCTCTTGGTTACGCTGAATCAGATCCAACTTTTGACATTGAAGGGGTAGATACTGCTCACAAGTTATCGCTATTAATCTCCATGTGTTTTGGAACCTGGGTGGATTTTGATCAGATTTATACCGAAGGGATCACGCAAATTAGCGCTATGGATATTCAGTATGCGCGTAAATTTGGTTATCAAATAAAATTATTGGCTATTGGTAAAATCGTTGCTGGCGGTATAGAGGCGCGCGTACATCCTACCATGATCCCGGATAATCTTCCGATGGCTGATGTTAAAGGGGTGCTGAATGCTGTAAGTCTTGTGGGTGATTTTGTCGGTCCAGTTATGCTTAATGGTCGTGGTGCTGGTATGGATGCTACTGCTAGCGCTGTAATGGGCGATGTGATGAGTTTGGCTCGAGCTGTCATTGGTGGCAATAAAAATATGACTCCGTCATTGGGTTATCAAATCGATCAAATGACTACTTTGCCAATCAGGAATATTGCTGATATTTCCAGTCACTACTATATCCGTTTTATGGTGGAAGATCGTCCTAAGGTGTTAGCGCAGATTTCAACAATATTGGGTGAGTTTGAGATAAGTATCCGTTCTATGATTCAACCTGAGTGGCAACTTGGGGGCTGTGTTCCTATAGTTATTATGACTCACGGTGCGTGTGAGAGCAACGTGCGCCAGTCTCTGGATAAAATAAACAAGTTGTCAATCATTAAGGAAAAGAGCATGTTCGTGAGGATTGAGAACGAATTGGCTTGAAAAATTGCTTTTATATCAATGAGCTGTATCTGGTCAAAGGGGAAACATTCAATCCGTACTTAGGGGGAGATAATTTCCCCTTTTTTTATTTATATACGTAATTTGCATATGTTTAAGTGTTAACACTACTGCAGTACGCTATTTAACAATTATGCTGTTATCAATTAGATATGCATGGTGTTTTTTTAATTAATAGTTTTGCGGGATGAAGATAAATAGCGCGTTCATGGATACATACTTATTAAATGGCATAATTGCCTAATTATTAAATGTTTTAATTGCACTGAACTTTTTTTATTTTTGTAAATACGTAGTGAGTGTGGTGGTAAGTGATGGGTTGGGTTTTTTATTATGAAGTTGGTCTATTCTTTGCTTGTTGTCTGGGGTGAATAGCAAGGTTGGACTCTTTTACAGGAGATATTATGGCTAAGATTCTTATTGCCGATGATAGCAAAACAGAAATGGCATTTTTGCTGGATGCGCTAAAAGGGACCGGACACGAAATAGTAACAGCGGTTGATGGAACTGAAGCGGAAGAAAAAGTGAAATCGGAATCGTTTGACCTTATTATTCTTGATGTTGTGATGCCGAATAAAAATGGTTTCCAAGTGTGCAGAACTCTAAAAAAGGATCCTATCTACAAGGATATACCTATTATTCTCACAACTTCAAAGTCTGGCGATAGTGATAAGTTCTGGGGTAAGAAACAGGGCGCAGATGAGTATATAACCAAGCCGTATGAACCGGTTGAAATTTTGCTTGCAGTAAAGAAATATCTAGGGGGCGCATAGTGGAATTGGCATCGGTGTTCAAACGATATGCGGCTGAGGGTACTGGGCAGTTGGCGCTTAAGTTCTCTGATACCTCTCATTTGTGTAAGGTTGACATTGAAGATGGCGAAGCAATTTTTATCAAACTAGGAATATTGTCGCCGGAAGATACCTTGTTGGCAATCAGCGGTAAAATTTTACTCGAAGCAAATTTTATTAAAGGATTCAAGACTAAAAAGCGTTTACCTGAACCTATTACTGACCAGTTAGTTGGGGCTTCTGCCGTAAGCAAGTTAGAGCGTTCGGTTGTTTTAAAGCAATCAGACGTTGCCGCCGGTTTGTCTGTATCCCCTCAAAACGTATCCAAAATGATAAATAATTATGTAGATATAGTTGGACCATTAGGTGTGGTTATGATGGAGAACTATATCAAGAAGATAAGTTATGTTCAGGGCTCCGAGATGAACTCCAATGACTATAGTGAATTACTTGAAAAAGTCATTAATGATTTACCCGAGTCATTTCGCGATAATTTTCAAAAAATACACAGATAATATTCTTGGTGCTTAATTTGTAGTTTTGAATTCCAAAATGGGGGATGTATGTTTAGGAATATGTCTATTCGTAAGCGAATTGTCGTTATGTTGGCTACAGTTTACGTCGTGTCCTTGGCGTTGGTTGTTGCTGGTGGTGGTTATTTTTTAGAGCAAGACGTTGTCCGTGAAGCGAAGCAAAAAACAGACCTGTTTGCGACAGTAATGTCTAACTCAGCCAGGTATTTGCATAATGTAATTCGCCCTAAGGCGGAAGATTTGCTGCCAGAAGACGCTTATTTCCCGGAAGGCGCAGTTGGTGTGTTGATGCTCACTGAAGTTGCGCGCTACATTCAAGAGGAGTATCCAGAATATATTTTCCGTTTTGCATCGCCCAATCCACTTAATCAAGATAACCTGTCCAATGAACTCGAAGATGGAATTATTGCTGCATTTGAGGATGGTGAATTCAATGAGTGGAAGGGCTTTGCCGTGCGCGACGGGGTAAAGTTTTATGCCGTTGCCAAACCGCTAATAGCCGGTTCTGATTGCATAAGTTGTCATGATACTCCAGAAGTAGCTCACCCGAGCCAAGTAGATAAATATGGTACGCGGGCAGGTTACGGTTACCTTGAAGGGGATGTTGTTGGTGCACGGTTTATTTACGTACCTACCGATGTTATTCAACAGGAAGCTTATAAACGCATTGGCTATTTTTCAGCTGCTTTCAGTATCTTTTTTCTTCTAGTCCTATTTGCGGTTGACCGGTTCGTTGTTAGCAGTGTTGTTAAACCAATAGAGCATATTGTTGAAGTCTCTGAGGCGATTAGCCGCGGTAAACTTGACGTAGAGTTTAATGTTAAAACTAATGATGAAATTAAACTGCTGGCTGATGCTTTTGACCGCATGAAAGTATCGTTGGCTAAGGCTATGGATATATTGCGACAGTAGATAAAATAAAAATTCTGGAGTGTGGAACTATGGCGACAGATAAAAGAAAAGTTTTAATAGTAGATGATTCCCCCACAGTACGTCGTTTAGTGGAATTGGTACTATCGCAAAATAATTATGAAGTTATTAGCGCTGAAGACGGCGAACGCGGTCTTGAGTTGGCTCGAGAGCATGTCCCAGACGTGGTATTGGTTGATTTTGTTATGCCACGCATGAATGGACACATGTTTTGTAAGGCTTTGCGTGAAGATGCTGCTTTAGGTAATATTCCAATCATTCTTATCTCATCGAAGAGTGAAGTTGTTGGGCAGGCCTTTGAGCAAAATTTTGGCATTGTTCATTATTTTACTAAACCATTTGAGCCAGATGATTTAGTAGCTAAAATTGATCAAGTTCTTAGCCTGCTGGTGAAAGATGATGGTAAGTCATCACAACCTGCTAGCGTATCTTCAACTAACAGTTCCGGATCAACTGATCAACAAACTGTTAGTGGTTCTTTTACCGATATGGATCAGTTTCTTGATTCTATAAATGATCGTTTTGATAAAGTTGTGCGCAATTATTTCCAAAAAGATTTTCCTGTTTTGATGAAAAATGTTATGTCAGACACTCTGCATGAAACAGGTTTAGTCAAACACCAGACGTTGATGATGAGTGGTGATCTTGCTCGGATGTCGTTACCGGAAGTTTTGTGTTTTTGTGCCGTTACACGGCAAAGTGGCAGATTGTCAATTTTTTCTGATGACACCTTCGCAGAAATTTTTATCCAAGATGGTCGGTTCGTTTTTGCTACAGCTAGCCAAAAGGGCAAACATAAATTTTTGACAGATCTAATCTGTCAAGATAATCGCTTTAAATGTGACCACAATACTTTGTCCAAGATTGTTGAGGAGGCGCGCAACACTAATACTCCTGTTGGTCGTGCCTTGGTAGAGCAGGGGGTAATATCTGATAGCGATCTCATGTATTACTTGCAAAAACACGCTCAGGACGCTCTGAATACTGGTTTACATACACAAAAGGGTAATTTCTTTTTAGAAAAAGATGAACTGCCGTTTAATCTTGAGGATATAAAGTTTAGGGTTCCAATGTTTGAAGTATTGCTGGAAGGGGTGCGATCGCTCAAAGCAGCTGCGCCTTTTGATGATAATAATTTAATTGTTACCCGCATGCCTCAGTGTGCTGTTGCTGCCCAAGATGGTCTGCTCAATGATGATGAACAAACATTGATGTTGCAGTTGGATGGTGCTCGTTCGCTTGGTGTCGTCTGCGCAGAGAGTGCTTTAGATGAAGCTGTAGTGCGTAAGGCTTGTCAGGTATTATATCAATCAGGGTTAGCAACAATAGGATAGAGTGTATTTTGTTGTCACCGTTTGTAAGGATGGTTTGAATGGCGGGATTACAGGAAAGTTTACTGCCGATTTTCATAGAAGAAGCTGCAGAATCTTTGGCACTGATAGATAAATTGGTGCAGGTGTGGGAAGATAATCCACAGGCGATTACAGTAAATATTCTTGAAAACGCCAGGCGGGCGGCTCATACCATAAAAGGTACCGCTGGACTGGTTAAGAGAATGCACTCCAGTATTATCGCAAAAGAGCTTGAGAAGTTTTTAGATAATTTAAAATCAGGTCACCAAGTTACCGTAAGTGAGATAGATGTTGTGCGTGATAAACACTCGCAATTATTAGAGTTGCTTCAGTACGCGCACAAAGGTGAGTCTGAACCTGAACGTGGTGACACAGAATCAGCTAAATCGATATTTACAGGTGCTACTACTCCACAGGTATCTGTCACCTCTGATCTTATTAATGACTTTGCTCTGCCATTTATGATGAAGCTTCATCAAGCCTCGACTATCACTGATGAAGCCGTAAAGCCAGTTTGTTGTCGTTTTTTTTATGGTGGCAGGCAATATTATCTGCCTATTGCGGATGTGGTCGAAATTTCTGAAAGAGAACAGATAACCTTCTTGCCTTATGGACCAGCTTATATCTCTGGGTTAATAAGTTTGCGTGGAGATGTTATTCCGGTAATTAATATGGCGGAACTTGAACAACGTAAGACGTTATCCCCAAACAATTATTTCTTGGTTATTGCTCGGACGGATACTGATTTAATGGCGTTTGTGAGTGATCAACTGCCCAATCTAAGTTTGAAAACTGCTGGGCATAAAATTGATGTAAATAAGTTTCTTGAGCAATACAGCGTGAAGGCTTCATGATGGAGAGATCTCAAACAGCACGGGATATTTTTTTTGAAGAGGCAGATGAACATCTGACTATTTTAGAGTCAGGCCTACTTCAGCTAGAAGATAATGACAGCGATGTCGCTAAAACAGAACTAATTGACAAGCTTTTCCGCTCTGCTCACACCCTGAAGGGTGCTGCCGCTCTTCTCAAATTTAATGCTATTAGCGAAATATCACATGAATTAGAAAATCTGCTTGAAAGTTATAAGGCAGATACCATTGTAATAACTGCACCGCTGCTAGATGCCATGTTGTCATCACTTGATACCATGCGCAATTTATTGCAGATGACCCATCTGCCTGATTATGAACAAACTGCAGTTCTGTTCGGTTTACAAGCGTGTCAGATGTTGCAGGCTGCACAGTCAGGTGATCAACAGGAGATAGTTGAGAACAGCAGTGACAGTACCCGCCAGTTTAGTAACAGCGTTAAAGTTGGTGTTGATAAAATTGATCAAATGATGAACTTGCTCGGTGAGATGACCATAACCAAAACTCACCTGCTGGATCAGCTGCGTTCATTTGAACCTATGAAGGATGAAATCGACTTTGCCCGTGAGCGCCTGTTGGTAGAAGTTGCCAGTTTTGCCGATCATTATGAATATACCAATCCAGAGGAAAAACGGGCAGAAGATAGTGAGTCTATCGTTGCCGACTTCGAAGAACTTGAATTTGACCGCTATGATGAGCTGAATCTTTTCTCCCGCAAGTTGCAGGAAATAAGTAACGATATTAATGAAGCAGTTGGGTCAATTTGCCAATTTTTTTGTCAGGTTAGCGTTGATGTTGAAGCGATAGATCGTATGACAACAGAAATGAAAGAACGCATATCTGAGATAAGAACCTTACCTGTTGATGAGCTATATCAGCGCTTTAAACGTTCTATTAGGAATCTATCTCATAGTGCGAACAAACCTGTTGAATTAAGGTTTTCTGGCGGTGAGACCCGTCTTGGACGCACTATTATCGATGGTTTATTTGATCCGCTGTTGCACGTGTTGAGAAACGCGGTTGCCCACGGCATTGAAGAGCCAGAGCACCGAGTGGCTGCGGGTAAGCCAGCAACTGGTGTTATAAAGATAAGTACGCTCCGGCGAGGCAACTATGCCACCATTACTATAGCTGATGATGGCGGCGGTATTCAGTTCCAATCTATTCGGGCAAAAGCTATCGCTTTGGGCTGGATAGATGAAGATGATGATTTGGAGCAGCAAGAATATATCGACATGATTTTTCGTGCCGGCTTTAGTACTAAAGACGAGACTGACGCCATCTCGGGTCGTGGTGTTGGTATGGACGTTGTTCTCGATCGTTTATCCGATCTAAATGGTACGATTGAGGTTAAAACTGAGGTTGGTAAAGGCACCGAGTTTATTTTAAGTATTCCCCTCTCTTTGATAATTATCAATGTCATACAATTTCGCCTTGGGAAGCAATTATTTGTCTTGCCATCCAGCCTTATCGAGGAGATTCACGAGATAGGCTCCTTGCAAATAGTTGATGAGCAGGTAATGCATCATGGCGAATGCTATCGTATTGTTGACTTAAATAAGAAGTTTAATCTGCCTGCCATTGATGACGTGCGACAGTGTGTTGTTTTTGTCCGCTCATTAGGTGCACGTATTGGCATGTTGGTGGAGGAAATAGTCAGTCAGGAGGATACAGTTATTCGCCCGTTTGGTAAATTACTCGCTGATATGCCGTGTTTTTCGGGTACTAGTGTTTCTGGTGGTGGTGCCGTGCGCTTGGTGGTAAACCCAACACGTTTGTTGCAAGTAGTTGATAAGGTCAACCTAGACGTAACTGGTGCTAGCATCCCTGAAGTTGAAGTGTTGTCCTCGCACAAGCAACGTGTCCCACGTGTCTTGGTAGTAGATGATTCACTCAGCGTGCGTAAGTATGCCTCAATGATTTTAGAAAATAATGGTATTGACTATTTAACGGCTACTAATGGTGTTGAGGCGTTAGCATTGTTGGACGATGAGGCGGTAGATTTGATTCTTACTGACTTGGAAATGCCGATAATGCACGGTTATGAGTTATTAACTGAGATAAAAAGACGAACTAAATTACGCAATATTCCGGTAGCGGTTATAACCTCTCGTTCTGGGGCGCAACACCAGGAGAAGGCTTTTAATCTCGGTGCAGTGAGCTATTTAGTTAAACCTTTTGATGAAGATGCGTTGCTAGATTTAATTCGCGAGCACACATTGTTCAGCATATAAAATCAGCTCATTTTGTTGACTATATGGGAGATCATTAAATTATGGCAGAAAAAGCAGTAAATACACTCTCTATAAAGCAAATTGCTGGACGAAGTATCTATTCGTTGAGCTTTATGGTGGTGTTGGTTCTTGGGATGTGTGTTGCAACCTATATTTATTTGACCCAGTTGTCACAACAACAAACGTCAGTAACTGTCGCAAATTTAACTCTCACTGAACAATTGGCTCGCAGTGGTTCTGATTTACAGACGCTCGAAGGGAAACTGACAGTAGCCGCATTGTCTGGCGATAAAGAGGCACTTGAGGAAAGTTCCATACGTCTTACTGAGCATTTAATTATAATGGCTGATAGTATGGATAAGTTATTGGATGCTACGGCAGATGGGCGTTATGAAATTAAGAAGGTGGCGAATTCAATATATGAAATCTATTCTGATGTTTCTGTCAACATGGACGATATGTCAGAAAGTTTGCTGGATGGAGCTAGCGTTAAGTCACAGGTGAAGCGTTATGCAAAATTGAATCAAGACATAAAAGAGTTTAATAGTGCTCTGGGACAATTGGAAAAACTGTTTGTTAAAGTTATAGGGTTACAGCAGCACAAGAGAACGCAGGATCAAATATACTATGGAGGTGCTGCTGCGCTATTCCTTCTTTTGTTGCTATTGGTGTATATGGGGTTTCACTGGAATAATAAGTTAGAAAATTCCTTGCAGCAATTGCGCCAGTCTATTGAACGCGGTATTCAGGGAGATTTGTCTGTCGTGCAATTAAAGGCGAAGGATGAAATTGCCACTACCGCATTGCTCTACAATAGCTTGATTGAAAAGTATAAAGACGCAATTCTTGCTGATACAGAGCGAGAAACAACTCAGGAGAATTTGATTGGTTTTCTTGAAGTTGTTAGTGAGGCTGCTGACGGTGATTTGACCATGAAAGCTCCAGTTACCGCAGATGCTTTTGGATCAATAGCTGATGCTTATAACTTGATGGTTGAAAGTTTGTCTGAGTTACTAAAGGACACCAAACACAATGCCAACGATGTCGGCGAGCAGTCACGTAAGTTGATCCGTATTTTTCAAGACATGGAAATGGGTGCAGAGACACAATCGAGCCAGGTGGTAAAAGCTACCGAGATTGTAAATCAATCACAAATAGCTGCTGGAGGTATTACCGAAAAAGCCGCACTGGCTCAACAGGTTGCTAATCAGGTAGACCAGGTTACTGCGCAAGGCAGTGACCTCGTTAATAATAATATTGAAGGTATGCAGCTTATTCGAGTAACGGTGCAGGTTATCAATAAGAAAATGAAATCTCTCTCCGAACGGTTGCTTGAAATTGGTACTATCTCTCAATTAATCTCTGAGATTGCCACCAGAACGACAATCTTGGCTATGAACGCGTCTATTGAAGCATCTCGTGCTGGTGAACAAGGGCGTGGATTCCTGGTTATTGCTGACGAGATCAAACGCTTGGCCGATAAGTCGGCAGAAGCAACCAAACAAATTGGTGGTGTCATTAAATCGATTCAGTCAGAGGCTAATGCAGTTACTGCTTCCCTTGAAGAGGAAACGCAAACAGTAGAGAATCAATCAAAGTTAGCCCAGGACACAGGGGAATCATTTAATTCAATTCAAGAAGCTATTAGTCAGTCAAGATCAGTTGTTGATGAAATTACTGCTCTTTCAAAAGATCAGTTTGCCATGACAAGAAATGTGGAAGCTGTAATGAAACAGGTTTCCGAGATTTCGCTATTAACATTGCAGCAAGTAAAGGACTCGGCAGCAATAACAACTGGTTTAACTGCGCAATCTGAAGAATTATTGACCTCAATCGACGCATTCCGTTTGGTCGATTAAGCGGCAACTAACCCTAGTTCAAGGAGTAATGGCATATGAGAAAAGTTTTATCATTGTTGGTCGCTATGCTGTTTTTATTCACCTGCACCAGCACTGTTTATGCGGCTGGTAACTGGCGTAAAGGAAAAAAAATATATAAAAAAGACTGCATGAGTTGCCATAAGCGTGGTGGTGAGGCAAAAAGACTGCGTTTGAATGGTAAGAGCAAGGCTGGATGGACTAAGTTTGTCAACTCACCGAAAAAAGATAGTCATGAGGTGTTGTGGGAAGAGTTGACAGATCAGCAGAAAGAGAATTTGCTCAAGTATTTCATGAAGTATGCTAAAGATGATAAGTCTTCCCATCTGGGCTGCGGTTAACCAGCTTTCTGTACTTGTGTGACTGCGTAATCACAAAAAACTACCATGAGATTTTATGGTGGTTTTGTGTGATTGCGCAGTTATTGGCAATAATTATTTTATAACTCAATTACTCGCTGGCACTGATGTCAGCTTCCACGGCAAAGCGTTTTATTTTACGGGTTGTTGTTTTCGGGAATTCTTCTTCGCGCAGGGTGAATTTCTTGACCCGTTTGTAGTCGGCTAATTGTTTGCTGATATTGAGAATTTCAGACCTGATTAATTTTTCAACTTGTTTTATATCTAATGGATAAGTGCCTCGTTCTTGTGCGTAACTGTCGATCATCTCTTGGTCCGGATAAATCTGCGCATGCACTTCCTCAGCTGCAGGTCCGACCTTGTGACCATAAACCATCACTTCATTTATAAATGGACTATTGAGCAGCTCAATCTCAATTTCTTCAGGGTAAACATTTTTGCCATTCGGGGTGACGATTAGATTCTTTACTCGTCCACAGATATGCAAAAAGCCTTTAGCATCAATTCTGCCCATATCGCCAGTATAATACCAGCTATCTGAAATTACCTGCGCTGTTGCACTTTCGTTATTATAGTAGCCCTGCATAATATTGGGTCCTTTGCAACTGATCTCACCAACACCA
>CAZHXF010000005.1:50890-80689 GCA_964536375.1 uncultured Desulfuromonas sp. | reverse complement strand
TATATTTTTGCACAACCATTAGTTTTCATTACCTGTTTGACTTCCTTAGATTCACAACTATAATTGTCAGGTCCTTAACGATAGATGGATCAATTTGGTCTGGCTATGCACCTATTGTCATGAGCTATGGCGAACATAACATTTTTATTAATCTAGAATGAAAGATGGAGAAATCATGAAAAAACTGATCGTTATCGCACTATTTCTGTGTGCAATACCAACAATGCTGTTGGCTGGTGAAGCCAATCAAGCATCGCAAGCGGGTCGTTTCTATATCAACCCAATGGTTGGTGGTTTAGATATGGAAAGCAGTTCTTACGATCCTGAAATCAACTACTCTCTGGGGGGCGGTTACAACTACAATGCCAACCTCAGTAGTGAGTTTCGGTTTAGTTTTGCCAATGAAGAAAACGGTCCAGATAGCGATGCCACTTCAGCGTTTATCGGAGCAATCTATCACCTGAATCCAGAAGAGCGCCTCGTCCCTTACGTTGCCGCAGGAATTGGTGGTCTTTTAATCGACGATAGCGATGCTGACAGTGATCTGTTTTCACAGCTCAACTATGGTGCTGGACTAAAATATTTCATCAACGAAAATATGGCGATCAACACTGAAGTCCGCCACATGCTCGCCTCCAGTGGTGAGCCAAACAATCTCATGTATGGCGCAGGTCTTGTCTTCTATTTTGGCGGCGAAAAACCAGCACCCATTCCTGTACCTGTACCGGCACCAGTGGTAAAGCCACCTGTTGACAGCGATGGTGATGGCGTTTTCGATGAGATGGACCAATGCCCAGACACACCATCAGATGTCAGTGTAGACAGCAACGGCTGCCCCCTTGATAGCGACAACGATGGCGTTTATGATGCATACGACCAATGCCCAACAACACCAGCTGGAGTCACTGTTGACAACCAAGGATGCGCACTACCTGTCGATAGTGATGGCGATGGTGTTTATGATAATGCTGACCGTTGTCCGAACTCTGCACCTGGTGCACACGTCGACGAATATGGTTGCCAATTAACGTTAACACTCTTAATTCAGTTTGATACCAACAAAAATGCCATTCGCCCACAGCACACCCAAGACATGGTAAATGCCGCGGCTTTTATCAATAATTATCCCGGTGAAACCGTTATGATTGCGGGTCACACTGATAGTGATGGTAGCGAACAATACAACCAACAACTTTCTCAAAAACGCGCACAAGCAGTATGTGACTACTTAGTTACCAACTACGGTATTAATGTTGAGCAAGTAGTGGTTAAGGGTTTTGGTGAAAGCCAACCTGTTGTTCAAAACACTTCAGCGGCTAACAAGCAACAAAATCGTCGTGTTGAATTAACCCTGTTCAACAACTAATCGTGCACTGAACCAGAGTCACGACAGCTCAGTGTCTATGTAGACACCGACAAACAAAAAGCCCGCTGAATTCTCAGCGGGCTTTTTTATGATCCAGATTTTGCTATTTATTCCGTAGGTTCAACCTCTTTTTTCTTACCAAAAAACCGAGCCACCCACACCCCAACCTCATAAAGAACAATAAAGGGTAAAGCAATTGAGACCTGAGAAAACAGATCAGGCGGAGTTAATATCGCACCGACAACAAATGCCAGCAAAAACGCATAACGCCGATTACGGGCCAACCAGTGATAATCCACAATACCGAGACGAGCGAGAAAAAAGATCACAATGGGCAACTCGAACACCAAACCGAAAGCAAGCAATAACCGCGTCGCCATACTCAAGTAGCCGCCAATCGACAGCATCGCCTTGACATCACTGACGCCAATACCGTAATTGATCAGAAAAGTAAAGATCACCGGAAAAACAAAAGTAAAACCAAAGTAAGTTCCTGCGCCAAAACACAAACAACTACTCAGCACAAATGGAACAGCGAGACATTTTTCACCGGGATACAAGGCTGGAGAAACAAACATCCACAGTTGCCAAAGCAAAACAGGTAAAGAAACCAGTAGCCCCGCAACAGCCGCTACTTTAAGGTAGGTAAAAAATGGTTCTGTAGCATGAATAAAAACAAGAGAACTGCCTTCAGGCAGAGCCCGCCGAACCGGTTCGGCAATAAATTGAAACAACAACTCCGCATAGTTATAACAACCGACAAAAGCAACTAACCACGACACGACACCTATAATCAACCGCCGGCGAAGTTCCTGCATATGACTAAAAAATGGTTGTTCAGGTTCAGTCATGGTTCGACTCTATCGTTGTTTTCTTATCCTCTTTTTCGCAACAAGTGTCATCATCCAAAACTACTTCAGCTATTGGTGCGTCTTCGTCAACAGGATCGTCATTCACTTCCACCACCGAAACCGTTGGTTCAGTTTGCTGTTCTTGTTGGTTATGAATCGCAGGTTGCTGCTGCGGTGAGGCAACGTGCGCTTCTAGATCAATACTGTTCTTCAAATCATCGGTAGCACGGCGGAATTCACGCAAACCACGACCTAACGCGCGAGCAACATCTGGCATCTTACTTGGTCCAATGAAGATAATCGCAATCACTAAAATGACGAGCAATTCGGGCATTCCAATGCCAAACATGAACCCTCCCTAAATCGATACACTACAATTAGATAAAAACAATAGTCTCTGAAAAACGAATTAGATGGCTAAGCAAAAACTTCGTCCCCCAAGGCGTAGTGGTTGTTCAAGGGTAAAGGCATACATGTTGTATGTCGAAGTCTTGAACAAACACTGCAACGCAGGTGGGCGAACTTATTTTTGCGACGCCATCAAAAATCAACAATCTTTATCATTCGAATCATCGATCTGATCGTTATCGTCAGAATTGATCCCTTTTTTAAAGTTTTTAATCCCTTTACCAAGTCCCGCCCCTAATTGTGGCAAGCGTTTCGCGCCAAAAAGAACAACAACAATCACGAGAATAATAATGAGCTCTTGTGAGCCTAATCCAAACATAGATTGATCCTTTCATTGCCATCACTACAGATCAGCAAATGATTACTGAGAGAGAGATCTTCAAGACAATTTAAATTAATAAACGCATTTTCAATCCCTTGGATATCAGCAAGTTGGCTAAAAGGGACGTGGCAAACAGTTAGCGTATCAAAAAGTTCTACAATTTTAAATTGAGAACTTTTCAATGCTTGCTCCATAACGGGTAAACAACTTTTAGCATAACAAGCAAACAGCGGTTCAGCACCTTTTTCGCTGTATGGAACCACAACATCACACTCTGAGACTAATGATAACAGATAATTAACCACTTCCACATTAACAAAAGGGAGATCACCAGCTGAAACAAAAGCCCAATGTGTTTTTGCGTGAAAAAGACCGGTAAATAAGCCTCCTAAGGCACTTCCGGGGTAGATATCCTGATACACGGGACAAGAGTAATAGTGAAACGGAGCACGCTCATTGGCAATCACCACCACCTGATGAAAAAGCTGTTTCATGGGTTGTAGCACTCGCTCAAACAACGGAACACCACCAACATCAAGAAACAATTTATCTTGCCCCATGCGCCGACTTAATCCACCAGCAAGAATCACCCCGGTAACAGTATCTGAATAATTAGCTTTCATAACCATTTTACCTTATTGATAAATAGTGGTAACCACGGCAGAAGGATCAACAACAGGCTCAGCGCTTAAATCTAGACCATCAATCATTTGTGCAACACTGATATGAGTCGCATCCCAATAGGTAACCTGATCAAGATTCCACGTTGTCACCACCTGCCGACTTAAACGGCTGCGTACGGTCAAAATCATCGGGCAAGTGATCTGGGCAACAAGGGACGTCAACGACTCAGCCCACCCTTCTCCGCGAAGTTCGAGAGGGCCGACTTCATCGACAATAACAACATCAACTCCGTTGAGAGCCTCAACAGTTAATGCGGCAGCACCGAAATGAAGACCATCTTCAAAGAACCCATAGGGACCATGTTGCGATACCGCGTTTTCAACATCGCGGCGGCACAGTGGACAACTTTGCTTTGTTCTCAAATTGACCAGATCAAAACCATAGCGCTCATTGTCGCGCCATAGCCCTTTAGCCACTAGGCCACCAATGGTATATCCTCTTAATTCAAGTTCAGCGACCAACATTTGCACCATGGAGGTTTTACCACAACCGCGATCTCCAATCAGCAAACAGACAGAATTACTTTGACACTGCTGACGGTATGCCTCTAACCAGCTATCCATTTGTCGCAGCATTTGTGCAAGCACCCATAACGGTGATCGTGACGGTGATCGCAATGGAAGATGGTGTGCCATAAACGAGCCCAACATCTGTGGCATCACCCGAAACGATAATTCAAGTGCTGCTGAAAATTGCCCTAATCCGCGCACCCGTAACTGCTGTTTGATCCGTGGGTTTCCAAGTTCCACCCCCAAGGCGGTAAAAGTGGCAAGAAGCAATAGCGCACGTAAATTCATCCTCAAACCGATCAGAATGCTCTGCCATTTAAAATTTAACTGCGGATCGTGAAGTGTACCTAAAAATAAACCTGCTAGCACTGTGATCAAGATAAATACCAACCAAAAGCCTGGCTTACAAAAACGACGATAAGCATTGCGGTAGCGATACACACATAAACCGCTATAGCCGAGACAAAAGAAAGCTCCGTAAATAAACGGGGCTGAAGAAAACAACCATAACCCGTAAACCACTGCGACAAAATGACCGATTAACCAGACAACTGACCATTGTACGGGTGATGTAATCCGTTGCGTTGCCCTCGTTTCAAGCGTAGGGTTAACCTCTATCGGTCGTAGCACCTGCAAGCGTTTCCCCAAGCGCCAACCAATGGACACAGCAACAATGGCTAACAACAGATAGATCATAACCACGACGATAAAAAAATGCTGCGGCTGAACCCACATTAACGAGAGCCGCTGTTGCAGGTGAGCTAACATCTCCAAATAGAGATCGATCATGTCGCGACCATAAAACACCAACAACCGCCCAACTTTTTGCAAAGGCAGCCACAACATCGCCAGGCAGCCTGCAACGAGGCAACCGATCCTATTTCGCCCAAGTAAACGAATACCCGTTTCAAACAAAAACGCCTCAGCAATAATCGCCACCATTGGTCCAATAATTACCGCTCCCGGCGAGAGCGATTTCATCATGGCACAGACAACACCGGCACGCCAAACGAGACCTTTTTCTGGCCATATTTGAATGAGAGCGACAAGAAAGACAAGAGCAACAGCAGTAAGTAAGCTTCCGGCAAAGGGTAGATGTAGATTATGTAAAAAACTGCCTAGAACAATCTCGACACAGGCCCACAAGCTGCCAGCGACGGCCGCCTTTAACCACAGATCATCGAGTTTTTTTGCCATAGATTATCCTCTACGAAACAAATAGGGTCAGTAAGAATCTTTGGTGTAATGCTGAGCTCAGCGACACGCTAATCACGCGCTAAAAGGTGACTCGCAAGCCAGTATAAAGTTGCCGTCCTGCCTGTGGAAATCCTGCTTCCAATTGATATTCTTCATCGAGGAGATTGCGTACACCTAAATTCCACTGCATATTTTCTGTGATAGGGCAATTTAACTGCGCATGGCACAACCAATAGTCATCGGTTGTTTGCCAATCGAAGGTCGTACTATCTTGATAATGGCGACGACTGTTCCATTGGACCTGGGTAACTAAATTAATCGTAGCAGGCAACTGCCAGGTGACAGAAAGATTAAACTTATGCCGTGAACGGTACGGGAGGTCGTCACTACTACGCTGCGCTGAACGATTACTCGCATCAAGAAACGTATAATGGCTATAAAACTCGTGACCGGCAGCACTAAGATAGCGTAATGAGACTTCTGCCCCAACGTAGCGCGCTTCACCAACATTTTGCAGCTGTTCAGCCCCGGCACCGACAGGCTCGCTCTCGATAAGATCATCTATTTTAGAATAGAACACGCTGAGTTGAGCAATCACGTCATCACTAAAAAAATGCTCAAAACCCAATTCATAGTTTAGGCTTCCCTCCTGTTTAAGCTCTTTATTCGAGAGTGTCTTTGAACTTTCTAGCCCCGAATACAGCTCTTTTAAGCTCGGGAAGCGAACTTTTTTAGCAACAGAAAACCAACTTCGCGTTGTGAGACCGAGTTGCCAATTTAAGCCAACCAATGGATTCCAAGCATCTTCACTTTGGCGATCAAAATCAGTTGATTCGGTCAAGGGTCGTTGTTGATCATAGCTCAGACCGACCACCATAGAAAGGTTGTCGCTGAGACTAAAATTATCTTCAATGGCACACGAGTACTGCTCACTGCGATTTGTCAGCCACGCTTCACCACGATCAGGTTGTGAACGATGGGTATCCCGACGGTAATGTACTGCGACAGCAGTGTCGTGGTCGGGTAAAAGATCAGGACGAAAGGTTAAATTACCGCCATAGCTATGATCATCATAGGTGCTATGAAAGGCATATTTGCGTATTTGACTGTTAAAGTTGTCATCGTCATACGAATCTAAAACATTATCAAAGGTGTCATAGAAAAAACGACTGTGGAGCGTTCCGAAGTTGCCAAGTTGACTTTCCCCCAGCAGGTAGCCTGTTGTTCGTTGCCAGGTACTAAAGCGCCAATAACGCCCCCAACCATCATCAATGGTTGGCATGCCCCACTCACTATCAACATGATGGATTCCGATGGCATATTCATGCCCTGGTGCAGGTTCAAAACCTACTTTAATGGCGACATTTTCCCGTTGCCGATCGCTATTTTGGCACACCCCACCGTTCTCGTTTTCATGCTGATCATAATCGTCGGACAAGCGAAAATCATCGCTATCACTGTAACCATAATCGGCACTAAGATAATAGCTATCTTGACGACTAGCGATCCGCGCATGACCCCACGCCGTCCCCCTTTCTGCAATCCCACCCTCGGTCGAGATCTCTAACGGTCGTTCTGGTTTCGCACTCACCATGTTGACAACACCACCCATGGCAGTTCCACCATAGAGAACCGAACTATTTCCTCGAGTAACGGTGATTTTTGCCAAACCATCAAGCGGCAAACTGCCACTATCAATAAAACCATCGTAGGGAACCATCAACGCGATTCCATCGAGCAAAACGGGAATTTGACGTTGCTCAAAGCCACGCAGATTAAAGGTTAATTCATTACGGCTGCCAACAGTAGTATAAATTCCAGGCAATGTTGAAATTGCTTCTCCGAGGGTACGCGCCCCCCGTTGTTGCCATTGATCCTGCGAGATGTCATCCACTGCGGCAACTTGAGTGATGGTTTGACGACGATCTGTTACGACGATCTCACCTAGATCAAAGGTTTCAGCATAAACCTGATTAGTAGAAAATACACACAGCACAAGGCAAGATAATCCTATCCACTTCGCCATTGTTCCTCCAATAAATACGACTGCCATTAATGCGCAATCGATTCAATAACATTTCATTTCAACGCTTATCCCATTCAAATTGTAAACTTTGCTGTTGGCATTTCTCGACACAAATGCCGCAATTCCAACATTGACTTGACTGCCCTTCCCCCTGTTGCGGAGCAAGCCCTAACGGGCAAACTCGCTGACATTGGTTGCACTGGATACAGTGGTCAGGTTGAAACACAACCTGTAAACGCCGTTTTCTACCGACAAGAGAAAGCAATCCCCCTAGGGGACATAAATAGCGACAATAAAGCCGTTGCGTCACCAATAGATTCACAGCAAGAACGGCAATCAGAATAATAATTTCAAATCCAAGTGTCTGAAAAAACACCAATGTCATCAATTCCCGACCAACAATTCCTGGTGGTGACAAAAAGACAAACAACGGTGCGCCCAACAACATCGTCAATAAAAGCTCACCAGCAAGGGCTAGCCAAATCGTATAGCGTGGCAAAATAAGCCATTGCGGCATTTTCTTGCTGCGCCGCACGGTTTTACTCAACCATTCGCCACATTCAGATAAAAAAGAGATGGGACAAATCCACGAACAAAACACGCGTCCACACAATGTTGCCAATAACAAAGGTAACAACATACCGACCAACAAGGGACCATAAAACTCTTTACTAACGAGAAGCCGCTCTAGCCCTTCAAGTGGCGAAACAAACCACAGTTCACCAATACTCAGCGATTGAAACCAGCCCTGAATAAAATCAAACTGTAAATAAAAGTTTAGTAATGGAGTAAGTACGAGCAACAGAAATGCCATGCTCAACACCCACAAACGCCAGCGATTAATATGTTGTTGATTTATCTTCATGCGATCCTCACTAACGCGTCACAGTGTCATCATCAGATGGCAAACTAAACGCTGTGGCATAGATCGGTTCAATATTAATAGCCTTACCGCCACGTTGGCGCGACACAGGACAAGCGTGAGTACAGATGCCACAACCAGTACAATATCGTTCATCTATTACAGGTCTAAATTGCTCTAAGCGAATCGCTTTATCAGGAAAAGGACACACACTGTAACAAGTACGACAGAGAGTTTGATCTTGCCACGCAAAACAACTTTGTTGATCGACAATAGCTAGCCCCATACGCGTTTTTTCTTGAGCAATTTTTTGTAAGGCGCCACTAGGACAAATCTCTACACATTTCATGCACAGATAACAGGGGATCTGTTCAACATCAATCATCGGTGTTCCTGCCAACACACCATGCTTTAGCCCCAGGGGGGAAACACAACGATATGGGCACACCTCAACACAACGACCACAGCGAATACATTTACCAGCAAAAAACTCTTCACTGACAGCACCTGGTGGGCGTAAAAAGTTTCTTTTTACGGTTAAACCAAAACGTTGCCGAGCCTCAACTCGCCGAGGGAATGTGCAAAGTGACAGCAACACAATTTTTAAAAATGTTCGACGGTTCGATGGACTTGACATGAGGTTAATTTTTCTTTTTACGGCCAAAGGGGTTATCGATCACCAACTCACCACTTTCGATCTTTTCAATTTCATCCTCGGCGTGAAGGTACGCGACTCCGACTGTAAGAACAGGCTCAAGCGCTTCAATTTTTTTCACTTGCGCTTCCATAACATCAGAGGTGACAGAATCAATCACCGCAACAATATTGCCACTCTCATCAAATCCGTGGACTTCGACATCATCAATTAAATTAAGCTGTCCTGCTACGTCACTAACGAACTCAGGTTGGGCATTAACAATAAAACCACCGATAGGCATAAATCCTCCTGATAGTGCTTAGGCAGTGGGAGTTCCCCCTCCACTGCCTAAAATTTATTTATCCATTTAATTGAGTAATATACGGTGTTAATGCTTTAGGTCCTGAAATTCTCCGCACTCGGCATGAACAAATTTTAAACTCAGGCTCTTTTGATCCAGGATCATAGGCATCGTTACACACCTTATTAATCATTCGATCTTCGTGCATATCGTGCCAATAAGCAAAAACCATCCCTTCCATTGGACCTTCCACAACTTTTGCAGGCATTTCTACTTTGCCACGGCGTGATTCGATCTCGACCATATCACCAGGGCGAACCCCCATTTTCTTCGCATCTTTTGGATTAATCTCAACAAAGGAATAAGGATTTGCACGTAACAATTCAGGAACGCGCCCTGTCATGCTGGTGGTATGCCAATGATCAATAATACGCCCAGTAGAGAGATAAAGAGGATATTCGCCATCAGGTTCCTCGGCAGCACCAACATACGGTCTCAACCAGATCCACAATTTTTTATCGGGATGGGCTGGACCATAGAATTGATAGGGCTTATCATCCTTAGCCTCGCTATCTGCCATGGGATCGCTGCCACGGACAAATTTCATCACCGTGCCACCCGTTAGGGCAAACTCCTTCGTCGGAGCTGGCCACTGCACGCCATCGGCCATACTTTTGAGGACATCATAAGTCGCGCCACGAAGATCGTTATCACGGTGCTTGGTTAATTTCTGAGTGTACTCATCCCATATCGCTTCGGGTAATTCGTAATCGGGCTCTTTACCAACAAACGGTGCCACACATTGTGCAATCACCGGGTCATTGAGTTCCTTTGCTAATTTGAGTGCCCATTCACGAACAATCCATACTTCGGGCATAGCATCGCCCGGCGCATCAACGGCCTTAGGCGTAATCTGCGAGCGCCGCTCGGTACAGCCATAAACACCTGTTTTTTCAAAATGAAATGCTGCCGGCAAAATCAGGTTTGCACACTCTGTGGTCTTGGTCGGAAAAATATCGGTACAAACCATAAACACATCATCTGATTTCATCCCCTCACGATATGGCTTTACGTTTGGCAAACTCTGAGCAGGACTAGTACAATTGATCCAAATAGCGCGGATTTTTTTATCGTTTACGGCTTGAAACATCGCCATGGTGTGATAGCCGGGTTTCGGAGGGATACGGCCACGTGGAATCCCCCAAGCATCTTCAACCTGATTACGCAGTTTTCCTTTTTTCACTAAGCGATGACCGGGAAGAATGTGGCACAAACCTCCCCCCTCACGAACACCACCACAGGCATTTGGCTGCCCCGTTAGCGACAAACTATCGGCACCAGGCTTGCATAACTGCCCTGTCAGGATATGTAAGTTATGTATGAGGTTGTTTGCCCATACTCCTTGCTTGCGCTGGTTGATCCCCATGCACCACATACTCAAGGTTCCCTGTGAGGTTGCAAACCAACGTGCCGCAGTACGAATATCCTCAGCGGTGATGTTGCCGCCGCATAGTCGTGCCGCTTTTTCAGGAGTATACTCATCTAGCGACGCTTTATACGCCTCCATATCTACTTCTTTACTCTCCTTACCAACGCGAAACGTTGCATAGTCCCTGAGAAATTTTTCGTCATAGAGATTCTCATCAATGATCACGTAGGCCATGGCATTCATCAAAGCCATGTCCGTACCTGGTCGAAACTGCAAATGCATATCGGCGATTCGTGAAGTTGGCGAGATCCGGGGATCGGCGTTGATTATTTTGACTTTATCAGGGTTGTCGAGTTTACGTCGCATCACTCGACGGTAAAAAACAGGGTGCGCTTCTGCCATATTACTACCAATGATAAACATGCAGTAACTTCGCTCAACGTTGGCATAACCACCAATTGGTTCATCAGCACCAAACGAGGTTAGATACCCCCCAACAGCACTGGCCATACATAAACGTGGGTTGCCTTCAACATTGTTGGTTTGCAAGCCACCGCGCATCACTTTTTGAAATAGATAGCTTTCTTCTGTCAGGCACTGTCCCGACCCATAATAAGCAACGGAATCATGACCATATTTTTTAACCGACTCCGCGAACCCCTTAGCGGCTAAGTCCAATGCGGCATCCCATGATATTTCACGGAACGGTTGATCTTTCTTTTCACGATACAGAGGTTTTTTAAGTCGCTCTGGATGTCGCATAAGCTTGTAAAACAACATCCCTTTCATACATAAGTAACCGTAATTCGTTCGCGCCTCAGGGACCCCGCGTAACGCAACAGGACGCCCATCTTTTACGCCCATCTCTAAACGACAACCGACACCACACAATCGGCACGTACCGCGAACCCAAGTATCGACATCAACCGCTTTGGCAACATTGACATTACTAATCGGTAAATTCATCCCCACATAGGATGCTGCCGTCAGTGCTGCCGAGCGTTTAATAAAATCTCTTCTTGAAACACTCATGACCCCTCCAATAATTTAATGACCAGTAAACGTATGAGACAGATGACAATTC
Organism: uncultured Desulfuromonas sp.; assembly: GCA_964536375.1. Lineage (GTDB taxonomy): Bacteria > Desulfobacterota > Desulfuromonadia > Desulfuromonadales > Desulfuromonadaceae > Desulfuromonas. Next base: position 69,013 of record CAZHXF010000005.1, on the reverse strand, counting down.
CAGCACGGAGTCGCTTGTTCCGAATGATCCAGCGCAGCAGCATGGCACGCTCCACAACGGTCCATCGCTGGAACTTTCGTTAGGTCTTCATAGGTGCCGTGGCACTGATAACACTTCACACTGCCAATTCCATGGCTGGAGTTGTACCATTCGTCATAAATATCTGGGGTCACATCTTTATGGCACTCAAAACACGGCAGCAATTGTTCTTGTTCTGTCAATTCGGGATGATCTGCCATGACTGGTTGTTGCGTTGATTTAATAACACTCTCTTTAGCGCAAAAATTTGCACAATTACACGCCGACAAACAAAAGCCCACCACCAATAAAATTAAGAATAAAAGTAACGTCTTCACCCTTATCTCCTCTCTTCATTTTGGTATCCGGCTCTCATCATTGCCAGCAAACCAACATGAATCATTAAAACACTGACCACATGAGTCAAATAATACCCTCAAAGGTTTCTGTCTCAGAAAAACACAGGGATGCGAATTGCTTCGCATCCCTGTGTTATTTTCCTATGTGGGACCAGGGCTCATTACGGTACTTAATTCCTCAATCTTGTTATTGTTCATGCGATAGGTATAGATATCTTGCATATCCTTATACACTTGGAACATTTGGAAGAATCCATGCCAATGAGCATAATCAGGACCGTTCATCGCTGAACCATGACGTGCCCGACGACCACAATGATGCCAGAGATAATACATCAACTCTTGGAAACCATCGCGCCATACATCCTCCTTAAGCAAGCCTTTCGCTGCTAGCTCTTTCTTCATTTTCACTGCGCCATCCCAGTAGGTATTGTACAAAGAAACTGAGTTATCGAGCATGTCACGAACGTTATTGGTATGGCTGGTTGAGTGACAATTGATACAAACTGCGCGCATCCGCTTATCACCTTCAGCCGCGTCACCGTGAACGCCAGTGCGGAGCTCACTGCGTGGATGCATGAGGTCCCACTTGAGCCGCTCATTAACATTGTGAGTTGTTTCCAGTGAACCGATACCGCTCATATGACATACTGCACAGGTTGGTGCATTGTAATCGCCAGGCTGCCAGGTTCCTGGAGCACTATCCCACTCCCACTCTTCGCCTTCGGTCAAATAACGCTGACCGTGCTTCGACTCAAGATAGATCTCGATATCGGGATGATCAGGACCAAGGTGACAACTTGCACACGCCTCAGGCTTACGAGCTTCAGCAACTGAGAACTGATGACGTGTATGACATACAGTACAAGTACCTACCGAACCATCGGGGTACAAGGTGCCAACTCCTGCTGGCCAAGTGCTATTAATTGGTTTGTTATCAGGGCCAACTTCTACTTCAGAACCGTGACAAACAGTGCAACCTGACTTACGAGAGGCTTCGTTAATCGCAGAGCCAGCTTCTACACCAAGGAAACCAGCACCTTCATGTTGAAGCTGCAACGCAACAAGCTTACCGCCTGATTTTTTCTCATCATAAATTGCAATACGTGACAAGTCAGAGTGAGCACTCTTGTGAAACTCTGCAACCTCAGTGGGATGACAACGTTCACATGTTTTAGACGACACCATGGGGGAAATAAAAAGTTTTGTACCCCTCAAACCTGAACATTGGCTGGCCATTGGCGAATCTTTTTCAACCACATGGCAATCATAACATGAAACACCAGAGTGCCCCATTTTACCAAGTTTCCAGTCTTCGATAATGCCAGGCGTTTTCTCCGCATGACATTCGATACATTTGGCTGACTCGGGTGTATAGCCACGTTTGATTTCGATTTTTCGTGGGGCCAGATTCGGCGTTTCAGCACAAACAATCCCCGTCCAAACCAGCAGCAGTGCCGCGCTGATCAAACCAACTTTGACATAAAGTTGCTTCACGTGATCCTCCTAAGTTTAAAGTTATTTTTTCTGTCTTTGGTAAAACGTTTCGACAGTTGGCAACATATCCTTGTGCCCAACATGTGCATGACAGTCCGTACACATTTTGTTTGCTTCACCGCGTAAATAGGCGCGGTGTGCTAACAAACCACCCCTTGGCAGTCCTGGACCAGTTAAGTTGTAATGGCAATGGCGACAAGCGCTATCGTAAGTGAAGTGCTGGCGGTTTTCCTCAGCGTTTGCTGCCCAATCGAATGCTTCACCATCAATGGTAAGATTATGGTAAACATCACTGGATCCAGTAATCGCTTTCGTCACTAGATATTCAACAAAATTACCATGTGGCAAATGGCAATCCACGCACTGAGCTGCAAACCCTTGTCGATTCTTTCCGCCATGAACGGCTTCTTTCCATGCAGTTCGAAACGGCTTCATAACATGGCAACTGGCGCAAAACTCATCGGTATTCGTCGTTTCAACCATAAAACCTGAGGCCAATACGACTATGAGCGCACAAGCAACACCGAAGATGGCTCCCAAAATCCAAATTTTTCTTGAGCTGGGCTTTGCTGAGGTTCCTCTGCTCGACATTAAATCACCGACCCTTCAGTAGCAGACCATAAAAGTGTTAACGTAACTACGGGTTATATCTAAAACTTATATTGTAGGCGTGCGGTTAGTATTTCAGTATCAACGGTTGGATTTGTTACACCGTTTGAAGCTTCATCATCCTGCATAAAATTGGCATATTTTATAAGGAGTTTAATGTTCTTATTGATTGTCTTAACTAAAACAAGGTCAATTTCATCGCCGTATGTGCCATCAAAAGCATCATCATCAACCGTGTCAAAATAGTGATATATAGCAACTAATTTACAGCCAAACAGCTTTGTGCTGGCGTTTACATAGTAGTCTTGCAATCCATCACGAAGAGCACCTTTGTTAGTTGCCAAGAACAGGTCAGCAAAACCATTAAATTTATGTGCGGTACTAAATAAAGTATCAAATGGACGGTCATCACCATCTTGACCAGAGATATACGAATATCCAGCACCAACATTAACTTTACCAATTTGCATCCCAAGATAAACATTTAACATGTCGGCATCGTGATTTTCGCCATCGGCAAAGTCAGACTGATGGGTATAATCGATGTAATAATCAAAGGGGACGGGCTTGCCGACAAAACGGAAACCATAGGTTGCACAATCACGGGCAGTATCAGAGCTGTCTTGCGTATCAAGCAGATAGACATACCCCGTAATAGAGTGATTCTCAAGGGGGGAATACTTAGAGTTAACAAGATAGAAATGATCAAGATCGGAGTGTGTCAAGAAGATATCGTTAACCTGGTTAACGTAACCCGCATAGACTTTTAAATCTTTTACGGAAGTATTTGTAACTGAGACAGCATCAAAGGACTGACCATTCAACCGCCAACCAATATTTCCAAGTAGACGCGCATCATCAAGAATAATTTCCTGCCGACCGACACGAACAAGCGTATCTGAAATTCCTTTGTAATCTAGAAATACTTTATAAAGCCGGTTACCATCTGGGTCGGAGATGATATCACGATCTAAATCGCCATAAAATGAGCTATCTTGCGGAAAGCGAAAATCTTCTTGGAGATTGGTTAGATTATGGAATTGTGCATACGCTTCAAAATCATAAAATGATCCCGTACGGTAACCAATACGTGTACGAAAACTGAATTGTTTACCTGGGCTAGTCGCATCGTCACTAGTCTTATACTCATAACTCGCTAATACATCAAAATCAGCCTTACCACTCTTCATCGCAGTGGTAAAATCTTCTAGCACTGTTGCACTGGCCACAGAAAACAAGCTTAAAAAAACGACACCTAGCACAACAAAAAAAAGCAGCAATCTACTCATTCGCCATTCTCCCGCAATTAAACGATTAATAGTGTCCAACCGATATGTAAGATTAACGCACAATTTGCGAAAGGCAAGCAAACCGGGTCAAAATATCGGTCAACAGCTGTGTGTTTGCACAGTCGTACTCTTTAATTACACCTACTGTGCAAAACATCGATAACTATCTGTAATAACATGAGAATAAAACAAGTAGGTCATGTAGTGGCATCATATATTACAAAACCAGCAACATGCCGCTACCAAAAGGCAACAAAAGCAATGCGGTCAGCTAAACAAAACGAAACACACATGATGATAACTTCATTTGACATAAAGTGCTTTGCTCGTTAATGTCTAGGAAAGGCAGTGATGATATTTCATGATGCTGCAGTAAGGAGAATGGATATGGACATAAATACCAGCAACACTTCGAACCCGGGTTTATCAGTTTTAGCGCGCGCCAACGAGCAACCAAAGTTGGCACAACAACTGCTGGAAAAAACCATTGAGGGCTCTAGCGAACTCAAAGTGGATGAGACAAGAAAATCTGAGATTGCAGCTTTTACCGGCAAGGGTCAGGTGATTAACACAACGGCATGATAAACACTGAAACTTTATTTATAAACAACAACGAAGCTCCGAAACTAAGACCAATAATTAACAGCACACCTTTATGCAGTTAAAAGTGGGCGAACCAGGTCAAATAATACCTATCCTCTTGGCTGGCAAATTCTCCATCACTGGAGTATATAAACGCTCCAGCACTAAGTGTCATCTCATCACTAAGGCTGTATTCCAACGTTGGGGCAACAAAGTACGAAGCATCGGCTAAATTTGTCACCAGCAACAGCCGGCAAGACCATAATACCTGCGGCTGATAGCTAGTCATAAGAGCCAGATAGTCATCAGTGCCGTCATCACTGAATTTATACTCCGCCAGCAGGTTGAGCGAATTAGTGAAGCCGTATTCAGCGCCAAGAATAAATTGGGTAGAACGCTCATCTGTGCCATGATTTCCAAAACTGCCCCCTTCTGTGCGCAGCTCTATACCAGAATCCAACAACTCACCCTCAAGCTCCCAACCGAAGATATCCCGCTCACTGCTTTCATCCCACAATCCCACCAGTGCCACATCGGCACTATCGAGATAACCTTTTATGCGCAGCGCCGCCTGATCTTTAGCGATAGTGGCATCAAGATTCGACAGTTCATTAATCGCATATTCATAGCGAATCGACTCGGTACCAGTCCGTTCATCAGGCTCAATTTGCTGGTTGTCAATGGGATTGAAAATATCAATCGGATTCCAGACCCGACCGACACCTAAGGGGATACGTTGTTTACCCAGTGACCACAGATGTTTTGCCGCGCGGCTTTGAATATAGGCACGATAGATAGAACTGTTATTATGTAAATTATTTGTAGTGCGCGCGTAATCTGTTGTATTATCCAGCACCAGTTTCAGTAACAGAGCAGAAAAGTTTTTCTGCTGAAGATCTAAATCAGCACGCAGGCGGTCGTGGCAATTTCCATGAGTATCCGCGCTGTAAGCAAAAATTGCCGTGTTTTCCAAACTTAGGTTGGCACTCAACTTATCACCAATACTCAGATCATACGCTCCTACCCCGCCAGAGATTAACTCCATGATGCTGAGCAGGCACATGGATGAAGCTGCCAACCTACCCCAGATACTCATCCGCAACCACTTCTCCATCTTTCAACACGATGGAATGTTTAGCCTTCGCTATCACTACAGGATCGTGGGATGAGAAGATGATCGTCACACCCTCATCTTCGTTAAGGCGCTGGAGCATATCCAACAAATCTGCGGCACTTTTGGAATCTAAATTTGCCGTTGGTTCATCGGCAAGCAATAATTTTGGTGTGGCGGCAACAGCACGGGCAACAGCAACGCGCTGTTGTTGTCCACCACTGAGCTGATTCGGTAATTTGTTCAGGAGAGTATCAATAGAGAGTTTTTGGGCTAGCTGCTGGGTACGCTCGGCACACTGCTGATTTGAGCTGCCCTGCAGGCGCATCACATATTCAATGTTCTCTTTGGCACTGAGTACGGGGATCAGGTTATATGCCTGAAATACAAAACCAATATGCTCTCGGCGCGTCAGGCACAATTCTGCCTCGCTCATGGCACTAAGCAACTGACCATCAAGAGTAACTGTGCCACTGGTTGCCCGATCAAGTCCACCGATTATATTCAACAGGGTAGTTTTACCACTGCCGGACGGTCCGGAAATAACCGCAAAATCTCCCCGGCTGATGCTCAGATTTACACTTTGCAGCGCTAGCACTTTAACCTCTTTAGCAGGCTGAAACACTTTGGTAATCTGCTTTATTTCTAGAAATTCTGCCGTCATGGTTACCCCTTAAACGCCTTTCATTGTTCTAAAAGCAAACTCAAAGTTTACTTATTATCTCCACTGGCTGCGAGCTTTTCAACACCCGCAGTGGCAACAGCACACTGACCAGTGTGGACATGAGTACTGCAATAGCAGCATTGATAAAAAAACTCGGCCGGATAACCGCGTAGGTAACAGCATCCATACCAAACTGTTCAAAGGCCGTGCTGAATACGCTCAGGTCAAGCCCATAGGCACGAAAATACACCAGAGTAAGACCACCAATAACAGCGCCGAGGATAAAACCACTGCCACCCAGCAATAGCGATTCGACAACTACGATATTGCGAATTTGCCCAAAAGTGGTGCCAACGGCCTGCATAATGCCAAATTCACGCAAGCGTTCCAGCACCGAAACCAGCATCACCCCAATAATTCCCAGCGACACTGCGCAAAATATCAAGGTGCTTATCACCATATTGCTTACCTTCATCATCTGGCGCGACTGCAACAAGGCCGGATATAGTTGATCCCACCGCAAGATCTCCAGCTGAGGAAATTCCCTACTAAGCTCCTGCTGCACCGCCAATGTTTGCGTCTCATCATTGAGCAATATAGCAACATGGCTCACCTGACCCTCTAACCCTAAAAATTTACGCGCAGTGGCAGCGCTTACAAAAATCACCTTATCATCAAAAAGCATATTATTGCTTTTGAGCACACCTGAAACTTTAAGCACCATTGACTGAAGTTCACCCTGAAGGTTTTGGGCTGAAAAGATCAATTTACTACCAATCTTTACCTGCAACTTATCTGCCAGCTTATAACCAATCAAGGCTCCACACAGCTTTACGCCAAAATCATATTCGCGCTGGATTCTATCTGAGTTAGCGCGGGGATATAAGTAGCCCGACAAACTACATTGGCGCTCTTCGTCTTGCAGATTAACGCCATATATGCTGGCACCACGCGCTGCATGCGCAGTAGAAACCAACCCTGTTTGTTGCAACCGTTTTGTATAACTGCGCACCCGTTGATCGTGCTGCAGCACCTCATCAATGACGGCACTGTCTGCTATTTGCTTGTACAAATCCGGGTCCAGACGATATCCCTGAGCAAAAATTGATATATGACCGCAATCAACACGGATGGCAGTATCGATCATCTGTTCGGTCATGCCATCATATATCCCCTCAATGAACAGCAGCCCCCACAAGCTGATGGCGATCATAATCACCACCATTAACGAACGAACTCGCCGCCGCACAAGCGATGCCCAAGCTATTTTAGCCGTCATGCTAAACATGGTGAATAGCCTCAATCGGCGGGATACGATTTACTTTGAGCACCGGATACAGCGTAGACAACAGGGTCAATACAAACATTACCGTCATATCCCGCACAATCATCGCGGGCATAAAGATTGTCGGCATTGACGATACCGCCAAGCCATATTGTTTGAATTGTTCTTCCATACCAGAGATAACAATTGGATTATATTCAAAATACACGGCTAATATTCCACCAACAATTCCCCCGGCAAACACACTCAATGAAGCCAACAGCCCATTCTCAAGCATCAGCATAGCCATAATCTGACTTGGAGTGGTGCCAATTGCTCGCATGACTCCGATCTCACGCACACGCCCATAAACCGCCAACAGTGTATAAATCATCACTACAAAAAATATGACAATGAAGATCACTCCCAGTGTTATGTAGCCGAACATGGAATCGAGCTCCATCGCCTGCACCAGCCCCGACATCCGTTGCTGCCAACTCTGCGCTTGATATTGTTCAGCAACTTTGATGCTTAATTCAGCATTCAGTATCTCGGCCACCTGTTGTGCCAACTGAGGGTTTTTAGGCAACACAACAAACTGAGTCGCTAAATTTTGCGCAGCCATAATGTGATCAAAATATTTCTTATTGATAAAAGCTGAGCTAGCATCAAAATCAAATAACCCAGTCTTAAATATCCCCTTTATAATGACTTTGTCAGCAGTAAATGAATAGTCAGCGCCACTACCGACAAATGCCAATTCATCATCGACCTCGACCTTGAGCCGCTTAGCCAATTCTGCACCAATATATATTTGGTTAGTATCGTCAGTGGTTAGATAGCTACCTCGTTGTAACGACGCAGCTAAACGGGACAAATAAACCTCGCGGGCAGGTTGCACACCTGTCAACATCGCGCCCACCGATTTTTCGTCACCACTGAACAAGACAAAAGACTCAAAGCGCATGGCATAACTGGCAATATTCGGCTGATTATTCAAGATTTTCTCAATAGCGCTGGCGTCAAATATCAAGTGATCGTAGCTAGTGGCGGCGGGAAAGTCTTTATCACAAATTTGAATATAGCCGGGATAGATCTCAACGGCATTTTTAAGCATTAAAGCGTGGGAGCCCTCCATCCAAGCCGAGGCAAACACCAGCATTGCCGTGCTCGACGCAATAAGTATCAAGGTAACGATGCTACGTTTTTTATGGGCTAAAATGTTGCGCACGGCAAGTTGAAAGATCACAGCCACCACCTTTATGATGGAAATTTATCTGTTCAGAACATAGCTTTGCATCAACTACTGGGAAAATTGTTTCAAAGCGCGTTTGGTAAAATAAACAGGATCTATCTCTGAATCCATGACCAGATTCGATATCTGTACTGTTGTCTGATGACCAACTTTATGCGCTTGCTTGGGTAGCATGATCCATCTGGTCGGATACAGCCGCGTACCAAATTGCTGGACATCGGTGTAGATCAGCTCTCTTATCAGCAAACCATCTTCATCAAAATAACTGACCTTGGTCGGCAAATAATTACCTTTGTCCACCCCCATTACAACTTTACCCCACACCACGGCAGCTTCGTCTTTAGGAATCAACTCAATCAGAAACATCTGTCCATCTGCACTCAATATCTTTTTTTGGTAATCGGCACTCAACGAACTCTCACGCACCAGATCATCGTTAGTAAAATCGCTGCCCATCCAACTCTGCAACATCATTGATACCGGTATCTTGATGATTTTTTCAATGCGGGGAACATATTGCCACATGGCATTATCTATTTTGAGAAAGGTGATACCGCGATCTTTACCGGGATAGAGAATCTGAACAAATGATTTATGTGTTCCCACTGCATAACTACGCATCCTCATGGTACGTTGAAAACGCTGGGTGGCAACGACCATAGTGAAATCCATTACCAAAGAATCGCCATTGAGGTTGTCTTCAACCCGCTGAATGATGATTTCTGCTGCAGGCTGATCCAGCGCAAACACCAGCGGCACTGCAACGCAACAAGTTACAACCAGTAAAGGCAATAACAACACAATTAGGCTTCTGGTGCATAACGACATAGAGCCCACCTAAAACAAACTACCCAGACGACAAGCACGCGTGAGGAAAGAACTAATAGTTAAAGCATACACCATTTCTCGGCTAAAACAAAAAAAGGGACGTCCAAAGGACGTCCCCAATAAATATAAATAAACAATTCAGAAATTGTTACTTAGTGATCCCTGCAGCTTTTTCAAGCATTGCTGTTGTAACTGATTTAGGACGCTCGATAGCAAAACCAAGAGCACGGTCCCATGTTACGTTAGGTAGGCAACCCAGAGCACGACCTACACCGAATAGTACAGTGTAATACTCATATTCTACCAAACCATAGTACCACTGAATTACACCAGATTGAGCATCAACGTTAGGCCAAGGGTTCTTAGCTTTACCTTGCTCAAGCAGTACGTCAGGAGCTGTCTCATAGATCATGCTAACCAGTTGGAACAGAGGATAATCTTTCAAGCCCTCTGTCTTGAGGCAGAACTCACGTTGTGAAGTATAACGTGGGTCAGTCTTACGCAATACAGCGTGACCATAACCTGGGATAACTTGACCACTGTTCAAAGTTGCCCATAGAGCTTCTTTGAGACCTTCTTTAGTAGGCACTTTGCCGCCTATTTGTTTCATGAAGTTTTGGGTCCAGCGCAGTACTTCCTCGTTTGCCAAGCCGTGCAGAGGACCAGCCAAGCCGTTGATACCAGCAGAGTAAGAGTAGAAAATATCAGACAGAGCTGAAGCAACCAAGTGAGTGGTATGCGCAGAAACATTACCAGACTCGTGATCAGAGTGCAGAATGAAGTACATCCGTGCAACGTCTTTGTAAGAATCGGTTTGACCGATCATGTGAGCGAAGTTACCGCCCATATCAAGAGTAGGATCAGCAGCGATATGGATGTCTGCTTTGTACTTCATGCGATAGATATAAGCTGCCATAGGAGCCAGTTTAGCCATCAGGAAGTTACAGTCTTCTAACATGTCTTCCCAGCAAGTCATTTTGTTGAACTTACCAGCAGCATAGTTACCTGAGAATACAGAATCACGTTGCATTGCCAGGATACCAGCAGAGAACATTACCATAGGATGAGAATCACGAGGTAATGCACGAATAACGTCAATAACATACTGTGGCAGAACAGAAAGTGCTTTCCACTCTTCAACAACTTCCAGAGTTTGCGCCATTGTAGGCACATCACCGGTCATCAACAGGTACCAGAAACCTTCAACGTAAGGATACTCACTACCTGGAACTTTAGGCAATGCAGCAAAAGTCTCAGGAATAGTCATGCCACGGAAACGGATACCTTCCATAGGATCAAGATAAGAAATATCAGTAACCAGGCATTTAATACCACGTGCACCACCGATTGCTTGGGCAATAGTACATTCCCCTAAAGATACATCACCGAACTGCTTATTCAGCTTAACGATACGAGGACGATGCGCATCAATTTTTTGCGCCAGTACATTCTTCAATGTTGACATTTTTTCTCTCTCCTTATAAATGGAAACGAAAACACGGTGGCCAAATTGCCACCAACCAACTACATGATACTACTGACGAACAATCCCCCCGATCATTCGTCACTATTACAACTAAAACATTGTTGTTTTCATGAAAAACATAACCTAAGAAAACCCAACTGAATGCGTTCTTGTTCAATACGCTTTAGCAGTTTTAGCAAACTCAACCCATAGCGTCAAGTACTTTTGTATACTGTGTACAGGTATATTTCCAGCAAGCTAATATTTTGAATTCACTAGCAGCTCGAGTCATGCTACAGTGCCTAAATTATGAGCACTACACCATTAACAATTAAAACACTTCGTTTGGATAATAACATAGTTTTAGCTCCCATGGCAGGAATCACTACCTCCCCTTATCGTCAGATAAATCGGCAAGCTGGAGCAGCTTTAGTCTATTCGGAAATGATCAGCGCCAACGGTCTGATCCGCGATGGCAAGCGAACACTTGAGTTGCTAACACGTTCTGCAAGTGAGACACCCTTTGGCATTCAGCTGTTTGGTGAAGATCCTAATGTGCTTGCTGAGGCGGCGGTAATAAGTTCCGACTATGGTGAATTGCTTGACCTCAACATGGGCTGTCCAGTCAAAAAAGTGGTACGCTCTGGTGCTGGGAGTGCGCTGTTACAAAGCCCACTATTGGTCGGTAAGGTCATAAGTGCAGTGCGCAAGGCATCTTCGTTACCCCTAACGGTAAAGTTTCGTTCTGGCTGGGATCAGAACACTATTAATTTTCTGGAAATTGGCAAGATAGCTGAGCAATCAGGGGCTGATGCGTTAATTTTACATCCGCGCACCAAGTGCCAGGGGTTTTCTGGTCACTCAGATTGGGATCACATTAAACAGCTAAAGCAGGCAGTCAGTATCCCTGTCATAGGTAGCGGCGACATCAATTGTGCCGAAGATGCACTAACCATGCTGCACACAACCGGTTGCGATGGAGTCATGATTGGGCGCGGCGCTTACGGTAATCCGTGGCTGATCACGGACATTATCCAGTTGCAGCGTGGTGCGCAGCCACTAGAAGTTTCCGAACAATTACGACTCCAGACCATAATTAACCACCTACAACTACACAAACAAACATTCGGTGAACATAAGACCATAACCGATATGCGCAAACATCTGTGCTGGTATTCACGGGGCATGAGTGGTGCCAGCGAGTTTCGCAGTCAAGTAAACAACGTACAGCACTACCCAGAGCTGCTGACCATCACTAAAAATTTCTTTTCCGGTCCAGGATCAATATGACAGCAATACCAACTTGCGTTATCAATAATAGCAACATTGAACAACTGGGCACATACGTAATCAACAGCACCAATGAAGCAATTATTGTCATCGATAAGAGTTATTGCATCATCTTGATGAATCCAGCGGCACAAGCACTTATCGGGTTGTCAGCCAACCAGGGCTCAAAATACGACATTCGCGATCTGTTGAAGAACCAGCACAGCATCATTTATTTAGTGGATATTGCTATGCTTGAAGGGCGCTCAATCACCGATCGCGAGACTATTCTGCTACAACGACCGCACTCTTCAGCACTACCAATTCAAGCAAGTGCCTCACCGCTCTATGCTGACAATGGTACGCAACTGGGAGTCACATTATCGCTGCACGACGCCTCCAGCATCAAACAACTGGAACAGGACGTCCAGCGTACTGAAAGACTCGGCATACTCGACACCTTAGCTGCTGGACTTGCCCACGAAGTCAAAAACCCCCTGGGAGGGATTCGCGGTGCGGCACAGTTATTAGCCATGGAATTAGAACACCGACCAGAATTACTGGAATACACTCAGATAATGATCAAGGAGACAGATCGCATAAATGGTATCATTGAAGAGCTGATGGATTTAAGCACTCCGCGCCCCAAAGAACTGACACAATTAAATCTCACGCAAATCATCGGAGATATAATCCTGTTGCAGGCACAGAGTGAATATGGTCAAAAAATTCAGTTTAATATGCAATTGGATCCAAGCATTCCACCAATAATCGGCGACCAAACGCTATTGACCAGACTTTTTCTAAATGTAATAAAAAATGCCTGCGAAGCGGTAAAAGCCGACGGCAGCATAACGATCTCAACTCGTATAGATACCGAGCACCACCTCAGCACCCCCGGTCAGCCACCAGTACCGTTTGTAGTAGTAAAAATCATTGACAATGGTGCCGGAATTCCACCGGCCATGTTACACACCATATTCACCCCTTTTTTCACCACCAAAAGCAATGGTACCGGGCTAGGATTGGCTATTAGCCAAAAAATAATCAACGAGCATGATGGCATGCTGCGCATTGACAGCGACTTAGATCAAGGTACTTGCTGTAGTATATATCTACCATTCAGGCGTACACTGGCAATACAACAACCAAATATATCTGCGGAGTAACGGATGTCCTTGAAGCGTATTTTAGTGACCGATGATGAAGAAAGCATTCGCTGGGTTTTGTCCAAAGCGCTGCAAAAGCTTGGGTTTAAAGTAGACCTGGCTGATTGCGGATGCGCAGCACGCAAACTTCTCGGACAAAACAAATATGATTTAGCCATGATTGACATTAAAATGCCAGACATGTCGGGTCTTGACCTGCTAAATGAAATCCAGACGCAGCAACCGAATCTACCGATCATTATGATGACAGCTGAGTCTTCTATGGAAAATGCAGTGGAAGCCATGAAGCGTGGTGCCTACGATTATATCACTAAGCCATTCGACCTAGATGTCGTCCAGGCAACCATCTTAAAAGCACAAAAAATCTACACCGTGACCAGCGATGAAGCGTTACCACAACATCAGGTCAGCGAACAAAACAGTCCAGAAAAAACTATAATCGGCAACAGCAAGGCAATGCAGGAGGTTTACAAATTGCTGGGCAAGGTATCACTTTCAGATATCACCATCCTGATCACTGGGGAATCCGGCACCGGCAAGGAACTCATAGCTCAGGCAGTACATTGCAACAGTGGACGCGCAAAACTACCGTTCATCGCTATCAACTGTGCCGCCATCCCTCATGACCTACTGGAAAGTGAACTGTTTGGCTTTGAGAAGGGGGCTTTTACTGGAGCCATAGAGCGCAAAATTGGAAAATTTGAACAGGCCAACAGGGGCACCATATTCCTTGACGAGATCGGCGACATGTCCCTTGATTTACAGACAAAATTATTGCGCGTCCTGCAGGAGAAAGAGATAACACGCACGGGCGGCAACAAAGCAATTCCCATAGATGTCAGAATTGTAGCCGCAACAAATCAAAACCTAGAGCAGTGCGTAACCGAAAAAACCTTCCGCGAAGATCTGTACTATCGCCTGAACGTGCTCCCATTTGCATTGCCTCCACTGCGTCAGCGCAAAGAAGACATTCTGCTGCTGGTTGATTTCTTCATTCACAAGGCCAACTGCCAATTTAAATCTGCCATTACCAGCTGTAGCGATAAAGCTATGGCACTATTGACACGCCACAATTGGCCCGGCAACATCCGTGAGTTGGAAAATACTATCCAGCGGGCCTGTTTACTTAGCCAGGGACAGATGCTTCGCACCAGCGACTTCGGTCAATTACAGCACTGCGCGGTTGAACACAAAGAGAGCGAATCCCTAGAAGCACTAATAGATAAAAAACTACGCGCCTCTTTGGACCAAAAAGACATCGTGGAAGTAAACGATCTTTACGAAATGGTTTTACATCAAGTGGAACGACCATTAATTCAAATTATTCTAGAAAAAACGCGCGGCAACCAAGTACGAGCCGCCCAGATATTAGGAATAAACCGCAACACTCTGAGAAAAAAAATACAGCTATTAGAGATTGAAACAGAGAAGAAACCACAAGCATAACTTTAGGATTGCAAGATTGGAGTACAATTGGCAGGAGCAGCGGACCTTAGCCGTTAGCCGTCTGTACGTTTGGATTGGTTTTCGAATCTGGTATACTGGCCACGAAAAGTCAAATGTACAGTACCAATTGGACCATTACGTTGTTTGCCAATAATAATTTCCGCATCGTTCTCATGATCTTTATCACAGCTGCCATCACGACGACGGCAAGCCTCGCAATATACTGACTCGCGATAGACAAACATAATAACGTCAGCATCTTGCTCAATAGCACCGGACTCGCGCAAGTCGGCCATCATCGGGCGCTTATCGGTACGACTTTCCACCGAACGATTTAACTGTGATAGCGCCATCACCGGAACATGTAGCTCCTTAGCTAACGCCTTGAGCGAACGTGAAATCTCGGATATTTCCTGCTGGCGGCTTTCGGGGTTATTCCCCTGCATCAATTGCAAATAATCTACGACAACCAGCCCTACATCATGCTCAGCCTTTAAACGCCGCGCCTTAGAGCGCAACTCCAGCACCGTAATAGCCGGAGTATCATCGATAAAGATCTTGGCCTCCGACAACAACCCGGCGCCATTGGTCAATTTCGGCCAGTCTGATTCGCCTAAATGACCGGTGCGCAAGCGACTAGCATCCACCCGTGACACCGAGCACAACATACGTTGCACCAACTGTTCTTTGCCCATTTCCAGAGAAAAAATTAGCGCAGTTATTGGTTTTGCCGCATATATAGCTGCATGTTCCACTACGTTTACGCAAAACGCAGTCTTACCCATTGACGGTCTTCCGGCAACAATGATTAAATCACCACCTTGCAAACCAGCAGTCATGTTATCCAGTTCGGTATAACCACTGGGCACACCGGTTATTAACTCTTTGCGCTCAAACAGTCTCTCAATTGCCTTAAAGGTATCCTTCATTATCTCTTTAGTAGAGAAATATGACGGACGAATCTTCATGTTAGCAATTTCGAAAATAGATTTCTCTGCCCAATCTAGAGTCTTATCCATCTCTTGCCCATTGTAACCGCGCGTTGCTATTTCGGTAGCGACATTGATCAGGTGACGAGCAACAGATTTCTCCTTAACTAATCTGGAATAGTAGACAATATTGGCCGCAGTAGGGACGTAATCAACCAGAGAAGCCAGGTAGGTACTACCCCCCACGGCATCTAATTGATCCCTCTGTTTAAGTTCAGCAATAAGAGTCACCAGGTCGGCAGGTTCGTTGCGCTCGGAAAGGGCTATAAGCGCATTGAATATCTGGCGATGACTAGCACGATAGAAGTCATCAGGGGATAACAGCTCGAGCACCTTATTCAAGGCTTCATTCTCAAGCAAAACTCCGCCCAAGATTGACATCTCAGCTTCAATATTCTGCGGTGGCAGTTTGTGGGTAGGCAGCTCTGTCATAGGTAAAAACATCAAACACTACAGCGACAACTAAGCCGCTGTAGTGCACGACACTCTATTACTCGGCAGCTACTACTGAAACAGAAATTTCTGCAACAACTGAAGCGGGCAATTTAACAGCAACCTTATGGTCACCTAATGTTTTAATTGCATCGCTAAGCTGAAGTTTCTTACGATCTATCTCGATACCAGCCTCAGCTAGTTTAGCGCAGACATCTGCTGCAGTTACAGAACCGAACAGCTTACCATCATCACCAGCACGCAGGGCAAATTCACAGGACACTGCTTCGATTTTAGTTTTCATCGCATCAGAAGTTTTAGCCAATTTTAAAGCCTTACGCTCCAATTGACGTTTATGATGCTCAAACTGCTTAACGCTGCTCTGGTCTGCTATGACCGCACAGCCTTTAGGCAATAAAAAGTTACGAGCATAACCAGGCTTAACATTAACGATTTCGCCAATTTCGCCCAGTCCATCAATACTTTCAGTTAAAATAATTTCCATCGTTCCCCTCCATAAAGGTTCTACGTAGTTTTCACTCGTGGTTTTCTAAAGTCGAACCACATATCAAATACCCCGATGGCAGTCACCACCACAGGCAATGGATTTATCACAAGCACCAGCACATAAACAAATACATGCGATACAGTCGAAAAGCCTTTTTTACGCAAGAAAAAAGACAATATAGCAACACCTTGCAAGAAATACAGCGGCAGTAACAGCGTCAATATGTTAAGTGACACTTGTCGCACTATAGCTATATTGAACAACAAACTGAACCCGGCTACGATCAGAAACCAGATTAACAAATCCGGCAAGCGCAATTGGTGAAACACAACGCCCGGGATAACATACCGTCCACGCGCCGACCAGCTGAGTAACACCACGGTTGCAGCCAAAACCACACCTACAGCAACACTCGCCAAGCCTACATAAGCCTGTTTAAAAAATAGCGCCGTCGAATCAAGAACCGTTAGCAATTCGCGCACTTGAGTAGTAGGCAAATCGGTCTGCTCATATGCTAGCTTAGCCTTACCAACTTCAGTGTCTATGTAACTATCCACCATAGAAGTAATGGTTGTGTGTTGTTTCAACGAGTATCCGCCAGCAGCAACTGCAAGCGTAACTACAGTCAATACCAGACAAACCATTCCCGCCCGAAACCAACCAACTCCCTGCCGCAACAGTACAGGCAACAGCAGCGAAGCACCCCCAAATTGGAGCAGATAAGACAGGACAGGAACCATTCCGGCCTGCTGTCCAACGACTGTCACAACCAACAATAGTGCTAGCAACGCTGGAGTTATCCCTGCACGCATACATACATAGGCAACAGGGAAAGCTAAAAAAGGGTTTAGCAACACCCCAAATGGACCAAGCAGCTGAAACGACAGCTGCAATCCACAGGTCACACCTACACTGACAAGCACCAGCAGTAGCGTAGTCACCCCCTTAGGGTTTCCTTGCCCAGCAAAGTTCATTGCCAATTAATCGACCGTCCTATTTGAGGTGAAAGACAGTAAAGCAATATTACGCGCCCGCTTAATCGCTTCAGTCACCTTACGTTGGTGAATAGCACAGTTACCTGAAATACGCCGAGGTACAATTTTACCGCGCTCAGAAACAAAATAGCGCAGAGTACGCACCTCTTTATAATCAATTTTCAAAGTATTATCAGCGCAGAATCGGCAACCTTTACGACGGCCAAAACGACGAGGAGAACTTTTTTTAACAAAAGCCATATCATTAATCCTTTCGAGAAATGTCGTTACACAGTTTATTCTGTACTTTCTGTACTTTCTGTACTTTCTGTACTTTCTTTACTTTCTGTACTTTCTGTACTTTCGTCTTCATCATCGGCAGCTGGCACCGTTGC
>CAZHXF010000005.1:0-50790 GCA_964536375.1 uncultured Desulfuromonas sp. | reverse complement strand
TACTTTCTGTACTTTCTGTACTTTCGTCTTCATCATCGGCAGCTGGCACCGTTGCTACGACAGGAGGAGCCTCGAAGCCGCCCTCAAGCAGTAACGTTTGAAATTTTATAATAGAATCATCCAAACGCATCCGCCGCTCAAATTCTTTTACAACACCATTTTCAGCATTAAAATTCACCAGCACATAAGTACCTTGATCGTGCTTCTTAACTTGATAAGCGAGACGCTTCGTGCCCCACTCAGCGAACTTAAGAATTTCAGCATTTTGGTCAATCAATACACCTTTAAATTTGTCCAACACTGCGGTGTATTCATCGCCAACAATCTGAGGATTGACAATAAAAATTGTTTCATAGGTACGCATGCGTAAACCTCCTCATGGATATTAGCTCCGGTCTTCCCCGGAACAAGGAGCGAGCGCTTACTTTAAACGCTCGACTTACAGAATTGGGATACTTAACACATGACCACGATGAAGTCTATGCTAAAACATCCCGCAATATTTTCTATTTAACAACCAAATACTATAATTAACCAGATACCATCCTCAGACGTTAAAGCGAAAATGCATTACATCTCCATCTTTCACATGGTATTCCTTACCTTCTACACGTAACAGTCCTTTATCTTTGGCACCAGACTCACCACCTGAGTTGATAAAATCTTCGTAACCAATCACTTCTGCACGGATAAAACCTTTTTCAAAATCACTATGAATAACACCGGCTGCCTGCGGCGCCAAAGCATCTTTCGACACAGTCCACGCCCGCACTTCCTTAACACCAGCGGTAAAATAGGTTATCAAACCAAGCAGCCGATACCCAGCATGAATCATCCGATCCAAGCCTGATTCATGCAAACCAAGCTCCTGCAAGAATTCACTTTTCTCAGCATTATCAAGCTCCGCAATCTCCGCTTCAATCTTGCCGCAAATAGTGACAAACTCTGCACCCTGCTGTAGTGCATATTGACGCACTTTGTCAACATGAGGATGATTGCCAACTAAATCATCTTCGGAAACATTGGCAACATATAGCACGGGCTTAATAGTGATAAGGTTAAGCTCACGCACCATGTATCTCTCTTCCGCATTAAGACCTGCATTACGCGCCGGATTCCCCTCGTTAAGACATTTATCAACTTTCTCCAACACAACCACTTCAGCTTGGCTGTTTTTGTCGCCACTTTTCGCAACCTTCTGAACCCGCAGGTAACGTCTTTCTACTGCTTCCAAATCGGCAAGATTCAACTCAGTTTGAATAACCTCGATATCACGCAACGGATCAACGGAGCCGTCTACATGAACAACATTATCGTCCTCAAAACAACGAACGACATTGGCTATCGCATCTACCTGGCGAATATGACCAAGAAATTTATTACCTAAACCTTCACCCTTACTCGCCCCCTTCACTAACCCGGCAATATCAACAAATTCCATCGCGGTATGCAAAATCTGCTGCGGGTTGACAATCTTTGCCAAAGCATCGAGCCGAGTGTCCGGTACCGAAACTATACCGACATTGGGTTCGATAGTACAAAATGGATAGTTTGCTGATTCTGCACCAGCTGAGGTTATTGCGTTAAAAATTGTTGATTTGCCTACATTGGGCAAGCCAACTATGCCACATTTGAAGCCCATAGCTTTTTACTCCAAACAACGATAGCCGAGACGTAAGCCTCGGCTATCTGTTAACTGTATGTGCACTTACTACTAAACAAGAAGTGGTGCTATTACCAATGCTACAACACTCATCAATTTGATAAGAATATTCATAGCCGGACCTGAAGTATCTTTAAATGGATCGCCTACAGTATCACCGATGACTGCAGCTGAGTGCGCGTCGGTACCTTTTTTCTCTCCAGCAATTTTACCTGTTTCGATAAACTTCTTGGCATTATCCCAAGCACCGCCACCGTTAGACATCATCAGAGCAAGAAGGACACCAGTCAAGGTTGCACCGGCCAGCATTCCACCTAGAGCCTCCTTGCCAAGCACAAACCCGATCAACACTGGAGCTACTACAGCAATTACACCAGGTAACACCATCTCTCTCAGTGCTGCCTTAGCAGAAATATCGATACACTTCTCGTGCTCAGGCTTAACACCTTCTTTACCTTCGAGCAGACCAGGAATCTCGCGGAATTGGCGACGAATCTCTTCAACCATCTGAGCAGCTGCCTTACCAACACTGGTCATGGTGAGAGCACCCATAAAGAATGGCAAAGCACCACCAATAAACAAACCAACAACAACGCGTGGTTGAATCAGGTTGATAGATTCCAAACCTACGGTTGTGGCATAAGCTGAGAACAAGGCAAGAGCCGTCAGAGCAGCGGAGCCAATAGCGAACCCCTTACCTACCGCAGCCGTAGTGTTACCGATAGCATCAAGACCATCTGTAATTTCGCGTACATCAGGACCAAGACCAGCCATCTCTGAGATACCGCCGGCGTTGTCTGCAATTGGACCATAGGCATCAACTGTCATGGTAACACCAACAGTAGCCAACATACCTACAGCAGCGATACCGATACCATATAAACCTGCAAAATAGTTAGCAGTCATAATTGCAACACAGATAACCAGAATTGGCGCTGCAGTACTTTCAAGACCAACAGCTAAACCGCTGATGATGTTGGTCGCTGGGCCAGTTTTACTTGCCTCCGCAATGCGATATACCGGAGCCGCAGAGGTGTAATACTCGGTAATCAAACCAATGGCAATACCGGCCAATGAACCACCAAGCAGAGCCATGAAAATACCAAAGTGAAGACCCATGATCAAAACAATAAACATTGAAGCGATCAGAAAAAGACCAGCAGCAACGAAAGTTGTCAGACGTAATGCCTCAGCTGGATCTTTATCCTGAAAACGCTTCATGGAATAGATACCGGCGAAAGAAAAGATCAGTCCGAAGATAGCCAACACTAGAGGAAGCAGCATCGCTGAGGCTTGGACGCCTGCGCCGGAACCTAATTGCGCTAGCAATTCAGGACTGGCAGCAGCGGCAATGGCAATAGTCGCAATAATTGAACCAACATAGGACTCAAAGATATCTGCGCCCATACCTGCGGTATCACCAACACAGTCACCAACGTTATCGGCAATAACACCGGGATTGCGTGGATCATCCTCAGGAATGCCAGCCTCAAGCTTACCTACGAGGTCGGCTCCAACGTCAGCAGCCTTAGTATAAATACCACCACCAACACGGGCAAACAGTGCAATTGATGAGGCTCCCATAGCAAAACCACTCATGTAACGCGAGGTCTCAGGGTCACCACCGAAAGCGATATACGCAACACCAACACCTACCAGACCAAGTGAGGCTACAGAAAGCCCCATAACAGCGCCGCCATTATAGGAAACCTCGAGAGCCTTAGCCTGACCATTAAGACGGGCAGCTTCGGTTGTTCTAACATTGGCGCGAGTAGCTGCTTTCATCCCGATAAAACCACAGGTCATGGAGCATAGAGCACCTCCAAGAAAGGCAAATGCCGTCTGAAAGCCCATGCTCATTGCTACCAAAACAAATACCACAACAATAAATATTGCTAAAATGCGGTACTCGCGACGTAAGAACGCCATAGCGCCATCGTGGATAGCAGTAGAAATTTCAACCATAAGCTCATTGCCTACGGGCTCTTGCTTAACTTTGTTGTAAAGCATAATAGCGGCACCAAAGCCAACTATGCCAAGAATTACGGCAAAATACGCCATTACCAATCTCCCCTTTTAAATTAAGTATTATGGGTTAAAATATTGCGCCCATTGTATTCACACATAGCGTATTGTTCACCATGCTGCAACAAGGCTTCAACAACACCTGCTGCATATACGAGCACTTCATCAAGGTTTGTTTTTTCACTCGTAGAGAAGGAGCGTAGCACATAGTCGGCAACATCACTGCCATGGACAGGTCGACCAACCCCGACGCGCACCCTGAGGTAATCGCCATTGCCGATAGATGAGTTTATATGGCGCAAACCGTTGTGACCACCATGCCCCCCACCAGACTTGACCCTGACCACACCAAAGGGCAGATCAATTTCATCGTGTACCACGACTAAATCCCTCGATGTAATTCCGAGGGATTTGGAAGCAGATGCCACACTGGCACCGCTTAGATTCATAAAGGTATGTGGTTGTAGCAGCGTAACCTCACGCCCAGCACAACAGCCAACACCGTATTTAGCCTGATAACCGCTCTTTTTAAGAGCTATACCACAGCGCTGCGCCAGTTTATCAACCACCATAAAACCAACATTGTGCCGCGTCATCGCGTAGCGTTCACCTGGATTACCCAGACCAACAACCAGATACAAAACTACTCTACAACTTCAGCTTCGGCTTCAGCATCAGCGTCAACTTCAGCTTCTTCACCACCATCAACATCATCACTAGCCTTATAACCAACAACAGTCATGACAGTATAATTAACATCGTGGGGCAATTCAGTACCTGCAGGAACAGTTACATCATCAATATGGACAACATCACCGATTTTCAAGGCTGAAACATTGATCTCAATAGAAGCTGGCACCGCAGAAGGTAAACACAACACCTCAAGCTCTTTACGGATTACTTCAAGATTTCCACCCTCTTTTTCACCGATCGAATGACCAACAGTAACTACCGGCACCATAAAAATAGCAATTTTTTTCATATCAATCGCTTGAAAATCTACATGAGTAGCATGGCGACGAATAGAATCAACCTGCATATCCTTAACAACCGCTTGCACCCCATTAAAAGGACCTTCACCTACCAAGGTCAGCATAGTGTTCCATCCAGCTTCTCCACCGATAGCAGCCTTCAACGCCTTAGGGTTGACATTGACAGCACATGGCTCAACGTGTGAACCATACACAACTCCAGGGACTAAGCCATTGCGGCGCGCGCTACGTGCTCCACCTTTACCAACCCGCTCACGCAGGACAACATTTAATTCTTGTGCCATGATTTGCTTCCTCCAATATTAAAGTGCGAGCCGATATTTTATAGCACGCCTTGAACTGTTATTTACCAACTAAACAAATAGTGAACTTACAGATTCATCTGAATGGATACGCCTTATCGCTTCTGCCAACAGATATGAAACAGGCAACGTACGCAATTTAGAACATTGAGCGAGTTTATCTGTACAGACGATTGAATCTGACACCACAACCTCTTCCAAGCAACTAGTATTGATCCGCTCTAACGCCGGACCAGATAAAACTGCATGAGTTGCATAAGCGAACACTTGTTTAGCACCCTGACCCTGCAGGGCTGCTGCTGCGTGACACAGAGTACCTGCGGTATCAATCATATCATCAACAATAATACATATTTGATCCTGCACGTCCCCAATAATATGCATAACCTCTGACACATTGGGACCACTACGACGCTTATCTATGATAGCCAGCCCGGCATCCATCCTTTTGGCAAAGGCGCGCGCACGTTCAGTGCCACCAGCGTCAGGCGAAACTATAACTACCCGTTCGTTAAAACGACCCTGGAGATCATCCAACAACACTGGTGCAGCATATAGGTGATCAACAGGAATATCAAAGAAACCCTGAATCTGACCGGCATGCAAATCCATAGTCAACAAACGATTAATGCCGGAAATTGAAATCAGGTCAGCAACAAGCTTACTGGTGATAGGCGTACGCGGAGCAACCTTACGGTCTTGACGAGCGTAACCAAAGTAAGGAACAACTGCGGTAATACTAGCCGCTGATGCACGTTTCAGAGCGTCAGCCATAATCAACAATTCCATCAAGTTGTTATTGGTAGGAGCACTGGTTGACTGCACCACATAAACATCGCAACCACGCACATTTTCCCCGATTTCGACCATAATTTCACCATCGGAGAAGTTTTTAACGTTAGCGCTACCCAAAGATACTGAAAGATGACCACAGATTTCACGAGCCAAAGTTGGATTGGAATTTCCGGCGAAGATCTTGATTTTATTCACGACATAATCCTGATATTGCTAAGCAGATAGTATGTCACCATCAACAGCAGGGCAACACAAACAAGAAAAACCTCTCAACGCATGACCAAGTTTCGATCAAACTGCCATCGCTAGAGGTTTTAAAAAATGGCTGGGGCGCCAGGAATCGAACCTGGGAATGCCGGAATCAAAATCCGGTGCCTTACCGCTTGGCGACGCCCCATCATAGATCTACTACATTACGCTACTTTTGAACATAAAAGTCTCATGCCATTACTGTGCGTAATTCGTGGAGGCGTTATACAACAAACACAGAAAGGTGTAAATAAAAAAATTCATTCAGCACCTTTTTACATTTACTGAATCGGCGCTACAACACAGCTCCAACTTCGACCATTTTTCAATAATTTATTCTGAACCGAGCATGCCGCCTCTGCGCTAAAGAATACCCCGAACACCGTCGGACCACTACCCGACATCAGAACCCCGGCGGCGCCAAGCTGCACCATTTCATCTTTCAACTGCGCGACACGTGGGCATAGCTTCAAGGTAGCAGATTCAAGATCATTGTGCAGCAAAGATACTAACTCGTCCTGGTCCTGAACAACTGCAACAATCGGGCACGACGAATAGTCATCCACATTCAAGGTGTTATAAACCAGCGCCGTCGACACACCGACTCCAGGATTAACCAATACCAACCAATACCGCGGCACGATATTGACTGGCTGCAATTTATCACCAACCCCAGTCGCCCATGCAACAGAATCATAGAGGAAAAATGGCACATCGGCACCAAGAGCTAAAGCTTCGCGCTGCAATACCTCCTCAGCTAAATCTAGATCCAGCATCTTATTTACCGCAATAAGTGTTGCTGCCGCGTCAGATGATCCGCCACCCAGCCCTGCTGCTACCGGTATATTTTTCTTAAGATTAATCTTAAGCCCGCGCTGCCGGGTATCGTAACGTAATAAAGCATGCGCCGCCCGTACAACAAGATTGTCTACAGGAGAACCAAGATCTACACCTAAGCAGGAAAATGCGACTTCTGGAATTGCAGTTACTTCGATATCCAGCTCATCATACAGAGCAATCTTCTGCATTATCATACACAAATCGTGATAACCATCATGACGTTTAGCGGTGACATGCAGACATAAGTTTACCTTGGCGGGGGCAAAAAACTTCATAACTAATTATCAGTTCAAGCTTTCCAACGCGGCAGTTGACCAGTCAAGTGCTTCCAGATAGGCATTGCGCACCCGCAACTTATCAAGACCATAGTCATCAACCACATCCCACTGCGCGCGTTCATAAGCCTCAACGCAAGACAGCACATCGCCCAACTTACCCTCACGGCGCAACAAAGCCTTATCAACCTCATCAGCCAAAGGCAAACTAGACAGGATCTCCTCCATAGGTAGATCAAAGAAACTGTCCAACATAGAAAATAATCCGACAGTAAAATACATCCCTTGCTGCTCACTGTCATCGCTACAGGCAAGGATCTCGCACATCTTAGCCCGCACCAGAGCCATAGACATCAATTCCTGAGGCTTTTCATTGACACTTCCCATAGAGACAATACAGGCCCAATTACGAATATGCTGCAACCCAAGGTAGATAATAGCTTGGCGAATAGACCTTACCTCAGCTACCAAACTGTAAAAACTAGAGTTTATCTGACGCAACAACTTTACGCTTAAGTTGACATCGGTCTGAATAATTTCTTCCAGTTTATCCAGATCAATATTGACTTTTTGCAACTCGGACATCAGTCGCAGCATCGCCAAGCGTGTCGGGGGTATCTTACGCCCTGATACTACCTGCGGCTTACTAAAGAAGTAGCCCTGAAACATATCAAAACCCAGATCGCGACAAAAAAGATATTCATTGTTGGTCTCAACCTTTTCTGCCAGCAGCTGCAGTTTTTTTACCTGACGTAATGTCTGGACCTGGATTACGACCTCTTCTCGCGACAAAGCCAGCACATCTATTTTAACAATATCTGCCAATTCAACCAATGGCAGCAGCTCTTCGGTTAAAACAAAATCATCCAGAGCAATCCAATGACCGCTACGCGACAAACTACGAATAGCTTCAAGAACTTCCTGATCTGGCGATACAGTTTCCAACACTTCAACCACTAGTTGGTTAGTCCCAAAAGGTATATGTGAACCCTTAACCAAAAAGTCACGGGTAAAATTGCAAAAAGCTTTTTTGTTGCCGACCAAACGATCAAGACCAACTTCTACCAGCGAGTTAACAACCACCTCTGAGCTTGCTGCGTCGAAATCAGTTATCACAGCATGGTCAACAAAACCATGGCGATACAAGAGTTCGTAAGCACAGACCCGCATATTGCGATCAAAAATAGGTTGTCGACCTACAAAAATATCCACCATCAATAACCCCAACGACGCAGCGACTACAAACTAGAAGAATACTTAATCCAAGAGTGACACAGAATATCAAACATGCCGGATACAAACCATCACATAATGCCTATTAATGCTGAAACTGGAGATAGATCACGAAATAATCATCCAACATGCTGGTTGCGATTGCGCGCACGATTCGATGCTATAGTGGCGTCAATAATTTCACCGCAACGACTACATTTCCAAGCATCAAAAGAACGTACATAGTCAAAGTATTTTTCCAAATACATCTGCCCTTTACATTTCGGACATTTCATCGACCACAATCCTCCGCTACAAGATTCACTAAAGTGCTCACCTCAGAGCCGACAACCACCAAACAAACTATTCAGCAGCAATAATTACACTACACTTATTAGCAACGATAGGGAAGAACTATGTATTAACAAAAACTATTTATCGACATGACAATCATTGAAAATAATGACGCAGAGATTCCAGCTTTTTGTAAGAAATTCCGCGTACCCGCAGCAAAGCTGACACTGAACCAAAATCACCGCCGCGACAACGTTCTGCGACTATTGCTGTAGACAGTTTCTCTCCCACCCCGGGAAGAGCTTGCCAATCCTTCCGTGTCATATGGTCTGGATGTAATGGAATACCCAGCGTTATCCGCCTGACTGCGCTCATAAACTGACATTCAAGTACCAGTTGTTTATCGGCATTTTCCAGCATGGTTAGTTTTTGTCCACAGAGTAGCGAATTTAGATCAAGCCAGCGCGACACCAACACCCTAGCTTCTTCAAGTTTTACATGTTGAATGATTGTTTTACTCAACTGCCCAATATCAGCTGCTGCAATAACACAGGATTCTTGCTGACACAAGTATGGACCACAGAGTTCAACATATAATTGTTGACGCGCCGTAGCCGCAACAAAAACAGGAGCGACCAGCACATCCGATCTCTCCTGTTTTAAGAAAAAAACAACTAAAAGTAAAAGTGCGAGCACAATCCAAAAACCTGGCTGCACTCGCATAATTATTCTGCGTCTTTGACCAATTTATACTGTAATGCGTCAATAAGAGCGTGGTAGGAGGCATCAATTATATTATCGCTTACCCCAACTGTACCCCAACGTGATTCGCTATCACCTGACTCAATCAACACCCGAGTTACCGAAGCTGTCCCATGACCGCTCGGCAGTACGCGTACCTTATAATCAAGTAAACGCATCTCCTTCAATTGAGGATAGAAATGCTCTAACGCCTTACGCAGTGCGTTATCCAGAGCATTCACCGGTCCATCACCTTCAGCCGCGGTGTGCTCAATACGCCCACCCACCTTAACCTTGACCGTTGCTTCAGACAAAGGCTTATCGCCCTCTTTCAATTTTGTATCTATCACCCGAAAGCCAATTACGGAAAAATGGTGGCGCAAAGTCCCCAACGCCTTCCGCATCAACAGTTCAAAAGAAGCTTCTGCCCCCTCAAACTGATAGCCCTTATTTTCCATCTCTTTGATATTTTCAAGGATTTCCAAAGTTACTGGATCCTTACTGTCAAGATTGATATTAAACTGTTCGGCCTTGGCTAAAATATTTGCGCGACCCGACAGATCAGAGACCAAAACTCGCGTGACGTTGCCAACAAACTCAGGACGCGTATGCTCATAAGTTTCCGGATGACGCTGGATAGCCGAAACATGCACTCCACCCTTGTGCGCAAAAGCGGAGTTCCCAACATACGGCTGGTGCTTATCAGGAATCAGGTTAGCCAACTCGTATACATAGCGTGACACACTGCGCAGAGTTTTCATCTGCTCATCACTGACACACCCTTTACCCATCTTAAGCTTTAACGCGGGGATTACAGAACACAAATTAGCATTACCACAGCGCTCACCAAATCCATTTAATGTACCTTGAATATGGACAGCACCAAGAGCCACTGCCATAAGGGAGTTCGCCACCGCACATTCACTGTCATTATGGGCATGAATACCTAATGGAGTTGAGATAGCCTCCTGAACCGCAGCCATAATAGGAGGAAATTCACTCGGCAAAGTGCCACCATTGGTATCGCACAACACAATGCAATCCACTCCGGCATCTTCTGCCGCTTTAAGCGTTTTTAACGCATATTCCGGGTTAGCCTTATAACCATCGAAAAAATGCTCAGCATCATAAATTACTTCAGATATGTGCTTTTTCAGATAAACCAGAGAATCGTTAATGAGCTCAAGATTCTCATCAAGGCTGATCCGCAACGCCTCACGCACGTGGAAATCCCACGATTTACCGAAAATAGTAACCACATCAGGTTCCGCCTGAATCAGGGTCTGCAGGTTATTATCCTCTTCTGGCGTTGACTTTGCCCGACGCGTTGAGCCGAAAGCAGCAATCTTGGAATGTTTCAAGGGAACTTTTTTAATCTCCTGAAAAAAAGCTATATCTTTAGGATTAGAACCTGGCCAGCCGCCTTCAATGTAATCAATCCCCAACTCATCCAAACGCTGCGCAATGCGAACTTTATCACTTACTAGAAATGAAATATCTTCAGCCTGAGTTCCGTCACGCAATGTTGTATCGTAGATCATTACCTTAGCCATTAACTCACTCCTCGTTGCCAATCTATTAATTATCGCTGCCGAGCTCAAAAGCATCATGCAGTACACGTACTGCTAATTCAGTATATTTTTCCTCAATGACACAGGAGATCTTAATCTCACTGGTCGAAATCATCTGAATATTTACCCCTTCTGCCGACAGGGTGCTAAACGTCTTGCTGGCGATGCCGGCGTGAGAACGCATACCGACGCCTATGATTGAAATTTTTGCCACCTTACTGTCTGACTTGACACCACTGGCGCCAATTTTTTTAGCAGTATCTTCTACAATTTTCAGTGCTTTTTTTAAATCACCCTTGGAAATGGTAAAGGTAATATCAGTAAATCCATCGTTAGAAACGTTCTGGATTATCATATCGATAGTTATATTTGCTTCTGTCAGTGGAGAAAAGATATCCGCGGCAATTCCGGGATGATCAGGAATGCGCAGTACCGATATTTTTGCCTCATCCTTGTTGCAAGTTACCCCTGAAACCAGTACGGTCTCCATCTCAGCATCCTCCTTCATAACCAGCGTTCCAGGGTTATCGTTAAAACTGGAACGAACGTGAATGACAACATCATATTTTTTAGCAAATTCAACAGATCTTATTTGCAATACTTTTGCACCCAACGATGCCATCTCTAACATCTCATCATAGGAGATCTTATTAATCTTACTCGCATTGGGGACAATGCGTGGGTCAGTGGTGTAAACACCATCAACATCGGTATATATTTCACACACATCAGCGTGCAAACCAGCAGCTACAGCCACCGCTGAGGTGTCAGAGCCACCACGACCTAACGTGGTAATATTGCCCTCGTCATCCACCCCCTGAAAACCGGCAACCACAACAATAGTACCGTTTTTCAGGTCTTCACGGATATTATCTTCTTCAATCTCCATAATGCGCGCTTTCGACGACGCATTATCTGTTTTAATGGGAATTTGATGTCCAAGATAACTTTTCGCTTTATAGCCCATCGACTGTAAACACATAGACAGCAGAGCAATAGTTACCTGCTCACCAGTAGATACCAGCACATCATACTCACGTTCGCTGGGAAATTCACAAATCTCCTCGGCTAGCGCTACCAACTTGTTTGTTTCACCGGCCATTGCGGAGACAATAACGATGACATCATTACCTTCATCGTAGGTGCGAGCAACCCGCTGAGCAACATTACGAATCTTATCCGTAGTTCCCACCGAGCTTCCACCATATTTTTGTACGACCAGAGCCATTTTAGGTGTTCCTCCTTGAGCAATAAACCACTAGCTAACTTATTTGCTAGTAACAAATTTTCCATTTCAATCTAGAGTATTTAGCAGGTAATGCTAGGCTGGTCAAAACTTTTATTGGGCAAGATAGTGATATTTGACCAGGCATACCCAGTTGAATATTTTTTACCACAACAGGGGCACACAACAACCACAAACGACAGAAGACAAAGAATGCTATTTAACCGGCACGCAGGGCATCAATTATCTCTACATAAAATTGGTTACTACCGGTGCATTGTATTTTAACGGTACGCGTTATCTCATCGACATAATCAATATTTATCGACAAAGACTCGCTGGTCAGCTCAGGGCAACGCTCAGCCCACTCTACCACTGCCACCCCTGAACCATAAAAATAATCCTCAAAACCAAGATCCAGCAAATCATCTGCGCTAATCAGGCGATACAGGTCAAAATGGTATAAAGGCACCCTCGCACTATAGCTGTTCATCAGAGTATAAGTGGGACTGGTTATCGGCACGTCAGTGTCCACCCCCAGTCCACGAGCTATACCATGGGTCAAAGCTGTTTTCCCGGCGCCCAACTCCCCCATCAATAGCACCAAAGCTCCACTGGTCAGTAACTCACCCAATTTACGCCCCAACTCCTGAGTTTGTTCTGCGCTGGTGGTAACAACCTCCCAGCCGTGCACTTCGGACAAGTTGCTACACTCCCATCGCGCGCACTATATCCAAACGAGCAATAACCCCGAGAATTTTTTTACCCGCTACCACCGGCACCAGATGCACTTTGTGCTTCACCATCAACTCGGCAACTTCAGTCACCGGGGTATCTGCCGCGCAGGTAATCACAGCGGTACTACAAATCTCTGCTACCTTGTGAGCGCTAATACGTCGCACCTGCTCTTCAAAATTCTTTTCACTCTCCAAGTATAATACCCAATCAAAGATTGAAACCACAGTAGGTATATGCAAGGTAGTGTCACGATCTATCAGATCAGTAGTGGTGATAATCCCATACAGATCACCCTGATTATCAACAACCGGCATTGAACTAAAATTATATTTTTGAAACAACGCCGCCAACTCTTTTAATTCTGTTTGCGGTTGCACCGTAACCACTTCACTGGTCATAATATTTTCAGCAGTAAGCATAAATTACCTCCTATTGATAAGGGTCTGACGTACCGTTGGCAGACATTGCACCAGATCACCAGCCAGATAGCCAGAGCTCCCCAGCTGTTGTTCACAATGATCAGCAGCCATGCCATGCAGATAAACACCCAGCACCGCAGCAGTAAATGGATCCAAACCTTGAGCTATCCAACCGGCGATAACACCCGTCAGCACATCGCCCATTCCACCACTCCCCATACCGGAATTACCACTATTATTGATACACATCCTGCCATCTGGCGCAGCAACTACTGTGCGCGCACCTTTTAACACTAGCACTACTTGCCACTGTTGGGCAAACTGCGCGGCTACCTCGCAGCGATGACTTTGAATATACTCAACACTGAGGCCAGTTAAGCGTGCCATCTCTCCGGGATGTGGAGTTAATACCGTTGAACCAGGCTCACGATCATGCATCAGCTCCACGTTTACGCGCAGCACGTTGAGCGCGTCGGCATCAATGACCAATGGCACCGGGCACTCCCTAACCAGCCGCGCCACCAGAGTACCAATCTGTTCTGTCTGCCCCAAACCTGGACCCACGGCAACCACCTGTTTCCCTTGCCATAGCGGTATTATCTGCTCAGCAGCTCCGGCACTCAGACCACCATTAAAATCATCCAGCGCACAGGTCATAATCTCGGCTACAGCAGTAGCTACAACCGGCTGACACACCTTCGGTGTCGCCAGGGTCACCAGACCACTACCACTGCGAGCACTACCAACAGCACACAACTGAGCGGCACCGCTCTTGCCCAGCGAACCGGCAACTACCAGCACGTGCCCAAAGGTTCCCTTATGACCAGCAACTGGGCGCGTGGGCAACAACGAACAGGCATATTCCTCATCTACAAGAACATACTGATCGGATATTGTATCCTGTAACGACTTCGGCACGCCGATATCTACCACGAAGAGATCGCCAGCACAGCTAAACGCTGGATAGCTTACCTGACCCAGCTTGGCTACAGCAAACGAGATAGAACATTCAGCTTTAATTGCCGCACCAAGAATTTCTCCCGTAGTAGCATCTACACCGGAGGGCATATCCACAGCAACAACAGGCAACTTTAGAGCGTTGATCTGTTCAATAGCTGCCAGAAAGTGACCGCGTACAGGTGTATTGAGCCCATTACCGAAAATTGCATCGATCACCAATACTGTATCTGCGTACTGTTGCAACACGGCAGCAATTTCTACTGAGGTAGTAGCGTAACTTATTGCACTTTGACTATTTTCCAGAATACGCAGATTAATCTGCGCATCACCACTAATCTCGCTGCGTGCAGCCAGCACCAAAATGCGCACCTGCCAACCGTAATTTTCCAGATGACGCGCCATAACATAGCCGTCCCCACCATTATTGCCCTTGCCAGCCACCACCAGAATCGGTCCAAGAGACAGGGAACGATAGCGTGCATCAACAATCTGCGCCGCACCGCGTCCGGCGTTTTCCATCAGCACCACACCTGGCACCGCATAATCTTCAATAGCGCAGCGATCTAACTCGCGAATTTGATCTGCAGTTAATAATTTCATATTTGCTCCATTACGACCGTTGCCACGGCATACTCTTCTTCGTGGCTGTAAGACAAAAACACATTGCCTAGCTTACGTGCTGCGACAATTTCTGCTGCTCGCCCCTTGATGATAAGCGACGGGCAGCCTAATTCGTCACGTACCACTTCCATGTCATGCCAAGTAATACCATCTCTGAGACCCAAACCAAGGGCTTTAACAAAAGCCTCTTTCGCAGCAAAACGGGCAGCCAGATGTTGCTCGGCACACTTGCGCGGCAAAGCATAAGCCAGCTCGTCGGCGGTAAACATGCGCTTGAGCAAAGCTTCATCATTGCGCTGAATAAAACGGGCAAAACGTGCCACGCGTACTATATCGGTGCCTATCCCAGCAATAGCCATCTTATCCCGCCAGCAGTTGCTTCATCTCGCGCACCGCGCGATCTAAACCAACCA
Source organism: uncultured Desulfuromonas sp. (assembly GCA_964536375.1). Lineage (GTDB taxonomy): Bacteria > Desulfobacterota > Desulfuromonadia > Desulfuromonadales > Desulfuromonadaceae > Desulfuromonas. The sequence continues at coordinate 35,455 of CAZHXF010000005.1, read as the reverse complement.
GTACTGCCCGGGCAATAACACTGTGGCCAATGTTAAACTCTTCAATACCACCCAAATCTACCACTGCCTGAATATTGTGGTAATTAAGCCCATGACCAGCATAAACTGCCATAGTTGCCTGACGGGCAGCATGTATGGCTTTTTCCAGTTTGACCAATTCGGCTAAACGCGCCCCAGCTGAAGAAGCGTCACAATAACGACCGGTATGAATTTCTACAACATCTGCTCCAACCTGCAGCGCATTATCAATCTGCTGCAAATCAGGATCAATAAACAGACTTACTAAAATACCACATTCCTGCAAAACAGGTATATGGCGCCGCAATTGCTGAGCGCAGGCAACGACATCCAAGCCACCTTCCGTGGTCAACTCTTGACGATTTTCTGGCACCAAAGTAACACAATCAGGGCGGATTCTTGTGGCAATCGCCACCATTTCGTCGGTACACGCCATCTCCAGATTCAAAGATGTTTGCACCGTTTGGCGCAACAACTCTACATCACGATCCTGAATGTGACGGCGATCCTCGCGCAAGTGAACGGTAATGCCATCAGCCCCAGCTAACTCAGCAATAGCTGCAGCTGCCACCGGATCCGGCGCTAAAGTTCCCCGTGCCTGACGCACAGTAGCTACATGATCGACATTAACCCCTAAACGTATCATATCACTTACTCTCCTCTTTAACGCCACCAAGATATTTCTCTACCGCAGCAACAATATCTCCCGCCAGATTCTCAATGTATTGCTGCTCTTGCCCTTCGAGCATTATGCGTAATAACGGTTCAGTACCTGAGTAACGGATCAACACGCGCCCGTTTTGCCCCAACTGCTCCTCACATGCCTTAATTACCGCGCTGACTTCCGGCACTGACGCCAAATCAACGCGCTCTTTTACCCGCACATTACATAAGATTTGTGGCAACGCAGTCATCACTTGAGCCAGCTCCGACAACGGCTTACCGCAGCGCTGCATAATTGCTAACAGTTGTAATGCCGACAACGTACCATCGCCAGTGCTGTTGTGATCAGAAAAAATCATATGCCCAGACTGCTCACCACCGAGATTATAGCCACCGCGTGTCATCTCCTCTGTAACATAACGATCACCTACCGCAGTCTTGACAACTTTACCACCGGCTTTGCGTAACGCAATATCCAGCCCCATATTGCTCATGACCGTAGCGACCAATGTTTTATGCGCCAGAGTTCCCTTCTTCAACATATCGCAGGCACATATAGCCATTATATGGTCACCATCGACCTCGTTACCGTGCTCATCAACAAAGATCACCCGATCGGCATCACCATCCAAAGCGATCCCTACATCGGCACGATACTCGCGCACTGCCTTAGCCATAACCTGCGGATACAGTGAACCACAGCCGGCATTAATATTGGTGCCGTTTGGATTCACCCCGAGAGTGATAACCTCGGCACCGAGTTCCTGCAACACCGCTGGAGCTACTTTGTAGGCGGCACCGTTGGCACAATCCAGCACTATGCGCAAACCACGCAGTTCAAGATCACGCGGAAACGCGTGCTTTAAAAACACTACATAACGCCCAGTAGCGTCATCGATGCGAAACGCCCGCCCCACCTCATCAGCTGTTGGACGCAGCAGATCAAGTTCTTCGGAAAACATAAGCTTCTCAAGCTTAAGCTCCATCTCATCGGGCAATTTTTGCCCCAGTTTGGTGAAAAATTTTATGCCATTATCCTGATAGGCGTTGTGTGATGCAGAGATAACCACTCCAGCATCGGCACGCATAGAGTTGGTTATAAAGGCAATCCCAGGGGTGGGCAATGGACCCACCAACTGCACATCCACGCCCATGGAGCAAATACCCGCTGCCATAGCATTTTCTATCATATAACCGGATAAACGGGTATCTTTACCAATGACGATGCGCCGTCTTTTATCCGAGCCCTTAAATAGATAAGCTACCGCGCGGCCTAACTGCATAGCAATCTCGGTAGTCATTGGATAAACATTCGCGACACCACGCACACCATCAGTGCCAAAAAGTTTCTTGGTCATAAGAGCCTCACTTATTTACGTATTAATAACGCAAGTATTTTCAATGTATTAATGAAGTTATCAGTTAGGTAAGTTGTTATTTATCGTTTTGTTTGTTGGTTATTGGAACGATGATCACCGCATCAACTGGCTCTGCCTGGTGCTGGTTAACGTACACTTCGACCTCTACCGTTTTTTGCTCTTTAAGAGAAGTATAAGTGCCACGATAATTGATCGGAATAGTTAAGGTGAAACCCTCCTGCACTGCAGAGACATCTACTAACTCGGTCTCCACTTCATCGACATTTTTCACTTCGCTTTCAGCACCTTCAATGGTTACCACGGCTGGGCGCACCTTTACAGCTCCAAGAGTTACTCCAGCAGCAGGCTCACCACCAACCAACACCCGCACCGGTACTTTTTTCTCCCGACTACGCTCCAGCTTTACATCTACATAGGATGGAGACAAACGAGAGACGCGTAACACACTTGGAATATTTAAGTTTTGATCGAGGCGTTTAAAGGTGGTCAACCCAGGTTGCAAACCATTTAAATCGACTGACATGCTCAGATCTGAGGACCGTAATTTGCTTAACAAGGTACGTGGACCGCTAATCCTGACATCTACCAAACTGGGCACTTCATTAGCTACTACCATCCCCACCGGCAAATTCTTCAACTCCAAGGGCACAGTGTAGCCTACCTCAGCTTTTTGTTCCCCCATAACAAACAACCATAATATTATGGAGAAGAATAAAGACAGCAGCTTTAGATGCCAATTATTAGTGACCAGCTGAATCAACATTAGCGTTGCTCCTGCGTTGTGCGTGCTGGATCCAGCAAACGGGTCAGTATCCGCCTCAGCGATTTAGAATCCAGATCACGAGTCATCCGCCCACCGACAACAGCTGAAATTTTCCCCGTCTCTTCTGAAACGACTATAACCACAGCATCTACTACCTCAGTCAATCCAATTGCAGCACGATGTCTGGTACCAAGATTTTTATTTATTCCAGGATTTTGCGATAAGGGGAGAAAGCAGCCCGCCTTCTTTAAACGACCATGCTGCAAAATCAAGGCACCATCATGAATGGGCGAGCGCGGTAAAAATATAGCAGTAATTAAATCTGCGGAAACTTTGGCATCAATTTCCACACCGATTTCTAAAAAACTTTTCAAACCGGTCTCGCGCTCAATAACAATCAGAGCACCAACTCTTTTAGTCGCCAAGTTAACTGCGGCAGCAACCAGCTCATCAATAAGTTGTGTCTCTTCGCGATAAGCAACATCAGCAAAGAAAGGGTTGCTCCCGACATGCATCAAAGCACGGCGGATATCACTTTGAAAAATTACGACAATAACTAACACTATCGAGGCAAGAAAATTATCCAACAACCACTGTAACGTAAACAGCCCAGACAATTGGGCACCTACATAGATAGCCAAAATAACCGCTAGACCGAGCAACATTTGTACGGCTCTGGTACCTTTAATCAACAGAATGATCCAGTAAATGATAAAGGCAACCAGGCAGATATCTAAAATATCCAATAACCACCTGAAGTTTTTCATCATTTCATCGATCATATCCATAATCGAACCTTCTTACCTCAAATAAACACCATAAAATCAACTACCACCAACAGCCCAAGCCATATCTAGCGCTTGCCGCGTTGCCGCTACATCATGCACACGAAACAACCGTGCTCCATTATTTAAACCGACAACGGCTGTGGCTACGGAACCAAACAAACGCTGCTGCGGCTGTTCCTGGTGTAAAACCGTACCGATAAAACTTTTACGCGAGGTCCCCAATAAAATAGGGCAACCGAGGCATTGCAATTCACCTAAACGGCGCAATATTTCCAAATTGCCCGCAACTGACTTACCAAAGCCAATTCCGGGGTCGACAGCGATCTTATCACCAGCGATTCCGGCATCACGAGCTATTTCCAGCGACATTCTCAAGCTGGCAATAACATCACCGAGCAAATCTGCATAATCAGTATTTCGTTGCATCACCTCGGGGCAACCACGCGTGTGCATCACAAATAGACCGGCTCCACAAGCAGCAACGACTTCAGACATCTGGGCATCAAACATTAGCCCGCTGATATCATTTATGAAATTAGCCCCTGCCTCAATTGCCCGGGCTGCAACCATGGCTTTATTTGTATCTACCGAGATTGGAATAGGGAAATTGCTGCGCACTGCTTCGATAACCGGCATAATACGCTTCAACTCCGTATCAGCATCAACACTGGGAGCGCCAGGACGAGTACTTTCCCCGCCAATATCGACAATATCCGCGCCGTCAGCTATTTGTTGTTCCGCTTGGCGCAGCGCAGCGTCTACACTATAGCTCCGACCTCCATCATAAAAAGAATCCGGGGTAACATTGAGCACCGCCATGACCTGAGGTCGATCAAGGCGCAAACAACAGTCCTTACCTTTCAGCACTGAAGTACCAGTCGGAGTCGACGCCAACAATTGCCGTAACTCACTCGCCAGATTAGCCAAACCAAAAGGCTGGCACTGCAAACGCTCAACCAGTTGACTAAACTGTTTCAAGGTCGCCATCAACAGCACATCGGTATGACTGCAACTGCAAGCAACTGAACCACGAGCTACCGCAGCATCCGCACCAATTGCCAACATCTCCTGTTTCAGGATGTTTGCCGCAGCACAGGGAACATCTGCGATCAAAATATTCAACCACTGTGCCCTGCCCACCATGCGTGCGACACCAGCCGGATCAACACCGATGTTTTTCATTGTCTCGCTCACCTGAGCAGCATCAGACAAATGAAGCACACGCGGGGTGAAACTGCTCATCTAGACATTGACCTCGCCATCAATAACCTCGCCATCGGGAACTACTGTAGCAACATCAACACTATTTTCACTCGCAACAGTCTCAGTTGCTACCACTTCAACGCCAGCTACTTCAGCCAGCATGCGCGCAATATCCTGTGCATCAATGGTCTCTTTTTCTAACAATTCCCGAACCATACGCTCCATAATATCGCGATTGTCGCGCAAAATCGTTCTGGCACGCTCGTATGATGCATTAATCAGGCTTCTAACCTCTTCATCAATAATCTGAGCCGTTGCTTCACTGTAATTTTTCGTATGACCCATATCTTTACCGAGGAAGATTTCACCGTCTTTCTCACCATAAGATATAGTACCCATTTTTTCACTCATACCCCATTCACACACCATCTTATGGGCCAGTTTGCTAACGCGTTCAATATCATTACTCGCGCCAGTGGTTATGCTACCAAGGAATATCTCCTCAGCTGCGCGCCCACCTAAAAGTGAACACATGGCCGTCAATAAACCTTCGCGGCTTTCGCTGTATTTTTCTTCAGTCGGAAGATACATAGTAACCCCGAGTGCTCGTCCGCGCGGAATTATAGACACCTTATGCACCGGATCAGCACCAGGGATTTTCATGGAAACCAGAGCATGACCAGCCTCATGATATGCCGTAACTTTTTTCTCGGCTTCAGTGATAACCATGGAACGGCGTTCAGCCCCCATTAGCCCTTTATCCTTCGCCGCTTCCAAATCTGACATCTCCACAACTTCTTTATCGGCGCGAGCTGCCAGCAGAGCTGCCTCGTTTATCAGATTGGCGAGGTCAGCACCGGAGAATCCAGGAGTTCCCTTCGCAACAATTTCCAGCTGCACAGAATCGCCAAGAGGCACCTTCTTGGAATGAACCTCCAAAATAGTACGCCGACCTTTGATGTCTGGACGAGGAACCACGACCTGACGATCAAAACGTCCGGGGCGCAACAACGCTGGGTCTAATACATCGGGACGGTTAGTAGCGGCAATAAGAATTACCCCTTCATTGGACTCAAACCCATCCATTTCAACTAGTAGTTGATTCAGTGTTTGCTCACGCTCGTCATGACCACCGCCAAGCCCGGCACCGCGATGACGCCCGACGGCATCTATCTCATCAATAAAAATAATACATGGGGCATTCTTTTTGCCTTGAGCAAATAAGTCCCGCACTCGACTGGCACCAACGCCGACAAACATCTCGACAAAATCGGAACCGGAAATGGTAAAAAACGGTACATCCGCCTCACCGGCAATAGCGCGCGCCAGCAGAGTTTTACCGGTACCGGGAGCGCCAACCAACAGTACCCCTTTGGGAAGACGTCCACCAAGGCGGGTGAATTTTTTCGGGTCCTTGAGGAAAGAGACTATCTCTTCCAGCTCTTCTTTGGCTTCATCGACACCGGCAACATCTTTAAAGGTCACCATACCCTGAGTATCAGACAGCAACCGCGCCCGACTCTTGCCAAAATTCATCGCTTTGCCGCCGCCACCCTGCATCTGGCGCATAAAAAATATCCATACCGCTATCAGCAGCAGAATCGGCCCCCAAGAAACCAGCATGGTCATCCAGAAGCTTCGGTCTTCTTCAGGCTTGGCCTCAATAACTATATCGCGCTGACGCAATTCTGAGATCAAGGTTGGATCTGAAGGCGCAAAAGTTTTGAAGTGAGTACCATCCTTATAGACTCCCTCAAGATTCGGCCCCTGAATAACAATCTCCTGCACACGTCCATCTTCAAGCGCACTAGTAAAAGCGGTGTAGCTAACTGACTCTTTTTTCTGATCCTGTTGAGTCATCATGTTAAACAGCAAGATCATTACCAATGATATTACCAACCACAGGGCAATATTTTTATAAAACTGATTCACTTTTCCTCCAACCAGGTAAAGCGTCGCTTGGATAAGACCAGCAACGCCAGAAGCAGATTATTTCAACAGATTATAGCGGCACACTATCCAGCTACCACTATGACAGGAAACTACCATATATAGCTAACGTTTCTCAAATATATTTTAAACGGAATGAACAAACGCGAATCCACCACTAATCGGTTACAATTCTACAGCTAAGCACAGCTGCGGCGCGATTTATTGTCCCATACTTGCCACAGCGGCGCATTCTCAGCAACCACAACACTTCCTGCCCCCAGCCAAGCACCAGAGCGGACTTGCGTTGTTCTAGTTCTAATTGTTGCTCAGCAAAGATCTTTTTAATCTTCTTCCTGCCCGCCATGCCAGCACAAGTAATACGATCACCTGCTTGTATCGAACGTAACCATAGTGGAAACTGCACCAAGCTAGCATCAAACTCAACATAATTTGCGGACTCAACACCGAACGGTGGTCCAATCTCTACTTGGAGCACACTCCCGTCAGGCAATTGAAAACTGCCTGTTTCAGCAATGACGAGGTTAAAAGCAGAAACCCTCACTGGCGGCAGAGCTCTGAACACCAGCTCATCGTAACGCCGCGCCACCCACACTTGCGGCAAACTCAGCTCCCGCTGTGGTCGTCCTTCTTGCAATAGAGCGGCAATAGCATCGATATGCACCATTTCGATGCCATGCAAGCTAGATCTGACTTGCTCAAGACAGAAACGGAGCACACGCATACACAACGCAGGGTGCTCCAGCAACAATTCACTACAACACAGACGCAACTCATTATTATGTCTGGTAACTAAGCGTTGCACAACTGCGCTAACTTGCTGCTGCCAATACTCCTCCTCCAACTCAACAATATTGGCCAGCTTAGACAATTGGGTAGCAACCGCCGGATTTATTTGGCCGAGCCGTGGCAGCACCTGATGCCGCACCCGGTTGCGCGCATACACCAAGCTACTATTGCTGGCATCCTCAACATACTCAATACCGCGATCTTGAATATAACTAACAATCTGTTGCCGCCCCATTCCTAACAGGGGGCGAATAAATACACCATCACGCCATTTCATGGCTGCCAAACCAGAGACACCACAACCACGCGTCAAACGCAGCAAGACAGTTTCGGCTTGGTCGTCCCGGTGATGAGCCAAGGCAATACAATCGCAATGTGTATCATTAGCAATCCGTTGCAAAAACTGCCGTCTAGCCACCCTTCCCGCCTCTTCAACACCCTGCTTACGCTGCCGTGCCAGAGCCTGAACATCGACCAGTTCCACATGGCAAGGCAAACCCAACTGGGCACAAAGATTAACCACAAATTGAGCATCGTCAGTACTTTCATGCCGCAAACCATGGTCAAGGTGAGCCACCACTATTTCAAAAGGGATTCCTGCTTGTACCGTTGCCTGCAAAGCATGCAGCAGGCACACAGAATCGGCACCACCAGAGACAGCAACCAAAACCCTGCCACCGGAAGGAATAAGATCGTGCTTATGCAAAACTGCACGTAATTGCATTTCGATATCGTCCTTAGTTGCCACGGCACCATCCTGCACGCAAATAGAACATAGGTAAATCGAGTCTTATGAGATCAGTAAAACCAACAACGCCCATAACTAAAAAGCCCCTCCAGAGACTGAAGGGGCTTAAATGGTGGCGGTACAGAGATTCGAACTCCGGACACTGCGGATATGAGCCGCATGCTCTAACCAACTGAGCTATACCGCCAAAGTCTATATTATCACCAAAGTGCCAAAAGATTTTTCAATCTAACGACCTATCGGCTTCTATTTATTTGGTTGCGGGGGAAGGATTTGAACCTCCGACCTTCGGGTTATGAGCCCGACGAGCTACCAAACTGCTCCACCCCGCGACAAAGAGAAACGCAACTTACTTTTTTAACCAAGCAAAGTCAAGACAAAAAAACATCAAGCACAACTTACTGCTGTCAATAAAATGCACAGCGAAATTAGTCAGTATTTTTTTTAACAAAGCCCGCCAGTTTAAATTCCTGTTGCAGCCTGTCCTTAACTTTTCCTGCCTCAGCAGAACTATTAATAGGACCAACAAGCACCCGATACCAAACACCTTTTTGTCCAAGATCAGCACGTTTTACCTGTACAGCAAATTTTGTTTGCACTTTCACTTTGACTTTTTCAGCATCCTCTTGTTTCTTAAATGAGCCGACCTGTACCACATATCCAGCAGCATTGCTGACCACCTTGGGTATAGATTTCACCACCGCTGGCACAACCTTCACTGTTACTGCATGAACCGGGGCAGCAACAACCACCGCGTCATCTAGCTGATTTAAACCATTTCCCAAAGGGCTTTGCTCACTAACAACGGCAACACTAACACTACCTCCCTGCGGGGTAGCTACCTTGTCATCACCATGGGCGAGTGGCTGCACAGCTAAAAAAGCACTCTCAGACGCCGCTAGCGTCGTCTGTACAGGCATTATATCAGGTGTCACAACATCATTGCCTACAACAATACCAACAGCAGGCTGCTTGCCTTCGAGCACAACGGTACTGTGCACCACCGGATGGGTAAGCGGAGCTTGAACCACAGCTTGCTGCTGAGAAACTTTATTATGTTTGCCAATAAAAATCCCCAGAGCAAAGGAGGTTAGACATAGAAATAAAATAATAATAAAAGCACCCAGAGGACGATGGCGTCCCGACACCTGAGTAGATCTTGGCAATTCCGATGGTGGCATATCAGGTCTCCTTTATGTAATTACATTTGTTCTGGTGCAGAAACGCCCAGCACACGCAGCGCGTTATGCAGCACAATTTTTACCGCATTAACTAAATATAGACGGGCTTGACTGGTGGCAACATCATCTACGATAACCCGATGTTGGTTATAGTAGCTATGAAATTTAGCTGCCAACTCCTGCAAATAAAAAGTTACCCGGTGAGGCTCGTATTCCGTAGCCGCGTTGACTATGACCTCGGGATAACGCGCCAACAGTTTCGCCAACGCCAACTCTTCGGGTAATTGTAGCAGCTGAGCATTAACCGTAGCGCTGGTGGGCAAACACAAACCAGCTTCCTGAGCATTGCGGCTAATACTGCACACCCGAGCATGGGCATATTGTACATAAAAAACCGGGTTATCAGTGCTCTGTCTTTTTGCCAAATCAAGGTCGAAATCAAGTTTACTATCCGAGCGCCGCATCAAAAAGAAAAAGCGGCAGGCGTCACTGCCTACTTCATCAAGCACCTCTTTTAAGGTAACGAAAGTTCCCGAGCGGGTACTCATCATCACCTGTTCACCACCACGGAGCAGATTCACCAATTGCACCAAAATTATTTGCAGGTCTTCAGTATTGCGCCCTAACGCTGCCAACACCGCTTTCATCCGCGGGACATAACCATGATGATCCGCACCCCAGACATCAATAACAGTATCAAAACCGCGTTCATACTTCTCGCGATGATAAGCCACATCCGAGGCGAAATAGGTGGTTATCCCATTGGAGCGTACTAGCACCCGGTCTTTATCATCACCAAAATCGGTGGTGCGAAACCAAGTGGCACCATCCTGTTCATAAGTATAACCGTCACGTTGCAAAGCAGCGATACCAGCTTTCACCAGATCGCGATCATATAAACTCTGCTCACTGTACCAGTTGTCAAATCGGATACCGAAGCGCTGTAAATCATCATCAATACCAGCGCGAATAGATTCAGCGCCATATTTCGAGAAATAGCCAGCGGCCTCAGCTGCGCTCTGGTGCATATACTTGTCACCATCCGTGGCAATCACCTCTTGCGCCATGTCCTTAATATATTCGCCCTGATAACAATCCGCCGGAAACTCAACCTGCTGACCATGTAGCTGGCAATAACGCAAATACAAAGAACGACCGAGCGTGTCCATCTGATTTCCGGCATCATTTATATAGTATTCGCGCTGCACCTCAAACCCAGCTTCCTGCAAAACAGAGGCAACAGCGTCTCCTGTCGCAGCTCCGCGCCCATGACCGATATGTAGTGGACCAGTAGGATTGGCACTAACAAACTCCACTTGCACCTTGAGTCCGTTACCGACTGTGCTGCGACCAAAACCATCCTGCTGAGCGAACACTTCATCCAGAACACTGTACCAGCACTTAGCGTTAAGAAAAAAATTAATGAATCCCGGCCCCGCGATCTCGACTTTTTGCCACAGATCGATCTCCTGTTGCAGCTGGTTCAATTTATCTACTAGGATCTCAGCAATTTGGCGTGGTGCTTTTTTTTCCGCGCGCGCCAGCAACATGGCTACGTTGGCTGCAAAATCACCGTGATCAGCACATGCCGGTTCCTCTATCGCAAAATCAGGTAATTCACCAGACAGTAAAAGTTTTTCAGCATAACAAAGATCAAGTGCCTGCTGAACCGCATTGCGTAACATTGTCTTCATAAACGTGCTTACCTTCTTAAGAAATAGCTGTAAATAACATCACAGCGGTTTACCCAAAGAGAAATAGGGGACCATGTCCCCCATTTGAAATATTACCTATATAATAATTCTAATCAGATCAATCAAGATTTATTTCAATATTAACGAGGTGAGAACTGATACACCAATTCTCCATCACGCACCAGACTTAAACGACTGCGTGCCACCTGCTCTAGATAACTATCATCGTGCTGCAAAGCATCTATTTCGGAGCGCAATTTGCTGTTAGCCGAGCCCAGTTGCTGCGCCTGCAGCGACAACAGCTCCTGCTGAAGATGTATTTGATTCAAACGCAGCGCGCCCTTTTCGCCAAACAACGCACAGCTCAACCCAACAATGACCACGACGACCAACCATAGCGGACGTGACTTCATAAGAGCTGTTTTTTGTTCAGAAACGGGCCTGGAGGTCATATTTACTATACACTTCGGCTAGGATACTACAGAAAAGCTTACACAAAAAACAGTAGTTTCGGTAGTCTATGTCATCATTTTTTTTTGTTCAACCGTTTATTTCCACTTATATTCATTTCTTGCAAAAACTGCGCACAACATTGCTTATCGACGAATAATTCTGTAATATTAATCAATAATTTTTCTAGACGAAACCCCGAACAAATTAAAACTAAAGGATCTACGCAACAATGGCTACACAAACCAATAACAACCAAGAAAATATCAGCGCAACAAAAAAGAAAACTGCACAGCCACCGAAATACAATGTAATTATGCACAACGATGATTACACAACCATGGAATTTGTCATTGAGTTATTACAAGGCATTTTTCACAAAGACCCCACAGAAGCCAACCACCTAATGTTAACTATTCACAACAAAGGTAAGGCGATATGTGGTTGTTATACTTACGAGATTGCCGAAACAAAAATCGCCCAGGCACACCGCCTGGCCAGCACAGCTGGTCACCCGTTGCGCTGCAGCATGGATAGAATATAGCCTGTTCATACAAACAAATCAGGAGACACGTAAAAGTGACTTTCACGAAAGACGTACAAATAATTTTCTCGCTGGCCGTACAAGAAGCACAGCGGCGCCACCACGAGTATTTGATGACCGAGCACTTGCTCTTTGCCATGTTATATGCCGATGAATCCAAGGAAATCATCACCAATTGTGGTGGCAACATTGGTCAGTTGCGTAACGATTTAGATGAGTATTTTAACACCCATATTCATACAATCAACTATCCAGAAGACATTGACAAGGAAATCCCTGAACAAACAGTAGCACTACAGCGTATTTTGCAGCTTGCTGTCAGCCATTGTTCTGCTGCTGGTAAAGATGCGGTAAATGCTGGAGACATTCTAGTATCGATCTTAGCAGAGGAGAACACTCAGCCAACAATAATGCTCGAGGGTTATGGAATCACTCGCCTTGATGTACTCAATTACATATCTCACGGCACAACCATGTTCACAGCGGCAAAAAGCAGCGAGCAGCCAGCACCGGCAGCAGATGAACAGAAAGACGCGCCTGCCAAAAAAAATGCCCTGGAAAGTTTTACAATAAATTTGCGCTTGAAGGCGGGGCAAGGGCAGATCGACCCATTGATCGGACGCAGCAACGAGCTACAACGCGCCATTCAGGTGCTTTGTCGACGCCGCAAGAACAACCCCATCCTGGTGGGTGAACCTGGCACCGGCAAAACGGCAATTGCCGAAGGGCTAGCAACAATGCTGGCCGAAGAACAAGTCCCTAAAGCTCTTGCTGGAACTGAAATGTTTGCCCTAGACATGGGAGCGTTAATGGCGGGAACCAAGTTTCGCGGCGACTTTGAGGAACGTCTCAAGGCAGTGCTAAATGAACTGGGCAAGAAGGAGCAGCCGATTCTATTTATTGATGAAATTCACACTATTATTGGAGCAGGATCTACAGGAAACGGTTCGATGGATGTTTCCAATCTGCTCAAACCTGTTTTAGCTGGTGGGGCCATACGCTGCATTGGTGCCACAACCTATGAGGAGTACAAGACTCTGTTTGAGAAAGATCGCGCGCTGTCGCGCCGCTTTCAGAAAATTGATATTTGCGAGCCGAGCGTAGAAGAAACAGTAACCATTTTAAAAGGGTTAAAGCAACATTACGAGAAATATCACGGCATAAGCTACAGCGACGAAGTACTGCAAGCAGCGGCAGAATTATCTCAGCGTTACCTTACTCAACGCCATTTGCCTGACAAAGCCATTGATCTGATTGATGAAATCGGCGCGCGCTTGCGCACCCAGAGTCGGCGGCGCAAAACTGTCCAAGTTAAAGACATAGAAAACATTGTTGCCGAAATGGCACAGATTCCGCCGCGTTCCGTATCTCGCGATGATTGCAAAACCCTCAAAACCCTCGAACAGCGATTAAAGAAAAACGTGTTCGGCCAAGATGACGCCCTAAAACAGATCACTCAAGCCATACTCAGATCAAGAGCTGGGTTAGGTCACCCTGAACACCCCATAGGCTCTTTTCTTTTTGCCGGACCAACCGGAGTTGGCAAAACCGAAGTTGCCCGCCAACTGGCGCAGCAACTCGGAGTGACATTTAATCGCTTTGACATGAGTGAATATATGGAGAAACACTCGGTTGCACGCCTTATCGGAGCGCCTCCTGGCTATGTCGGTTTTGACCAAGGCGGGTTACTGACCGACGCCGTCACCAAACAACCACACACTGTGTTATTGCTGGACGAGATAGAAAAGGCTCACCCCGATCTGTTCAATATTCTGTTACAGATCATGGATCACGGCAGCTTAACCGACAACAACGGCAAGACAGCTAACTTCCGCAATGTAATTTTAATAATGACCAGCAATGCCGGCGCGCGTGAGATGAGTAGCACGGTTATCGGCTTTAACGCCAGCACCACTCAACACCAAGCCAGCCCTGACAAAGCACTGGAAAAAACATTCTCACCGGAATTTCGTAACCGACTGGACGCAACTATCGTTTTTGCCCCGCTATCACCTGCGGTAATGAAAAATATTGTCGAAAAATTCCTGCGCGAGTTGCGTAATCGACTGCAAGAAAACAAGGTCAACCTTAAGCTTAGTACGCCAGCATGTGACTATCTTGCCCGCCACGGCTTCGACGCTCAATTTGGTGCCCGACCATTGAATCGCCTTATTCAGGAACAACTAAGTGCCCCGCTATCTCGCGAGATACTTTTTGGCGCTCTGGAAAAGGGCGGTAGCGCACATGTAGGCTGCCGCAACGACAGCTTGACTTTTAAATATACCAGCATCCAATAACCTACGTATGACAATTTTCGCTCTTGATAAACAAATTCTTTTCCCTGCACCCGTTCTCGCCGATAAAAATGGGCTGCTGGCCGTTGGTGGCGATCTGTCACCTCAGCGTCTGTTGCTCGCCTACAGTTGTGGCATATTTCCGTGGAACCATCCGGAAGATCCACTGCTGTGGTGGTCACCAGATCCGCGCTGCGTACTGCGCCCTGAAGAGGTACACATATCGCGAACTATGGCTAAAACAATTAAGCGCCATCACTTTACTGTCACCTTTGATTGCGCTTTTAGCGCATGCATTAAACAATGCGCACACAGTAATCAACGTTTAGAGCAAACGTGGGTGAGCCCAGAAATAATGGCGGCCTATTGCCGCCTACATAAGCTTGGTTATGCACATTCAGTTGAATGTTGGCAGGGAGAAGAACTGGTTGGTGGGCTATACGGGATAGCGCTGGGACTCTGTTTTTGTGGTGAATCGATGTTCCACACCCAACGTGATGCCTCAAAGGCGACATTTATTACCTTGGCACAACACCTTAGTAAACTTAATTACAAATTAATAGACTGCCAACTACCGACCGACCATCTGCACTCACTGGGAGCTTACGACATCAGCCGCGATCAGTTTCTACAACAACTGCAGCAATGCTCCGTTAAATCCGGTAATCACATATTAAAGGGGAATTTCTGATTAGATAGTTGTTTTGCGGTAGTGTGAATTGTGCTGACGTTGACCACGAATATGAGCTTCCACCTCTGCTCTGGTCAGTCTGCCCTGTTCAACAAAAAATTGACCAAAAAGTTTTTGCGCCTGTCGCTGGTGGCGTAACAGCACTTGCACCTGAAATGGGGTCAAAAAACCTAAGGCTACTGCGCGAGCACCAAAACGCCCACGCCGACCATGATAACGATTGACAGCCTGCACATCGACGCTCTTTAACCAACCCCAAGATTCGGCAATATTCCCAATAATTGGCCGTTGACGCCGTTGCCACACTAGAGCCTCAATCATCTCAGCATAAGAGATAACACCACGGTAATAAAGGTATAGTCCAGCTTCCAAGTGCCGTTTAGGTAACTCTAGTGGGGAATGCTCCTGCCGAGCATCTGCACAACCAGCCCTAGCACCATACTCATAGCCGCTATTGCGAGCACGACTGGCACAATAATTTGTACTCCAATCGGCTGGAGACCACAATTTTCTCTGGTTATCGCTGGAAAATGTATCCAACATTTTATACGCCTGGCTTACATCGCGAAACAACTCACTGAGGCGCTCATGTTCGTCTGGATCAACACCAGCAAAGCAATCTGGATGGGTTTCCTTCGCCTTTTTACGATATGCTGATTTGATGCCACTGGGCTGCAGATAGTACAGAAAGTCCCTGTTTATCTGCACATCACCACTAAACAGGACTCGGCAAGCATCAAGTAGTTCTGTTTCAGCAAATACTGGCATATAACTATCCTAAATAAATCAAGAAGGTTGCTTTAATAACCAGCGAATCACAACATTGACGTAAAAAGCATAAAAGGCGCAAAAAATCACCTGAGCAATGCTACGCTAAAGATCCACAAAAAGATAGGGCTGAAGAAAAATCTTCAGCCCTATCAGCACATCAACCCATACCCTGCAATTTAACGGATAATTTGTAATTTATTCTGCTACTGCTGCAACATCTTTCACCACTGGCAATGGTGTTTGAATCTGGTGTTCGCTATTATCCAGTATCACCTGCATCGCTTTATTACTCTCAGGAGCAAACAGAATAGGTGCCGCCAAATTTAGTGTTATGTCGCGTTGCTGTGACACACTAACTACCACCAAAGCAAAACACTGCCCATCGGCATCAATCCCAATTTTATCCCGTTCCCCCTCCTCAGGAGCCACTATATAATTAGGGAAAAAATTAGTCGGATCGGTTAAGACCAACGCAACCTGAGGATCTTCGACACTCTGAATCCAGAATAGCGGTCCCTCTTTTTCGTTGGGCATAACGACGAATTCACGTAAGGTCTCAAAACCAATCAAACCTTCAGGAAAGGTCAGAACAGAGGCAGGGTCGTATTCAATCTCACCAAAACGGCTGGCTATTTTATTCATTTATCCCCCTTGGATTGTGGCAATATATCGCTTAAAGCACTAAGATCATCGAGCGACCAACTGGTAGCAGCACGGTTCTGCTCGAGAATGCGATCATATACCTCTTGCCGATGAATTTTCTTGCTACGTGGTGCGTCTATGCCAATGCGGATAGCGCCACCTTTTATTTCAACGATGGTCAGCTTAATATCGTCACCGATAATTATACCTTCACCCACTTTTCTGGTTAAAACCAGCATGCGTATGCCTTTCTGGGATCATCTGTGCTGGGCAGGATTCCTTAAATCAAGGGACCATTAGAGGTAGTCCATTATCGACAATCTGGACACCTTGCCGGTAACACTTAAGGCTGCCTCCAGAGCAGTTTCAGTCTGAGTTATTTCGGTTATAACATCAATAATATCTACATCTTCATAGCGAGATAATATTTGGGCTAAATCGACTAATACCCCTTCAAGGTGTGACCTAGAGGTGTCTATTCTCTCAGCGTTATTACCCATTAGACCGCGCGCGCTGCGTGTTTGATCGGCAGTTTTTTCTAAGGTAGCAAGCAAATCATTCAAAGTTGGAGGCACGGACATCTGAAGTGGTTCTCCTCCAGACAACAGCGAAGTTGAACTGCTACCACCCAAAGTAAAATCAGAATAACTAGAAATAGTTACTACACCATAATAGGTTTCGATGGCACCGTCATCGGCAATAGTAGTAAACCCCTTCTCAGTGCCACCAGAACCAATAGTTTGTTGAATATCAATATTACTGCCATCTGCCTTGGTAAACACAAGATCATCCGGGACTAGACCACTTGCGCTTATTCCTGCAATAAAAAGCACACCTGGTGGCGTAGACTCTGTAGCGGTGGCTATAGCGTCATTTATATCTGCAGCGCTTACACCATCTCCATCAGAGACAAACAGATCGACACCACCTACGGTCAAGGAAAAAGCACCATCCAACGCAGTGACATCAGTCCACGCATTTAAATCAGCGCCAGTAGAACTATCAGCAGCTGTTGCAGTCACGGAACCTCCTGAAGCTGTCACAATATTTTCCGCCAACTCAATAGCACTGGTTGAAGCTGCCACGTTATTGCCATTAATAGTTACATCTCCACCACCTACCGTAGGATCATCCATGGGAGCTCCAGTAACTGACACTTGAGCTGGAGGAGTTGCTACATACGTATCACTGGTTAATCCGGTAACGACAGTGCCATCATAAGGCATTACCGGTTCACCATGGGTATTAAAATCTACAGGGCTGCTGCCATCGTTATAGACATACATAGGTTGTTCTAGAGCTGAGGCACTCAGCGGGATTGCATTATAATCATTAACAACAGCGGGCGGCGGAGTAAGGGAAGCGTAATATTCTTCGATAGTCACTGGCTGACCATCAATCCCGACCAGCGGAAATAAAGATATCGGCTCACCATCGAAGGTCAAAGAAACTGCTTCTCCACTAGAATCCAGCAGCTGTTCACCGGATACATCGAGCGCTACAGGAGTATAATTACCACCAACTTCATCCAAGTAACCGATATCAGAAGAGGGCAAGGCTGTATCACCATTATAAATATGCACATCTGTGCCACGAATTGCGCGTTCCAGATTCGTTAATTGCTCGAACACATTCATGCCAGTTTGTTCTAGAACCCCATCGCCATCAGTATCACTCATGCCCAGAAATAGCTTGGCACCATCGAGGTTTGTTTGTACATATTCGCCTGGAGATGACTCAAGTTTTTTAATATTTGAATCGCCTTGATAAATAACAGTATCGCCGTCTTCAACAAAGGGGGCAGTGTCTTCTTGAAATCCGGCAAAAATATACTGCCCGCCAACTTGGGCATTTGCGACGCTGAGCATTTGCGTTTTGAGGTAGCCAATTTGATCAGCGAGAGTAGTTAAATCTGCATCGCTCATAGCGCCATTGATAGCACTTATTGCCGTCTCCTTAGCGCTGACAAGCAAATTTTCCGCCTGATCAAGATAACTATCCTGATTAGCTAAACGGTCACCTGCGGTAGACAATGAACTTATAAAGCGATCGGTCGCACGGATTTGAGTGCGCGCTGACAACACTGGTCGAATTGCCGCCGGATCATCCGATGGGCGGAGAAGTTTTTTACCAGTAGCAGCCTGATTGCGCAAAGTTTCCAGGCTATTATTAATCTTGCCCAGTTCATTATTAAGACTACGATATGTTGTTGACTGAGTTGACTTCATAGCACTACCTCTTAATTCTTAATCGACAGTACTGTAACCAGCATTTCATCTACAGTAGACAATAATTTAGCTGACGCTTCAAACCCACGTTGATACTTTATCAGGCTGATCATCTCTTCTTCCAGAGAAACACCAACAGTACCATCGCGCAGATTTTTAAGCTGGGTCAACGCATCTTCAGCACCAGCTTGTGACAACCTGTTTTGTCCGGCTTCAATACCAACACTTGCTGCCATTTTGCCGTAAAAACTGACAAAAGTATCTTCACTATTTACCGCATTCTTATCTTTTAAAGCAGATAGAGACAGCGCGTTGGTATTGTCACCAGGTGCGCTGCTATTACCAGCAGCAATTTTTGATGGCTGGCTGATTGCCATTGACATCAGATCACTCATATTAGCCATGGTAAACTGTGGTGCATCATAGCTACCGGAGATGGTAGACATATCAATCTGCACACTGTCATTCGGTGTTTGCGGCACAATAGACAGAACATAACCTCCATCATCTTGCTGGTTAACACTAGCACCGACATCAGCACCTGAAGTGGTTATGGCCTCTTGCAAATCCATTAATGAACCACCAGCAAAAACAACATCAATTGGAACGCCGGCAACATCTAAAGTAAATGTTCCGGCGCCAAAAGCCGAGCCATCAGCTTTATCAGCGTAACCTTGGCTGGTATGGTTACCAGGGTTATTAAAAAAAGATACCCCAGTGGAACCATCTAATCCAGTACCCGCCTCATGCAGTTTATTTACCTCTTGCACCAGGCTGTAAGCAGTTAAATCCAAGTCTTTTGCCAAAGAGGGGATGAATTCATCGCGTAACTCCAGCAATCCAGCAAATTTACCCCCGAGATTTTTACCAGAAATTTCAAACGAACTAGGACCTACATTGAGTTGTAGCACCAAATCGTCGCCCTGTGAAATCGCTTTCAACTGCAGAGCACTAGAGTTTTGCACCAAAGGCAAACCGCCTGGCAACTGGACATTGACTGCGCCAGTAGGCTCTTCATAAGATTGCACCCCGAGGGTATAAGTCACCTCCTGCAATAACACATCGCGTTGGTCTCTAAAGGAGTTCGCCGACTGACCATTAGCCTCAATTGTTTGAATGCGACCATTTAAGTCGGCTATCTGAGTTAATTTTAAATTTACTGCATCTACTTCCGACAGCACCGTATTATTTATGTTGCTGCGCACACTATCCAATTCGCCAGATACGGTACTAAACGCAGCAGAGAGTAATTCTCCACGTTGAATAACAATGTCACGTTCCACTTGTCCGCTCGGGTTAGCCGACAGTTCTTGCCAGGAGTCAAAAAAGCGATCAATCTCAGTGGCAAGATTGTCTTCGCCTATACTGAATACTCGCTCCAACTCTGCCAGAGGTGTCGCCTTGGCATCTTCACTGCCCAGAGTTTGACTTTTATCTAATAACTGCTCACTAACAAAAACATCGTATTCACGGGTAATATCGGTAATTTTTACGCCTTGGCCGACAAAGTAACTGCCAAACTGCAGTGAAGGAAAATCTGAATAGACCGCTTTCTGGCGCGAATACCCTTCAGTATTTACATTGGCAATATTATTTCCAGCTATTTCAATCGACTTTTGATTGCTAAACAGACTAGTTTTGCCGGTATTGAGTGCTGCAGCTAAGCCCATTAGGCCCTCCCGGACAGCAAGTGCCCCCCATTTTTCCCCGTAACCAACACACCTGAAGGAGAGTACGAATTTGGCGTGGAGCGCCGACCAAAGAATTCCATTGACTCACGAATCCAATTCAACGCTGACCACAACAAATACGCATTACGTCGATTTTCAAAACGTATCACCGATGCTAATTCACGATCTTCTGGAGCCAACTCACCATGAATATCGAGCTGCTGCAACAATTGCTCTTTACGCAAGGTTGCCTCCTGCAGTGCCTCTAAATCTAGAGATTTAGCGCTCTCACGTTCAGAGAGTATCACCTCATGCAGATCCTGTAGCATTTCATGAACGTTTTTGATCATGACTGGCGTCCTTCAGCAAGAAAGTTCAACAAACTGCTGGCTACTTTTTTCAAGTCGGGCTGATATGAGCCTTCAGCGATCTGTAACTTCAGCTCCTCAATCTTACCGGCACGCGCCGCCTCCTGTGATTCACCAACATCTTGCACATAAGTTGGTGTATTCAGCAATGCGGGATTCAGCCCATCCAAGGATTGCTTAGCAACGGCAGGAGCAAGCTGTTTAGTTTGGCTAGCCTGCTGCAATACTGATGAAAAGCTTACCTTGTCGGCAGTTTGCCCTTTAGCCGATTCGCCTACCCCTGGCTGTTCCTTCCGCGTTTTATTAACCGTAAACTGTTGGAGCAACGACTTATCATTGTTAATTTTCATGGTCATAACGTTCACCTATTTAAGTTAGAACTACATTTCAACAGGTTGCAAAATGTAAGTTAAATTATCTGTGGGCTTATATAAAGAGTTGACATAGTGTGCATTTAGTTGAGGCAATTTACATTCAACCTCATAGGCAACATATCGACGCTTACAGACAACTAGTTTAGGAAGAATTATATTCTTTTTTAATTTATTGCGGGGGATGGTGTCGCTGAAGAAATATCAAGAGAAAAATGGCACTAGGGTTAAAGTTACTTTCCTTAGTGTTGTAACTGGCGATAAACCTGGTGGCCAATACCGAGGCTCTGATTATGCGCCATCTCAAGCGCCACTTGACCATCAAAAAGATCCCGGTAGATGTCGTTTGCCATATCTTTTTCAAACAAGCCGTCTTCAGCTTCTGCACCGCGCATTGCTTTAAACATAGTCTGCAACATCACGGCCTCAAACTCCTGGCATGTCTCCTTTAAACGGGGATTGCCATGAGCAGCCGTATTTTCCAGCTTAGATGTTTGCGTACTGTACATACGTGGATCAACATACAGGTTCATAATTTATCCGCAGGCAAATGGTTAGAGAAACTTATGCAGCCAACTGCTGGGCAGAAGACGCTGACAAACAGATCCGCTCTGTTATCGTCATAGCAATCTTATCGTCATCTGGATGGAAAAGTTTAATTACAGAACAACCAGTTCCGCGTGTAAAGCTCCGGCAGCTTTTATAGCCTGAAAAATTGCAATAAGATCCCGTGGTGTGGCTCCAATAGCGTTGAGAGCACGCGCCACATCACCGATACTAACCCCCATAGGCAGAACCACGAGGTTCCCTTTATCTTCTGACGCCGTCAGGTCGGAGTTGGACACCGACACAGTTTCACCATTGCCGCCGAATGGTCCAGGCTGAGACACCATGGCGGATTCACTGATGACCAGATTTAGATTGCCGTGCGACACAGCAACCGTTGACAAACGCACATTGTTACCCATAACAATGGTTCCAGTACGCTCGTTAACTATAATTTTGGCAGCCATGTCGGCAATCACTTCAACATGCTCAACCTGAGCAATAAATTCTATCATTGAATCGGCGTAATCATCCGCGATTGTTATCTTCAGACTGGCGCTATCGATAGCGTGAGCCAAATTCTGCCCAAAATATTTATTCACCGCTGTAGCCATACGACTGACCGTAGTAAAGTCTGGTTGGCGCAAACGATAATGCAGCTCGTTGGTATCAGGCAATTCGAAGCCCACCTCTTTTTCTATAAGCGCGCCACCGGGGACGCGTCCCACAGTCGGATGATTCTTTTGCACTTTAGCCGCTTTACCGCCAAAGGAGAGCGCTCCAACGGCTAGTGGCCCCTGAGCCACTGCATAAACCTCACCATCTGGACCATTAAGCGGAGTCATAATCAGCGTCCCACCAACGAGACTATCCGCATCACCAATAGATGACACCAGGACATCCATAGTAGTCCCAACCTTGGCAAATGGTGGCAACTTTGCGGTGACCATTACAGCGGCGACATTGTCCACCTTAACGTTGTTTCTATCGAGACGCATGCCAAGATGCTCCATCATATTTACCAATGACTGCATCGTAAATTGCGTGCTGGAACTATCTCCGGTACCGTTTAAGCCAACTACCAGTCCGTAACCAACCAACTGATTAGTCCGCACCCCTTCGATATCGGCGATATCCTTAATTCGACTAGCATTGGCTGAAACAGCCAACAGTAAAAGCAATACCATGAGCATACTGGATTTGATTCGCATGTTTTTTCTCCACACCACTAAAACGGGGTCACGGTATCCAGCAAGCGCAACAGCCAACCAGGCTTCTGCTTATCATCAATTACTCCCTTGCCGGTGTAAACAATGTTGGCATCGAGAATATATTTTGAATCTATCAGATTACCCACAGTTATATCCTGCTGGCGCACTATACCAGTTAAATGAATCAACTGCTGCTCGTGGTTAACCGTAACACTTTTACTCCCAGAAATACGCAAAGTTCCATTAGGCAAAACTTCTACCACTCGTGTTGTTAAAGTTGCCACAAGATCTTCTTTACGCGAGGTAGAACCACTACCGGCAAAATCGTTGGTGTAGCCGGCACTAATTAGCTTACCGGGATCAATCGCTTTGTTAATATTAGCGATATTGGTCTCCAAACCGAATAAACTGGTAATATCTGCACTGGCTGTAGTACTGCGACCGGTGGAAGTGCTGGCTTCCTTGCTGGCTTCAGCCTGCTCTGAGATAACCACGGTTAAAATATCTCCGACATGCCCGGCTCTGTTGTCAACAAACAAGCTACCTTTATTTGTCGTCCACAACGACCCTGGTGTTGTCGGTTTTGGTGCTTCTATAACAAGCTCAGGTTCCGGCACTGTAACCACTGCGCTGGATGCGCTCGGTGGCGGTGCACACCCGCTAAGCACAAGAATCAGACTGGTACTTAACATCAGCAAGAACAACGGGGTAATATTCAGCCACTTTTTCATATTAAAACCCTACCTCCACTTTATCCTGACCAACAACTTTAGCCAAAACATCTTTTTGGGATGCGGTATTACGCACCTGAATAAGTTCATCCATCTTGCCATCTTCCTTGGCAATTCCAGTGGCAGTAAGAACCATGTGTCCACGCCTGGCTATAAGTTTCACAAAAGCACCTTTTTTGACTAACGGTGGAAAATCAAGATTCTGTTCTTCCACTATTCGACCACTGCGAATTGATCTAATAACCTTTTTACCCACTACATCTTCTAGGTCAAAAAAAGGTTGTTTAATTTTACCTATATCCACAGTGACCAACCTGACATCGGCATCGTCTATAAGACTGCCACGCTTAAGGCTGCGCTGCGCCACAACAACACTAGCCAGCACCTCAAGCTTGCCACTAACAGACTGATTTCTTACCGTGCGACCATCAACACTATAGATAAGGGTGAAACGTCGGCTACCGATTACCCCTGGTATTGCGGGGATAACTTCAACCTGCAACCTGCCGGCGGGCACCGTTATTTCCTTTATATTTCCTTGTGGAGTAAACTGAAACTTCGTTTGTGGTGTTCTTTGCTGGACATTGACCAGGAAGGCATCAATATCACGTTGAATACGTCCTGAAGTTATCACCAAGCTATCGCGCTTAACATTAACCACGTCAGCACCAGAAAACTTAAAATCTTTAGTAGAGATCCCATTCTGCACTAAAACACGCCGAATCTGATCCCAATTAAGAGTTAAACTCCTGCCCAGTGCCGGAGACCTAGTTATTCGTTTACCTGATAATCGCGTAGATGCTGGCACCAACTCGGCTACATCACCAATACTTACCTGGTCCCCAGTTACAACTACAGTAGGATGTACTGTTATTTCTAGCCCCATAGCTGATCCAACACTAACTAATATCCCTACGATCAACCACAGTAACCGTAACATTTATTCCCCTTTAGATAAGATAACCATGTTTAACGTAGCTCCGCTATATTTCCTGACAGAATACGGTTAAATAAGATTATTGGTCATTTGCAGAATTTCATCTGCCGTCTTAATTGCTTTGGAGTTTACCTCGTAGGCTCGTTGACCAGCAATCATGTTGACCATCTCCTCCATAACACTGACATTAGATCCTTCGAGATAGCCCTGAGACAGTGTCCCCAAACCATTTTCTCCCGGTGTACCAGTTATCGGGGTACCTGAAGATACTGTTTCCGAATATAGGTTACGCCCCAAACTGCGTAAACCAGACTCATTACCAAAAATTGCCATCTCAATGACACCAATTTCAGTAGAGGTAGAGTCTCCATCCAGAAACACATCAACGGTACCATCTTGCCCAATGGAAATACTCGTGGTATTTTGAGGAATGGTTATCTGCGGACTGAGGATGTACCCCTCAGAGGTAGTCATCCGACCGTCACCATCTTTTTTTAATGCCCCAGCACGGGTATAAGAAGTAGTACCATCCGGCATTTCAACTTGAAAAAAACCACGCCCTTCAATAGCCAAATCTAACTCATTTTCAGTCTGCATCATATCACCGACACTGAATACTTTTTGCACCGCTGCGGTACGTGATCCAAGACCAATCTGGATCCCGGTAGGAGAAACAGTATCCGCTGAAGTTGAACTGCCCGGAGTTTTACTCACCTGATAGAGCAACTCCTGAAAATCAGCACGACTCTTCTTGAAACCACTGGTGTTAACATTGGCCAGATTGTTGGCAATAACATCAATATTAGTCTGTTGTGATGACATCCCTGTCGCTGCTGTCCATAATGCTCTAATCATGATTTTGTCTCCCTTTTACTTCACGAACTTTATTTGAAAAATCGGTTAATTTAACAATACTTATTATTGCTGTGAGCCGGGCAACTTACAATCACAGTGAACCAATTTCATCCGCCTTGGCATCAAGAGTAAAATAATTTTTCATAGCCTTTTGGTAACTTTCAAACGCACGCATACTGGTCATCATTACCGTTGTCTCTTCCATAGAGTTTACGTTGGACTGCTCGAGTCGGCGCTGAAATAGTTGCGCACCGGCACTAGCAGGTACTGCTTGCTCATTTCCGCTATAAGAAAATTGCGAACCACCCTGTTTTTTTAATAATTTCACATCTGGATCAAATACACCTAATTGACCAACCTCACCCTCAGCACCGAGGATTGCACCACTATCAGTAATAGTAATTGGACCATCAGGAACAGTAATTTTCTTGTTTGCGGCACTGAGGACTTGCTCACCACTGCGGGTCATCAAGGTGCCATCAGTAGCACGAGTAAAATTACCTAAACGGGTATAGAACATCTCTTCTCCGCGGCGTACCTTGAAAAAACCATCGCCGTTAATAGCAACGTCGTAGTCATTCTGGGTGGTTTGCATCATCCCTTGGGTAAAATCAGTTTGCGTTGAAGGAATATAGGTGTAGTTCAGACCTCTAGCTTGACTAGTTTGCGTAGCATCATCCAGTAAAGCAGAAAAATGCAGACGTTCTTTTTTATAACCAGCCGTATTGATGTTACTCAAATTATTGGCAACAACCTCTACGCTCTGCATTTTACTAAGGGCGCCACTAAGGACGGCATATATACCTGAACTCATAATTACTCCTCCGATAGTAAACATTTCGACACAGAGGGGGAAAACCTTTAGTCGATGTTGATATTAATTGGGGGTTAAACTGGGGAAACCAAGGCAGTTGCGCATTGGGGTGCGCAACTGTAGCTATGAACGTTGGGCGATACGAGCCAGCACTACTAGCTGCTGAACTTCTGGTACGGAAAGGTTCAGGACTTCGGCAATCTGCGTCACGGTCATCCCTTGCTGCGCTAAAGAGGCTACATGACGATATTTATCCGGGGCATTACCACTGCCTGCAGGAGATTGCAGACGACTTTTAAGTTCTTCAGGATTTATTTCATATTCTACAGTAGCGGGCTTAACCACATCATTGGGTCGCGTATCTTCTAGGTAGGTTATCCGCTGTAACGCATTAAGCAGTTGTCGATTAGTTTCTTCGCGTAGTTGCCGATCAAAGGCCAGCTGGCGCTGCATGCGCAACAAAGCCAAGGCAAAAAGAAGCATCAAGGTGGATATTATCAAAAGATCTAGATGGGTAAAGTTGAGCAAGTAATCAACCCAGCTGTGCAAAACATTTGTCACTATGATCACCGTAAGCCGGAGATTTTGACTTTTAATTTAAGCAAAGCCTGACTGTGCAATTGTGAGATCCGCCCCTCGGTAAGCTCCAACACCTCAGCTATCTCTTTCTGACTCAACTCTTCGTAGTAATAAAGCGAGATAACCTGGCGCTCTTTTTCACTTAATTTTTCTAACTGGCTAGCCAACGCCTGAGCTACCTCACTATCTTCAATACGACTGAGAACGCTGGGGCTGTCATCAGTCAACATATCCATGAAGTTGCGCCCATCTTCCCAATCGTCAAGAGTCTCATTAAGGCTTACGCAACCCAGATGGCACACCTGATTAAGCATATGCCGATAGTCATCAATACCCATGCCAAGCTCGGCTGCTACTTCATCCTCATCCGGAGTTCTCCCCAAACGATGTTCCAGCCTGGCTATCGTTTTACCTATGCGACCCTGCTTTTCACGTAACGAGCGCGAAAACCAATCCATTTTGCGCATCTCGTCGTAAATAGCCCCGCGAATTCGCCGTTCGGCAAAAGTTTTGAACATAATTCCGCGCGAGGGATCAAAGCGCGTGGCAGCATCCATTAATCCCATCATTGCCGCGCTGGTCATATCATCCTTAGTAACAAAGGCGGGAACCTGCGCCCGCATCCGTTCAACAACAAAGCGTACCAGCGCCATATTCGCCTTAACCAACTCGTTATTGTCGTTCGCTTTAGCAGTGTTTGGTGTATAGCCGTAAGGATTACTCATAACTTAAGCGCCGTTCCCAATGGACAACAATCTTTTCCAGAAAAACTGCAATGACCCCTTCGGCTGACTGCGCGTAGTGTCGGCCACTAGGTTGCTGGCCAATTTTTCAAAGGCTAGGCTTACTTTGTGCCCCGGATACATCTCCACCATAACTTTTTGCTGACGGACTGATTCATACATTTTTCGGTCAAAGGGGATACCCCCCATAAAATCTATAGATATATCTAAATAGCGGTTCGACACCATGGTTAATTTGCGATAAACATCCAAGGCCTCGTCTCCATGCCGCACCGAATTCACAATAAGATTAAAGCGCTTTTCGTGGTATTGCGATGACAGCAGCTTCATCAAAGCATAGGCATCGGTGATTGCCGTAGGTTCTGGGGTGGTAACCACCAAGATATCTTGTGCCGCCTGATTGAAATAAGTAACATTTTCCGAAATACCCGCTTCAGTGTCAATCAACACTACATCGTAATCACCGGGCAGAGTTTCCAAATCATCCAAAAATCGGATTTTATGACTAGCATCAAGATGGGTAAATTGCTGCACTCCTGATCCTGCAGGCAAGATCTGCACCCCGTGAGGTCCATCTACCAAAATTGAAGCCAAACTCTGCTGACCAGAGAAAAAGTGATTCAGATTATAGCGCGGCGCCAGACCAAAAACCACATCGATATTCGCCAAGCCCAAATCAGCATCAATAATTAAAACTTTTTTCCCCATCTTGGCCAATGCCACAGCAACATTAGATACAACAGCGGTTTTACCGACACCACCCTTACCACTGGTGACGGACAACACCCGCGCGGCTTTATTACTACCAGCATTCATTTTATGTTGATCGCTGCTACGCTCACTCAACGAACGCAGCGTATTGGCCTGATCAGCATGCTCATTGCTTTCTTTCATGAAATCATCCTTCGCTATGCTCGAGGATCAAGGCACTTACCAGCTCTGCGTTCGCCTGCACCAGATCTTCAGGAACTTTCTGCCCGTTGGTCAAATATGACAATGGACAATTATTCCTCAAATGCACATTGAGAAGAACACCTAGGCTGGTGCACTCATCCAATTTGGTCATCAACAAGCTTTTAGGGTCCAATGCGCCAAAACGACTGGCCGTTTCGTACAGATCACGCTCACGCGTAGTCGCTGACAAAACTAGGTGCGCCTCAATTTCGGGGTCAACCGCCAGGAATTCCTGCAACTCATTCAAACTCACATCGTCCTTCGGGCTACGCCCGGCCGTATCAATCAACACTAGATCTTTATTGCTGTGGCGTTGGAGTACTTCCCGCAATTGCTCGGGGCTGATAACCACCTCAACCGGCAGATTCATTATTTCGCCATAGACTTTAAGCTGTTCAACAGCAGCTATACGATAGGTATCGATGGTGACCATGGCTACGCTTTTACCACCCATCAACAAATACGCCGCTGCCAGCTTGGCAATGGTTGTGGTTTTACCCACGCCAGTAGGACCAATCAGAGCCAACCTCTTCTTAGCTCCTAACACGGGTAATATATCACCAGTCGTTTGCACTAAGTCAGCAATGGTTTTACCGAAAAAAGCATTAAGTACCGCCGGATCAGCGATCTGTTTTGCACTCAACTGATTTGCTGCATAATGGGCTATGGTCTGCGCGGCCTCTTCCTCAATACCTAATTTAGTTAAGGCATCAAGTATAGGTTGATTACCAGCTACCTGATTGGAGTAGGACACGTTTTTTGCTGTAGGAAAAAAAGGTTGCGGCTTACGCTGGGCAGCCTTTTCAATCTGAATAGGCAGGTCACTAGCCAAGCTATTTATCAGGTTGCGTAATTCTCCAACTTCGCTGTGCAATTCACTTAAACTTTTATCATCGTAACTACGCACACTTTGTTGATTCACTATGTCCTGCTGACCATCCTGCAATATTTTATCAAACCTAGCACCACGCAACTGTTTTACCGGACGACGATACGCTGGAGCATATATTTCGGGCTGCGCTACCTCAACTTTCAGCTGATCATTGCGCTGCCAAATCTCTTGGTAGCTAACATCATCATCCTCTGCACCACGCTTGCGCTGAGTGTTAACACGCCCGACACTACTAGCGGTATTATTCGCGGCACTACTTTCCGCAGTTGTAGGATTTTCGTTGCCCGGATCAATAGCTGCGGTTACTTCAAGCATAGGCTTGCCAAACAATCCCATACCGCCTTTGCGCACCGTGCGCGAAGATAGTATCAAAGCATCTGGACCCAGAGTTTCTTTAATCTGGCGTAGTGCCGAATCCATGTTTTCCGATTCAAAAATCCTAACTTGCATTCAACCTCACGGTGTTTAAAGAACGAACTTTCAAGTGCGGTGCAATCTCGTTGTGTGAAATAACAACCACACTGGGCAAGTATCTTTCCGTCAGCTTTTTGACATGTGGTCGGATTGTTGGCGAGCACAACAGCAGTGGAGTCATACCTCCACCGAACTGTGGTAACTGTTTGCCAACAGCATCAAGAATTGCCTGAGCTTGTCGTGGATCAAGAGCCAAATAGTGCCCACCAGAATCGGTATTTTGTAGCGATTTCTGAATCGCTTCCTCAATCTCTCTATCCAAAATCATTACCGGCAGAACATCGTCTGCTTGGGCGTATTTACTGCTAATCTGCCGCGCCAGAGCACTGCGTACATGTTCTGTCAACATATCAGCATCGCGTACACTGGGAGCATAATCTGCCATTGCCTCCAGGATGGTACGTAAATCGCGAATAGACACATCCTCACGCAACATATTTTGCAGCACCCGCATAATAATTCCCAAGTTCAATGGGTCTGGCACCAACTCGTCCACCAGCTTCGGATAACTCTTCTTGAGGTTATCAAGCAAGTTCTGTACCTCTTGGCGCCCAAGAAATTCATGCGAGTAACGTTTTATGATTTCGCTAATATGGGTAGCCATAACAGTGGTGCAATCTACCACCGTATAACCGGCAATCTGAGCACGCTCTTTTTTATCTTCCGATATCCAGATAGCCGGCAAACCAAAAGCAGGCTCCTCTGTTGCAACGCCCTTGATTGTTTCGGTGGCCACCCCTGAATTCATCGCCATAAAATGTCCGGGCAACATCTCCGCCCCCGCCACCTTGACTCCTTTGAGCATAAAACGATATTCATTGGGCTTGAGCTGCAAATTATCCTTGATATGTACCGGTGGCACGATAAAACCAGAATCAAGGGCAAACTGCTTACGAATAGAACGAATACGCCCCAACAACTCTCCATCTTGCCCAGCATCAACAAAAGGGATCAGACCATAGCCAACCTCTAACTCCAGCAAGTCCACATTGAGCATTTCGTCGTAGTTATCTTCCTTCGCCGCAGCAGCTGCGGCAGCCAGCTCTGGGGTCGGCATCTGATCTGCGGTCGTAGCTTCTTCTTGCTGTGTTTTCTGCATTTGTCGAGCTACTAAAGCCAACAGGACGGACAGGGTAACAAAAGGGATAAATGGGAGACCAGGGATCATAGCAAAAGCGAGCAGAATAGCGGAGACCACCCACACCGCCTGGGGATGAACACTAAACTGTGCTTTCAGGTCATCACCAAAGTTCCCTGTTCCCGTGGTGCGGGTAACCAAGATGCCGGCAGCTGTAGAAATAATCAGGGCGGGAATCTGTCCGACTAATCCATCACCTACGGTAAGGATGGTATAATTTTGTGCCGCTTCTATGGCCGGCATCCCTTTTTGTACTACGCCAATAACAAACCCGGCACCAATATTTATCATGGTAATAATTATACCGGCAATAGCGTCACCACGGACAAACTTGCTAGCACCATCCATAGCGCCATAGAAATCTGCTTCATTCGCTATATCCAGCCGCCGCTGCTTAGCCTCCTGATCATTTATCAATCCGGCATTCAAATCGGCATCAATAGCCATTTGCTTGCCGGGCATAGCATCCAGAGTAAAGCGCGCCGCAACTTCCGCTACCCGTCCGGCACCCTTAGTGATGACCATAAAATTTATCAACACCAAAATAACAAATATTACAATACCGACAACATAGTTACCGCCGACGACAAACTGTCCGAATGACATAATAACCGAGCCAGCTGCGCCGGGTCCCTCTTCTCCATGCAAGAGGATCAAACGGGTAGACGCAACATTTAGCGATAAGCGAAACAGAGTCGTAGATAACAACACCGCAGGAAATACAGCAAACTCGACAGACTTAGACGTATAAAGAGTTATAACGAGGATAAGTAGAGCGATTGTAATATTCAGCGAAAGAAAAATATCGAGCAACATTGCTGGCACGGGCAGAATCATCAGCATCAACACTGTGACCAAACCAAACGACACCACAATGTCGCTACGCATCAAAATCTTATACCACTTATTTTCCGTAATCATTTCTAACATATATTACCGCCGTCGCTTCAAACTATAGATATAAGCGAGTATTTCAGCTACCGCCTTAAACATTTGTTCTGGCACAACGCCGCCTATATCAACCTTATACAAGGCACGCGCAACGGCAACATTTTCCACCAATGGCACGTTGTGTTCACGCGCCAATTCGCGTATTTTTAGCGCTATATTATCAGCCCCCTTAGCAACAACAATCGGCGCGTCCATCTTACCCTGTTCGTAACTAATTGCTATGGAGAGATGGGTCGGGTTGGTTATCACAACATCAGCCTTGGGGACCTCAGACATCATCCGGTTCCGTGCCATCGACTGCTGTAACGATCGAACCCGTGCTTTAAGTTGCGGGTCGCCATCACTCTCCTTGGATTCTTCGCGCTGTTCCTGTTTGGTCATCTTCATCTTCTCGGCCATCTCCCAACGCACAAATAAGAGATCAATCAGAGCTAGCAGCAACATCACACCACCACTATTGAACAACACTTTAAGCGCTACGCGACCGATGTAACTCAAAGTTTCAAAAATATCCATATCCACCAGATACAGAGCATCCTCAAATTCATTGAACACGGTCTTATACGCAACAAAACCCACCAGACCAACCTTGGCAAGCGACTTCAACAGCTCAACCAGCGCGCGCTTCGATATAAAACGCGCTGCGCCCTTAATCGGATCCATCTTCGAAAAATCCGGCATTAACGGTTGAGTAGTAAACAACCAGCCAATCTGTAAAAAACTGGCCAGAAAACCGACAACCAGCACCATAACAAACAGCGGTGCCAACAGCACTGCCCCTTTACTCAGGGCGAAACCTAACATCTGGACAACAGACTGGGGAGTAACAGCATAGGAACCGACCTGCTCCCAAACATAACGAGACATCCAACTAAGCTGGCTCCAGAATTTGGCACCATAGAAATACCACAGCAGAATAGATACCGACAGCAACGCCGCAGTATTCACCTCCTTGCTCTGTGCCACCTGACCTTTTTTGCGAAAATCTGCACGGCGCTTACTGGTGGCCTCTTCTGTCCGTTCCTGTCCAGACTCTTCTGCCATCTATCCCCCTTTCAGGGTTAACAAAAGAAGTTCAAACCGTTCAGGCAACATGGAAAACTCTCGGCTCAACAATCCCGCCACAATATTCATGGTCAAACCCATAATAATGAAAGCCATCCCAATATTAATAGGAAATGACAGCATAAACACATTTAGCTGCGGGAACACCCGTGACAGTACACCAAGCACCAAACCGGACAACAACAATACCGCTAAAATTGGTGCACTGAAACGCACCGCCAAGGTGAACATTTGGCCCGTCAATTCCATTATGAAAGGAACCGCTCCACCGGAAAAATCCAGCATACCAGGAGGCAGAACATGGTAAGAGTCCACCATAACGCGAATAAAAACATGATGCACATCTAGTGCCAGATAGATCAGGATAGCAAAAACGTTTTGGAATTGAGAGATAAGTGATACTTGACGTTGGTTTTGCGGGTCGTAGACATTGGCTGCGGCAAAGCCCATCTGATAGCCGACGATTGTCCCGCCGAACTCGACAGCAGTAAAGATTATACGCGCAATAAAGCCGAGCATAATCCCCAGCATTGCCTCATTAGCCACCAATATTCCGAGAGCTATAGGCTTGAAATCTTGTTGCGGGAGAAATGACTCTACGCTGGGGAAAATAAGAGTTGTTAGCAACAACGCCAGAACAGTCTTAGCTTTTGCCGGCACTTGAGCACTGCCAAAAACAGGGATACTCCCCATTATTCCAGCCACACGCGCCAGACAAATTAATGCCAATTGGATTTTATCGACCGGAACTAGCAGGAGCTCCACTGAAAACTACCCCCCAAGCAGGGAGATGCCCTGAAAAACATTTTGTGTAAAAGCCAACATAACCCGAATTATCCACGGTGCAAACAAGATTAACGCCCCTAACACCGCGACAATTTTAGGGATAAAAGTCATAGTTTGTTCATTGATTTGGGTAGCCGCCTGAAAAATGCTAACCATCAGCCCAACCACCAGACCGGACAACAGCATTGGTGAAGCAATCAACAAAACAGTCTTTACTGCATTGCGCCCGATATCGATAACAAACTCAGGAGTCATAGCCAATCCAATCTGCTAATGTTCAGGAAAAGCTCTTCACTAGGGCGCCAACTACCAACCCCCAGCCATCGACCAGGACAAAAAGCAACAACTTAAAGGGTAGGGAGATTATTGGCGGTGGCAACATCATCATTCCCATGGACATCAGCACAGAGGCAACAACCATATCGATAACCAAAAAGGGTATATAGATCATGAACCCGATCTGGAACGCTCGATTGAGCTCCGACAACATAAAAGCCGGGATCAACGTCGTCGTAGCAACATTTTCACGCTCATCTGGTTGTGGGTTGCCAGAGATGTCGACCAGAAGAGCCAAATCTTGTTCTCTAGTCTGGGAAAACATAAACTCACGCACCGGGTCCACTGCTAGCTTCAAGGCCTGTTGCTGATCAATTTTCCCATCAAGATAGGGCTGTACCGCTTGGGTGTTTACCACGCTATAAACCGGAGACATGATGAAAAAGGTAAGAAACAATGCCAATCCGACTATTACCTGATTGGGGGGCATCTGCTGAGTGCCCATAGCTTGACGAACAAAAGACAAAACCACAACTACCCGCACGAATGCTGTGGTCATCAACAATATTGCTGGAGCTGCCGAAAGAACAGTTAGAACCAGAAGAAGTTGTATTGCTGTTGACACCTCACTCGGTGTTGCGGCATTTTTTACCCCTAAGGTGATCGTCGGCAAATCAATTGCCGCCGCTGGCAACACCGACAGCAACCATAACAGCGCTGCTGTTCCAATGCGAGACAGCGCCATCATTGCGGGTTCCCTCCTTGATGTTCATTTATCTGTTGTTGCAGTTCTGCACCAAAACAAGGAGCCAGAGCAGGTTCTACACCAGCAGTGCCATCAGACACTTCCCACTGAGCCACTGCCTCTAGTCGCCCCGCTGTTCCAGATAATAACAATTTTGAACCATTCACTTCTATCAGATATAAGGCTTTTTTGGGCGCCAGATAACGTACCTCGATCAACTGAATAGCACTATCTTTGCCGCTACGAATCCAACGACCACTCTTTTTTAATCCCGCATAAATAAGCAACACTAAACCAAGCACGACGACTAGAGCGGCCATAACTTTCAAACCCATAGGCAGTAATTGTGTCTCAGCTGCCTCTACAGCAAATGCGTAACTAGGAATCATGCTCAACAAAAGAGTCAACCAAGCAAAAGACTCAGTTTTTTTAGTGTTGAGGCGGTGGCTATGAGTTACTACCATCACCAACTCAGGCCAGGTTTTCAATGCGTTCAGCGGGGCTAACTACATCGGTCAAGCGCAGCCCAAGTTTTTGATTTACCAAAACCACT
>CAZHXF010000004.1:68434-80951 GCA_964536375.1 uncultured Desulfuromonas sp. | reverse complement strand
CCCACTGCCCGCGCCACTTTCGGTATCTATAAAGGCAGCGAAAGTATAATTTATTTGCGTGAGACTACTTGGCGTTAATAATAAGGGCAAGAGCAAGACCTGCCCCTACAATCATATATAAGAAAGAATATGCCCTATGAATGATGCATTTATTGGTCGCCAACCAATTTTTGATCGCAATATTAAAGTTTATGCCTATGAATTGTTGTATCGCCACGGTTTTGTATCGTATGCGGTTATAGACGATGACGATGACGATGTGGCGAGCGGTACTGTGCTGGTAAATTTATTGCTAGAGATTGGTCTGGATAATCTGGTCGGTAAGCACAAAGCTTTCTGTAATTTCACCAAGGGTTTTTTGTTACAGGAGAAAGATTTGTCCTTTGCCGCTGATCGCTTGGTAGTTGAGGTGTTGGAGTCAGTAGCAGCTGATGAAGACATTTTGGTAGCGGTGCGTGGTTATGCTGAACGCGGTCACATGATTGCCTTGGATGACTTCGTGTATAGCGAGGAGTTGCGTCCGCTGGTTGAACTGGCTGACATGATTAAAATTGATGTGCTGGAACTGGGAATGGAGCGTGTCGCCGAGCAGGTGAAGATTTTGCGCACCATCAAGCCGCTTAAGTTTTTGGCGGAAAAAGTCGAGACGCGCGAGGAATTTCAGCAGTGCTTTGATTTAGGTTTTGACTATTTCCAAGGCTATTTTTTCAGTAAACCAGTGGTGGTTGCCGGTAAAAAACTGCCCCCAGCGCGTCTGGCTATGGTGCAGTTGCTCGCTGAGCTGCAAAAGCCTGAGGTCAGCATGGAGCGGATTGAAGAGATCATACAAACTGATGTTAATTTGAGTGTTAAGTTGTTGCGTCAGGTTAATTCCAGCTACTACAGTTTGATAAGTGAAGTAACCTCAATTCGACATGCCATAGTATGTGTAGGTTTGCTCCATATTCGCGTGTGGGCCAGCGTGGTTATGATGGGCAGTGTCAGTGACAAACCCGATGAATTGATGACTATGACCTTGGTGCGAGCCAAGATGTGCGAATTGTTGGCAGTGCAGCAGAAGGCACAAGATGTGACCGGTTATTTCACTGTGGGGTTGTTCTCATTATTGGAGAGCATTCTTTCTACGCCGATGGAGCAAATTCTGCAGAGTTTGCCGCTGTCTACACAGATCAATGAAGCATTGCTTAATGGTACCGGGGATATGGGCAGGGTTCTGCGCTGTGTCCAGGATTATGAACAGGCCAACTGGGACGCTGTCTACAGCTACAGCATCCCCAAGGATACGGTTGTCGATTCCTACTGGCAAGCTGTCAGTTGGGCTGAGGAAATTATTGCCGGAACCTACTAGTTGCCAATTTATTTATTGGCGATAGTAGGTATAGCTGGACAGCATTGTAGAAAATTGCTTTAACAGTTGCTGGCGTTCTCCAATGCTGATTTCGCCGTTGCGCACGGATGCTTCGGCGCAGCTGCGCATGCTCTCAAATAGCGTCTGGGGGCAATAGTCGACATACTGCAACACTTCGCCGATGCTGTCCCCGCTGATCTCCTGCATTATGTCATAATCGCCGCTATCGTTGAGGCGGACACTCACCACGTGGGTGTCACCAAACAGATTGTGAATATCCCCGAGAGTCTCCTGATAGGCACCCATCAAGAATACCCCAAGATAATATTTTTCTCCTGCGGCAAGTTGATGCAGTGGCAAGGTGCTGCGCTGGGCACCGTTGACGATGAAACTAGCCAGTTTGCCATCACAGTCGCAGGTTAAGTCGGAGATTATGGTCTCCTGTTGCGGGCGTTCGTTATGGCGTTGCAACGGGGCGATAGGAAATTTTTGCCCGATGGCCCAGGTATCTGGCAAGGATTGAAAGACACTGAAATTGCCGTAGTAAATGTCGGCCAGACTCTCACGTAGGGTATTCAGTTCTGTGGTAGTTAATTTACTATTGGCTATGCTGGAGTGATGCTGAAATATCTGTTGCGCAATAGCGTGAAAAATATCTTCACCGAGGGCGCGCTGCGGTAAGGTTATCGATCCATGCTGAAATTGTTGGCGTAGTTGTTGTTGTAGCTCCTGGGCTTGGGCATATATGGCGCTGGGCTCTGCGTGGTCAATGTTTTGGTGGATAGCAAACAGTTGGCTCACCACCTGTGGACTGTCGGCAGCCAGATGTTGCGGCAAAGATATGGCGCCGAAGTGCATAACGTCGATAATATCAAAAATCAACATGCTGGAGTAGGCTACGGTTGCTCGCCCCGATTCGGTAATTATATGCGGGTGGGCGATCTGCTGGTTGTCCAGAGTGTCCATTACTTGGGTGACAATGGTGCGGGCGTAATCGGCTATTGCGTAATCGCGCGAGTGCTGCTCGCCGCTACAGTTGCCGCTATAGTCCACGGCTAGCCCGCCGCCAAAGTCGATATAGCCCATGGCTGCTCCCTCTTTTACTAGGCTGACGTAGTAGTGACAGGCGGCGCAAACACCGGCGCTTATATCCGTAAGGCTGGGAATTTGTGACCCGAGATGACAGTGGAGCAGTTGCAGGCAGTCCAACATTTCCTTGTGGCGCAGCGTTTCTACCATGGCTACTAGCTCGCGACTGTCGAGACCAAAACTGCTGCGATCCCCACTGGTTTCTGTCCACATCCCGGATACTTTAACGGCGACCTTCACCCGTGCCCCGATCTGCGGACGAATGTTCAGGACCGCGCTGCGTTCGAGTAGCAGTTTCAATTCAGGGAGGGATTCGATAACAAAGAAACAGCGTTGACCGAGTTTTTGTGCCCACAAGCCGAGGTCAATGAAATCACGGTCTTTATAGCCATTGAGAATCAACAGACTGCCACG
This sequence comes from uncultured Desulfuromonas sp., assembly GCA_964536375.1. Lineage (GTDB taxonomy): Bacteria > Desulfobacterota > Desulfuromonadia > Desulfuromonadales > Desulfuromonadaceae > Desulfuromonas. The sequence continues at coordinate 78,100 of CAZHXF010000004.1, read as the reverse complement.
GCGGTTATTGGCCAGTGCCAGCACCAACTCAGCTTTACTCCCGGCTTCAAGACCGTAGTTGTACGGAGCGCCAAAGCGGCTGATCTCTTCAATAACCTGACATTGCTGGTTAACTTTGACCGGAAAGACCCCTTGATATTCACCTTTATAGCCTGTTTGGGCAATTGCTTGGTAAAAAGTGTCGTGCAATAATTTTATGCGGGCATCAAGAAAGTTTTCTATGCGTATCAGTACCGGCATATTATGCCCGCGTTGCTCGATACCTTTAATGATATCTATCAGTGCGGTGCTGACTTCACCGTTGCTGCCATTGATTTTTACCGTTAAATTGCCCTGTGCATCCAGATCAAATAGATCCTTACCCCATTGGCGGACACCGTACAGCGCTGCTGAATCGTTGACTGTCCAATTGTGATTGTGCTGTGTTTGCATATGGGCTCCGTTGTCTGGTGTTACTTGGCGATGTTTTCGCGAGCAAAAGTGGGGAGCATGAAGGCTCCGAGGTGGAGATCTTCATTGTAGTATTTAGTGTAAAAACCGCGATCGGCAGCGCGCTGGCGATCAAAGTCAGTTACCGGATGGTAGCGCTTGCTGGCAAAGGCAAAACTCCAGAACCCACTGGGGTAAGTGGGGATAAAGGCTTGATACATCTCCACAATGGGAAACACTGCGCGCAGGTTGGTGTACATTGCCCGCTGAATTTCGGCGTGATAAAATGGTGACTCACTTTGGGCCACCATGATGCCGTCCTCTTTCAGTGCGCCATATACCAAGCGGTAGAAATCTTCTTCAAATAGGCCGACAGCCGGACCGATGGGGTCGGTAGAATCGACAAGGATAACGTCAAACTCATTTTGATGGTTGCGGATATAAGCCAGCCCATCATCGACATGTAAAACCACGCGCGGGTTGGAACCATCAATTTCACCAGCCATGCTGGGTAGAAACTCAATGGATTTATCAATGACCAGACCATCTATTTCACACAGTATCGCTTGCTCAACACCGGGGTGTTTCATGATTTCGCGGATGCTGCCGCCGTCCCCGCCGCCGATGACTAATACCTTTTTCGGGTTGGGATGGGTAAATAGCGCCGGGTGGACTATCATGTCGTGGTAGATGAATTCATCACGCTCGGTAACCATTACCAGCCCATCGAGAAGCATCATCTTGCCATACTCCAGGGTCTCGACTATTTCCAGTTGCTGAAATTCGCTGGCGCCGGAGAACAGCGTCTTGGTTACTTTCATAGTGATGCCGACATTCTCGGAGTGTTTTTCTGTGTACCACAAATCCATGATATTCATCCTTTTTTTGTTTATTGTACTATGTAATGGACACGCATTCATCTTATGCCGTAAAATCACCGAAAGCTCAATCACATAGTTTTATAAAAATATATCAGTGGATAAAATAGATCTACTTATTTAGCGCAATAGCGAAAGGAACATAGCATGCAACAGACTACAGGCACAGGGTTCATCGGTGGTGGCAACATGGCTGAAGCGTTGATCAAAGGTTTGATCGCATCTGGTATGCCGGTCGAGAAGCTGATGGTTGCCGAGTTGCAGCCTGAACGGCGTGAATATCTCCAGCGCACTTATGGGGTGGTTGTCAGTGCCGACAGCAACGAAATCGTAGCGCAAAATGAAGTTATTATTCTGGCAGTCAAGCATCAGGGGTTGGAGAAGGCGCTGTTGCCAGTAGCCGATCTGTTTACCAACAGCAAATGTTTGATCTCAATTCTGGCCGGGGTCGCAACTGCAAAGTTGGAAGCGATGGTTGGGGATAATGTGCCGGTGATCAGAGTAATGCCCAATACTCCAGCGTTAATTGGGGCTGGTGCTGCAGGCATCAGCGCTGGGCGTCACGCTACTGTAGAGTTTATGGATTTGGCCTGTGATCTGTTCCGCTGTGTGGGGCTGGTGGAAGTGGTGGCAGAATCATTGCTGGATGCGGTGACGGGTTTGTCAGGTTCTGGTCCGGCCTATGTGTATATGATGATTGAGGCGTTGGCTGACGGTGGAGTCCTTGAGGGGTTGCCACGCTCAACGGCGCTGATGCTTGCCGCGCAAACAGTGGCGGGGACAGCGCAGATGGTGCTGGAGAGTAATGAGCACCCGGCGGTGCTGCGTGATCGGGTATGTAGCCCTGCTGGGACTACCATTGCTGCGGTACAGGTTTTGGAGCGTAATGGTTTGCGCTCAGCTTTGATCGATGCGGTGCAGATATCCGCGCGCCGTTCACGCGAGATACGTTAAACTAAACTGTCATTGTTGGTTTCATCTAGTGCAGGAATTTCAATTTCATCGGCTTTGACCGAGATTGGACTCATGCTGCAAAAATGGAGTGTGCCGTTGTTTACATCAGCTACCACCGAGAGCGGTCCTTGATGCTCCAGGCGAATTTCCTCGGTAATATCCTGTAGAGAAATCACCACTTTTTCTTTTAGACGGTTGTGGACGTTAATTTTGGCGTTGCCGTCGTGTGCTTCAAAGATGAATGCATCCAATTCCCTTTTAACCTCTTGCTGCAGCACTTGCAGTATCTCGATGCGCTCAGAGAGTATTTCCAGCCGTTTTTTAACGGCACCGATGCTGCTGGTTTCTGCCAGTGCTTGTTTGTTCAGTGGGCCGAGGACCTGCTTGATAAACTGGTTTTGAAAAGCAATGCTTTTTTGTTGCGCTTTTAAAGTCTGGAGTCGATCGGTTTCGGGAAAGTATACTCCAGAACGTAATTTGGTTATTACCCCGGCTTGCGCGCCGATATCCTTTGCTTCTATCCCATTTAGAGCTATACACTCGCCGCCGCTTATACTGCCATTTTTGATCATGATAATATCGGCTGATTTTATGACGCAATTACGGATTTCATTGCTGATGGTAACTGTGCCCATACACTCAACAGTGATCCCGTTTAGATAGTTGGCTTTTAAGTTGCCACCACAGCGGATCAGCCCATCATCCAGCCCAGACATACTGCCGATGGTAACATCGCCATCGGTAACTAAATGGCACGAGCCTACCGCGCCAGCGACTGTAATCCCTTTTTGGGAGTAGATATCAAAGTGGTCTAGTACGTCACCGCGTATTTTGGTGTAGCCGGGAAAGCTGATGTTGCCGACTTCAAGATCAACATCGCCATGGACCATATAATCTTCGTTTACCGATATCACATTGTCGATCAGGTCGCCACGCCCGGCTATCTCGGAGATGAAACTGGTGCCGTTATCCTCAACACGAACGCCGCTGCCCAGGCGTATTTCCAATTCTTGACCCAATAATGGAGCCAGAACCTTGCCGGTTACTGTACTGGATGCTTCGCCTAATTCTGGTGGATGTAAAACGGCTATCTGTTGGTCAATCTTGACGCAGGTAAACAGATTGAGGGTGTAGAGATCTATACGACCAGTTTCGTCTTCTACGACTTCTTCCGCCGTACTGGATTTTGTTTTAATCAGTGGTTCAATCCAACCGTCAGCACCAGGTTCGGGAGGATATGTGGCAGCAACGATTATGTTTTGCTGCTCTTCCCCCGTGCTGACATTCTTACACAGGGTGTCCAGGGCATGCACATCAACTCCATCGACAACTCCGGCGCGATAGAGTGCTTCTGTAATATCGTTTACCGCTATTACACTATCTTTGTCTTTGAGGGGGGTCAGGTTGACGGAGGCAGACATCTCATCTTTGGCTAAGATTACTTGTAAGCTGTAGTCTTCTGTTTGCTCCTCAAAGAAAACAGCGCTATCTGGTTTTTTCTCGCTGGTGTTTTTGTCTTGATCCGTTTGAGGTGCTAATGCCATTTTCCCTGCCTGTAGTTGTTGCAATCTGTGCGAGATGGATTGACGCTACTTGCACTGCTTAGCTAATCGGTATTGATTGCCAGTAAGTTTAATGGGATTTTGTAATAAGGCGGTAAATTTATCGGCTGGTAGCGGTTTGCTGAAATAATAACCCTGAATCAGATGGCAATTTAACTTGCGCAGCGTTTCTAATTGCTGTCCAGTTTCCACCCCTTCAGCTATAACTTTTAGCTTTAGTTGCTGGGCGAGAGTGATGATGGTTGGTACCAGTAGATCTGTGCTGTCGCTACTGAGTTGATTGATAAATAAACGGTCAATTTTTAGTTTGGTGATGGGGAATAGATGTAAATGACTCAAGGACGAATAGCCGGTGCCGAAATCATCAATTGCTATGGATATCCCTTTTTGGGTGAAAGAGTCCATGATGGCGATGGAGGCGTTGGTATCGAACATGGATAAACTTTCGGTTATTTCCAGTTCCAGGTATTTTGGCTCAAGCTTAGTGCGTAGCAGGATATCAAATACATCCTGTTGCAAGTTTCTGTCGAGAAATTGGCGTGCTGATAGGTTGACGGCTACGCTCAATTCGGTGAACCCGGCGGCATGCCATTGTAGATTTTGTTGACATGCCTGTTCTAAAACCCACATGCCAATTTCAGTTATTAACCCTGTTTCTTCAGCTATGGGGATAAAGTCGTTGGGCAGTATCAGCCCGCGTTGTGGATGTTGCCAACGGACCAGTGCTTCGCTGCCAACAATTTTGCCAGTTCTTAAATCCACTTGGGGCTGGTAGTGAACCACAAATTCATTATTTGCCACTGCCGTGCGCAGGCTGGTCTCTAGTTCAAGACGCTCGCGGGTATGGGTGTTCATATCGGAGGTGTAGAACTGGTAATTGTTACGACCCATCTCCTTGGCGCGGTACATAGCAGTTTCCACAAAGCGGATGATCTGATCAGTATTATCGCTGTCGGTAGGGGCAATACTGATGCCGATACTGGTAGTAATGTAGACTTCTTGAAACTCCAAAGCAATTGGTTGGCGTATGTTGTTAATAAGCTTTAACGCCAAGGTAGCGACATCCGCAATATTGTTGATGTTTTCAACTAAAATCATGAACTCATCGCCGCCAAAGCGCGCTACCGTGTCGGTTTCGCGTAAGGTGTCTTGAATACGCTGCGCTATAGTAACTATTACCGTGTCGCCTACATTGTGACCCAGGGTGTCGTTAATGTTTTTGAAACGATCTAGGTCGAGAAACAGCAATGCTGTTTGGCAATGTTGCCGTTTGTTTTTATAGATTGCCTGTTGCAGCCGGTCGGTGACCAGGGTGCGGTTGGGTAGACCAGTTAATGTATCGTGTTGAGCTTGATGGATGAGTAACTGCGCGGCTTCTGTGCGCTCGGAAACATCGCGAATTATCGCTTGTAGTAGTCTGCGCTCTCCAACTTTGATCCAGCTGGCGTTGATCTCAACGGGGAAGGTGGAGCCATCACGGCGAAATTGCAGAGAATCAAAGCTGGTCGCAGTTTCTTGTGCCAGCTTTTGCCATAGGAGATCACACTCGTTTTCATCCATATCGCACATGGTGCGTAATTTTTCCTTACGCAATTGTTCTATGGGTTGACCGTAAGCTACAATCGCCTGATTGTTGGCATCTATAATTGTCCCTTCCTCATTGCATAGAATAATAATATCGTTGGAGTTTTTAGTCAGATTGTCGAAGCGTGAGATAACTGTACGATTCTGCAGTTCCTGCTCGTAATGCAAAGCGCGGCTTATCGCCTGTTGGCGGCGCCACCATAGCCACATTATCATGCCCACGCCGCCAATTAATAGTACTACCGTCGCAAAAATAATCGATCCCAGCTGGGTCAGGGGGCGCAATACTTCGGCGCGGTCTATTTTTGAAATCATAAACCACTGAGCTTCGGGTATCTTGGTTATTGCAGCAAAAACCTCAACTCGGCGGTAGTCGTAACCTTCTAATATCCCCTCTTTGCCCTGTTTAACATAGTCGCCCAGGGTGTCTACACCTGCGGGGGGGGTGATCTGCACCATAGTGCCATCGCTGATGAAACGTAATGGTGTTATGCGAGTTATTTTGTCATCCTTAGTGCGCACCAGGATTGATTCGGCACTTATGGAATCTGTGGGCCATAATTCCATAAGTGGTAGCAAGAATTGATCTGGATCTATTACTGAAATAATGGTGCCTAAAAAAATCTGTTTGGGATCATTGTTGCAGTATATTGGTGTGGCTAGGTTCATATGTAAATGGCGGTGATAACTATTGAGTAGGCTGTGGTCATGTTTTGCTATTTCAGGGCAGTAGATTTTGCCAAAGAATGGTTCCCCTGTTTGGCGAGCTTGGTTAATCAACTGACTATATTTGTGCTCAGTCCAAACATGTTCGGCGCCAATGTGCAATATCTGTTGGTTCTTTTCGTTGACTAGGAAGATGCTGTGGTCACCAGCTCCGCCCACCCCTGGTTCTATGGTTTGAATGATTTTTTCTTTTATATCTGTTTCGGGTCGCTGGTTGTATTCTTGGATTAGATTTAGCAGATACAGATTGGCAGTCATCAGGCGCGCGCGACTGATTCTCTCCTGGCGCCAATGACTAACCTGATGTGCTTTCAGGTCAGACATGATAGTTAACGTGGTTTTTGCCCCCTTAATTACCGAATTTTTCTGGTAAGTGTAGAAGCTGAGTCCGGCAATCATTACCAAGGCAGAAAACAAGGCAAAGCAAACAACCAGAAAGGTTTTGCTGCAAACCAGTTTCTTATTGATTGTATCAAGGGTCATCCCAAGGCTTTCTCATGGCAAACGGATGGTTTTGTCCTCATTATACACCTAGCCATTTATTATAATATGCAATTCTCTCGCCTATGTTAGATAAAGTAGTCGGTAACTATGGATTTACGTTTCATACGCAGATAACCAGCCTCGACAATTTCGCTGCTGATTAATAAAAATATAGCCAAGACTATACCTGAAACAGGCAGTTTAATTAACAGGTTAGCCAGCCAGCACAGCAGCAGGTAGGAAAATTTAACCAGAGTCGCCTGACCGAGGACTACGGTGCGGTGAGTTGCCGTAAAATAGGCCCGCAGTAGATTGGTGCCGCCGTAGAAAAGTGGGTATATGGCGCACAAACACAGGGGGATGACTATGTAGTGGCGCAGTTCTGGCGCCAGACCAAAAATGTTGACAAAGATGAGTCTGTTGGCGGGTAAGGCGATGGCCAAGGTGAGTAGCCCCATACCAGCGCTGGTCCACCAGAAGAAACGCAGCAACACCCGATAATCTGCAGCTGAGTGAATCAGCGTAAGGTACACCTGCTGTAAATTGCGCATGGGGCCGGAGAGCATGAACAACAGCGCGCGGATAACGCCAAACGCGGCAAGGGCTAAATTGGCATCGGGCAAGCGGCTGATAATGGCATTTATCACCACCGGAATTGTTTGCTGTATTCCAGAAGAGAATGCAACGGGCAGGGCGAAGCGTAGAATCTGTGAGGTGCTTTTTTCGTCAGCGTTAACTCCTTGTTTGCTCTGGTAAGCATAAGGAAAACTATGATAGCAACGCCAGGCAAAGAAACCCATCAGGGTGCTTTCAATGACTATACACAACAGTAGGGCAAACGCGCCTAATTCCGGACCATGAAACCAGCGTTGACCAATGTGTAACCAGCCGAGCAGCGCAGCAACCCTGACTCCCGTAGCCAGGGAGACCAGATTGGTGCGCCGGGAGCGGATCACTAACCCTTGAAACAGACCGCGAAAGCCGGTGAAAAAAGGCAGTAAAGCAAGCAATGCCAGAGTCTTTTTTGCCCCGATAGCGATCTCAGGTGAGACGCCAAGAACAGACTTCAGCAGTATATCACCTAATACCGTGTGGGCGATAAGATTCAGCATCAGTGATACGTATGTCGCTATTAGGAGCACGCAAATGACCATGCTGCGCAGTGATTTTCTGCCGCGCACTATAGCGATAGTGATGGTGTGGTTCTGATACGATGGTGAGGCAAATAACAGATGCACCACCATGGCCACCGAAAAAGAGGCCAGGGCTACGACATAATCTTCCAGATGGGCTAATGCCGCGTTGATTATGGTATGGGAGACGCTCATTAGCTGCACGTTGAGCAGCAGCGGGAAGAAGAACAGGCTGATAGTTCCAATGGTAAGAGTTTTATCCAACGCCAATGGTGCGCAGGATTGCTCAGGATGTTTGTTCACGGTCATGGGAACAGGGTCAACAATTCTGCGGCATTGTTGACGCTCCAAGTGCTGGGGTTGCCAGCGGCATTACCAAAACCGTAATTGCAGAAGCAACTGGCACAGCCGGCAGCTTTGGCGCTGAGTAGGTCGGTATGGTGATCACCAATCATGACGCAGTTTCCCGGAGCGACCTGTAGCTGTTTCAGGGTGTGTAAAATTGGCAGGGGGTGGGGTTTTTTAAACGCTAAGCTGTCACCACCGATTACCACGCTGAACGGAGCGAGAAAATTGAGCCCGCGCAATAGTTCTATCGCCAAACAGTGGGGTTTGTTGCTTACTACAGCCATGGGAGTTGCCGGTGTTTTGTGCTGCTGATGAGCGACAAATTCACGGATTCCTGGATAACAGCAGCTGTGATCGATCAGATTGTCAGCATACAGCTGGAGAAAAAGTTTTACGTGCTGGGGTCGAAAAATCTCATCTGTAAGTGCCATCTGCACCAGCTTTGTTGTGCCGTCACCGACATAACTTAAGGCGATTTCTTGCGTCAACGGGTCAAGCCCGAGGTGCTGGCGCAGCAGATTAACTGCATCGACCAGATCGCGGGCAGAATCGACTAGGGTACCGTCGAGGTCAAACAGTATTGCTTTTATCTCCATGACGTTTTCCCCATCTTTTGTGCTTAGTAGCTGAACAGCTGGGCAAGAAAGCTGAACAGACCAGCTTCTTCCACTTTGAAGTACAGCACAATTGCTACTGCCACCGGAGCAACATAGCGAATAAGCCAGTGCCACAGAGGATACACCCAACCACGACCGCTGGCGAGCAGAGTTACTTCCGGGCGCCAAATATTGCCGTTCCTATCCGAATCAGGGTCGCTCCCTCCTCGATGGCAATTTCGAAGTCGTGACTCATCCCCATGGACAGGGTTGCCATGTTTACTTGGGGTACTGCAAGATGGTCGATGCGTTCAGCGAGGTGGCGTACCTGACGAAACCATACGCGTGCCTGTTCAGCTTCCTCCACGTTGGGGGGCAGCGCCATCAAGCCCTTAATGCGTACATGGGGCAACTCAGCTACAGTCCGAATTAATTCCTCAGCATCCTCTGGTGTCACGCCTGCCTTACTGGATTCATTGGCGATGTTGACCTGAATGAGGATGTCAGCAATTTGGTCAATATTGCGCCACTGTTTGTTAATTTCCTGTGCCAGAGCAAGCCGATCGACGGAATGGATCAGTGCGGTATGACCGCGCAGATATTTAACCTTGTTGGTCTGGAGTGCGCCGATGAAGTGCCAGCGGATATCGGTAGGTAATTGTTGCTGTTTGTCGCAGAACTCCTGCACGTAATTTTCGCCGAACAACAGTTGCCCGGTTGCTCTGGCCTGTTCAATCAAGTTTGCCGGTTTCTTTTTTGATACTGCAATTAACTCGACTTGTTGTGGGTCGCGACCGCAGCGCTGGCAAGCTTGCTCGATTTGCGAGTGGATGGTGTTGAGATTGCTGGTGATATCAATGGTCATGATTTGCCTCATACCTTTGTCAATTATCGTAGGGGGAGGTCTTGCGCCTGCAACGGGTACTCGCAAGGGGCACCCCTACGAGTGCTGCGCTGCAAGGGGCACCCCTAC
>CAZHXF010000004.1:66128-68334 GCA_964536375.1 uncultured Desulfuromonas sp. | reverse complement strand
GCAAGGGGCACCCCTACGAGTGCTGCGCTGCAAGGGGCACCCCTACTTATTGTAGGGTCAGGTCTTGCGTATGACCAAATAACTCAATAGCCCCGAGCTGTTGCAGGTCGGTTACTACCTGTGCGAGGGGTAATCCGACCACGTTGGTATAGCTGCCGTTTATGCTGGTGACGATGTAGCTACCTAAACCCTGAATGGCGTAGGAGCCAGCTTTGTCGGCTGGTTCACCGCTTGCAATGTAACCATCAATCTCCCGATCTGTCAATGCGCGGAAGGTGACTTCAGTGGTGACGCAGCGGCGCAGCCGGATGTTGTCTGTGCGATCAATTATGGTGTAACCGGATAACACTTGATGGCTGCGTCCCGATAGCTGGCGCAGCATGCACGCTGAATCTTGTGGTGAGGTTGGTTTACCCAGTATCTGCCCAGCGCACACGACTATAGTATCGCTGCCGATGAACCAGCGCCCCTCAATATCGCTACGCTGTGCCACTTCAGTCGCTTTTTCTTCGCTTAAGCGTAATACTAGATTCGTTGGCGTTTCCCCGGCATGGACAATTTCATCGACATGACTGGGGATAACTTGAAATTGAATACCGATACTTTTTAATAATTCTTGCCGGCGCGGAGACGCAGATGCCAATACGATAGCGGGTTGTGGTTCAGTCATGGATAGTCTCACTAGGTTCAATGTTCTCAATGTTTTTATTGATCTCGATGGTCTCGATGGAAATGCTGGGTAGCCAGTCATCAAACGATTCCAGCGCACGTTCTGCCATGGCTAAACGGCGTAGCGCCCGTTTCATCTTATTTCCCTCCAGTGGGGGAAATAGACCGTAATTTACATTTTGCGGTTGAAAACTGGTGCCCGATGCGGGGGGGTTGCTCAGATGGTGCAACAGTGCGCCGCACGCTGTTGTCGGTGGTGGAGCGATCAGTGGCTGACCGAGAAGCTGGTAGCTGGCAAATAATCCGGCCATAAAGCCACAGGCAGCAGATTCTACATAGCCTTCGACGCCGGTAATTTGCCCGGCAAAATAGATGCGAGGTTGCGCAATTAGTTGTAGCTGTTCGTTGAGACAGCGCGGGGCGTTGATGTAGGTGTTGCGGTGCACACTGCCGAGGCGTTCAAATTCGGCATGTTCTAAGCCGGGGATAGTGCGAAAGATCCGTTTTTGTTCGGCGTAGGTGAGTTTGGTCTGAAAGCCGACAATGTTGTAACTGCTGGCGTGGCGATTATCTTGACGCAATTGAATTACCGCGTGAGGTATTTTGCCGGTGCGCGGATCTTTTAATCCTACTGGCTTCATCGGGCCAAAAGCCAGAGTTTGCTCCCCGCGTATTGCCATCTCCTCGATGGGCATACAGCCCTCGAAGTGAATCATTTTTTCGAAATTGTGGGCCTCAACCTTGTCGGCACTGCACAGCTGCGCCACAAACTGTTTGTACTGCGCTTCATCCATGGGGCAATTAAGGTAGTCTGCATTGCCTTTGTCGTAGCGTGAAGCGCGCCACGCGATGTTCATGTTGATGGTGTCGGCGCTGATAATCGGCGCAATAGCATCGTAAAAATAAAGGTCGTCGGCGTCAGTAGCTTCGGCAATGTGTTGTGCCAAGGTCGCTGATGTCAAAGGACCGCTGGCTATGATTACTGTGCCGCTTGGCGGAATTTGCACTGCCTCGTGGCGAACTAGCTCAATGTTGGGATGGCTAGCGATTTTGTTGCTGACGAAATCGCTGAAGGCCTGGCGGTCAACTGCCAATGCTCCACCTGCCGGAACAGCGGTGGCGTCAGCGGCTTGCATAAACAGAGTGTTTGCCCGGCGTAACTCCTCTTTCAGGCAACCGACGGCGTTGTTCATGCCACTGCCACGTAAACTGTTGGAGCATACCAGCTCGGCTAGCCCGTCCATTTCATGGGCCGGAGAAAACCGCTCTGGTTTCATCTCCACCAAAGTTACTTTTAAGCCATGTTGGGCTGCCTGCCACGCGGCTTCGCAGCCAGCGAGACCACCACCGATTATGGTTAATTCATGCATATATCATCCTTTATGTGGTGCGCCAGTATCCATAAAAAAACGTGTGCTACTCTGTTGCCAGAGTTGCACACGTAGATAATTTACCGCTTATGTTGTGCCCGACTATTCTGTTTTTGCGGTTGTCTTGCTCTTGGTTGTTTTTTTGACTGGGGCTTTTTTAGCCGGAG
>CAZHXF010000004.1:0-66028 GCA_964536375.1 uncultured Desulfuromonas sp. | reverse complement strand
GCTTTTTTAGCCGGAGCTTTTTTAGTTGCTGCAGGTGCTTTTTTAACTGGTGCAACTATAACAACTTCCCAGTCGCATTCCTCCTGGGGGCACTTATGAACGGTGCCGAAGCGCTTGGTAGTTTTTTCTACCGTGAGGGGGAAAGAACATTTTGGACACGGTTGCTCTAGGGGTTGATCCCACAGGGCAAACTTGCATTTAGGGTATTTGTTACACGAGTAAAATATTTTTCCGTAGCGGCTCTTTTTTTCCATCAATTCGCCATCATCGCACTGGGGACAGCTAATACCCAAAGCTTTCGGTTTGATTAATGGTTGAATATTTTTGCATGCCGGATAGGCGGAACAAGCAAGAAATTTACCGTAGCGCCCAATTTTTATCAGCATGGGGGCGCCACATTTCTCACATTTTTGATCGGAAACTTCCGGTTCTTCCTGCGTGGCGCCTTCAAGTGGTTCAGTATGGCGACAGTCGGGAAAACCGCTACACGCCAGAAATTTACCGGAACGCCCCAGCTTGATTACCAGCTCTTTCTGGCACTCGGGGCAGATTTTGTCGGTTTTCTCAGTGGTAATGTCGGCCTTGTTGATCTCCTGCTCTTTTTGTTTCAGCAGCTCGATAAACGGTCCCCAAAACTCTTTGAGTAATGGTTTCCACTTTTTTTCGCCGCGCGATACCGCATCTAGGTCTTCTTCGAACTTGGCAGTGAAATCATAATCGACATATTTAGTAAAGTGATTGGACAACAGGTCGCTTACTACGATACCGATATCTTCTGCATAAAACGCCCGTTTTTCCAAGCGCACATAGTTGCGGGTAACCAGAGTGTTCATGATGGAAGCGTAGGTTGAAGGGCGACCGATGCCAAATTTTTCTAGATTCTTTACCAGACTCGCTTCTGTGTAACGTGGTGGTGGTTGAGTAAAGTGTTGGTTTGGTTCCAGATCGTTGCAGCTGATGTTTTCTTGCTCCTGTAATAGCGGCAACAACCCCTCTTCTTCGTCTGCATCTTCATCATCAGTGCCCTCAATGTACAACTTCATGAAGCCGGGGAAGCGGATTATTTGTCCACTGGCGCGGAAGCTGTACTCTTTGTCTGCCCCTTGGGTGTTGATGTCGACACTGGTAGCATCAAGGATAGCTTGAGCCATTTGCGAAGCTACGGTGCGCATCCAGATCAAGCGGTACAATTTGTACTGATCGGAGCTTAAAAAACCTTTGATCTTGTCTGGATGGTTGGCAATGGTGGTGGGGCGTACTGCCTCATGGGCCTCTTGGGCATTTTTTGCCCGGTTTTTGAATGTGCGCGGTTTGTCTAACGTATATTCAGCCCCATAGAGTGCTTTTATGACCTCGTAAGCTTCGCCGGTTGCTTGGGTAGACAGGGCAACCGAGTCAGTACGCATATAAGTGATCAAACCGACGGAGCCGTCGCCAATATCCAAGCCCTCATATAGTTTTTGGGCGATGGTCATGGTTTTGCGCGCTGAAAAACCCAGTTTTCGGCTGGCTTCCTGTTGTAGGGTGCTGGTGGTAAATGGCGCTGCCGGGGTGCGTTTTTTCTCTTTGCAGACTACTTTTTCTACGACCAGTGGCTTGTCTTTTATCGCCGCAACAAGATCGTGCGCAGTCGTGCTGTCGGGGAGCGCGTATTTAGTTAAATTCTTACCGTCAATTGAGTGTAGCTTGGCACCGAAGCCTTTGCCACTGCTGTTGGCCAACAGGGCTTCAATACTCCAGTACTCTCGTGCGATAAATGCGCTGATCTCTTTTTCGCGTTCGCAGACCATGCGTAGTGCTACTGACTGCACCCGTCCTGCCGATAAACCGTAGCGAATTTTTTTCCATAAGAAAGGAGACAGGGTAAAGCCGACCAGGTAATCGAGGATTGAGCGAGCTTGCTGTGCATCGACCAATTCGTGGGAGATCTTATGCGGATGGGCCACTGCTTCGAGGATGGCAGACTTGGTGATCTCGTGAAAAGTGACGCGCTTGACTACCGGTGTTGTCCCTTTTTCCGCGATGCCTAATGCTTCGAGCAGATGCCAAGCAATTGCTTCGCCTTCGCGGTCGAGGTCAGTAGCCAGTAGCAGTTCTTCACATTTATCTACCTCTTTTTTAAGCAGGTCGATATGTTTCTGGCTCTCCGGCATAATTTGGTATTTAGGCACAAAGCCAGCTTCAATATCTACTGAACCCTGCTTGCTCGGCAACGCACGTACGTGACCGTATGAGGCGAGAACTTTATAATCTTTACCAAGAAACTTCTCAATAGTTTTTGATTTTGCTGGTGATTCTACGATGACCAGTGTGCGCGCCATGAATATTTCCTCGATTGTTTTTAGTTATGTCGCAGCGGTATCTGAATAGAGCCCGATTGTGTTAATGATAAAGTTTGTCCATCTTGTTTTCGATGATGCAATCTATCTCGCGCGAGTGATCATAGTTTAAATTTGCAAACAGGGTTAATACCGTGAGTGATTTTATCTCGGCTAAGTTGTTTTGATCTTCATTGTCGTGGCAGGCTTTGATGATGATCTCTTCTTCTACCTCGGGCGTAATAATTCCGCTGAGGCGTAATTGGAACAGGAAACCGCGGGCAGCAACGGATAAACCCTTTTGTTCTTCGGCAGAAAAAAGACGCATCTTGGGTGCGACCAGCTGGGGGATCTTGTGGTTAGTTTCTGGATGCAGAGTGATTGACTCCATCCAGACAAATGCTTCGTTTATTTCGTCTTCTTTAAAGCCTGCACCGAGCAGTTCTTCAACGATCTCGTGTTCGTTGGAAAAGTTTTGTTCACTCAGAAAATATTGGGCAATAATCCCGACAATAATCAATACGCGCTCGTTCAAATCTCACCTATGTAAAAATAATGTTGCTCGCTGCGCTGCCAGAATTTTAACCTGCAAAGCCTCGTATGTAGCGACCTCCTGGCAGAGAAGATGCGAGGCCTTCTAGCTCTAAGTGCAGCACGATAGCCGAAACGTCCATGGGTGTCAAGCCACTTTGCTGTGCCAGTTGATCCAGATGTAGCGGCGTTGGCAGGAGGATGTCGTAAAGTATTTTTTGTTTTTCACTTAACCGTGTTACATCATATTTAGTCGCTGGAAGTTGCTGCATTGATAGTTCGTCTATATTTAAATTGTCCAGAATGTCACTAGTGTCAGTAGTTAAAATAGCCCCTTGCTTTAACAGATGCAATGATCCCTGGCAGTGTGGGTTGTAAGCAGACCCCGGTGCCGCATAGACATCTCGTCCTTGCTCGAGGGCAAAATCGGCAGTAATTAATGAGCCGCTTTTGTGCGCAGCTTCTACTATAAGCACCCCTTCACTCAAGCCGCTGATAATACGATTACGTGCCGGGAAGTGACCGGCATGCGGTGCGGTGCCGGGAGAGTATTCAGAAATTATTGCGCCCTGCTGACATATTTGGTGAAAAATTTTCTTGTTTTCAGATGGATATATTCTGTCTATGCCGCTACCCAGCACTGCTACCGTGGAGCCGCCGCCTTCAATGGCACCTCTGTGGGCTGCAGTGTCGATGCCGCGGGCTAGGCCACTGATAACACATATATTGTGCCGCGCCAAACTGCTGGCGATCTCGCGAGCAAATCGGGTCCCTTCAGTGGTAGCTTGGCGTGAGCCGACGATAGCGAAACACCTCTGTTCTGGGAGTTGTCCGCGCACATATAGTAGTGCCGGTGGGTCGTGGATGGTGCGCAACAGCGCCGGGTATTCTTCATCCCATAAGCTTATGATGCGGGCTTGACAGCTGAGCAGCTTTTTCCAGGCCTGAATAAATCTCTGGTCACTCACTGGCGGTGGATCGCTGATGCGCACAGAGGTTAAGCCCGCCTGTTGTGCCCATTGGTGGCGGGACTTTTCCAGAGCCGCCGCGGCACTGCCAAAGGTGGATATTAGTTTGATTATGCCAACACGACCCAATCCGACGGTTAGGTGTAGGCGTAACCAGTCCTGTTGCACATTGGCTTGCATATAATCACTGCCCTTGTTGGTGTATATTAATGATGTGGCGAAGAAAAAAGGATTGAACCTAAGCTCAATCCTTTTTTTCTAGAGGAATACATTGTGTGCCGCTTGGTGGTGTATGGTGCGGCTATTCAGTTTCGCTGAATACATAGTCGCCACGGTAAACCGGCTCCGATGATTTTAGAATCAAAGCCGCTGCTACATTTGGCTCAGATTTAACAACCAGTGCGCGTCCCAACAGGGTGTCGGGGAGTACGATATCGCGATCCTGAAGAGCCAACTCACTGGGGTCGCGCGGACGCACAATAGTCAGCATGTTGCCGACCTCAATACCATCGTCACTGCCTTGATCAATATAGAATATATCATATTGAGCAAAGGCGATCTTTTCCGGATGGGCAGCGATTATACAGGCGTCAACCTGTTGCGCGGCACGCTTGAGGACAACAGTATTCTCGTATTCTGTTGCTGGCAGCAGAATGTCGCCACGCACTATTTCGCCAACGGCCGTGGTGATGGTTCCGGAATATACCTGCTCATGTGCTTGACTAAGTAGTAATTTGCCGCGCCAAGTTATCTGGTTGCCAATTTTTTCGCCAGTCTGTGGATGTTTGACAACCTTGCCCACCGAGAAGATATCGTATGTATCGCCCACACTGGCGGCTTCCTGCATCTGTACAAAGGCGGTGTCGTTTTCTGTCATCATGATGCGATTGTCAACGGTATCGACAATGCGTCCGGCAGAGTCTAGGTTGTCAGTGCTGATGAAGCTGTTGAGCTCGCCGTAGACTTTGAGAATTATCTCCTCTTGGGGGACTGGTAATTCCTCAGCTGGCTGAGCTGGCGCGACCATCGCAGGTTGTTGATATTCCGGTACCAGCTCAATGCGCCCATCGTAAATGGCTAACTTTTGTCCGGGATAGATCAAATGGGGATTGCGGATAAACGGGTTGTTGGCCCAGAGGTTTGGCCAGTACATGGGATCAGTGATGAAACGCTGTGAAACTCCCCACAGAGTATCCCCTTTTTGCACGGTATAAATGTAGGGATTTTCTCTGGAACTTGCCAGAGAGGGCAGGGCAAGCAGGCAGATAATAATTAACAGTTTGCGTAAACTCATTTTGATCTCCTTATGATGCGCAGGCCAAGTGTGGACGCTAATTTATGACCCGTGTTTTTCGCAATAATTGTTAGTGCGAAAGCGAATCGAGTAAATCTACAGGTATATTTTTACTTGCCGTACTGTCTGGATACTGTTGCCTTAACGTTAAAAGTGCCGCCATTGCTTGTTGTGGCTGATTGAGTTGGGCGTAAATTTGCGCCAATTTTAGCTGAGCATCTGCAGCTTTGCTTGCCTTAGGATAATCATTTACTAACGCGCTAAATACCTCTATGGCAATTTGTCTTTTATCCTGAGCCAGATAAGTTTCACCTAGCCAGTAATAGGCATTTGGTATATAGGGATTGCGCGGATAACTGCGGATAAAGGAGGAAAAATTATCCACCGCTGGGGGGTAATCTCCGCTGGTATATGCCGAAAACCCACTCAAATATAGTTCTGTTGCGCTTGGTTGAGATGGTGTGCTCTGCTGTTTTAGCTGACTATTTATGCCGCGGTCTGGACCCTCGGTTCTACGCGGAGTAATTGGCGTCTGCTGCTGTTTATTATTCTTCAGTAGCTGAACTTCATTACGTAAAGCCGATAATTCATTTTGATTGGCACCGACGGTTATAGAAAGTTGCTGTGTTTCTGTGACTAACTTTTCTATTTGCCTATCTTGAGCTTTTAGCTGTTGCTCCAACGGGCGAGTTGATGCGGGGCGCAGTGCTGTGGCCGGCGGTTGAGCAACGCAACTTGCCAGCAGAATAATAAGCGATCCCAAACAGAACAATGTGACACAACGCATGCAGCGGTTTTCCTATCTTGTGCGAGGAGGATAGACTAAGTAGTAACGTAAGCTAGCTTACTAAAACAGTATAAAAATTTATTGAAAAAATATTCTAATATTTATAGCTTTTTCCCCACCTTGTCAAGGGCGAAACTTGGCAAAGTAGGTGCTGAGGATCAGAGTTTGAGACAATTATACACAACGCGCTCGAAGTCACAGTGTGCATGGTATATAGTTGCGAATTGGTGGCAGCAAGATGAATCGTAGTTGTTGCCTTGGGGCAATGGAACGGAGCGAAGTGAAATGAGAAATACTTTTTTTCCAGCGGTGCCAGAATTACTGGTCCCGGCTGGTGACATGGATAAATTAAAAGTAGCACTGCTTTACGGTGCTGATGCCGTGTATGTAGGTGGTGAGCAATTTGGTTTACGCGCTAGTGCGGGCAATTTTAGCCTTGCCGATTTGTCCGCTGCGGTTACCTTGGTGCACCAGCACGGTAAACGGTTGTTTTTGACACTGAATGCCTACGTACGCCCGAGTGATATGGAGCAACTCGATGATTATCTGGAGCAATTGCAAGTACTGGATATCGATGCCTATATTGTCTCAGATCCGGGAGTGCTGCAGCGGGTGAGGCACCTTGATCCTCAGCGTGAGATCCATCTGTCCACCCAGGCTAATACTATCAATGGTCCTGCGTGCCAGTTTTGGCAGCAGCAGGGGGTGCAGCGGGTCAATCTGGCGCGCGAGCTGAATATGACCGAAATTGCCACCATCAGAGAGCAAACAGAAATTGAGCTGGAGGTGTTTGTCCATGGTGCTATGTGTGTGGCTTATTCGGGGCGCTGCCTGTTGTCGACAGCATTAACTGGTCGCAGTGCCAATGAAGGAGCCTGTGCCCAGCCCTGCCGCTGGAACTATGCTCTGGTGGAGCAGACGCGACCGCAACAACAATTCCCGATTGAGGAAGATCGTCATGGCACCTACATAATGAACAGCCGTGATCTGTGTCTGCTGGAGCAATTGCCGCAACTCATTGCTGCTGGTGTTAACAGCCTGAAGATTGAGGGGCGGATGAAAACCCTCTACTATGTTGCTGCTGTTACCCGGGTATACCGGGCGGCTTTGGATAGCTATCTGGCTGATGCGCAAAATTATTGTTGTGACCCACTGTGGCGTGCAGAGCTGGATAAGGTCAGCCATCGCCCCTATACTGGAGATTTTCTGCCGGCGGAGGACGCGGCGGTGCATAGCGCAGATTCAAGCTATTTACGTACACATGATTTTATCGGTATCGTGCGCGAAGTAATCATGGATGGTTCACAGCTGCTGGTGCGCGTTGAGGGGCGGAACCGCTTTTACCGTGGTGATGTTATAGAGTTAATTGGACCCAACATGCGCCAGCATGAATTTTGTGCTCCAGTATGTCGTGATAGCGACGGTAATAATGTTGAAATAATCCAACCAAATGCCCAGGTGTGGATGCCGATGCCTATTGAGGTCGCAGTAGGGGATATGCTGCGCCGCCAGAAAGCTTAAGAGAGATTAAAAATGTTACCAGAATATTTTGCATCAGCGCTGCATTTGCCATTCAATAAACATAGTTTGGGGAAAGAGTTCGAGTTCCTCTCGCCAGATAAGGATCCGCAATCAGCCGGGGTATGGTTGATTTTACAGGGTGGCTGTGTGTTGGTGGAGCAACAGACTGGTGATCTGTTACGCGTCAAACCTCATATGGTAGTTGACCCACCGCTATTTATTGGTTATTGGCGCGGGCAGACGTGTCGTGTTGCCCGCTACTCAAGCTCCCTGCCGTGTCCGCCAGAAACGCTGGCCCTCAACATAATGGCAGATGATCCGCAACTACCACTGGCACTGTTATCTTTAGCTGCCTTAGGGCAGCAGATGCTTAATTGGCATAAGAATAGTCAATATTGCTCCAGATGTGGAGCTAGTATGGATTTTTTAGCGGGGGAGTGGGGAAAAGAGTGTCTGGACTGCAAGAGCAGTCATTACCCCCACGTACATCCATGTATAATTGTGCTGATAACCCGCGGCGATGAAGTGTTGTTGACGCGTAAGGCCAATTGGATTGCCGGGCGCTATAGTCTGGTGGCTGGTTTTGTTGAACCGGGAGAATGTTTGGAAGAGACGGTAGAGCGCGAAGTGTTGGAGGAAACTGGCATCGTGGTAAAAAACATTAAATATATCGGTAGCCAAGCGTGGCCGTTTCCCAGCCAGCACATGATGGGTTTTATTGCAGAGTATGCTAGCGGTGATGTTGTGGTCGATAAAACTGAACTGGAGGACGCGCGCTGGTTTGCGCGTACCGACTTGCCTCTGCTACCATCACAGCGCAGTATTGCCCGGTTTATGCTGGATCACTATTTGTAGTTGTTATTGCCTGTGCTCGCGGGCTGCTCTCTTCTTGTCCTGTGGATCCAGTGAATAGTCTATAGCGTTTTCCAGGTCTTCTTTACAGACTCCGCTCCATATGCCGCGCTGTTGCTGGCGTGCTATGCTCTCCAGTTGGATAAAATCATCTTTGTGGATAAAATTAAAGCGGCGATAGACCATGGCGCAGCCTTCCTGCAGCATGATGCGATTGAGCATCCTGCCGTCGGGTAGCCACACATATGCCAACATGCGACCATAGATGTCTGTCTTATCGCTGCCACCTTGGAGTTGTACGTTTTTACCCTTGCATAGCTGGATAACTTTTTTCAACGTGTCGCTGCTGTTTGCGCGCAGCGTGTCGCGATTTTTGCAACCCATTCTCAGATACTTCCAATCACGATCCGTCTCTATTTTTTCCGGGCAATCTATGCCTATTAAGCGTACCGTTCCTATCCCTTGTATCTGGATGGTGTCACCATCATAGACCCAGGTGACAACGCCATGCTTGACTGCTGTGCTTGCCTGTGCCAGAGAAGCTAGTGCAGTGACAGATAAACACAGAAGTATGATAATTATGCTGTACGTGAGGCGAATACTATGGCTCATCAGTTAAAAATCCCCGTAGACAGGTAGCGCTCGCCGCTGTCGCAGATGGTGGTTACCACGTGTTTGTCGGCACCGAGCCTGCGGGCGATGCGCTGGCTGGCATATACATTGGCACCACTGGAGATGCCGCAGCAAATACCATTACGTGCCAGTTGTACCGTGGTGCTGATCGCGTTTGCGTCGCTGACACTAATGATCTCATTGTAAATAGAGGTATCTAGGATGTCGGGGATAAAACCGGCGCCAATACCCTGAATGGCATGTGGTCCAGGCGATTTACCGGAGAGCACTGCCGAAGCTGATGGTTCCACGGCAATGATGTCTATCTTATGCAATTGCTGACGCAGATAGCGCCCGACCCCAGTTATGGTACCGCCGGTACCTACTGCAGTCACAAAGGCATCGATGTTACCGTCGCGTTGCTGATATATCTCTGGACCGGTGCTGCGTTGATGGGTGGCAGGATTAGCCGGGTTGTTAAATTGCTGTACCATAAAATAACCTTGCTCTTGGCTGAGTTTCTCGGCGCGGGCTATTGCCCCTGCCATGCCTGCACTTGCGGGAGTCAATAGCAGCTGTGCTCCAAGGGCTAGGAGCAGGTGGCGGCGTTCCACGCTCATGCTTTCCGGCATCACTAGGGTTATTGGGTAACCTTTGACGGCGCATACCAAGGCTAAGCCGATGCCGGTGTTGCCGCTGGTGGGTTCGACCAAGTGCGCGCCGGGTGTTAATAAATTATCGTGCTCAGCCTGTTCAACCATGCCCAATGCCACACGATCTTTAATGCTGCCACCTGGGTTGGCACTTTCCAGCTTGGCCCAGATAGCCGCACTGTCCGGTGTTTCCATGCTGGTCAGGCGCAGCATGGGGGTGTTGCCGATAAGGTCAAGAATTGTTGATGTTGTTGTGCCCATGGCGGGCTCCTTGTTCACTGGGGCTGGTGGTGTGGTGTTTGCTTTGCTGCTGATGCAGAATCCTGGCAAAGGGAATTCCTTCACTCAGGGTGAAACCGCACCCTTTGGGCAGGGCTCCGCCACAGAGAAAAATCCCTTTATGCGGAAAATCACGACACAGTTGCGGGCGCTGTTGGTAATCTGTGCAGTGATTGTCACTGTCTAGCATGCGGCAGTTGAATACCAGCAATCCCTGTTTATCGCGGCCGACAATTTCAAAACGGGCAAATTCTGGGTCAGTTTTGACCAATGTGTTGAATTTGCGTTTGGAGCGTAGCCATTTGCCTCGGTGCTCTAGCTGTAGACGCCGACAACAGGCTCCGCATTGGCAGCAGTGACCGGTAAGGATTAACTCCTTACCGGTCATGCGTAAGCGTAACTGGCGCCACCAGCCAGCTATGGAGATCATGTTACAGGTGTAACCTTTCTGCGACAAATTCCAGATCCTTGTCGCCGCGACCGCTGAGGTTTACCAGGATGCGTTTACCGCTCATCTGTGGCGCTACACGGAAGGCGTACGCGAGAGCGTGGGCACTTTCCAGTGCCGGAATAATCCCTTCGGTACGCGATAACATTACGAATGCGTCCAGACACTCTTGATCTGTGGCGTGTTCGTAAGTGACACGTTTAATATCCTTTAAATGACAGTGCTGGGGACCTACGCCGGGGTAATCTAGACCTGCAGCGATAGAGTACACCGGCAGTGCCTCGCCAGCTTCATCTTGCAACAGATAGCAGCGCATGCCGTGCAGCACTCCTGGGGAACCTAGCGTGAGGGTGGCTGCGTGATCCGGGGTGTCAAGGCCGAGCCCTGATGGTTCCACGCCAACCATGGCAACATCCTTATCACCTAAAAATGCGGTGAATAAGCCCATAGCGTTGCTGCCCCCGCCGACACAGGCTACCAGTGTGTCTGGCAGGTTGTCAGTCATCTCCTGAAACTGTTCGCGGGCTTCGACGCCGACAATTTGTTGGAAGTCGCGCACCATCTGGGGGAAGGGGTGGGGACCGACTACTGAGCCGATGGCATAGAAGAAATTTTGCGGATCACTCAAATATTCCTCGAAGGCGCTGTCGACAGCGTCTTTCAGCGTTCTTGTACCGCGACTTACCGGAATTACCTTAGCGCCCATCAGCTTCATGCGCAGCACATTTGGCGCCTGTTTGACTATGTCGACCTCGCCCATATGGATTTCGCAGGTAATTCCGACGAGAGCGCAAGCTGCAGCCAGGGCTACTCCGTGTTGCCCGGCACCTGTCTCTGCTAGAATCTTGGTCTTGCCCATCTTTTTAGCCAGTAGAGCCTCACCAAGGCAGTGGTTGATTTTATGGGCGCCGGTGTGGTTCAAGTCTTCACGCTTTAGGTAGATTTCGGCGCCGCCAAGTTTTTCAGTTAGGCGGCGACAGAAATATATTGGGCTGGGACGACCAACATAGTGGCGCAGCAGATCGTTTAACTCTTTTTTGAAATCCTCTGAAACTTTGATCTCGTCATAGGCAGCTGAGATGTCGTCCATTACTTGCTTCAATTCGGGTGGCAGTTGCTGCCCGCCGTATTCACCGAAAAAGCCTTGGGCATTAGGTAGATTGGTGGTCATGGTGTCTCCTCTTGGGATGGTGTGCATTGGTTGGGGCATTTTTTACGACGCAGATCCTCGCGCCGTTGTTGGTAGCCAGACGGAATATATTTGTTGTAAGCAAAGCGGATACCGAGAATGAATAGGGCACTTACTACGCCGATAATGGCGCTGTACAGCGGGGGTGTTATCAGGGCAATGCGAATCATGAGGGTAGCTACTGCAAAGCCACTGTTGCGGAAGGCGACGCGGTAAGATGAGCCGTAACGCATGGATATCAACATGATCAGAATGTCGCTGAAGATCAATAGGGTGAAAAATGATTCAAAAGTGGTGTTGTGGTGCCCATAAAATAGACTGTTCCACCCGTTGAAGGATAATAGGGCGACAAAGGAAATCATCATCAAAATGGCAATCACCTTTTTGGTGATGATAAACAGCGCAGTTTCATCGTCATCATCATTAAGAATTTTAGGCTCTATTTGGCGATAATAGAAATGGAGGATAATGAAAATAGTTAATGCTGCTGAGGCTAATGCCGCGATGTCGATTACTATGGGGGAGATATCATTCCAAACTACTGGTTCTTGAATATGAGAAATCTGTTTAAAAATGTTTCGCAGTAGTACCAATGACAGGATTTCGACCTGTTTGCCCACCGATATTGAAACCGAATACGCCATGCTGAACAACAGCCCAAGGGCTTCAAATGCTAGCAATACGGTGAAAACTAAATCAATAGCTTCCAGATGGTTGGTCGGGGTGATGGCAGCTAGCGCTGGCGGTAATAAACCAAACAAGTTGGCCTGAATGCCAGCTAGTCCGCCAATGAAGAGCAAGACTAATATATTGCCAATGCGGCGTTGTCCAGTTAGCCCTTCAAAGGCGTGCTCTGTTTCGTTAAATATATTGTTGATCGTCTTGTAAAAAGGATGGAGAACCATGAGTCCTCTTCGCTATTGAGCTAAGGTGTGGCGCAATACGCACAGTACCACCAGCTCTCGGTCGGCACGTTCAAGTAGGAATTTTTGTTGTGCTTGCTCGGGATATTCGGCTTCTATTAGCGCCTCGCCGTATTCTGTCCCCTTTTGGTAGTGTACTTCATATGTTGTCAATTGGTTGCCCGCTTTCTGAGGATGATGTGCACAATCTATTTGTTGGGTATGAACTTGTCAGCCGTATAATTCTGCGTGGCTAAGTAGTCTGCTATGGTCTCGGCGCGCCGGATCAGCTCAACGCTGCCATCGGTGCGTAGTAGCAGTTCCTGAGGGCGCAGACGCCCGTTGTATTGAAACCCCATGGCATGACCGTGAGCTCCAGAGTCATGAATGGCTAGTAAATCACCTTCAGCTATTTTAGGTAGTTGGCGCTGAACGGCAAATTTGTCATTGTTCTCGCATAGGGATCCAACCACGTCATAAGTAACGTTTGCTGGTTGATCCTGTTTGCCAACCACGTCAATGTGATGATAGGCATCATATAGTGCCGGGCGCATAAGTGCGGACATGCAGGCATCGACACCGACATATTGGCGATAGGTGTTTTTGAAATTGATCGCTTTGGTTATCAGGCAACCGTGCGGACCGGTCATAAAACGACCGCTCTCCATGTACATGCGTGGTACAAAGCCGTTCTTTGTTTTGAACTCATCGAACAGTGCGGTAATCTCTTGTGCCATGGTATCAATATCCAGAGCTTGTTGTTCTGGACGATAGGGGATGCCAAAACCGCCACCAATATTGACAAACTCGAACTCAATGCCTAATTCCTGTTTAACCAGTTCGCTCACAGATAAAACCATGCGTGCGGTTTCCACCATATAGGTGTAATCCAACTCATTGGAAGCGACCATGGTGTGTAGACCGAAACGCTTGGCGCCGCGCGCTTGAGCCTGACGATAGGCAGCAACTACTTGCTCGTGGGTAACCCCGTACTTGGCTTCTACCGGATTGCCAATAATTACATTGCCAGTGCGGCGCGGTCCCGGGTTGTAGCGAAAACAGATTAACTCGGGAAAGTTGGACACTTTATCAATCAGGGATATGTCATCAAGGTTGAGAATGCAACCCCCGTCCTGCTCGGCAAAGGAAAATTCTTCAGCGCTGGTGTTGTTGGAGGTGAACATAATCTGTTCCATGGTAGCATCCAGCTCGCGACTCATTACCACCTCAGGTATTGAGCTGCAATCAAAGCCAAAGCCCATCTCTTTCATGATCTGTAGGATGCTCTTATTTGGTAGTGCTTTAACGGCAAAATATTCGCGAAAGCCATCAATGCCGGCAAAAGCTAGCTTTAGCTGAGCACCAGTGTCTCGAATGCCCTGTTCATCATAAATGTGAAAAGGGGTGCCGTAGTGGGCGGCAATCTCAGGTAATGCACTGAACAAACGTTGTTTAAACCCTGCGGACATGGGCATGAATCAGTCTCCTTATTTATTATGACAATGAATAAGCTTGATAGCATAGATGTTTTGCGTTGTCTGGTGAATTGTGAATTGTGAATTGTAAATAAAAATGCACCTTGAGTGCAACTGCTATTTTTAATGCCGGGGAGGAAGTTGTGCGGGAAAGTTGGCTAACGGAATTAGTCTGCGGAGGATTGCTCCTCCGCAGTTGTAAAAAATTGAAGTGTAATTAAAGGCTACAAAGAGTGGCGATGATTTATTTCATAATTACCGAGTTTTTATTGGATTTGCCACTGCCGACGGCAATATTAATGTTTTTGCCGAAACTAAACAAGCTGTCATGGTCGTTGACAGTAATTCCTTTGCCGGATGTTACTGAGATATTACCACCGACATTGCTGCCATCTTTGATGATAATTGCGCCAGAATTAGCTTCGGCGTGAGAGCCGACAGCGATATTGACTGCCCCGGATTTTACTTTTGCCGTTAGGTTGCCCCTTACGGTACTGTTATCGACTATTACGCTACCCAGATTGGCTTTTGCCTTGTGTCCTGCCGCCAGATTGAGTGCTCCACCGGAAACGCGCGTGGTTATATTGCCACGTACAGAACTGTTGCTGATCTTGGTGGTAGCCATATTGGCTTCAGATCTATTGCCCACGGCTAAATTGACAGCAGCTCCGGTGACAGTGTTGCTGATGTTACCCCTGACGGTGCTACCCTTAATATTTGTCGTAGCCATGTTGGCCGTGGCCCTGTTGCCTGCTGCCAAGTTTACTCCTGCACCTACGACCTTGTTTTTGATGTCGCCATGAACGGTACTATTTTTTATTTTAACCGTCGCTTGATTAGCTTCTACCCGATTGCCTGCTGCCAAGTTTACTGCCGCGCCAGCAACTGTGTTGGTTATATTGCCGGTATATTTGGAGTTTGTGATTCTGGCTGCTGCCTGATTAGCTTCCGCGCGATTGCCTGCTGCTAAGTTGATTCCGGCACCGCCGACGGTGTTGACAATATTTCCATTAACATTGCTGTTACTGATTGCTGTAGCTGCCTGATTTGCGGTAACGCGGTTGCCAGCGGCCAAGTTTATGCCTGCGCCAGCAACGGTGTTGATCATATTGCCTTTAACTTGGCTGTCCTTAATTGACGTTGCCGCTTGATTAGCTTCGGCGCGATTGCCCGCCGCCAGATTTATTCCTGCGCCTGCAACAGTGTTAATCATATTGCCTTTGACGTTAGAGCCTTGGATGTTGACCGACGCCTGATTGGCTTTAACGCGATTACCCGCGGCGAGGTTTAGTCCCGCACCGCCAACAGTGTTGACAATATTGCTGTTAACTTTACTGCCAGAGATGTTCACCGCTGCCTGGTTGGCCTCAGCGCGATTTCCAGCGGCTAAGTTTAAGCCAGCACCACCAACAGTGTTAATCATATTGCCTTTGACGTTAGAGCCTTGGATGTTGACCGACGCCTGATTGGCTTTAACGCGATTACCCGCGGCGAGGTTTAGTCCCGCACCGCCAACAGTGTTGACAATATTGCTGTTAACTTTACTGCCAGAGATGTTCACCGCTGCCTGGTTGGCCTCAGCGCGATTTCCAGCGGCTAAGTTTAAGCCAGCACCACCAACAGTGTTAATCATATTGCCTTTGACGTCAGATCCTTTTATGTTGACCGCAGCTTGGTTGGCTTTTACACGATTACCCGCAGCAAGGTTTAGACCTGCACCGGCAACGGTGTTGACGACGTTGCCCCTTACGTTGCTGCTTTCCAGGTTGGTAGCCGCCTGATTGGCCTTGGCTCTGTTGCCTGCGGCCAAGTTTAGGGCTGCACCGGCGACAGTATTTATTGCCGTTCCTTTGAGGCTCGATCCCTGACTGTTAAGTGCCGCCTGATTGGCTTCCGCACGATTTCCAGCTGCTAGGTTTACCGTCCCGCCAATAATGGTGTTAACTGCTGCTCCTTGCAGTGTGGAACCTTCCAGATTGGTGCTGGCCTGATTGGCGGTTGCTTTGTTGCCAGCAGCGAGGTTGACCGCGCCCAGTGCGCCAATGGTGTTTACGGCTGCACCTTTGATAGTACTGTTCTTCGCGCTAGTCGATGCTTGATTGGCCTCTACTTGGTTGCCGGCGGCAAGGTTGACAAAATTTTGTCCTATGGCGGTGTTGACTATGGCACCGGAGACTGTTGAACCCTCCAGCTTGGTGGTAACCTGATTGGCCTCGGCTTTGTTGCCGACAGCGAGGTTGACAAAGTTCTGCCCCAGTGCGGTATTGACCACCGCGCCGTTGACGCTGGAGTCTTTAATGATGGCCGCCGCTTGGTTGGCTTCCACCTTGTTTCCGGCGGCAAGGTTGAGAAGATTCTGGCCGCCAGCAGTATTAACTACGGCACCTTTAATGGTAGAGTTTTCTATGTCAATTGCACCCTGGTTGGCGGTAGCTTGGTTGCCTGCGGCGAGGTTGAGAAGGTTTTGTCCAGCCACAGTATTGACAGCAGCTCCGCTGAGTTGTGAACCTTTTATGTTGGTTGAGGCTTGGCGTGCGGTTATTTTGTTGCCAGCGCCAAAATTTAAGAAGTTCTGCGCTGCGGCAGTGTTGATTGCGGTGCCCTTAATGGTGCTGCCAGAAATTCTGGTTGTCGCTTGATTCGCTTCGACACGATTGCCTGCTCCCACGTTCACCATGTTCTGCGCTGCGGTGGTATTTACTACGGCACCACGAACTGTGCTGCTGTCCATAAGTACCGCAGCTTGAGCAGCGTTAACTCGGTTGCCGGCGGCAACATTAACCGCATTTTTGCCCATTGCTGTGTTGACGACTGCACCGCTTATGTCACTGCTTTTGATATTAACTGCAGCCTGGTTTGCTGAGACATTGTTGCCGGCAGCAATGTTCACATTAGTGCGGACTAGATTCGTATTGACAACTGCGCCGCGCAATTTGCCACCTAGTTTTATCGAGTTCTGTGTTGCGTCAGCCTTGTTGCCAGCAGCGACATTAATGCTTTGTTTGTCGGCACTGATATTGATAACCGCGCCGGACATATCTAGATTTTTCAGTGCTATGGAACTCTGAGTGGCTGTAGAATCTTTACCGACGCTGACATTTACATCTTTGTCTATAGTGTTGGGAAGGTTGAGAACCGCACCCTTAACTCTAGATTCGGCACCTGCAAGTGAAACGGGGACAATAAGTGCAACTACAATCAGTGCGAGATAAGTTCTCTTCATGGCAAATCTCCGAAAGTAAAAATTCTAAAAAACCAACTTAAAACGTAGTTATGAAGTATATCATATTCATCCTTATTGGTCAGGATGAAGGAAAAAATACCGAATAATCGAGTTACTTTTTTTGTGCTGATGCAAGCGCATGTCACACACATTTTATGAGAAAGTATTACTATAAAAAACGGGAAATGTACAGGTTTCTCATGTAAAATAAAGGTCTAATTGCTTAAGTGGTGCTGTTGTTTAGGAGCTCGACTGTGTGTCTAGTTTGTTAACAATGCGATCAGCAGTTTTTAAAATAGTTAGCTCAGGGTAAGCATAACGTGATGGGGAGTGGTGGTTACCAATGATTTGCGCCACCTTGGTAATTTTTTCTGGTGGGAATTGCAGCTGTTGCAGAATGTCGCTGGCGATAGTGGGACCAAATTGCTCCTGAGTTTTGCCGTTGTTGTAGCCCAATTCAGTTTCGGATGGTTTGATGCCTACGTCGTGTAAAATAGCGCTGGCAATCACAATCTCTTCATCGACGTGCGGAGTCTGCTCCATAGTTATCTCGGCATATTTCAATACTTCGATAGCGTGCGCAATCCGGCGGTAATCGGTGCCAAAAAAGTCTACTAATCCTTTTATCAGTTGTCCCTTGAGTTGCTCGTGTTTCACGGCAGTGTTCTTTCGCTGTTGCTGTCAAATGGTTGTGCAACTGATTGTCTGGTGTCGTCTTGCTGGTGGAGGTAGACGCTGTGACTGGGGAATGCCATCTCCATATCCAGTTCTGCGATGATGTCCATAACTTTTAAACACACATCTTCACGTGCGTTCAAGTACTTTTCCCAGTTGGTGGTAGTGGTGAAACAGTAGATGAGGATATCCAGCGCTGAAGGGCTGAAATCGGTAAAGTTGACCAGCATAAATTCCTGATTGATGGCCGGATGCAGCTCCAGCATGTTACGGATGCGGCTGACCGCTGCCCGCATCTGTCCCGGGGTGCTGGCATAGGTGACGCCGACGGTCATTTTGATGCGACGCTTAGGCATGCGACTGAAATTGTTCAGGGAAGTGGTGGCAATGATGTTGTTGGGGACGGTGATAAGTGTTTTAGCGAAGGTGCGGATTCTGGTTGAGCGAAAACCGATCTCTTCCACTGTCCCTTCGATATTGTCAGTTTTTATCCAATCGCCAATTCGGAAAGGGCGGTCGAGCAGAATCATGATAGAGCCAAAGACGTTGGATAGCGTTTCCTTGGCTGCCAAGGCTACGGCTAGACCGCCAATGCCGAGTGATGCCAGCAGTCCGGAAATGGAGTAACCCAGGTTTTGAATTACCAGCACTACTGCCAGCACAATAATGAAAGCTCGGATAACTTTGCGGATAAAAGGCAGCAGGTTTTCGTCCAGCGGGGAGCCGGTATGTTGTGCCCAGCGGGCTATGCTGCTCTCCAATATGGCTACTGCGTTAAATAAAATCCACGCGATATTGAAGGTGATCATGGTTTTGATGAGAGCACTGCCTGCTTGCTGAAAATTGACAGGCTTAGTTGGCAGTTGCAGAACCTGCAGAGCTATAATCAGCCCGCCTATAAGAACTAACATCTCCAGCGGTCGGCGGACGCTGGCCAGCAGTAAGTCATCGAAGTTATTTGCCGTGCGATTTACCAGTGGCAGGATAAAGCGTGTCAATAAACCGCTGAGCAGGCGTTTGAATATGAAAAAAATAAACAGAATTACCGTAGCTAAAATGTAGCGTTGCATGTCGGGACTGAAAAAATCAATGCTGTTCAGCCATGCTTGTAGTTGCTCCATGCTACTCTCCTAGCAAATTTTATTTTATTTCTACATTGCTACCATCTGTGGTCATCCACAGTTGTTTCAACGTCTTTTTCACATCCTTAGCATTAAATCCTTCGGCAAAACAACCACAGTCACAATATGGTTCAAACGCCTTGATCTGCTTTAGTAGAATTTCTACGGTAGATAAGTGGTTAGAAAATTGCGTCGAATTTTGGCTGACCTGACGCAGTGGTGCTACCAACTCATCCGGTAATTCACCGTGATGATATTCTTCATCAATTGCTTGGTTCAGTTGCTGAAATAAATCCATTAACAGGCTCCGTGTGGATTGTTTAGATCATATCGTATCTAAGATGCCGTAACGCAGTGCTTTTTGCAAGAGTTGACTGGGGCTTCGTCTTTATTGATTTGCCGCGTAAGAATATACGGCGTAACTGGACAGGGTTGGCAAAATGGATTAACATCTATTATGAATTAAATATTGGTAAGGTTTGTATCGGGAGATTTTAAAAACTGTGTTTAACGGAGGATTTATGAGATTCATTGTTTTGGTTGTGGTGGTGTTAGGTTTTTTAGTGGGTGGTTGTGAACAGAAGACTGAACCAGTAACGCAAGACTCAGCTAAGGCACAGCCTGAAACTAAAGTATCTGTTGTGGATCAGACTAAGACAGCAGTTAATGAGGCAGTGCAGCAGGTTGGCGCAGTGGTTGCTGCTGGAGAGGAAACTCTGCATCAGGCTGGTGCTGTGGCTGAACAGGCCGTACTTGAGGTTGTGGATACTGCAACTCAAGATCTAGCCGCTGGTGCTGTTATGGCACAGGAAAAAGCTACTCAGTTAGTAGAGGCAGTTCAGCAGCAAGCCAGTACTGTGCAGCAAGATGGTGGAGATTTGCTAAACAGCTTGGTAGATCAAGCTGTTAATGTCACCCCTGCTGCAGATAGTGCTCTGGTTGCACAGACGGAAGCTGCGCCTGCTGGCAACGATTTATTTGCTAGTGTAGTTGCAGTCGCAGCTGATGTTGTCAGTGCCACTAATAAACCAGCTGACATTTTAGTGATAAAAAACGCTAAGGCTAATGTCGCCCTGACACATGCGCTGCATGGAGAAAAATATGGTTGTGTGGTTTGCCATGGTGAAGGTGTTCCGGCAGCGTTTGAGCTGGGTAAAACTCGTGCGCACAAATTATGTAAGGATTGCCATAGACAAAACAACGGTCCGGTTAAATGCTCGGGTTGCCACGTAAAATAAGCGTGTTCTTGTCGGTTGATTGTTGAATTTCAGGAGATGATCTCTATGCGGCGAACAAAAATAGTATGTACGATTGGACCTGTCTCGGCGACAGTGGATATCTTGGAAGAGATGATAAGTTCCGGCATGGATGTAGCGCGCCTTAATTTTTCTCATGGTGATCACGCATCACATGGGAAATTGATAGAAATTATTCGTGATTTGGCCAAAAAGGCAGGTAAGCCTATTGCTATTCTACAGGATCTGTGTGGACCTAAAATCCGTCTAGGTATGCTGCCCGAAGCCGGTATTCGTCTGGTTCCGGGTGAGATGGTTACACTCTGTGCGCTAGTTGATGTAGCGCCTCAGACTATACCTGTTGATTGTCCAAGCTTACATAAAGATGTTCATGTTGGTGATTCAATTATGCTGGCTGATGGTTTAATGGAGTTGCGTGTTGACTCCATCGTTGGCGCATTTGTGCATTGTGAGGTGGTAACTGGTGGTATTGCCTATTCGCGTAAAGGGGTTAATCTGCCGACAAGCAATCTGAGTATTTCCGCTTTTACTGAGAAGGATAGGGCCGATCTATTGTTTGGTCTCGAGCAGGGGGTTGACATGGTTGCCCTATCTTTCGTGCGCAGTGCGGCTGATTTGGAGCAAATTCGTGCGCTGCTGGATAGCGCTGCATATCGACCAAAGTTGATAGCAAAGATCGAAAAGCCGCAGGCTGTGGACAATATTGACGAGATTATTGCCCTGGTGGACGGCATTATGGTTGCGCGCGGCGATCTTGGTGTTGAGGTGCCGCTGGAGCGGGTGCCAGTGTTGCAGAAACAGTTAATCAAAAAGGCACGTTTGGCGGGGCGCAGTGTTATTACTGCGACCCAGATGTTATCAAGCATGGTAGCTAGCCCGCGCCCAACACGCGCCGAAGCTTCCGATGTTGCCAACGCTATATATGATGGCACTGATGCCGTAATGCTGTCAGATGAGACGGCTTCAGGAAAATATCCGGTTAAGGCAACGCAGATCTTACATAGCATCGCCATTGCTACGGAGCCACATGTTGGTAATGCTCTGGAGAGGAATCAGGAAGACGATGCCCCGCTGACTGTATCATGGGCCGTGGGGCGCGCTGCTGGCGGGCTGGCAAAAGATCTGCATGCTGCAGCAATTCTGGCGTATACTCAGTCGGGATTTACTGCTAGTTGTGTTTCACGCTTTCGCCCTTATTGCCCTATCGTGGCATTAACACCAAGTGCTTTGAGCTATCGCCAGATGAATCTGTTATGGGGCGTGGTGCCGGTATTAATCGAAGCTTATAACGACACCGACGAGATGTTGCTGTGTGCCTCCCAGGAGGTTAAACGGCTTGACCTTGGTGTAGCGGGCGATCGAATTATTGTAACTGCCGGAGCGCCATTATGGCATACAGGATCAACTAATTTACTCAAAGTTATTGAGATAGCCGATTAACAACCAAGCCCTCTGAGTGGAGTAAGGTATATGCCCCTAGAATGCCGAGAGGTACTGTTACGTGCATTACAAGATGAAAGTATTGCCGTGAGGCGAGCTGCCGCGCAGTCGCTGGAATTGCTAGATAGTCGCTACGGTTTTAGTGCGTTGCAACAAAAACTTGTTGTCGGTACTCGCCAGGAGCGCATCGCCGCAGTATATGCGCTGCAGGCTCTTGATGATAAAGAAAGTAGCGAGTTATTGATCGAGCTGGTGCGTGATGCGGATGCAGACGTGCGTGCGGTGGCAGTG
Organism: uncultured Desulfuromonas sp.; assembly: GCA_964536375.1. Classification (GTDB taxonomy): domain Bacteria; phylum Desulfobacterota; class Desulfuromonadia; order Desulfuromonadales; family Desulfuromonadaceae; genus Desulfuromonas. The sequence goes on along the minus strand of CAZHXF010000004.1, from coordinate 44,193 downwards.
CAGGTGTTGGGTGCAAGATGTTTGCCGCAGGCATTAGCTGCCCTTGTGCAGTGTTTGAAGGACCCGGTCACGGCGGTGGCCGTGTATGCTGCTGAAGCTTTGGGGGAATACAAAGATGAGCGCCTGATTCCCTATATGGAGACCGTGTGCCGTCAGGCGGGAACAGAGCGGGTATGTGCAGCATTAACGGCGCTGGGTCGGCTGGGGTTTGCTCAGAGCTTACCGCTGTTGTGTGAGTATGCACAGGATCAGCGTGTCGAAGTGCGGGTGGCTGCTGTTGCCGCTTTAGGTGTCTTGCATTGTTAGTTCATGGTTGGCTGGGTTGTTAAAGTTTTACCGATATCTATATTGTGAACAAGAGCATCAACCTCACCCACAATCTCCTGGCTGCTGTTGCTTAGTGTCATGTCATACGGGCTTTTAATGGTGTTGCCGGAGCTGTCTTTTACAATTCTGATAGTACTGTTGTCTACGTTGTGGGCGTCCATATCAACCACCAGTCCGATCTCATTGTTTAACAGTCGAACCAGGCTGCCGACCGGGAAAATGCCCAGTGTTTTTTCCAAAGCCAGCATGTAGTGCGGGTGCAGCTGGGTGCCGGCTAGCCCGCGCATGATCGCTATGGCTTCGCGGGGTGTTTGGGGGTGCTGGTAGGCGCGCAGGGAGGTGATTGCATCGTAGGTGTCGGCTACGGTAGCTATGTCGACCAACTCTGGGCTGATGAACTTGGCAATATTATCCGGATAACCACAGTTATCGAAGTGCCGATGGTGACCTAAGATTATGTCTATGATGCGCGGATCGATATTCTCCATTTGGTCAGCTATTCGCGCGCCGAATTCTGGATGAAGCTTGATTTGGTGGTATTCAGAGGGGGTCAGACGACCAGGTTTTTTTATAAGTGCTGGATCTATTTTTAGTTTGCCAAGGTCGTGTAACAGACTGCCCAGTCCAAGGATGTGGAGTGCATCGTTGTCCAAATGGCAAGCTCGCCCTATGGCCAGAGCGATCACTGAGACATTTACCGAGTGGGTATAGGTATAATTGTCGTAGTCTTTTATCATGCTCAATGCCAGTAATGCATATGGGCTCTTAACTGTCTGACGCACCATTTTTCCAACGGTGGGTAATAGCTGGGCAGAAGAGGGTATTTGTTCATTGCTAATACTTTTACCAATTTTTTCTAGGCCGTTGAGTGCTAAGTTGTAAGTCTCTTGTGCTTGATTGCCGTGCTGATCATTGTCCTCGCGACTGATATGGCGAATGTGGCTAATGTTGTGTTGGCGCAATATCAGATCGAAGTTTTCTCCGTTCAGTCGTCCACGACCGAATAAATCGACAAAATCACACAGCTCTTCCTTACCTAACCCCGCGGTTATTTCGATACCTTCAATCTTATAATGGGTCAACTGGTGCGCCATGGTTGCAGCCACGGAATGGTTTTCTGGATACAGCTGGTTGTTGAAAAAAAGAGCCTGCTCAACTACGCCAATGGTTGTTACTTCTTCGTGTTGAGCTAGCTGCTGCAATGCCTCCCATAGCGTTTTTTGCAAAGCTGTATTTGCCGGGTGTTGACGTGGATATAAATTTAGTCCGTTGAGAACGCCATTGAGGGAATGAAGGAAGTTGGTGTGGAGGGTATTAGACATTGTCCTCCTGTCCGCGTTGGCGCAGTGCTTGTCGGGCCGCTGTTGCCAGGGTGCGCTGCGTTGATTTGCTGGCTCGCTGTAGTGCCCGTAGACTGTCACTGTCACCAAAACTACTCAATGCTGCAGCCGCTTGGCAACGAATTTCAACGTATTCAGCACGTTTCAACAGTTTGATGCGTTGTAGCAGAAATAATAAAGACGGCAATGCACTAGGATCGCCAATTTCCCCCAAGGCAACGATTGCCACCTTTGTCAGCGCTTTTTTGCGTAATAATGGATCTGATTGAGTTGCAATAGTTATTAAAGATGGAACCGCAACCGAATCAGCAAGCGCACCTAAGCCCAAGATGATTTGCAGTGGGAAATCTCCGCTACCAGAACCAAGATGGTTGATAAGGGCTTGGCTGGACTTGGTAGTTTTGATGCGTGCTAATGCACGAATTGCCTCATTAACGACTCGAGCATCTGGGTGATTTAACTGATCGACAAAGTTTGGAATGAGGCGTTCGTTGCGACTTTCTCCCAGTATTGTAATGGCATTGCGTACCACAAACCAGCGTTCATCGCCGAGACTGTCAATAAGTGGGGCGAATACTTGCGCTCCTCTACTAACAAGTAATTGGCTGATGAATTTACGTAGGCGATTATTAGTTTCGATGCTCAACCGGTTAATGAGGGTTACGCCAATATCGTCCTGCAATTCGGCGATAAGATGGCGCGCTAGATTTTGTTTGGTAGTGTCGTTCGCGTTGTCAAGAAGTAGATCTACTAGTGCTTTACTGCCGAGGGAGCGCACCGCTTGTTTTAAAACTTTAACAAAACGTTGTTCCATGGATGAGTTCTGTATCCAGCAATCCAGCTGTGTCAATGCTGGTAGTGCTTGCATACGACTATTGTTGTCGATCAGCTTGCGCATAAATTTGCTGAGCTGCCCCATCATGCGCAAAAATGGTGTTTCGTTCTCCTTGGTCGGGTGGTGGAGAATAGTGTCGAGTTGTTGTAGTAGCTCGTGTATGGAGGCTTCGTTAGCTTTGGTCTGGAATATATTATTAGAGGAATTATTGCTAGTGTTTTGATTTATGTTGCCAGTGGCATCAATGGAACCACTGCCCAGTTGCTGTTCGAGCTTTTGCTTGCGGCTTGATGCTGCGGTAAGGTTGAGCATGTTGACGGAGATAGTGGCAACGAGTAGTTGATCCAGCAGTTCTGCTATGCCTCCTTTAGCTATTATTGCCACCGGTTCTTCACAGATCAGGCGTGCAAAAGCAAGCAGGTGTCGATCTAAGAGGTCGGGAAATACTGTCAATAATTTAATTTTATGAAAAAACAGGCGTTGGGCCAGGGCGGTTATTAACGGACTTTTGCTTTCTAACTGATGCTGGTCGAGGAAGAACCCTTGACGCGATACTGTTAACACTAGAGGTTCCTGGCTGGCGAGGTTAACAGCCCTAAATAATTTTAGGGACATTTCTATGGCGTTATTGAGGGAGGGGTGACCTTCTGGATAGTAGCTGACATTCTTCAGGAGTTTGGCTAAGCCAATGAATGCCTCTTCTATTTGCTGGTTTTTTATGGTTTCCATGGCAGCCCTGTCTGGTGTCGAACGTGACTCTTCAACCATAGCTATTTATTGGGGTATTGTAAATAATTAAGTCAGTTTTGATTTTGCAGTGGTATGCCCTCGCAGCCATAACCAATTAGGCTGCGGTCGTGGCTGCGAGGTATTTCGGGTTACAGTGAGGCAAACGCTTTTGCCGCTGCCGCAATTGTTTGATCCAGATCATCACGGGAGTGGGCGATGCTCATAAAACCAGCTTCGAATTGTGATGGTGCTACGTTGATACCTGAGTCCAGCATGGAGCGAAAATAGCGACTGAAGGCTTCGGTGTCACTGCCTACTGCATCACTGAAGTTGTTGACCGGCCCAGCACAGAAATAGGTGCAGAACATGCCACCAACACGTTGTAGACAGGTGGTTACTCCTGCTGCGGTAGCTGCTTGACGCAACCCTGCTTCGAGGTAAGCGCTTTTCTCCTCAATCTGTTGGTAGAAGCCCTCCTCTTGCAATAGCTTTAGGGTGGCAATGCCTGCGCTCATGGCTAGCGGATTGCCTGACAGTGTTCCTGCCTGATAAATTTTACCCTCTGGAGAAAGCTGATCCATCAACTCTTGCTTGCCACCAAAGGCACCTACGGGTAGTCCGCCACCGATGATTTTGCCCAGGCATACCAGGTCTCCCTGAAAGTTGAAATGTTCTTGTGCTCCGCCGTAGGCCACGCGAAAGCCGGTCATAACTTCATCGACGATAAGGATGATTTTCTCGGCAGTGCACAGTTCGCGCAACCCGTGGAGAAAGCCGGGAACTGGAGGCACGCATCCCATGTTACCCGACACCGCTTCCAGAATAATACAAGCAATTTTATCCTTGTTTGCTGCGACAATAGTTTTGACTTCTTCTAAGTCATTGTAGGTAGCTGTGAGTGTGAGTTTGGCAAAATCAGCAGGAATGCCCGGAGATGTGGGGACACCAAACGTTGCGGCGCCGCTGCCAGCTTTTACTAACAGAGAATCGGCATGACCGTGATAGCAGCCGTCGAACTTAAGAATTTTGTCGCGACCAGTACACCCGCGTGCTAAGCGGATGGCGCTCATAGTTGCTTCTGTCCCTGAAGAGACCATGCGCACTTTTTCTATGTTGGGGTATGCTGCGCACACCATGTTGGCCAGTTCAATCTCTTTGTAGGTGGGAGCACCAAAAGAGGCACCGCTGTTCGCTGCCTGTTGGATAGCTTCAACAACTTTGGGATGGCAGTGACCTAATATCATCGGTCCCCATGATCCAACATAATCAATGTAACTCTGATTGTCGGCATCGTATATTTTGGAGCCAGCGGCGCGTTCAATGAATATTGGATCGCAGCCGACAGATTTGAAGGCACGTACCGGGCTGTTGACGCCGCCGGGAATTACCTGCTTTGCTTGGGCGAAATATGCTGTGGACTTAGTGTGGTTCATAGTGTTCCCCTCGTGGGCATTAAATGGCAACTATTGCTATTTACGGAATTAAATTGCTAGAGTGCACTGACTTTATGCTGGATGTGTAGAGATATTCTACATTGGATACAGGGAGAATCAGTGTGATAAATAGTGGACAAAAATTAGCACGCTTCAGGATCATTGTCAAGGAGTGTACTTTTGAATAGTCTCATGTTTTTAATATGTTAGCTATGGAGTTGTTATGGTTTTAGGGGTGACTGGCGGGATAGCTTCGGGTAAAAGTACTGTGGTCAACATGTTGCGTGAAATGGGCGCGCTGGTGATCAGTGCCGATGAGTTGGCGCGGGAGTTGGTGGTGCCGGGGAGTGTGGTGTTGTTTCAGCTGCAACAGCGTTTTGGTCAGCAGATACTGATGCCGGACGGTACCTTGGATAGGAAGCGGTTGGGTGATTATGTCTTTGCTCACCCCATGGCACGGCGTGAGTTGGAGGAGATAATGCACCCAGCTATAGCTGAATTGTCAAAATTGCGTTTGCAGCAGGCGGTTAGCGCGCAGCAAGCAACAGTGGGCTTGGTAGTTTATGAAGCGCCGTTGTTATTTGAGGTAGGTGCCCGTGATCGAGTTGAGCAGGTGTTGACGGTTACGGTAGCTGATGATGTGCAGTTGCGCCGCTTGCAACAGCGAGATAATTGTAGTGCAGCAGATGCTAGCCGGAGGGTTGCTGCGCATATGCCGCAAAGTGAGAAAGCGCGCCTGTCCGATTACGTGATTGATAACTCAGGGGCGCGCCAGGCTCTGCTTCAACAGGTAGCAAAACTGTACAAAATTCTAGTGCAGGATGAGAGCGGCGTAGATGGTGCGCCAGAACCGTAGTTTAATGTACCAACCCGAAGTAGTAAGGTTATTGTCGATAGCCTAAGCGTACGGACAGGGTTGCTGCGGCTTCTAACACCAGTGGTACCAGTTCGTTGTCAGTACGCGTGTCAGTAAAGCGCATAGATGGACCAGACAGACTTATGGCTCCGACAATGCGGCGGGTGTAGTCGTATATAGGCGCTGCTACGCAGCGCACCCCGGGGTCAAGTTCTTCATTGTCGATCGCGTAGCCATTTTCGGTTGCTTGGCGTAGCTCAAGTTTCAGAGTTTCAAGATTGGTGATGGTGGTGGGGGTGTAGCTTTTAAGCTCTTTGTTGAGCAATGCGCCCAGCTCTTCTTCAGACAGGTGAGACAGGTGCACCTTACCTGCCGCAGTACAGTATGACGGCAAACGAGAACCAACTCGCGATACCACGCGAACCGTCATGTCAGTTTCTACCACGTCCAGATACACCACACTGTCTTCTTTGAAGATAGCGACATAGGCTGTTTCGTTACATTGACCTACCAACTGCTCAAGGGTGAGCTTGGCTTGGCGTAACAGCCCCATCTGCTTGATGAATGTCTGTCCCAGCTCTAGGGATTTTAATCCCAAGCGGTAGTTCTCGGTTGCTTTATTCTGCTCTATGTAACCGCGTGATTCCAGGGTGGCAAGCAAACGAAATACATTGTTCTTGTGTAGTTTTAACCGCTTGCTCAGTTCTGTTACTCCGAGCTCGTCAACGTCATCATGAAACTGCTCAAGCAGATCAAGCGCATGGGAAACGGCTTGGATTATGTATTCTGATTTATCTTTTTTGGCTGGCATTTTTTTTGTTCCCCAAATATCGTGAATAATTGACCAAATGTTATTGCGGCTAAAAATCAGTCTAGCGCTCGACTGTGTACAAAATTGAGCTCTGTCTGTCAAGTATATTTGATAAATTTAATTAGTTATTTTTCCGTAGCATGTAGTAAATGGTTCGAAGATAACTGTATTCATTAAGGTTAATGTTGAGTTTTTAGTTGTGTGCTGTTTGTCGGTACGCATAAAAACATGACACTGTTCAATGTATTGTTTGGAAATATAGAATGTTGTTCTAAAACTGTCAAGTTGTTAAGCGTAAATAAGTGGACAAAACTATAATATTTAAAAAATAATTGTTTAATTGGATAGATAGACAGGGTAAAAAAATATAACGCAAAAATAATAAAGCGTCATGATTAGTGTCAAGCTTCCGTAATGGCTGTGTGCCTGGTAACCGCTATGCCCGCGAAGGCGTGTATATAGAGGTTTTAAACGGGGTTCTGGACTCCCGCTTTCGCGGGAGAGGTGATCATTGTGGCTGAAGTGAAAGACCCGTGCTAATTAGGTAACGCGTTGAATTGTAACTAATAGCCGGTCTTTATACTCAGTTAGTCCGGTAAATATTGTAAATTTATATTGTCGATACGTGGATAAAGGAACCCTTTTTTTGTTTTTGGTAAATACGTTTGATAACTGATTCACTGTTCTCAATCTGCCGGTGGTGTCTTCATCACTTCACGTAGCAGTGAGGTCGCAAAGCTGCCAGTCGGTAGGGCAAAGCTTATTTGCAGTGTGTTGTGTTCTTGTTGGCAGCTCACGTGTGATACCGGCACGCGCAGGGGACGACGTTCGCCAGTGAGTTTTAGACCAGGGAATTGGGTGAATGATTCGGCATTTAATGTCTCTTTGTCGAGGATCGCTTGTTCGGTTATGCCTGTTTGTGCTGTTGCCTGCATCACCTTGTGTCCAGCTAGCATGCCAGTTGGACTGATCTCTAAGCTATTCGCGCGCGCTTGTTCCAGCTCTGGGTTCTCGACATGAAAACAGGCACCTTTGGCGTGGATATAAGCTATATCTCCTGGCCATAATACGTCAATGGAGTCAAGGCGCATCTGAACTTGATCGTCGAACAGGTGAGATTGATAGGCGGATAGATAAAGTCGCAGCAATTTGCGTGGTAGAGCCAATACTGCCTGTTGATGATCCATGCCGCGCAATAAGGTATGTAGCAGTCTCCTCTCGTCGCGAAAGCGCCCTGGAAAAGCTTCCAGAGCTGCGGGAACGTCCCCAGCAGCGTAGGCTGATGCGGCCAGGTGCCAGCGTTGATTGGTGATCTCTTCCGGATTGCCAATAATAAGTGCGGCAGCACGTTCAAATTCGTTATGCAGTATAGCCTGACCGATAAGATGGTTAGTTCCCAAAACCCCATAGCGCTGTGGACCGAAAAAATTGGGGACACCGGTGTGTTGTAAAACGTTAAATATATCCAACGCGCGTTGCTCAGCATCGGCAACAACATCGTTGATGCGGATGTGAAAATGATTGCCGTGCAGATGACCTATACGTAATTTGTTGGTGTGATAACTACAATCGAGGATGGTAATATCTTCCAGATTCAGTTCTGCAATTTTTTCAGCTGCTACCGGTGGCAAGGAGATAGTTTGGCGGCACACCGCCTGACTGTCTTTGAGCCCGGCGTAGCCAACATCCTGTTGTCTTATACCCAGGGCTTCGCTGATGCGTTGTATCATGGCAAAGGTGCCCATGCCGCGTTTTTCTACGCGCAGATACGGGTGCTCACCCTGACCGCAGGGGAGATATGCGGGAATTTCTTCGACAATAAAATCTTCAGGATCCTCTTTTATTATTCCGCCAACTCCGGGTAATGCCGCCGTAAGATAACTCTTCATTTGCTCTCCAGGGTATGACGATTTCTAAAGCCCATCTGGGTAGCTGGTAGCATGCTTTGCTCCATACAGAAACCCAAAAGTCGCCGGTGGTGTTGAAAAAAGATAGGTAGCCCCTGCGCTAAAAAGCGGCGCATATATTTTGAATTGGGGTAACCGTTGAACTGTGGTGTGTACGCTGTCGGAAATTGATTAATGTAGCCAGGTGCCACAGCCAGTGAGTCGGCAACTTGCTGGGCATAATCCTCGACATCAGTAATGAAGTATAGATCACCTTGAGGCTTAAGGTAGTATAAAATCTGTGTTAAAAAAGTGTTATTGACCAAACGGCGCGCGCGATGACGTTTTTTAGGCCAAGGATCAGGGCAGTTGACATAGATGGCACAGAGCATGTCGGCGCAACCGAATTGGCTGAGTAGATAGCGTGCTTCCATGCGCATCACCCGTACATTGGTGAGTCCGCTGTCGTCAATGCGGTTACAGGTTTTGTAGCAACCTTTGTTGTAAATGTCGATGGCGATGAAATTTGTCTGGGGTTGTTGGGTGGCGCGTTGGATGATAAAATCTCCTACGCCACAACCGATTTCCAAGGCTAATGGTTGAACGGTTGGAAAAAGCATATCCAGATTGTAGTGCTGGGGTAGTTGGCTGGCATCAACAAAAGTTGGTGAGGTTATTTCTATTTTGCGTTGCGTCATGATTTGCGGCGACCGTTGATTACGTTAGTTATATTGCAAAAGTATAGGGGTGGATTTATTCATCGATAAATTGCTAAATATACTAGCATGGTGGCGCAGTAAAGGCAATTTGTTCAATGCTGGGTGAATTGCCTTATTTAATCATTGGTCAGCAAAAATCGATTGCACTCTTCTTTAATCGCTTTAATCGTCCCCTGCTCAAGGGCAATCACCTTCTGTTTGGTTGTGCGATCCACCGGATTGTCATTCTTGTCTTTCACCACGTAATGAAAACCCCATGATGTGTCAACACTTTACCGGATACACAATTATGTAGCTTTTGGTCTAGCCTCAAATACGAAAGGTGCTTCATGTCCGTAAGAGGAATGCTTGCGCTGACGTTTGTAAAATCATTTGTACGTATCTCAAGATTACTGCTGAGCTTCTTCGTGTGATTCGAATGCACAATGATAAACCAGCTCTGTTTTTAGAATGTGGAAAAACGCTCAGCGACGGTATCATCCCAGTAGTCGCCTTTTTTGCTCATGCGGGCTTTCTTTTCCAAATAGTTATCAGTAGTGTGCTATTGACTAAGTCGGCGGTCATACGTGGCAGTGGCTAGCGGTGGTTGTTGGCATGAACTGCTCCGTGGTGGCTTATCTTAAGATTGAAAAACCATGTTTGTAGTCTTTTATAGGTAGTGAGTAAATTAATCTTGCGCACTGTTACAGTTATAATTGTTTGCTACTATAGTAGCTAGCTACCTTTAAATGTTGTGCTTATAGACAGAACGCTTATGTGCTGCTGAAGTTAGATTGCGGAAAATATACAAGGAAAAATCTTGAATTAAGTCCAGTGGCTCGCTACTCTTGTTTTCTTAATAAGATGGCTCAAGACAATAACAATTCAGCGCGTGCGCCGATATTTGCTCAGAAGGAGAAGCTCATGCTTATAGTTATGCAACACAGTGCGACAGATCACGATGTGGAACAGGTGAAAACGGCAGTACACGCGATGGGTTTGCAGGCTGAGCCAATTCCGGGTAGTGAGCGCACGGCCATTGGGGTGCTCGGTAACCAAGGCTATGTCGAGGATGCCACCATTCACAATCTGTCGGGGGTGCGTGAAGTAATTCATGTCAGTAAACCGTATAAGCTGGTGTCGCGGGATTTCCATCCGCAGCCGACGCAGGTGCAGGTTGGTTCAGTGGTAATTGGCGGTGATGTTGCACCGGTAGTTATGGCGGGACCGTGCTCAGTTGAGAGTGAAGAGCAGATGATGGCCAGCGCTGTGATAGTAAAACAGGCCGGCGCTGATATTTTGCGGGGCGGGGCGTTCAAACCGCGTACCGGTCCGCATACTTTCCAGGGCTTGGGCATTGATGGGCTGAAACTGTTGCGTCAGGCTGGTGATGAGGTAGGTATGCCGGTGGTAACAGAGGTGATGCGCATTGGTCAATTGGACGATGTGTGTCTTTATTCCGATATATTGCAGATTGGTGCGCGCAATATGCAGAATTTCGACCTGCTGAAAGAGGTGGGTAAACTCGATTATCCAGTGCTGCTCAAGCGTGGCATGAGTGCTACTATTGAAGAGTTTTTGGCTGCCGCAGAGTATATCCTTGCTGAAGGTAATTCGCGCGTTATTCTGTGTGAGCGCGGTATTCGCACCTTTGAGCGGGCAACGCGTAATACCTTGGATCTTTCCGTAGTGCCATTGATTCGTCAGCTCAGTCACCTACCAATTATTGTCGATCCCAGCCATGCTACCGGAGTGCGCTCATTAGTGCCGGTGATGGCAAAGGCCGCATTGGTTGCCGGTGCGCACGGCTTGATGATCGAGGTGCATAACGATCCTGCCACAGCATTATGTGATGGGGCACAGAGTCTCGATGGTCCAACGTTTTGCCAGTTGATGACTGAATTGAATGGTCTACAGAGCTATTTGGCTACAGCAAAGGGATAACCTGTATGTCGATGGATGCCCTGATGGCCAGTGTCAACAGTTTTGTCTGGGGACCAGTGATGTTGGTCTTTCTGGCTGGTACCGGGGTGCTGTTGACAGCGCGACTGGGTGGCGTGCAGCTGCGCCGCTTGCCGCATGCTTTGAAGCTGGTATTTAGCCATGATGATGCTGGAGCAGCGGGAGATATCTCTCCATTTCAGGCGTTGACCACAGCACTGGCGGCCACTATAGGCACGGGGAATATCGCTGGCGTGGCAACGGCTATTTATTTGGGTGGTCCCGGAGCGATCTTCTGGATGTGGGTATGTGCGCTGTTCGGGATGGCTACCAAGTATGCCGAGGCGGTGCTGGCTGTCCATTATCGCCAGTTGCTCCCCGATGGCACCATGCAAGGTGGTCCCATGCGCTATCTGTCCCAAGGGTTAGGGCATAAATGGTTGGGGATGCTGTTTGCCATAATGGGCAGTGTTGCCGCCTTTGGCATCGGCAGTATGGTGCAGTCCAATTCGGTGGCAGTGGCGCTGGATTCAACATTGGCAGTTCCGCCACTATGCACCGGCATCGTGCTCGGAGTGTTGGCAGCAGTGGTTATTATCGGTGGCATCAAGCGTATTGGGCAGGTTACTGCCAAACTGGTGCCGATAATGGCTCTAGTGTATGTTGGCGCTGCCGGTGTTATTTTGTTCTTGAATGCAGCCATGCTGCCGGAGGCCTTTGCCTTGATTTTCAAACATGCTTTTACTCCGTCAGCTGGAAGTGGTGGCTTTGTTGGGGCCTCAGTGGCGATGGCAGTGCGTTTTGGGGTGGCGCGTGGCGTGTTCTCCAATGAGGCCGGTCTGGGCAGTGCCCCGATTGCCCACGCTGCTGCCAAGACCTCTAGCCCGGTGCGTCAGGGTTTGATAGCCATGACCGGAGTGTTTTTTGATACTTTGATCGTTTGTACCATGACCGCTCTGGTGATACTTACTTCAGGGATATGGGATTGTGGCGCCAGTTCCAGCGCTTTGACGGCAGCAGCATTCCAGAGCTCGTTGCCACAGATGGGTGGTATAATTGTTGCCCTGACGCTGACGGTATTTGCTTATTCAACCATTATTGGCTGGGCATATTATGGCGAGCAATGTATCGAGTATGTGTTTGGGCTGCGGGCGCGTACTCCCTATCGATGTCTGTTTTGTCTGGTCGTGGTCGTAGGTGCGGTGCAAAAGGTGGCATTTGTGTGGGATTTTTCCGACACCATGAACGGTGCCATGGCAATTCCCAATTTGATCGGTCTGATTGGTTTGTCTGGGGTAGTGGTTAAATTGACCCGTGAATACTGGGCTGATCATGTTTAACGTCAAGTTATGGAATTAGCCGTGGGCGACGCGGTGGGGGAAAAAGCCCGCGATTGCGTAGTTGTTGCCCTGTTGGCACCGTTGCCCCAGCCACTCACCTATGCAGTGCCGGAAGCATTACGCGACCGCCTTGCTGTTGGTCACCGGGTGTGCGTACCTCTGGGGAGGCGCAGTGCGGTGGGGGTGGTGCTTGCGCGGTTTAGCGATCGTGCACCGGGAAAATTTAAGCTCAAGGATGTTACCCGGCTGCTGGATAATGCCCCGGTTGTGGATGCCGCCCTGCTGGAGTTTGTTAGCCGTGCCAGTGCCTATTATGTATTCCCCCTTGGTTTAGCGCTAAAAACGGCTCTGCCTGCTGGTTTGGCATCTATTGATGCAGCACCTAAGAGTAAACATACCACCATCTATAGACGTAGTGCCTGTCAGCTTGAGGTGCGCGGCGCGCTGCAAAAAAAATTACTTATCTTCATTGAAGAGCGCGAGCCAGTAGATATCGCTGAATTGCGCCAGTCTTTTCCCTCCCCCTATGCTGCCTTAGCCCGCTTGCAGGAGTTGGGTCTGATCGCAGCCGCGCAGTGCGAAACGCAGCGCGATCCATTTCTTGGCATTACTGTTGTTGCTGATAGTGCACGGATTCTCAACGCCGAACAAGCGCAGGCATTTGCGACCATTGTTGCCGCAGTTGCCACGGGTAAATTTAGCCCGTTTTTACTCCATGGCGTAACCGGTAGTGGTAAAACCGAAGTCTATTTACAAGCGATCAGTGCCGTTTTAAATACAGGAAAACAGGCGTTGGTGCTGGTGCCGGAGATAGCTTTGACCCCGCAGTTGGTGGGTCGCTTCCGTGCCCGCTTCGAACAACAGCAGCTGCGCATCGGTGTGCTCCATTCTGGTCTGTCGGCTGCTGAGCGTTATGATATGTGGCGGGCGATTATGCGCGACGAGGTGCATATTGTTATTGGTGCCCGTTCGGCGGTGTTTGCTCCGCTGCCGCGTTTGGGAATCATTGTTGTCGATGAAGAACATGATGGTAGTTATAAACAGAGTGAGGGTTTTCGCTATCATGGGCGCGATATTGCCCTGATGCGCGGGCAGATGGCGCAGGTGCCGGTGGTGCTCGGTAGCGCTACGCCGTCTCTGGCCAGTTGGCAGCGCGCCCAGCAGGGTTTGCTGACGAAGTTATCTTTAACTAGCCGGGTTGGTGCGCGTCCTTTGCCCGCAGTAACTCTGATCGACATGGCTGAAGCTGAAGTTGAAGCCGGGTTGTCGCAGCAATTGCGCAGTGCTATTGGTGACACGCTGGAACGTCATGAACAGTGCCTGTTGTTGCTCAATCGGCGCGGTTATGCACCTTATCTGTTGTGTGGTGATTGCGGTGCTAGCTATCGCTGCCCAAATTGTGAAATAACCCTTACCTGGCATCGTCAGGTCGGGCAATTGCGTTGCCACTATTGTGATTATCATCAGCTTCCGCAGGAGCTATGTCCGCAATGTGGCGGTACGGCAATGGAGCCAGAGGGGATGGGTACTGAGCGTTTAGCTGCAGAGCTGAAAGAGTTATTCCCGGCAGCTCGTATCGCCCGCATGGACCGCGATACTACCAGCGCTAAAGGGAGCCAGCAGACCATTTTTACGCAGATGGAGAGGCGCGAAGTCGATATCCTGGTGGGTACTCAGATGATTGCCAAGGGACACGATTTTGCTGCCGTCACCCTGGTTGGGGTGATTGATACCGATGCGGCATTGAACTTTCCTGATTTTCGCTCAGCTGAACGCAGTTTCTCGCTGTTGGCTCAGGTTGCTGGGCGTGCCGGGCGCGGTGAATTGCTCGGGCAGGTGCTAGTGCAGACCTATGCTGCCGATAATCCGGTGCTGGAGTGTGCTGTCGATCACGATTTTCACCGTTTTGCAGCACAGGAACTGCCCCTGCGTCAACTGCTGCATTACCCACCCTTTGGTTACCTGGTTAACCTGCTGCTGTCCAGCCTGGATCGGCAAGCGGTGGAGCACAGTGCCCAAACCTTAGCCGATCAGTTAGCTGGTCATGCCGGGGTGGAAGTGTTGGGTCCGGCACCGTGTCCACTGTTTCGTCTACGCAACCGTTATCGGATGCAGATTCTGCTCAAGGCCCAGCTGCGAGCACCTCTGCGTAAGCTCCTACTTGTTGCCCCAGGTTGGTATAAGATAATTGCCAGTAATGTCACCTTGGCTATTGATGTTGACCCTGTAGATATGATGTAGAATGTTGAGCTTATTTATGGGTAAAACAGAGTCGTTTTGCTTCACAAATCCTTGTCGCGATTGCTCCATATATTTTCACATCCCCCGGTTTACTTAATAAGTATCCTATTATATCGATCAGTTAATCAATCTCTCTTTGGTGTTGGCATCTTGCATGCATAATGTGCTGGGTAACTATGTTCTTACAAGCTTGGCGCAGCTGTTTAATCGCTGACATTGTATTGGTTTATTTGTCCCTAATGGTTATCTGATTGTTGATATAACTCTAGCAAAGGAAGAGCACATGAGCCCAATTGATGAAAAAGTAGCCCCTGTTTATCAAGAAGTTCTGGATCGTAATCCAGGTGAGATAGAGTTCCATCAAGCTGTGCGTGAAGTTCTGGAATCTTTGGAACCGGTCTTTGTTAAATACCCTGAATTTACTGAAAATAAAATTATTCAACGCCTGTGTGAACCTGAGCGCCAGATCATCTTCAGAGTGCCTTGGGTCGATGATAGAGGCGAAGCGCAAATCAATCGTGGTTTCCGGGTGGAATTCAACAGTTCTCTCGGTCCTTACAAGGGTGGTTTACGTTTTCACCCTTCAGTATATCTGGGCATTATTAAATTCCTCGGTTTTGAGCAAATTTTCAAAAACGCTTTGACCGGTCTGCCTATCGGTGGTGGTAAGGGTGGTTCTGACTTCGATCCCAAGGGTAAATCTGATGGTGAAGTCATGCGCTTCTGCCAAAGTTTTATGACTGAACTGTATCGCCATATTGGTCAGCATACTGATGTACCTGCTGGTGATATTGGTGTTGGTGGGCGTGAGATTGGCTACATGTTTGGTCAGTACAAGCGCATTACCAATCGCTGGGAAGCTGGCGTATTAACCGGTAAAGGATTGACCTGGGGCGGCTCTTTGGCGCGTACCGAAGCTACTGGTTATGGCACGACCTTCTTTGTTGATGAGATGCTCAAGGTGCGTAACGATAACTTTGATGGCAAACTCTGTTCCGTTTCTGGCTCGGGTAATGTTGCTATCTACACCATTGAAAAGATCAATCAGCTTGGCGGTAAAGTTGTAACCTGCTCAGACTCTAACGGCTACATTTATCATGAAAAAGGGATTGATTTAGCTCTGGTTAAACAACTGAAAGAGATTGAGCGCCGGCGTATTGGTGATTATGTAAATTATCATAAGGACGCAAAATATATAGCTGGTGGCAATATTTGGGATGTTCCATGCCAAGTTGCTATGCCTTCAGCAACTCAAAATGAGATTAATGGCAGCGATGCTAAAATATTGGTGGAGAATGGTTGTATTGCCGTCGGTGAGGGGGCAAATATGCCAACTACCCCTGAAGGGGTTAAGATCTTTCTTGATGCTAAGATTTCTTATGGTCCAGGGAAGGCTGCCAACGCAGGTGGAGTTGCTACTTCGGCATTAGAGATGCAACAAAACGCTTGTCGTGACTCCTGGGATTTTGATTACACCGAGCAGCGTTTGAAGAAGATCATGCAAAACATCCATAAGACTTGCTACGAGACAGCTGAAGAGTTTGGTACTCCGGGTAACTATGTAAATGGTGCTAACTGTGCAGGCTTTATTAAAGTGGCAAAAGCCATGTTGGCAATGGGCTTGATTTAATTATTTAGTACAAAATCTATTTTCGCATTTAATCAAAAGAGCCCGGCGTTGTCGGGCTCTTTTGCGTTTAAACGGCTGATCCGTGGATGCTTTTTGTTACAATTATTGACTGTGTTCCTGTTTTCAACGTATTCTCTAGATAATATATATTTTGTTGTTATTGGTTGTCGCTATTGCAATGGGGATGTGATGAACAGATTTATGAAAAGTTTAGCGTTGTTGACGCTGTGTCTATGCTGTGTTGCGTGTCAAAGTGCCTACTTTGCGGCAATGGAAAAAGTTGGTTATCATAAGCGAGACATATTGATTAGTCGGGTCGAAGATGCCCGCGAAGCCCAGCAGGAGACTAAAGAACAATTCCAGTCGGCGTTAGAGGCTTTTTCGGCTTTAACCGACTTTGATGGTGGTGATTTAGAAGACAAGTATAATGACTTGAAAGAGGTTCTGGATAACAGCGAAGAGAAAGCGCAACTGGTGGGCGAGCGCATTGACGCGGTGGAAGATGTTGCTGAGGCGTTATTTGATGAGTGGAACGATGAGCTCGATCAGTACACTAGTGCCAGTATGCGTCGCTCCAGTGCGCGTCAGCTACAGGATACTCAAAGTCGGTGCAAGAAGCTTATTACCAGTATGCGTCGTGCCGAAGCCAAAATTGAGCCGGTGCTTGTTCCTTTACGTGATCAGGTGTTGTATTTGAAACACAACTTAAATGCGCGCGCGGTAGCTGCGCTGCGTAATGAACTGAGTGAGGTACAGAACGATGTCGCACGCTTGGTTAAAGAGTTGGAGCAAGCGGTAAATGAGGCAGATAGTTTCATTGCAGATTTAGAGGCACAAAAATAGTTGTTCCCAGATAAAAAATAGCTAAAGTCAGGAGGTCGTTGTGATTGCACCCCCAGATGTTCGCTTGTTGGATCAGCCCGCAGTTCCGGTATTAGATGTTTACGGCAGAATGCGTGCCTATACGCGCAGTAAAAATTTCACTGGGATTCAACCAGTCATGTGGCAATGCTCGGATGAAAGTCAGGGTATCAAACGTTCGCTGTTTGGCTATGTCTACAATTGCCCGGTATTTAATCTTGGTCGCGTTGGTGCTTTGCTGGATGAACAGCGTCTGCTGCCTGCCAGTCAACATGGTCAGGATCTGGTGATTTTTGGTGGCAGCCACATCGGCGTGCCCGAGATTGAGGGTATTGGTCATGTAGAGCGGGTAAATGGTAGCGTGTCTCCCTGTTGTGGGATGCTGTATCGGGTGTTGAAAGATTATTTACAGCTCTATCGCCGCGCCAGCATGTTGATCCGCTTGTTTCGCGAGGGCAGCAGTCAGCGTATTGAAATACCCTACAAATATCTTTTTGCCCCGCGGGCAGCTAAGCATCCTCAGCTAAAACTTCATCTTGAGCGGCTGGTCGAGGGGAATGCTCTGCGCGATTCCGGGCGGGGGAAAGTTTATCGGTTGAGTAGCGAATTTGCCACCCAACACCAATTCATTGTCCGCCAGCTCGATGCAGAAGGAAGGGCGATACATGATCTGCTGGACAGCGATCACTTCACCTTTGTGCAGAAGATAGACTACGATAGCCAGGAGATTGGTGATTTAATTACCGCATCTGTCTTCGGTTTTATGAGTGAAATAGTTACTGCCGCACATCCGCATCGCCGCCTAGCCAATATTCATACCTGGCGTCAGTTCCATTGTCTGACCAACTATTTGACCGATAACTTTGATCTAGGTAAGCGGAATATCTTTGTGGTTGCTGGCTTGACCATTGATCACAGTGTGCGGCTGAACAGCATTGTCCCCCAGTTTGGCTTTGTGCTCGAAGGTGGACAGGTACTGGAAGCTGAATATTTTGGTCCGCAGGAGATTAATGCTCTGCTAAATGATTTCCAGCCGGAATTGCCGGAGTATAGTTTTATGCAGTATGCTGGTGTTTCCCAAACATAGAGTTACAGCTCAGTGTGGGCTACCTAGTTTAAGCCCACACTGAACACCTATTTTTCTCTGTTCTCAATCGCTATACAGGCACAGCAGCTTTTGGCTGACGATGTCGGACATCAGCTGTAGTGGTTGTTTCAGATGCACCACTTTTACTACCTGCTTGTATTTGCCGCTGGCCGGCATCAACCCTTCCAGACAGTTGCTTTGATTGTCTAGCCATGCTTTGTCAAAGTGCACCCCTTTACCTTCGGGAAATAGCGCCAGATAAAAGATATCGGCCTCAACCAGATCCTGAAAAAAGTGTGACCCGAAGGACAACTCAGGCATAAGCCCCCCGGTAGTGAAGGCAACTTCGCACAGAGCGGTGATGTTACTGATCTCTGCGAACGATATGGGGACTCCCAGTTCTGGTGTTGATGTCCCCCAGCGTCCAGGACCCATCAGTAGAGTTTGATTCTGGTCGCGGTCACAAACCCTTTTATTGATGCGACCAATCAAGCGGGCCACATCGTATTTTTCGCTGGTGGATAATTTGGTGTAGGCTTCTGGTTCCACCCAAATCAGCCAGCTGAGCTTCTTGGATATATTGCCCCCCATGAAGTTACTTTGGGTGCTGATGAAAAGTTTTTCCTCAGCAAGATTCTCTGGCAGTTGGGTTCTTTTGCCGTGACCTTGGGTCTGGAGTGGGCGACATTGAACGATGTTTATGCGTGGTTGTTTGTTAACCATGTTCACGGTGAACTCAATGTCAACAGGGTAGTTGTAAGCCTTCTCTAGGG
The DNA here is from genome assembly GCA_964536375.1 of uncultured Desulfuromonas sp. Taxonomy (GTDB): domain Bacteria; phylum Desulfobacterota; class Desulfuromonadia; order Desulfuromonadales; family Desulfuromonadaceae; genus Desulfuromonas. Next base: position 25,405 of record CAZHXF010000004.1, on the reverse strand, counting down.
TCTTAAGTATGCGCTGCATCATGCTGCTGAAAGTGGTTTCAGCCAGCAGCTTGTCAAAGGTTAGTAGCCACACGTCCTGACGTTGTTGACCACGATCTTCAATAAGTTGCATGGTCTCGTAGTCACGCACCGCATACTGCTCTAGAGGGATATCTATTTTTTCCCGATTTAGTTGCAGCAGTGATACCGTTTGCAGGCTGTTTTCATTGATGTTTAGCACGTCAACGTCTCGTTGAGAGAACCGTCGTGTATCCTCTAGACCGGCATGAGGCTTCTTGAGAGGATAATCTAGGGCGACAATGCGCGGATAATCGCCTTCAACCCGGTCTACGGCACGGGTACCCATGCCCAGAACCAGACGTAGCATCCCCGCAGTTGGATCCATCTCCTTATCCCAGACAAAGGTGTTGTAAGAAACGCCGACTCCGGCTAATTCAGGAAAATAATATTTATCATGATAAGAGCCAGATACGCGCATGATCAGCAGCGCCATCTGCTCCTCTTTTTTATCCAGACCGCGTTGTTTGCGATAGGTAAGGGCGTCAACACTCATGGCACTGGCAAAAACACGCCGAACAGCATCTTTGAGTTGTTTGTAACGCTGCTCAGGAGAGCCTTGATTGACGCAAAAGAAACTGTCATATTTCCCGGCAAAGGCATTGCCAAAACCATCTTCAAGTAAACTTGAGGAACGGACAATTATCGGATACTGACCGTAGTAGTCGAGCATTCTCTTGAGTTTTACTTCGATCTCTTCGGGGAACTGACCGTGAAGCATTTTTTCACACAGCTCAGCACCGCAGTCATAGTAGCCCTGTTCAGTTTTTTGCTGCATGAACAACTTCCACCAGCCGTTATGGATGATGTAGGAGAAGTAGACATCGGAGCCAACATAAAAGGAATCGTGATGCTCCAGGTTGGCATTCCAGTCATAACTGCTGTCGCGTTGCAGAATTTTACGTGCTAACAACATGCCGACTGCTTTGCCACCGATGTAGCCGGTGCCGACGATGCGTGATTTGATTTTCAGCAACCCTTCCAAGGTGAAATGTTGCTGTGCCAGTTCGAGAACCCGCTTATCGCGACCGATTATATGGCGGCAGAGTTCCTGTGTCATAGCCGATTTTTCCTCAGCGCTCGGTTGATGTTCCAGTAGCTCTTCTGCTCGGATGAACAGATGATGCCAATAATCAAGTTGGCGCTGTGGTGCCGACATACTGCGTTTGCGCAGCATGTCGGTTGCATCACAGCTATTAGTTACCGGAACAAACTTGTTGCCATGACGAATGTGGGGTAAAAACATGGTCGGTGAATGGCGTTGCCACACCTTGATGGGTTGAAATTGTAGCTGACCATCTTCGTGGGGTAGATTAAGTAGCAGCTGCGTGGTTTTTAATATTTTAGCCACCGTTTTCAGCGATAAACGGTCACGTTTAAAGGCAAAGTAGGCGACGGTATCCAGCTCAAACAGGTAGGGACAGGTTATGTGGAAGAAGTTGCCCAGCATTAAATCGGTGGCCCATGCTGACAGAATATCGGAAAGGCAGTCAAAAACATAAAAAGTGCCCACTCCCTCAGCGGTAATTATTTGATGAACTCTGGTGGCAAAGGCTTCAAAACCCCAATAGGCATCCAGTTCATAGATAGTTACCTTGGTGCTGTCCTCAATTAATGCCGGATGGTTACCGAAACGCATATACACAACTTTTTTATTGTTGTTTAACGCCTCTTCAACAAAAGGAGTGACAAAATGTTGATAATCTTCAATGCGATCAACCTTCCAGACGACGTTGTCGCCGATGCGTAAGCCGTCGAGAATATTGTCAATATCGGGGAAACCAGTACTTATCCACTTTTCTGATTGCATGGCAAAACCTCTTTGCTGGTGCTGGGTAGGCTGTGAATTTAAATGAGTACATAGTTGTTGAAATGTTTGTCACCAAGCTTAATTTATTGAATCAGACCTCGGCGTAGCAGATATTTATAACATCGGCTTTTTTCCTACACAAGAAATATTGACCTGATTGGATCCTGCCTTCTGGTCAGTTGGTAGCGTTTGAGTCTTATGGTGTTGCCAGCGTGTGCTAAAATATAAAAACCTATGCAAAACCTCTGGATCTTCGCTTTCGCGTGCCTGACGAATACGGGGAACAGAACCAGAGCGCAAGATTAGTGCTACTCAGGATATCTTTTGTGTTAAACGTATAACTTATGCGTACTGCGTCGCGTATGCTGATTGCTGTCCAAGACAGGGTTATCTATGAATAAATCACTGTATTTCTCCCAAAACGCTTTATTGCTGTTGCTTTTTTCACTCCTGCTGATTTTCTTCAAGGGGCCTAATCTGCTATATGGCAGTCTCGCTTTTCTATTGGTGGCGGTATATCATTTTCTTACTGATCGACGTTTCAGTGCTGATCAGATTGTAAATTCTGGGCTTATGGGTATTCACCTCAGTGTTTATTTGCTGCTGTGTTCTGTTTTGATTTGGGCGACCACAGGGGAAGATGAAAGTAACTACTGGATAATTTATTTTCTCCCTATAGTTGTTGCTGCCACCCATCTGAATTTACTGAAAACATTGATAACATGCTTCTTGTCTTCTCTGTTCTATTTGCTGTTGATTCCGTTCCATATTTGGTCTGATCCCATAGAGTTACACGAGGATTTGCCAGAGTTTCTCATAACCTGCATCACATTTTTTATTGTTGGGGTGGTGATCCATGGTTTTTCTCAGCAAAATCGCAATCAATTGGATCAGGAGAAACAACTTAATAAGCAGTTGCTAGCAAATCGTAATGACCTGCATAAATCTTTGCGTAAACTTGAAGCAACAGAGGAAACTTTGCGGCGTAAAGACCGTCTTGCCGCCTTAGGAGAAATGTCTGCCGGTCTTGCCCATGAAATCCGCAATCCTTTGGGGGTAATATCCTCGTCGGCTCAATTACTTCAGGACCAGTTGTCGACAAATGCACCAGGGCACCAGCAATTGCTTGCGGTGATTAGAGAGGAGAGTCAGCGTCTTAATGGACTAGTCAGTGATTTTTTGAAATTTGGCCGTCCTACAGATCCTCAATGTGAGCATTATCAATTTGAGAAATTGGTCCAGCGGGTCGTAGAGCAGCTAAAAACTGTCGCCCAAGAATCAGGGATAGAGCTAAAGTATACCCTGCCAGATGACTCAATTCCTGTCTACGTAGATGCCGATATGATTCAGCAATTGCTGCTGAATTTGTTGTTAAATGCCTTAGATGCGTGTACGGCCGGTGGGGTAGTTGCCCTAAGGTTTTCCATCGACGACAATAAAGTTAATCTCAGCATTGCCGATAATGGTTGTGGAATGGGTCAGGAGATGCTGGCAACGATATTTACCCCCTTTGTAACTACCAAAGACCACGGGGCCGGTTTGGGATTATCCACTGCACACAATATTGCGGTGGCGCATGGGGGTGATATTAAAGTGCAAAGTCGCCGGGGTTATGGTAGCTGTTTTACGGTCACTCTGCCTGTAGAGGAGGCTTAAATTGGCGCATATTCTTGTCGTTGATGATGAAAAAAATTATCGGATTGTGTTGGGGCAATTGTTGGAAGGTGCAGGGTATCAGGTGTCCTGCGCTGATAACCCCTTTGCTGCACTGGAACTGCTCTCCCGCCAACAGGTGTCACTTATTATTTCTGATTTAAAAATGCCCCGGATGTCAGGAATCGATTTTTTGCGCAATGTTAACAGCGAAATTGGAGACGTGCCGTTTATAATCGTTACGGCTTTTGCGACAGTTAAAACGGCTATAGAAGCATTGAAAATAGGTGCTTACGATTATTTGCTCAAGCCGTTCGATAATGAAGAAATATTGTTGGTAGTTGAAAAAGCCCTCTCTCTTTCACAATTGCAAAACGAAAACCAGGTGCTGCGCCATCAACTGGAACAAAGTCGCAATCGGGAGATTGTCGGTGAAAGCCCTGCTATCAAAAAACTGCTCAGTGATATCGCCCAGGTGGCACCAACGCGTTCATCAGTGCTTATTTGCGGCGAGAGTGGTACCGGAAAAGAGCTTGTTGCACAGGCTTTACACCAGCATAGTCCGCGCAGTGCTAAAGCTCTGGTCACGGTCAATTGTGCGGCATTTGCGGAAAACTTACTGGAGAGTGAGCTGTTTGGTCATGAACGCGGTGCTTTTACCGGGGCAGTGGAACGCAAGCGCGGCTTGCTGGAAATATCCCAAGGCGGTACCATGTTTTTAGATGAAATTGGTGAACTGCCTGTTGCTCTGCAGGCAAAACTGCTGCGGGTACTACAGGAGAAAAAATTTCGTCGTGTTGGTGGTACCGTTGAAATAAATAGTGACGTGCGGATTATTGCCGCTACTAACCGTAATTTAGAACAGATGATTGTGCAGGGGGAATTCAGGGAAGATCTTTATTACCGGCTGAATGTTGTTACCCTGCAAGTTCCGGCACTGCGCGAGCGCATTGAAGATGTACCCTTGCTGGCCTGGTTGTTTTTGCGCCGCTTTGCGCAAGAACTGGGGCGCAAGATTGAAAGTATCAGCCCAGAGGCGCAACAAGCGTTACGTTGCTATCAATGGCCGGGCAATGTGCGCGAGTTGCAAAATGTGTTGGAGCGTGGGGTTATTTTTTGCAACGAAACAATTTTGCAACTGCGACACTTACCCGAGCCGTTGCAGCTGCAGCCCAGCTCGTCCAGCGATAATGCTGCGACTGCGCTCTCTTTTACTTTAGAAAAACCGTTGCCTCAACTGTTAGAGGATATTGAAAAACAACTTATTCAACAGGCTCTGGTTCAGGCGCGCGGTATTCAGGCGCAAGCCGCCGAACATCTGGGAATCAGCCGTAGCCGTCTGCAGTATAAACTTAGCAAGTATGGGCAAGTTTAATTGTTGCCTTTTCCCAACCCTCGCCATCTCCCGCCATCTCCTAGCATTTCTATGCCTTGATACCCCGTACAAAAAGTTGTCATCTTGGTACTTGTGAGCCCAGATGTGTACAAATTTTTGTACAAAAAACACCACCACCTCATAAATAAGTCAATAAAATTAATATGTTATATTATGGCAAGCTCTTTGCTCTTATCTAGATCCACACAGGCTGTTTAGTTGTGAAGATAAAGCTATTCTACTTATTATGAATCTGAGGTGTTTTATGCACGCCGTAAACGGAACTACAAGTATAGAGCTAGTGGAAGGTACTATTGGTGGAGATACGCAACATGATCACCGCTCGAGGATAAAACATTCTATTTTGCAGGCGGAAAAATATAGTCATCGCAACCAAGAGAAACATCGGGCGGAAATGGCTTTGATTGATCGCGCCATGAGCTTTGTTCGCCGCGTTGACCGTAGTGCTGAACCGCTGTCAATACTCGATGCGCCATGTGGCGTAGGTCGTGCCACTATTTTTCTTGCGCAACAGGGCTATGCAACAACTGGTGTAGATCTTGGAGCTGGGGCCATTAAAGTTGCGCGTGAGCAGGTGGCGCTGAAGTCTGTGAAGGCGACAATGGATAAAGCTGACCTTCTTGCTTTGCCATATTCTAACCGTTGTTTCGATTTAACTTTATGTTTCCGTTTTATTCATCATTTGCCAACCCCGACCCATCGGCAGGAAATCATTGCCGAACTGTGTCGGGTAACCCATCAATACCTGCTTATCTCCTACCTTAGCCCATGGTCGGTAACTAGTATCAAGCGCAGGATACGTCAATATTTCACCAGTAAGACTTCGGTACAACACTGTAATTCTATTGCTGAACTTGAAAGTTATTTTGCTACCCAAGGGTTTGTCTTAGCCAAAGATTTTGCCCAGACTCCACTCGTCCACTCGCTGCGTCTGGCTGTGTTTGTGCGTAAGGCAGAGTAACCTTATTTTATATCAACAAATAAATATGCTCGAGGAGCAGGTAGCAGGCGTCTTTTATTAGTCCAGTGAAAGTTCTGGGCTGCCAGCATCCAGCGAGCGTTTTATCCAGCAGCTTTAGAGTTGTATAACCAACATAAGTATCTATTTTCTATGAAAATTTCATATACTCGCCACATTGTTTTACCGTTGTTGTTTTTAAGCGTGCTTTTTCTGTTATTTGACCCACTGGGTCTGGATCTATGGTGTTCAGACCGCTTTTATTTCGGCCCGCAATTGGGCTGGAAATACAAACACAGTTGGTGGGCTGAGCAGGTTATTCATAAGGGCGGGCGTTATCTGATTCTGTGCGTTGCCTCCTCCTGCTTGCTGATAATTGCGGAATCTTTTTCTCCGGTCTCAATGTTTAAACGTTATCGGCGCCCGGCATTATATCTGACCTTGTGCATAGGCTTGAGCACCGGCAGTGTAGCGCTTGGTAAGGCCACCATAAACCGTCACTGCCCATGGGATTATAGCCGTTATGGCGGCAGCGTAAATTATACCAGTATTTTTGTTGCACCGGCTGTGAGTTATCCCCGCGGTCATGGTTTTCCGGCTGGGCACGCCTCAGGCGCATTTTCTTTGGTGGCAGTGTATTTTGTTTTTTACGGACATCGCCCTGTTTGGGCCAGAAGAGGACTTACGCTAGGGCTGATATTAGGTTCAATATTTACCTTTGGGCAACTAGTGCGTGGGGCCCATTTTATTTCACACAGTATTGTTACTCTGGCTCTGTGTTGGGTTATCAGTATGGTGGTGTATTGTTTTATCTTTAAAAAGGAGGTGTTTCCCGCCTCTACTGATCTGAGATGGGAAAACACTGATGGTGAAATTTAAACTTTCCCAGACAAAGATAATCATTTTAACGGCAATGTTTTTGGTGGGCACTGATAACTTTGTTTTTTTTAGCAACATTTTTGGTGTTTATAAAATAACAGCACAGAACATTTTATTTTTAATCTCCATTGCCATCGTTTTTTGCTGCGTACTGGTGATTTTATTTACTTTGCTCAGTAGTCGTTTTACCACCAAACCGATTCTTGTTCTGTCTCTGTTAACAGCAGCTTCAATTAACTACTTTACCAACACCTATCATGTAATCATAGATGACCAGATGATTCAGAATATATTTGAAACCAATAGCACCGAAGCGTTGGATCTGCTCAGTGTTAAGTCGTTCATCTATATGATTTTGTTCGGATTTGTCCCGGCTTGGTTTGTTTGTGTAACCACAATTTCGCAGCTCAGTTTTAAGAAGGCGCTGCTTAGTAAATTTACCACCGTAGCTATCTGTGTGTTTCTTATCGTTATATCATTGGTCGCTAACAATAGATTTTATGCTTCCTTCCTACGTGAGCACAAACCACTACGTTACTATGCCAACCCATTATATTCATTTTATTCGGCAGGTAAGTATGTTGGTCAACGTTTTATATCCGGCACAACTGAATTCCAGCAGATTGGTCTAGATGCCCATATAGAACATCACAGTTTGCCGCCCAAGCTGGCTGTGGTGGTGGTGGGTGAAGCACTACGTGCCGATCACTTTGCTCTCAATGGCTACAGTCGTGCCACAACCCCGTTATTAGCCAAAGAGAGCATAATCAATTTGCCCCACGTTGCCTCGTGTGGCACTTCAACGGCGGTCTCTGTTCCATGCATGTTCTCCAGCCTAGATCGCAAACACTATAGCGATAGCAAGGCACGCACGACAGAGAATGTACTGGATATTCTTAAGCGGGCCGGGGTAGAAATTCTGTGGCGCGATAACAACTCCAGTTCTAAAGGGGTAGCTTCACGTGTCAATTATCAGAATTATCGCACCAACGTCAATAATACAATATGCAATGAAGCCGGGGAATGCCGCGATGAGGGTATGCTGGTGGGCTTGCAGCAGTTTATCGATGAGCACCTGGGGCAGGATATACTGATAGTCCTGCATCAGATGGGTAATCATGGTCCTGCCTATTACAAGCGCTACCCACAATCTTTTGAACAGTTTTTACCTGTATGTACCACCAATCAGCTTGAGCAATGTTCAACGGAACAAATCAATAATGCCTACGATAATGACATCCTCTACACCGACTATTTTCTGGCACAAACTATAGGACTACTTGCGCACAACAGCCGCAAATTTCAAACCAGCCTTATATACATGAGTGACCATGGGGAATCTCTTGGGGAAAACGGTCTGTATTTACATGGATTGCCATATATGCTTGCGCCAGAAACACAAACGCATATCGCTGCGCTGATGTGGTTTGGTGAGAGTGTTTACAACAGGAAAATAGTAGACCATCTCCAAAAGACTGCGCATAACCACTATTCACATGACAACCTGTTTCATACTCTGCTGGGTATGTTTGCGGTAAAAACATCAGTCTACGACAAAAATCTGGACATGCTTAACCAACAATGACGGCTTACAACGAGGTCAATTTCTTACCTGAGTAGCACTAATCTTCCGCTCTGGTTCTGTTCCCCGTATTCGTCATCCTCGCGAATGCGGGGATCCAGAGGTTTTGCATAGATTTCTAGACTCCCGCCTGCGCGAGAGTGACGACCTTTGTGGCGCTAGCGGAAGATTAGTATTAATCAGAATTTCTTATGTAACTCTTTGTTGTGGCAGCGTGGCTTAGGCCCGAACATTGCTATTAGTGTCACCGAAAACTAGAGAACAACATGGGCTATATCAAATAGTAGACTGTGCGTATCTTCCCCTGTCTACACTTTCAATAAGAGGGCTCCTTATGAACCATTATCTTAAAATAAAAACAAGACTGCTTAAATTGCGCCACCAAATGATTTCTCCTGAAGCTGTTTTTGTCGGCAAAATGTATCTGCTGTTTATGGTGCTATTTGCGCTGCAGCGGGCATTTTTATTGCTTCACAATGCCCATTTGGCAGAAAAACTCAGCTGGTTAACCCTAGTGCAGACTTTTTTTGTCGGGGCGCGCTTTGATCTGGCTGTTGCCAGCTATTTTATGGTGCCGTTGTTTCTCGCGCTTGTTGCTAGTCATCGGGTGCGGGCACTGTTACCCCTCATGGTGTCTCTGCTTCTCGGAGTCTTGATATTCGCCGGTCTTGCCGAGGCCGAATTTTATCGGGAATTTGAAAGCCGCTTTAATGGTTTGGTAGTTGAATATATAAGTCATCCAATTACTGTAGCGGGAATGCTTTGGGATGGTTATCCCGTGATACGTTATTTGATCTATTGGAGTCTGATCATGGTGGTGTGCGTCTGGATCTTAAGGCGCATAGTAAGACCACTGCAGGCAGCTCCTCCCCAATCGCTGGTAGTACGCGACAAGTTGGGGCGTACTATTGGCAATACTGTATTGCTGGTGCTGATGGTATTTGCTCTGCGCGGCGGGTTTCAACGTGAACCGTTGCGCTGGGGGGACGCATTTTTTTCCCAAAAACCATTTGCTAACCACCTGGCTTTAAACGGCTTTTTTACCTTGGGGCGTACCGGTTGGGATAAGATTTATAGCAAACAAAAAGTTTGGGCTCAGGCGCTGCCAGAACCACAGGCACTTGAATTGACCCGTGACCTTGTCGTCAACAAACATGAATCATTAATTCAAGCGGATAAATATCCTTTGTTGAGGGCTACCGGGGGCAACAGCGTCACCTTAAAGACGCCAGTCGATGGCAAGCCTGTCAATGTAGTGATAATTCTGATGGAGAGTTTTGCCGGTAGGATGGTAGGTGCGTTGGGCAGTGAAGAGGGGATCACTCCTGAGTTTGATAAGATTGCTAACCATGGGGTGCTATTCGAGCGCGCATTTTCCAATGGAACCCATACTCACCAAGGAGTTTATGCCAGCCTGACTTCGTTCCCCAATTTGCCCGGGTACGAGTACCTGATGAAAATGATGGAAGCAAATCAGGAGATGTCCAGCTTGCCTAGTTTGTTGAAAAAGCGCGATTATCAGACCATGTTTCTCTACAATGGTGAATTCTCTTGGGATAATAAGGAGGGGTTTTTCCGCCAGCACGGTATGGAACAGTTTATCGGTCTGGATAAGTATCACGATCCATATTATCGCGATCCGGTTTGGGGGGTGTCTGATTTAGATGTTTTCCGCCGCGCTAATGATGAATTTAAACAGCTGGCAGCAAAAGGTCCATTTTTTGCGACCATACTGACCTTGTCTAATCACTCACCGTTTAATTTACCTGACCCACTGCCATTTGAACATCTGGTGGCACCTGCAGGGCAGGATGGGCGGTACAATGCCATGCGTTTTGCTGACTGGTCGCTAGGGGAATTTTTCCGTATGGCGCAGCAGGAAGATTATTTTGCCAATACCCTGTTTGTCTTAACCGGAGATCATGGTTTTGCCAGTTCCCCAATGGTTACTGGTATGAATCTCTCCCGTTTTAACGTGCCCCTGTTGTTTTACGCACCAGAGCTACTGGCTGCGCAGCGTCGTAGTACTATCGCCAGCCAGGTAGATATGGCACCAACCATTCTCGGGTTACTCGGTGCGGGTATTGTTCACCAAAGTTGGGGGCGTAATCTGTTTGCCTTAGATGAAAATGATGCTGGTTACGCCATTATTAAGCCGTCTGGAGGGGAAGAACGGGTGGCTTATATCGCCGATGATTATCTGTTGGAATTGGCACCCAAAGAGAAACCACGTCTTTATCAGTACCAGCTTGGCGCACAGCCACATAGTTCTGATGACCTTTATGCAACAGATAAAGAACGGGCTGAGACCATGAAAAAAAGGTTGCAGGGCTATGTTGAGACGGGGATTCTGTCGTTGCGTGCGCGCACTTTAGGAGTTCCTGAATAGCTTTGTCCTGTTGGTAGCATATGGGGTCGGTGTGCGGTTGTGGTGTTGCTTGGCAAGCTGTGTAATAATATCCCCGATAGGTCACTGAGAATTTATATTGTTTTGGGGAATCTTAGCTATGGCGAGTAATTCTTACCGAAGAATCTGGCTGACTGCCAGTTGGATACTGTTCTTTGCGCTATTGGGCGGTTGTGCTCCGTCACTGCCAGTGCCACCACCAGTGCCACAGCCAGAGATTACTCAGCCTGCGTTGCAACAGGCAGTATGGGATGATTTGCCCAGCTGGATGGATGATGATCCACTTCAGGCGCTGCGGGCTTTTCGTGCTAGCTGCCGGGCGTTGAAAAATCGTCCGGATTGGCGCGCAGTTTGCTCAACCGTTCTTGCTGTCGCCGATGATGCCGTTGCCGCCGAACAGTTTTTCAGCCAGAACTTTACCCCCTGGCAGTTGGTTAATGAAGATGGCTCGGTAGCTGGGTTGATTACCGGTTATTACGTGCCCGATCTCAATGGTAGCCGCGAATCAAGTAGTAGCTATCCCTACCCGCTGTATAAAAAACCAGATGATCTTCTGGTGATTGATCTGACAGCGCTATATCCTGAATTGGGTGATTATCGCCTGCGCGGTCGCCTGGATGGGCAGCGGGTTGTCCCCTATTTTGACCGCGCGCAGATAGATGGTGTGGTGCAACCGCTGTATGGCAATGAGTTGTTCTGGGTCGGCGATCCGGTCAAGTTGTTTTTTTTACAGATTCAAGGTTCTGGACGGATAAATCTCGATGATGGCAGTCAGGTGATGGTTAATTATGCTGAGCAGAATGGCCACCCCTATCGCTCTATCGGTAAATTGCTGCTCCAACGCGGCGAGATGACGCGTGATCAGATGTCGATGCAGAATATTGCCGTTTGGGGGCGTAACCATCCGCTTAAGGTGCAACAACTTCTCAATGAGAATCCCAGCTACATATTTTTTCGTCCTTTAGCCGAGGGGGTCGTTACTCCACCGGGGGCTTTGGGGGTGGCGTTGACTCCAGAGCGCAGCATTGCTGTCGATCCCCATTTCGTCCCTTTAGGTGCGCCGGTTTTTTTGTCTACCACCTGGCCCAATAGTGACAAACCGCTGCAACGCCTGATGGTGGCGCAAGATACCGGTGGTGCTATTAAGGGCAGGGTGCGTGCTGACTTTTTTTGGGGAGTCGGCGATGAGGCAGGAAATTATGCCGGGAGAATGAAGCAGGACGGTAACATGTGGTTGCTGTTGCCCAAGGGTATGCTTCCAAAGCTGTAGGGCTGCGAAATAACGGAGATAAGGTCGCGGGCCTGGCTCCTTACTTTCTATTCCGGCTGCGGCACACGGGAAATGGGGAGCCAAAATCAAGCCCCATCCCTATTGTCACTGAAGTGTGCGTCATTTCTGCTAAATAGCAATTTATGTGTTTACTGCTTGAGAAAAAGAAGCTAATATGTTTTCTGCGCCAATTAAAAGCAACACAGGAGACTATAATGACAGACGCTCTACTTCGGCAGCTCAAAAAAAGACGCATAGCGCTGGGTCTTAAGCAAAACGACATGATGATGCGCATTGGTGTATCCCGTCAACAATACCAACGCTTAGAGTCCAAAGGTAATCCACGGCTGGACACTCTGGAGTTAATTGCCAAAGGGCTTAACAGCGAACTGCTGCTCATCCCCAAAGAAAAATTATCTGCTGTGATAACGGTGCTTGAAAGTGTCGAAGCGAATCCGGCGTCAGGGCAAAATCCATCAAAGCAGGGCACGGATAATACGCAGAAGAGTCTGTCTGATGATCCTTGGCAAAATATTCTTGAGGATGAGCGATGAACAATCGCGGCGCCGATGAAGTTAACATTCTCAGACTAACCTTGCACGGAAGGCTGGTAGGCTATCTGGCCGGTTTTAATGATGGTCGAAATGTTTTGAGTTTTGCGGATGAATTTAAATCAGATGCCGCTCGTCCGACCTTCAGCTTGATTACCCACCCCGAATTCCCACATGCCGAAAAATTGCTGGAAGCCCCTTGGTCACGTACTCAGAAACTGCACCCGATACTGTCTAACTTGCTGCCGGAAGGTGCCTTGCGGGAAATGATTGCCCAAGGACTCAAGGTGCATGTCGATAACGAGTTTCACCTGTTCACCTATCTGGGCGCAGATTTACCCGGCGCGTTGATTGCGCAGCCTATGCAACCAGATGAAGTTCCGGCAAGCGTCTTGTCTGCGCATGGCAACGCCAAAGCTGTTACCTTCGCGAAGATCAGCCGGGAGAATAAATTCTCTCTTGCTGGCGTTCAGATGAAGTTTTCCATGAAGCAACAGGATGGTCGCTACAATCTGTCCACAGGGGATGCCCTTGGTGATTGGATTATAAAGACACCTTCAACCAAACACCAAGATGTGCCGCTCAATGAATTCACCGCAATGACTTTGGCATCCATTGCCGGTGTTGATGTGCCCGAAATAAAGCTGGTGGAACTGGACAAACTCGACAACTTGCCACCAATCAATTTGCCGGATGAAAAACTTGCCTTTGCGATAAAGCGTTTTGATCGTCATGATAATCAGCGCATTCACATGGAGGACTTTGCGCAAATATTGGTGAAGTACCCGCATGAAAAATATAGTTCCGCAAGTTATGAACAAATAGGCAAAATTCTGTACAATTTCTCTGGCGATGGTCTAGCCGATGCGCAACAGTTTGCCAGAAGGTTGCTGGTTAATATTCTGTTAGCCAATGGCGATGCGCATCTAAAAAATTGGAGTCTGCTCTATTCTGATCAAGTCACACCGCGACTTTCCCCAGCCTATGACATCGTCACTACGAGCGTTTATATTGCCAACGAAAAGCAATACGCGCTCAACCTAGGCAAAACCAAGCAATGGTATGATGTGAGCTATGCAAACTTTGAGGTCTGGGCCAAGCGATCTGGCGTGCCATGGCGGGCGATAAAACCGCATCTTGATGACACCATGGACAAAGCACGAAGTTTATGGCCACAGGGGATACAAGATCTGCCCATGAATGGTGCGCACAAAGATACACTTCAGGTTCATTGGGGTGCTCTGCACAAAGATTTTCGGATTTAACTTTTTTCGCAAAATTGCACTGACAATGAAGTGACTCAGGCTATGCAGATAACTGCTGAGAACAGGCTCAGTTAGCTAAAAACCTGTCTTGCTGCCGCGCATCACTTCTTGCTTTCCGAGCGGGTTCCCTCCATTCCGCAGCTGTTTTGAGGAGGGGCAAAAACTCGGGCTGAAGCCCTCAAACATTTGCCCCTCTTATTCTCAAATCAGCTGTTCTATTTCGGCTGCGTCACACGGGAGATGGTGGTTCAAAAACAAAATCAAGTCCCATCCCTATTGTCATTGAAGTGTAGAAAATTGCTTAAACTTGCGCCCTTCGGGGTTGTCTCTATTTTTTGCGGCGAGTCACCACTTATGTGATTTAAATCCGCTGGGGGGACCCCATGTTTTTTACCTATTTTTTTAATAACAATCATTGGTTGAAGGAATCCGGTGTCGCGCCACCGGACTGCGCCATACTTTTAGAATCATCCAAAAGTATGCAAAACATGCCCCGCAGTTGTCTTGCCCTAACGGGTTCCCTCACTGCAATCGTTTACACCGAGAAGCCTTCTCGTTGACGCTCACTGCGTTCGGCGGCGGCAAAGAGGGGAAGGGGGAGTCAAAATCAAGCACCGACCCAACTGTCACATAAGTGTGTATATTATTATGGTCAATTCGTGATAATTCCTTGATACTCAAAACAATGGCTAATATAGTAGTCAATAACAGCTTTAATGACTACTATTACGGTCGTTTCATATTTGGGTGGGTTATGGTGAAACAAAGAACATATTCAAAATATGCACAAGAAGCAGCTCTTTTGCTCGGTCAGCACATCAAGCTTGGGCGCAAAAAACGCCATTGGTCCGAGCAAAACCTGGCAGCCAGAGCAGGTATCTCCAGAGCGACACTCCAGAAAATAGAGGCTGGCGAAATGTCTCCGTCAATCGGGCTGGTATTTGAAGTAGCCGCCTTGGTTGGTGTTCCCCTATTTGAGCAGGACAGTCGGGACTTAGCCACCAGTATCGAACTGACGCAAAGCAAAATAGCTTTACTCCCCAAACGGATCAAAAACAGGACAAAGGCGGTGGATGATGACTTCTAAATCGCAAAATACAGAAGCCTTTGTCTGGATTTGGCTCCCCGGAGAAACGCAACCTGTAGTTGCCGGTAAGCTTGAGGCTGATAACGGCACAATCCATTTTAATTATGGCAAGAGCTATCTTGACCGCAGGGACGCTGAGAATCCTGCCATTGCGATATATAAGCCGGAATTACCGCTGATCCACGGCATTTTACCTCTGCTCAATGGCTTGGAGATGCCAAGTTGTATTCGGGATGCCGCGCCCGATGCCTGGGGACGCCGCGTTATTATCAACAAGCGATTTGGGCTGAAAGGTCGGAATACGGATACCGGCATTTTAGATGAGCTAACCTATCTGCTGGAGTCGGGATCTGATCGCATTGGCGCGCTTGATTTTCAGCGTTCACCGACAGAATTCGTGCCGAGAGTGCCAAATAACGCCAGCTTGGATGAATTACTGGAATCTGCTGCGCGGGTTGAGCAAGGGGTTCCTTTAACACCCGAGCTTGATCAGGCATTATTCCATGGTAGCTCCATTGGTGGTGCGCGGCCCAAAGCCTTGCTGGAGGCTCAGGGAGTGAAGTATGTCGCTAAATTTTCATCCGGTAGTGATGTCTATAGCGTCGTTAAAGCTGAATATATTGCCATGAGATTGGCTTCAATTGCAGGATTGGATGCGGCTGCGGTCAAGCTGGTTAACGCTGCCGGAAAAGATGTTTTGTTGATTGAGCGATTTGACCGCATTGCGCTCGATTGTGGATGGACTCGTAAATCCATGGTTTCTGCCCTGACCCTGTTCGGTTTGAGCGAAATGACGGCACGCTATGCCAGTTATGAAGATCTTGCGGAAATCATTCGATATCGTTTTACGCAACCAAGAGAAACTCTGAGTGAACTTTTTGGTCGGCTGGTTTTTAATATTTTGTGCGGCAATACCGATGATCACGCTCGTAATCATGCCGCTTTTTGGGATGGGAAAGAGCTGACACTAACCCCAGCGTATGATATTTGCCCACAAAGTCGCACCGGTAATGAAGCGACTCAGGCCATGTTGATAACCGCTGAGAACAGGTTCAGTCAGCTAAAAACCTGTCTTGCTGCCGCGCATCACTTCTTGCTTTCCGAGCGGGAAGCTGTTGGCGTTATTGATCAGATCGAGACAGCCATTCGTGAAAATTGGGGTAGGGTATGTGCAGAAGCGGAGCTTAGCCAGATTGATAAAAACTATTTGTGGGCACACCAATTTCTAAACTCGTTCTCAATAGAGCGTTGATATTGAGGTTTTTTTGAATTTATTTGGAATTGATTAGTGGTGATTGATGGAAATGTGGGAATCGTCTCGAATATGGATTAAGAACCTACAAGGCCGCAACCCCGCGATCTTGAGGTTTGTTAATCCCAATTAGGGAAACCTGCCCCCCTAATATTTTTCCTAAGTAGCACTAATCTTCCACTCTGTTTCTGTTCCCCGTATTCGTCATGCCAGCGAAAGCTGGGATCCAGAGGTTTTGCATAGATTTCTAGACTCCCGCCTGCGCGAGAGTGACGACCTTTGTGCCGACTAGCTCACGCAAAGATACGTTCTGACTATGCTTACCACCGATTATTTTTTATTTTCCCTGTGTCGCCATCATCTGAATCTTATGCTTAAGCTAACCCCACGGATTGCAAATCCGTCCCCCGCAGCGCTCCATATCCTTGACATTGCGCGTCACCACAACCAGACCATGCGCTATCGCTGTGGCGGTAATGAGTGAATCCATGACCGGCAGTTTGTCGCCGGTCTTTTCCGCAACGCCCTGAAGCCTGCCCCAGCAAAGTGCTGTTTCAAGATCAACGTCGACAATTTGCCCGGCAAATCGTTCTACCAGGTCGAGCGTCGCCCAAGACTGCAGCTCATCTTTTTTCGCGCTCTCTGGGAGTTTGCTGATCCCTTTCTGCAATTCACCCAGAGTCAGAACACTGAGAAAAAGGTTGTGTTCATTCTGCTCCTCCAGCCAATTCACTACCTCCGAATTCGGTTCTTTTTTGACCAGCTCGGAAATCAGACAGGTATCGAGAAGATACTTCACAGATCAACCTCGCGGGGTAGGTCGGCGTTGCGGCTGAGATCGAGGTCGATATCACGCAGGGGGGATTGCTTGAAAAATTGCGATAAACCGCTGTGTGGCTTGGTCAGCTTCTGGTATTCGTCGAACGAAATAATTACCGCCGACGGATTGCCACGCAGGGTGATCGTCTGTGGGCCGTCATGCTGGGCCTGATCAACGACCTGACTTAAGCGGTTCTTGGCTTCTTGTAGCTGCCATTCTCGACCATGGTGTGGACGGTTGTTTCTTTTGACATTCATAGTAGCCTCCTTACATTGCGCAGCTAGGCAGTCTAGCTAGATAAGAATAGCACAAAAGTGATATCAGGCAACAAAAACATGTCCAACAAATAGGGACTGCCGAATGGCGCTAAGTTTAGGCCGTTTTTCCCACTGTTAGTTACAGTAGATATGGGGCTTGATTTTGTTTTTGAACCACCTTTCCCCATGTGACGCAGCCGGAATGGAAGAGCTGATTTTGAGAATAAGAGGGGCAAATGTTTGAGGGCTTTAGCCCGAGTTTTTGCCCCTCATCAAAGCAGTTGTGGAATGGAGGGAACCCGCAGGGCAAGGAGTTCGGGTGCCTTTTTCTGCATACTCTTTTGTGGCACGACAAAAGAGTATGGCGGCGAGTGGGGTCGCAACCCCGCGACCTTGTGGTTTGTTAATCCCTGTTAGGGAAACCTGCCCCCGTAATATTTTTCCTGAGTAGCACTAATCTTCCGCTCTGGTTGTGTTCTCCGTAATCGTTATGCTCGCGAAAGCGGGTATCCAGAGGTCTTGCATGGATTTCTGAATTTCCGCCTGCGCGGCACTGACGATTACTGGATTTTAAAGAGTTTTGCAAGAGGCTCAATTATTTTTTTGTACTGGCTCAATTGAGTTGGTCAATTTTTGTATCTGTAACCAGCGCAGACCAATAATTGCCGCAGCGTTGTTGATGGTGCCTATATTCAACATTTTCTCAATTTTTTGCCATGGTAGCACCCGAACCCGAATATCTTCATATTCCGTGGCAACTCCAGCAATCGTGCCATGCAGCCCACGGCTATCTATCTGGGCAAAATAGATATATATTTTTTCCGTACAACCGCCCGGTGATACGTAGTAATTGCTGATTAATTTGATCTGGTGTAACTGGCAACCAGCCTCTTCTATGCTCTCACGGCGCGCAACATCTTCTGGCTGTTCACCTTCTTCAATCACTCCCGCAACTAACTCCAGTAGCCAGGCACTTTTCTCGTCATCTATGGCACCGATGCGAAACTGCTCCACCATTACCACGGCGTCCAATTGTTGATCATAGAGTAGCACCGCTACTGCCTGACCGCGTTCCATCAATTCACGAGTAATCACCGGCGACATGTCGCCATTGAATAAACGGTGACGCAGGCGGATTTTTTTGATGCTTAAAAAACCTTTGTAAGCTGTTGTTGAATCGATGATTTCTACATTTAGTTCTAGGGGAGGTGTGGTCACTTTGGATGCCTATTATGTGTTGAAGCTGCAAACCTGTCCAAGTTTTCAATGTTATAGACAGGTTTGCAGCGCCGGTTTAGCGGGGAGATAGCGATTTATTTCTGGTTTAGCCTTCGCTGACTTTCAGAACAATTTTGCCGAAATGTTTATCTTCTTCCATCATGCGGTGGGCCTCGACTACTTCGTCAATGCTGAACACTTTTTCGATGATGGGCACTATGCTGCGGTCGGCAAATTTAGGCATAGCGCGACGAGTAAACTCGGCAATGATATCCCCTTTTTCGGCTATCGGGCGGGAACGCAAAACAGAACCAATAATCTGCTGGCGTTTAACCATCATCAGTGCGAGGTTGAGTTCGGCCTTGATGCCGCTGATAATACCGATGATGACTAACTTGCCTGTGTAGCCCAGTGACTTCATGTTGGGCGCGAGATATTTAGCGCCCACGTGGTCGAGAATCACATCGACACCTTTACTGTTGGTGAACTCTTTGATGTTGGGGGCAAAGTCAGGAGTTTGGGTGTAGTCAATAACCATATCGGCTCCCAGCTCTTTAACCCGCTCCATCTTTTCCGGGCTTGCCGTGATTACCATTTTTACATTAGGGGTAAGCGCTTTGGACAGTTGAATCGCTGCGGTGTTGACGCCGCCGCCGCCGCCGTGGAAGATGGCAGTTTGCCCGTCCTCTAAGCCGCCGATCATAAATACATTGAGGAAGGCGGTGATGTAGCTTTCACAAACGCAGGCACCCTCTTCAAAACTCATGCTTTCTGGCAGTGCCATGACGTGATTGTCATAAGCTACCGCATACTCAGCATAACCACCGCCACCAACTAGGGCAATAACCCGATCGCCGATTTTCCAAGCGCTGACCTCACTACCTATTTCTTCAATGGTGCCAGAAACTTCCAGACCTAAAATTTCAGAGTCACCTGGAGGGGCTGGATATTTGCCGGCGCGCTGAACCAGATCGGGTCGATTGATACTGGTGGCAGCTACTTTGATTAAAACCTCATTGGTTTTGGGGGTTGGCTTGTCAATCTCGCCAACTTTAAGAACTTCCAGACCACCAAATCCATCTAGCACTACTGCTTTCATGTTTTGTTCTCCTTTTAGATGCAATTTAAAAAATAGAATTTATATCTACATATTGTTGTTTAGTAGATTAAAATAAAACACTGTATGAATTATAGGGATTATCATAGTTCATGCAACTGTAAAAGCGTCTTATTTTTCTAAACCTTGGCGGTGGAAGCGATAACCACGCCCACGCACCGTAGCAAAATATTGGGGATTGGAAGGGTCAACTTCAAAATATTTGCGCAAGCGCACAATGAAGTTATCCAGAGTACGAGTCTCAGTGTCCGGATCTATTTCCCACACCGCTTTCAGTAGAAATGCCCGTGACAAAATTTCCCCCTCATGGTTGAAACATACACGCAGCATTTTAATTTCCAGTTCGGTTAACTGGATGTCCTGCTCAGGACCACTGACGGTGCCGCTAGCTAGATCCACATGGTACGGGCCGAAACTGTAGCTGTCCTGTGTAGGAATAGTCGTACGATACCAGGCGGAGCGGCGCAGCATACCGGCAATGCGCAGCAGTAGTTCATTGAGGACAAATGGTTTGGTCACATAGTCATCAGCACCCTCAACCAGTCCGTCAATGCGATCCTGGTCGCGATTCATGGCAGTTAGCATCAAGATGGGTAGCTGTTTATTGTCCTGGCGAATGTGATTACACAGAGCGAGCCCATCGATTTTGCCGGGCAGCATGCGATCGAGGATAGCCAAAGAAAACTGATGTAGATCGAGTTGCACTATGGCTTCTTCGGCCGTGATGCAGTGGATAACTTGATACCCCTCTTGCTGGAGGTTGAATATTAGACCTTGGGCGATGTGGAGCTCATCTTCTACCAGTAGAATATTTACTGTTTCCTGATTCATGACGCTGGCTCACTGGTAAGGGGTAACACAATGTGAAACGTTGTGCCCTGATTCGACCCTGTGCTGGAGAGCGAAATCTTGCCCTTGTGGCGTTTTATTAAGGCGCGCACGATAAACAAGCCAAGACCGGAGCCTTTGATGTGGCTATCCTCGCGGTGTAGGCGATAAAACAGGCGAAAAACCTTATGTTGTTCGCTGGTGGAGATACCTCTGCCGTGATCGCGCACCAGCAAGTTGCATTTTCCTTGAGCGGCGTTAAGTTTAACATGAATGCGTACTGGGGTATCGGAGTACAGTACGGCATTTTCCAACAGATTGCGCAACACCATGACGAAGGCGTCTGGTTCAATGTTGACAAAAATATTGTCGTCAATTGCGCGGGTTAGCTCAATGTTGTCAGGTTGGCTGTTGCTCCACTGGTCGAGATAATTAGTGAGAAACTGAGAAAGATTGTGCGGGTGCAGTGCCAGCCGCCATCTGGTCTGTTCCAGTCTGTTGGCAGTAAGCATTTTATTGATCAGACCATTGAGTCGCTCGGTGTCGGTGAGCATGGTGTCAACAAAGTTGTCCAGCTGGTGTGCTGCAGGGTGATGGCGTTTTATGGTTTCCAGATGTAATTGAATGGAAGCTACCGGAGATTTAAGCTCATGGGTAACTTGGGAAATAAAATTCTTTTGTTCACGATTTAAGGACAGTTGCCGGCGCCAGTAAATAAATATTACATAAACCCCGGCGAGGATTACCACCAGCAATAAAATTCCCTCAATCAGGATGACCCAATCAATGCCAGATTGCAACAATTCAGGGCTGTACTTCTCGGCGATAGCGCGTAATTTGCGGTGGCTGCCGAGGAACCAGTTGATCCAAAAAAATACCACCACAATCCATGTCAACTGGATGGCAATAAAGGCAACTAGGGGGCTGATGTTTGGGCGTTGAAGCTTCATGCAGATTGTTTACCATTGTTGGCAGAAAAAAAATAATCGGATTCAGGTCGCTTCACAGATAGCTACTTTTACATAACTATTACATTTACTGAAGCAGTTATCTGCTAGCATGCGTTTTTGATAAATTATAGTTCTTTATGATTAATGTCAATTTTCAGCACTAGCTCTGTATTCTGTACACGCCTGCGTGGGAGAGATGATCATTTCGCCTGGAGCGGAAGTTCAGTGCTAACCAGATGCTTTTTATGCAATATCTTAAACACAAGGAGGCCGCTATGACGCCTTTAACTATAGGAAAACATACCGTACCCTATCCACTAATTCAAGGTGGTATGGGGGTGCGTATTTCGGCAGCGCGCCTTGCTGGCAATGTAGCAAAATGTGGTGGCATTGGATTGATTGCTACGGCTGGTCTGGTGCTCAATAGTCCATATAAAGATAACCACAAATATTTTGAAGCTGATGTGTTGGCTCTCAAGGAGGAGTTGCGCAAGGCCTACGAGATTGCTCCTGATGGTGTTATCGGTACCAACTGCATGGTGGCCGTTACCAATTATGATGCTGTGGTGCGCGCTAGTTGTGAAGCTGGAGCTAAAATTCTAGTTACCGGTGCCGGTTTGCCGCTAACGCTACCAGCGTTAACCGTTGACTACCCGGATGTTGCTCTGGTGCCGATTGTGTCATCGGTGCGAGCTGCTCGGTTGATTGCTCGCAAATGGCACAAGGCTTACAATCGTCTGCCCGATGCAGTGGTAGTGGAAGATCCAGATACTGCTGGTGGCCATCTGGGTGAAAAGATGGAGAATATTGGCACTGGAGAATACGATCAGTATGCAACGGTGCGGGAAGTCAAAGAATACTTCCTCAATACCTATCAATTAGATATCCCCATCATTGCCGCTGGTGGCGTATGGGATCGGACCGATCTGGAATATGCTCTGGCCAATGGGGCTGATGCTGTACAGATGGCCAGCCGTTTTGTGTGTACCGAAGAGTGCGATGCTGCTGATGCTTTTAAGCAGGCCTATCTCGATTGTACACCCGACGATATCGGTTTGATTATGAGTCCGGCCGGGTTGCCTGGGCGGGCCTTGAAGGGCAATATTGATAAGATTCGTGCCCACGATATCGATGGTAAGATTGGCTGCCCTTCAGCTTGTTTGAAAAAGTGTAGTTATCGCAAAAATAAAGAATATTTTTGCATAGTACATGCACTGGATCGCTCCCAGCGTGGTGATAGTGAAACCGGGCTTATTTTCTGTGGTACTAACGCCTGGAAGGCCAATAAAATCGAGAAGGTGGCAGACATTTTTGCTGAGCTTTTTGACTGATTTTTTCTACCTGAAAGCACAGAGTTACAACAACTATATTTAAACAGTCTTTACCAGCGAATTGGCTTATTGTCGATTCGCTGGTTTTGTTTTGTGGTACAATATAACCCTGCTATACCTGCACAAAAGGAGGTTCCTATGTCCAGCTTGATGTTGGCTAAGTTGCGGTTGTCGTTGGTACTATGGGCAGTTTTTTCCTTCGTGCTGTTATCAGCTGTGCCTGTAGAGGCAAAAAGGCACCCCAATTGGCAGCGCCCGGAGTATGGGCAGCATGTCAAGGTGTTGCCACGCGGGTTTCGCACCATACGTAGTCATCATGGTGATCATTATTATAGACGAGGCATTTTTTATCGGCACTACGATAACTTCTATCGCGTGGTAA
Source organism: uncultured Desulfuromonas sp. (assembly GCA_964536375.1). Lineage (GTDB taxonomy): Bacteria > Desulfobacterota > Desulfuromonadia > Desulfuromonadales > Desulfuromonadaceae > Desulfuromonas. Next base: position 2,335 of record CAZHXF010000004.1, on the reverse strand, counting down.
GACCACCTTTGGGATTAATAATAGCCACCTTGCCAATGGGGTACATCGATGTGCGTTTTGGTGATCGGGTATATGCGCGCTATAACGATGTATATTATGCACCAAGTCCCCGTGGTTATATGGTTGTTGAATCACCACCGAGTGCGCCACCGCCGCCGCAGCCAGATGTGAACGCGATTCCGGCTAATGCTCTGGGAGTAGTTGCTGTTACTGTTGAGGTGTTGAATGTGCGCTCTGGTCCGGGGATATTGCATTCGGTTGTCGATCACGTGTCAGCTGGGGACGAGCTAATGGTGCTGGCTACCGCACCAGAATGGTATTATGTGCGTCTGTCGGGGGGTGGCTATGGTTGGGTGCGGACACAGTTTGTCCGTGGCACGCTAAATGTTGTCAGATAGGGTGCGGTCACTAATTCTATTTACCAAGTGATGAGATAAAGATGAAAACCAACGTTACCTTGATAGGTATGCCCGGTGCCGGCAAAAGCACTGTTGGTATAATTTTGGCTAAAACCATGAATTTGGGGTTTATAGATACCGATATCCTTATTCAGATTAACCGCCAGCAACCGCTGCAACAGATTTTGGATAAAACTGGTTACTTAAATCTGCGTCAGATCGAGGAAGAAGAGATCCTGCGCCTAAACATTGACCATCAGGTGATTGCCACCGGTGGCAGTGCTGTCTACAGCCCCAGAGCCATGGTTCATCTGCAGCAAATTTCAACCATAGTTTTTCTTGATGTCGGTCTCGATGAGATATGTCGCCGCATTCATAACTTTGACACGCGCGGTATTGCTTGTGCGCCCGAGCAGAGCTTTGCCCAGTTATTTGAAGAACGTTTACAGTTATATCGGCGTTATGCAGATATCACCATTACTGATGATAATAGTTGTCAGGACGAGGTTGCCTTGACTATTGCTGATATTCTGGCACAAGGTGGTGACAAAAGTGCCAGGTAAAACTCGTCTAAAACTTGTCAGATGGGTAGATCTAGTTTATTGTCTTGGGTTATTTAATAATCGTTACAGTCTATAGTACAAAGTCAGGAGAACCGCCTAATGGTCGAAGAAAAATATATCCCCAAGTGGATAGCTTGGGAAACCACCCGTCGCTGTAATTTATCCTGTGTCCATTGTCGTTGTTCATCGGCGATGGATGCCGATGCGGGAGATTTCACCACCGCTGAAGCCTACAAGATGATCGATGATATTTGTGAAGTGTCAAAGCCGGTGCTGGTGTTGTCTGGTGGTGAGCCGCTGATGCGTCTAGATCTGTTTGATATCGCCCGCTATGGCACTAGCAAAGGGTTGCGCATGTGCATTGCGACCAACGGCACCTTGGTAACTGATGAAATATGTGCCCAGATGCTGGATGCAGATATCAAAATGGTTTCATTGTCTCTTGATGGGTCAACGGCGGACATACATGACAATTTTCGCCAGAGTCCCGGCGCCTTTGAAGGGGTGAAACGGGCAGCAAAAATTTTGAAGCGCAATGGGATAAAGTTTCTCATCAACTCATCATTCACCAAGCGCAACCAGCATGATATTGCCAATACCTTTCATTTGGCAAAAGCCCTTGGTGCCACCGCATGGTATATGTTTATGATTGTACCCACCGGTCGTGGTGAAGAGATCATGGATGAGTTGGTTTCTAAAGATGATTACGAAGAGATTTTGACCTGGCATTATCATCAGGAAAAAAATGAGGACGAGATTCTCATGCGCCCCACCTGCGCGCCCCATTATTACCGGATTGTACCGCAGATGGCTAAAAAAGAAGGGGTTGAGTTTGAGCGCCGCAGCCTGACTTTTTCCACCGGTGGCGGTAAAGGTTGTATCGCTGCTCAGAGTATTTGTCTGATCGATTGCTTTGGCAATCTGAAAGCATGTTCTTATTTTCATTCATCCGTCGGCAATGTTAAGCAGGAGTCGTTCAAGGACTTGTGGTTTAATTCTAAGGTTTTTAACGAGCTGCGCGATTTTTCTAAATATAAAGGTAAATGCGGCGAGTGTGAATTCATTGGAGTCTGTGGTGGTTGCCGTGCCCGTGCCGATGCCGTCTATGGTGATTACTTAGCGGAAGAGCCATTTTGCAGTTATATCCCGCGTAAAACACGTTTGCGCCTAGAAAAAGAGGCGGCAGAGAAGAATAGCGCACAAGATTAATTTACCTGCGTAGTGTGCGGGGTTTAATCTTTACTAAACAATAACCTGAGGAAAACTAATCTTCCTCTCTGATTCTGTTCCTTGTATTCGTCTTCCTCGCGAATGCGGGGATCCAGAGATTTTGCATAGATTTCTAGACTCCCGCCTGCGCGAGAGTGCCGACCT
>CAZHXF010000003.1:0-81910 GCA_964536375.1 uncultured Desulfuromonas sp. | reverse complement strand
GCCGGTAATATCTCACCCCCAGTTAGCGAAGAATTGCTGGTTTCACCAAACTGGATTCCCGGCAAGATTTTTAATAGGTCAGTTATAGAACCATCGCCCTGCGGCAAAATAGCTATAGTCTCTCGATCCAGCACCGACTTACCAGCAGTGGTAACCTCAGGAGAATCTATAACGGTTATTTCCGGTAGAGTATCAGTAGTTAAGGGTGGTTCAGCTGCCCATGAACTAGCAATAAACAATTGGGATAAAATAATTAGCAAACAAACAATACAACAATACATAACACCCCCACCCAGACATTATTTAATTAATGAGGGAGCTTACTTGCAAAATATTCTAAAAATCAAGCACTTTCGAAATCCTACATTGGTCACCAGTTAAACAACTTGCAAAAAAAACCATTTCAAGGCATTGTTATGAACTGATTTTAAGCTTTAGTTAAACTAAAAAATAAAGACAATATGGTTTTATAACCTTCTAATGACTCCGAGGAGAAATGCTTTAATGCCCTCAGCCGTTGACCGTAAACAGCCGCAAAAAACCACCATTAATAGCGCAGAAATTATTCGCAACATCATCATTGGTCTTACCGTTAGCTTCGTAGCTCTGAGTCTCGGTGCCGCATTAGGGATTTTATCTGGTCGTGGCGCCTTTGCCGGGATGATCTCATCAGGACTGATTGCCCTGATAACCTCACTGTTTGGTGGCACCCGCATTCAATGCTCTGGTCCTACGGCTCCTATGAGTGCCGTGAGTGCCGTCGTTGTAGCCAGCGCCTACGAACACATTGTATCCAGCGTCAGTGGGGTCAACGCTGATCAATTCATCAATAGTGTATTTCTGTTGTGCGGCGTCTTAATGCTGTTGATAGCAGCACTGCGCCTTGGTCGTTTTATCTCTTTCGTTCCCAACGTTGTCATCTCCGGTTTTATGAGCGGCATAGCTTTACTAATCTGGATTGGACAGATCAATAGCATCTTCGGTCTGCAAGACCACAAGATTCTTCAAGGCTCGGTGTGGCAAAATCTGGCTATTGCCACGGCAACCGTAACACTAATTTTCACCCTAGGACCGCTGCTAAAAAAGAACATCGGCAAACTGGCGCATTATTTACCCCCGACGTTGCTGGCAATAGTTACCATGACGTGCATCAGCCATGCTTTCAATCTGCAGGTCGAAATGGTTCAGCTAACAGGATCACTCAGCAACTGGGGTGACGTAACGGCTCTATTCCACAACCAACTACCTCGTGAATTTTCACTTCCATTATTTACTACTGCGTTTCCATATGCATTACAGCTTGCCATGCTATGCTATCTCGACACCCTGTTAACATCATTAGTTGTCGATCGAATGAGCGGTGAAAAAACCAGGCAGGACAAGGAATTGGCGGCACAAGGTATAGCTAACAGCTTCATAGCTTTCATCGGCGGCATCCCAGGTGCCCAGGCCACCATTCGTTCTGTTTTGATGTTGAAAGAGCATGCAACATTACGGATAGCTGGAATTATGGTGGGAGTCTTTGTCTTGGTGGAGATAGTGCTATTTCAGCACCTTATCAATCAAATACCCAAGGCTGTCTTTGTTGGCGTGTTGCTCAAGGTTGGTTATGATGTCTTTGATTTCAAACCACTACAAATATATTTTGCTGAAGTGATGCGGCTACGCAGCGACCTGTTGCACGATTTCTTTAATCGCCACGAAGAGGAACAAGTATTTGTCACCAATCGCGAGGTTTTAATGATAGCAGGGACTGCGGCAATAACCGTATTTATCAATTTAAATATTGCCGTTGCCATGTTCACTATTTTATTTTACCTACACAACAAAATACTATTTCGACACAACCCCATGCGCGATCTGCTACCAGAGCAAGAAACTGAGGCGTTCGACGTCCATCATTAACAACCAACTTCCTGAGTAGAACTAATTTTCCGCTCTGGTTTTGTTCCCCGTATTCGTCATCCTCGCGAATGCGGGGATCCAGAGGTTTTGCATAGATTTCTAGACTCCCGCCTGCGCGAGAGTGACGACCTTTGTGGCAATAGCAGAAGATTGGTATTAATCAGGACTAACTTTGTTGAGCAGGCACCACCTTTATCCACTGAACTGCCGTCAGCGAAATCACACTCAACACCGCGCCAGCAATAAAAGGGATACGGTAATCTATCATCCACAGCGCCCCGCCAATGACCGGCATAACCACTGCTACAATGTGGTTAATGGTAAACGCTACTGCCATGCTGGGAGCGATATCCTGCGGATCGGCAACTTTTTGAAAGTAAGTGCGGATAGCAATGGCAAAATTAAAAAAGATGTGATCCAGAATATACAGACCCATAACCAGCGGCAGTGATTTTGCGTAAGCATAACCAAGGAAAACTGCAATTAAGCTGGCATATTCTAAAGATAGCACCCGCCTCTCGCCAAAACGCACTATAGCGCGTCCAATTAACGGGCTAAGAAAGTAATTAATTAAATTGTTAACGACAAACAGTGCGGCAATTTGAGTAACACTACAGTGGAATTCCTTCACCAGTAAGAACACCGCGAAAGCAATAAATATCTGTCTGCGTGCGCCAGCCATGCAGGTTAAAAAATAAAACAAACTGTATTTACGCCGCAATACCAGATGACGCCGTTGCGGTACCACATCAGCGCTGGTTGGATTTTGGCATAGTCCCCAGGCTCCCAATGAGACCACTAACAAACCAATAATAATAAAAATTATTTTATACTCGAAGAAATACCCAAGACATAACACCAACGCACCAACTGCAATATTTACCGCGGCAGCCAAGCTTTTCAAGCGCCCAAAAACCAATGGAGCATGCGCCAGAGAAAAATACTGCAAGGTCAACGATTGATTGGTAGTTTCATAATAGTGAAAACCAAAACTGATAATTAGGGTAGAAACAATAAGACCTGAGTAGCTGGGCAAAAATCCGGTAATAATACTTCCTAGCCCAACAATAATTATCGACAATGCCGCCAAGCGGTGCTCACGCAACACCAGCAACACATAGACAACCAGCAAGGCAAGCAAACCCGGAATTTCCCGTACTGAACCAATAACTCCGATCTGTTGACCGTTTAATCCTGCTACTTCTACAGAAAAATTATTAAACAGAATCATCCATGCCTGCAGACCTGTGCCTGAAGCAATGGTCATAACGACAAGGAAACGCAACATGCGCGGTTGGCCGAAGCTGGTACTCATCGGAAAAAGAGCAGAGCAATAAAACTTATATAAGAGCCAAATAAAAGAGCGCCCTTTAAACGACTTATTTCCAATCTATGCCAGCAGATAGGAATCAAAGCGCAGCTAAATAACAACACTACGGGCAATTCAAAGCGCAGGATAGCAGGGTCTACAACGATAGGTTGAAACAAGGGGCACAGCCCCAAGACAAACAGAATATTAAAAATATTACTGCCAATAACATTACCAATACCAATCTCCATCTCGCCTTTGGCTGCACTCATCAGTGACGCCGCCAGCTCAGGTAGACTCGTGCCAATTGCCACAATTGTCATACCAATAAATAGTTCTGATAGACCAATAGCGCGCGCTATCGTCACCGCTGAGCTAACCATCCAATTAGCTCCAACACCTAAACCGATAATACCGCCGATGATATACAGCACATCTTTACTACGCCGAGGGATTTCCTGATCAATATCAACTGACAGTTCCGGAAAGGGTTCACCGCTTGAACGAGCAAAACGTAAGCAATAACCCAGAAACAAAACCAAAAGGGCTAATAACACAAAAGCATTGCCTACCCCTAAAACACCATCCAGGCACTGCACAAACAACGTAGCTGTAACAGCTATCATAAATGGCAGCTCCCAGCGCAACAACCCACGCGGCACCTTCAACGGCACCACTAGTGCGGACACACCGAGGATCAGACCAATGTTGGCAACATTGGAACCGACAATATTACCAACAGCAATATCTGATGCCCCCTTACTCACCGCCATCAATGACACCATTAGTTCTGGCATACTGGTAGCAAAAGAGACGATTGTCATCCCAATAATAAGCGGACGCACACCAAAAGATAAGGCTAGCCGCGAACTGCCATCGACTAAAAAATCGGCACCATAATACAAAAACGCTAAACCAACAAAAAAAATGATCACCGACCAAAGCATAGAAACTCCTCAAAACCACCAACATAAGCCATAACGCTACACATTATTGTTGTAATAGCTGTACAATGAAAGTAAAACGATACTCACAACCACCTGAAAAAGCAAGAGATATTGGAATTTATAGCTTGACGCCACATAGGTGTTAATCTATATTCATATATTCAATTAATAGTAGCAAAATCATCCACAGTTTCAACCGCCTAAAGGACACGACAATGCAGCCGGAAATGTTCAATAAAAATAACAGTTATGCTCGTGAGGCAGAGATTTTAAAAGTACTAGGTCATCCCATCCGTTTGAAGATCGTTGCTGGTCTGATATCGCAGGTATGCAATGTTAAAAAAATATGGGAATGCTTGGAACTTCCTCAAGCCACCGTATCACAACATTTAGCCTTACTAAAAAATAAAGGGATCATTGAAGGAGAAAGAGACGGCGTTGAAGTCTATTATAGCGTGGTGTCTGAACAGGCGCGAAATATAGTTGAAGCGATGTTCACTCTTGGCGGTTGCAATCACAAATAAAAGTAGCAACCACAGACTTGCAGGTTTATTGTAGATTCCATTAAGCACATTTTTTTCGACCAAAACCCATTTTTCAGCAGGTAAGTGGCAGGGGAGAAATCCTCAAAGCGCCAGTCGTTTGGTGTCTTTCCACCTGAACACTAACGCCGAATGCTGTGGCAATGTTCTCTGCTGTCAAAACATGCGTTGGGGTACCTAAAGAGATCATCTCCCCGTGTGCGTTCAACAACAGGATACGCTGCGAAAGCTCTGCTGACAGCTCCATATCATGCGACACTTGGACAATAGTTTTACCTTCATCACGAGATAGGCGATACAGTAACTGAGCTACAGTGCGCGTATGACATAAATCCAGCTGACTGGTAGCCTCATCCAAAAGCAAAACCGGCGTTTGTTGTGTCAGCGCTCGGGCTAGCAAAACCCGCTGCAATTCACCCCCACTCAACTCACACACTCTTTGTTTAGCAAGGTGGGTCACATCAGTCTGGCGTAACATATCCGCTACAACTGTTTTTTGTTTATCACCGATTCCCCACAGATTTCTATCGCGGGCGAAACAACCCATCTCCACCATTTCCCGTACCGAGAACGAAAACGGCTGACTGCTTAGCTGGGGTAAAACAGCCACCAGTGTGGCCATCTTGGCACGAGACAACTGATGCGCCAAACCATCCTGCCAGCGGATATTACCAACATCAGGATGCAACCGTCCGCGCAGCAAACGCAACAAAGTAGACTTGCCCGCACCGTTTGGTCCCAGAATTGTCAGTATCTCTCCCTGGTTAACACCAAATTCTACCTGTTGTAAAATAGCTTTAGCACCGTAGGAAAAACTCAGGTTCTCGACACTGATCATCACTCACCTCGCAGGCGCAGCAGATAGAGAAAAAACGGTGCGCCGATTAAAGCGGTCACCACCCCTACCGGCAATTCTGCCGGGGCTAAAACTACCCGTGACAGAGCATCAGCCAAAACTAAAAATGCGGCTCCGGCCAATGCCGCGGCAGGCAACAACCGTGCATGCCCCGGTCCCCATAACAAACGTACCACATGCGGAATCACCAAACCGACAAAGCCAACCAAACCAGCCATAGAAACAGCCATAGCCACCAGGACTCCTGCCACCGTGAACACCAGCAAACGCGCTTTGGGAACATCCAGCCCCAAATCTGCAGCGCAATCTTCTCCTTGGGTAAACAGATCAAGCACCCGCGACTGCCGCCACAGCACAAGAAAAGCCATCACCGCCACCAGATAACCCCATGGCAACCAGTCAGAACGAACATGGGATAAATTACCGGCCAACCAAAAAACCGCATTGCGCACAGAATCTGCTGGTGCCAACCATAGAAGAAACAACAGCAATGCTGAGGCCAAGCTACCCACCATAACCCCTGCCAAAATAAGAATATGGTTATCCCCTTGACTGGAGCGCGCAACCAAATAAACCACTAACAACGCCAGCAAGGCACCGCAAAATGCAGACACCGGCAACATAAAGACCGAATAACCACCCAAAGTAAGTGCCAACACCGACCCTAAAGCAGCCCCGCCTGAGACACCGAGTATATATGGATCAGCTAGTGGATTACGCAGCACCGCTTGAAATGCGGCACCAGATACCGACAATGCAGCCCCGACCAATGCCGCAAACAACACCCGAGGAAGTCTTATTTTCATGATAATAACTTCGTTTAGCGAGCTACCACCATCACCGAAAATAATGGCAGTAATCTCCCGCCATGGAATCGTAATGGTTCCACAACTAATACCAACATAGAAAGAGAGCAACAACGCACAAGTCAGCCATAACAACCAATTAGAAAAAAATGCCCGGATATTTATCAATGTGTTGCTTCCTGTTTAATAGCGCAATTTCCATTTTCAAGTACAGATTTGACCGTTGAGAGTCTGTTATAGCACTGCCGCAGCATTATTAAACCAGCAACCAGACGCGGACCGGGGCGCTGCAACAAATCAGCTTGGACATTAATTACCTGCTTATGCCTAACTGCCTTTAGCTGTGGCCAATTGGAAAAAAAATCGGCAGGTGCTGGCGTCCCTGGATGTGGAGAGACAATAATAATATCCGGGTCATATAGCAGTACTGTTTCCATGCTCAGGGTCGGATAGCGCGGTAGCTCTGCTGCCACATTGATACCTCCGGCCAAGTTAATTAGATCATCAGCCAGAGTTCCAGCTCCAGCAACAACAAGTGGCTCAATCATGACACATACAAGAGTGCGTAACGGTTTTTCACTCCACATCTTCACGACTTCAGCAATCTGATCGTTTAAGTTATTGAGCAAATCCATGGCTACTTCTTGGTGACCAGTTACTCCCCCCAGAGCCACAATTGTCTCCAGAGTAGCAGTCAACGACTTAGGTGCTACCAGATAAACCGGCACTGCAAGTTGTTCAAACTGGTACAACAACGCCGTGCTAGAGCTGGCGACGTCCATTATTATCAAATCAGGAGCCAGACTGGCAACAGTTTCCAGACCGGGATCACTATATGCACCAATACTAATTTTCTGCTGCGCTTGCGGTGGGTAATTACAAAAATCGGTAACACCTACCAATTGATTCTCGGCATGAATTGCATAGAGTATCTCGGTAACACTGGGCACCAGAGAAACAATACGCTGCGGTGGAGCGGGTAAATGGACAACACGCCCCACCGCATCGGTGTAATCTAGCGCATTAACATTATTGCTTTGCAGATTAATCAGCAGTACCAACAACACAAAAGTAATTTGCCGCAAGCAGCAATAAAGCACCCGCATAATAAAGCCTTTAGAAAGTTAACTTTAAAGATACCTTATACTCACGACCAGGCATCAAATAACCGGTAACGTAAGCATAGCTCTTATCCAGAATATTCGCCACACCAGCACAAATCGTCATATCCATACCTTCGCGCCAAGGCAACAATACCTTCTGAGAAAGCATTACATTCCACAGGGTAAAACCACCCATCTCCTCTATTCTCGTAGGGTAGACATCCCAATTTTGGAAATCCTGCGGGCCATGGTAAATCCCCAGCAATTGCGCCATAAATCCACCTGCGGAGGTTGTTTTGACACCGAAACGTGCCTGTGTCTCACTTACATAAAGCAGATCTTCATTAGTTGCATCATCTTCAAACTCAAACAGATATGTCACAGAGGCAAACGGCTCAACCGACCAAGGAGAGTTAAACAGTGGTGCCAAATCACAACCGGTCTCCCATTCCATTCCATTGATAGTAGCGCCAGCAAGGTTTTTATAACTACTGACATTCTCACCTGCAACAGCATCATAATAGCTGTAAGATTCTATCTTATCATCGTAATCAGTATAGAACAGGCTGCCGTTCAGATACCAGTTCTGCCGGGTATAATCGAAACCAACTTCATAGGTCCACGACTGTTCCATATCCAAATCACTATTACCCAAAATATGAGTATTAGAAAACCAACCACTATTAATAAAATCACCAACCAACTCATTGGCTGTAGGCAGCACAAAGCCTCTGCCAACGGAAGCTTTAATACGCAGATTTTCGCTGGCAACAACTACCAAGCCTGCGCGTGGGCACCACTCCGATACTTCTTTATCATTAGTTGTCAGGGTTGCATAACCTTGAGTGTCTTGAGTTTCCACTTTATATTGATCATAACGCAACCCCAGGTTCAGCAATAAACGCTCATTGAATAGCGAGAATTTTTCTGCAACAAATACCCCGCGCCGTTCATAATCTGCATTCACACTAAAAGGCTTTCCCGTTGGCTTCTGAGAATTACGTGATTCCTGCTCATCCCAATCCACCCCCATGGTCAGACGACTAATACCAGATTGCCAGGTTAACTGGAGCTGAGCACCACGAGTATCCGTATCATAACTATAAGCCGTGTCAGAACTATGAGTAGGACCAGGGAAATAAGCAATATCGGTATCTTCAACCTGATAGTAACGCACCAGCCATTCCAATCCAGCTGCAGCATAACCACCCGTATAATTGATATCAAACGAGCGTAAATCCTTACTGGAATAATTATCCAGACTTGACCAAGACGAGCTTCCGGGGCTACCTACATTCCAATTATCCACTTCCAGCACCGTCGCGCCCAAGCGATGTTCACCCACAGTATAGCCGACATTAACAAAGTTCTCTCGTGCTCTAGACTGAGTGTTTTTATAGACATTTCCGTCACCATCTTCATAATCGGCACGCTGATCCTTGCGACCGACTACTCCGTAGAAATCTACCCCGCTCAGTTCTCCTTGTGCCTCAGCGGCCAAGCGCATGCGCGATGCTGAACCACCCTCAACCAGCACCGACGCAGACATGCCACCTTTCCCCCGTTTGGTGATAATATTGACCACCCCGCCCATAGCTTCGGCGCCATAAACCGCTGACGAAGCACCCTTTATTACCTCCACGCGCTCCACCATATCAACAGGCAACTTCGCTAAATTACTCGTTCCTGCACGACGCCCATCCATGAGAAACAAAATAGAGTTGGAAAAACCGGCACTTTCACCACTAGAGCGAAAACCACGCATAGTTACCTGAGTGAGCGCCCCTGGATACGCTTGCATATGACCAATATTTTGTTCCATCAACAATTGATCAATGGTAGTAGCGGTCGACAAGAGTATATCCTCCTGATCAATGATTACCATTTTCAACGCTACTTCATTCACCGGCTCTGTCACCCGACTTGCCGTAACTACCACATCATCTAACTGCTCTGCTGCCCACACATTGCTGCTACAGCACAACAGCAATAAACCTACCCATAACAACCTTCTCATCCCTGCACTCCCTAGATTGTTCGGGGCACAAAAAAACCCCAAACCGATAATAAATCGATTCGAGGTTGTCCCATACTTCGCCACGAAACGCTGCACCCTTTCGCCGAGAAAGAATGACAAACGATGTTTCAGGCAGGTCTTCTGGCTTCCAGATCATCCGCGCAACGCGCCTTCCCGACATGAGTCAGTGGCTAAAAAATGCGTTTAACGTCCCTGGTTACAGCGGCGGGCCCACTCCCGATTTACACGGGATTCCCTATTACACCCGTAAACGGGCACCTGAAACTTTTAACTAAAGAGGAAGATAGAAACTAACAGCCTCCATGTCAATCAAAAACAATCACCACTGCCGATAGCTTTTGTAGCCGCAGAGCTAAATAGCGCCCAGCACCCTACTCAAATGAGGAATAAGTTGTTTTTTACGCGACAACACGCCACGCAGCTCAAACAGGTTGTCATCTAACTGCGGATAACCCAAAACATACGCTAACTGCTTGTCGCCAGAGATCAACAACTCACTGTTACCGGCAACTATATCTGTTACCAGCAAACCAACCATGGTTAAATCACGCTGTGATTTTATTTTATCCAGCTCACTAGCCAGAACATCCTTCAGCGAGTGAAATTCATGGAAATTGACCACTTCGACCTGACCAATACCAAATTGGCAACTGCCAGTGGTAAACACCTTAAAATCGGTAGTTATCACCTTTTCCAGAGAATCATAAGCGCTGATAGAACTACTCGAAGCAAAAATCCTCCTCCCATATTCATGCGGGTCAAAACCTGACAGCTGCCCTAACCACTCGGCTATTTCCCGATCGACATCGGTGGTAGTAGGTGATTTCAACACCACGGTATCTGATAGCAAACCGGACAGCATCAAGCCAGCAGTCACCGCATCAGGAACAATTCCAGCGTTTTGATACAGAGTGGCAACCAAGGTACAGGTACTACCTAATGGCTGATTGATAAATCTGATAGGGTTTTCCGTTTGCAGACTTCCTAAACGATGATGGTCAACAACTTCGAGAATCTCCACCTTATCGGCACCAGGAACAGCCTGAGTAAGTTCATTGTGATCGACCAGAATCAGTTTGGTATTGGATGGTATCAACAGATGGCTCTTAGTCGCCACCGCCTCGACCTTGCCGGCACCATTGACTATCATCACCCCGGGCACGTCACTGCGCAGTAAACTGAGACGGAGCTCGTCTATTCTATCTTTACCACTTAAAGTAATGTAATTTTTTTCCGCCACGGAAACTACCGGCGTAGCCAGACGAGTCAACCAAGCACTGGTAGCGGTATCAAACATAGTAGAAAGAATAGTTACATCATTCTTCTTACCCAATTCCAATATTTCTGGTGGAATCTCCAGCCCGGCGACAACAACCAGAACACGCACCCCCATGCTTACCGCAGCGCGTAAAATTTCCACCCTGTCCCCAGCAATTAGCACCATCTTACGAGCATCCTGATCCGCCAGTTTAGCCAAAAACGTTGCTTCGGCCATGGCGGCAACATACAGATTCAGTTCCTCCTGGACATCAGCATCAACTTCATGCAGAGCATTGGCTTTAAGGCACTGACAAATAGAACGAGGAGAAGCCGATACCCGCCGCAATTCGCGCTCCTGACTTGGCACTAAAAAACGCTCAGACACACGTTTAAGATAAAGCATCCCCTGCGGTTTGAGTTCATCATCCACTACAGGAATAATGCGCACATTATGCAGATGAAACAGCTCCAACGCCCGAGATAAGGGAGCAGAAGCATGGATAGTAACCAAATCCTGACCATCGACAACATCGCGCAGACGCGGTGTTACATCCATAAGCAATTGCGGACGGGCGACTGCCAGCTCATCAAGGACAAATTCAGTCTGGCGATTAATATTTCCCGCCCGCGCCGGCTGCACACCGACCAGCCCCTGCTGCTCACGCAAACGGGCATAAGCAATAGCACTGCACACCGAATCGGTATCGGGATTCATGTGACCTATTACATATATTTTTTGCTGTAGCATATAATTCCTCCTGCCCTGCTTTTTTATAAATTCAAAAATCTAACTGGCTGCGCACTCTCAGTCCTAGCTTATTTAACACATGAGTATAGATCATAGTCGTTGAAACATCGGCATGTCCCAACAGCTCCTGCACTGTGCAAATACCATAACCTGCTTCCAAATTATAGGTCGCATAAAAATAGCGTAACGCATGACTGTATACCCGACTGACAATACCAGCCTGTTGCGCACAACGCTTTATATTTTTTCTGATTAGTATCAATCTTCCGCACTGGCTTTGCACCTTGTTCCCGTCATGATCGCGAAGGCAGGTATTCTAAAGGTTCTCCACGGGCGTCTGGACTCTCCCTTCGCGAAAGAAACGATCCTTTGGGCTAAAACGAAAAGATTAGGGTAATCAGGTATTTATTTTGTAAACCTTTTTTATGCAGATGATGTCGGCACAATTCCCCACTAAGTGGATCAGGAGACAAACGTGAACTGGGGAAAACTTTTCGTTGACGTTGGTGCTATAGCATGTACCCATTTAAACTCTTATTTGCTTTCCATTAAATTAAATGATATTGTTAAAAAAGACACACGATCAATTTTTCTAGTCATTAACGATAGTTACACGAAAGCTGCCGATGTTTAAAGGTACCGCTTATCTATTCTTCACAATTTTCTTTATCTCCATCTTTTATCCACAATCACTCATGGCAACCAATGGAATGAATATGATCGGCTATGGTGCAATCTCCAGTGGAATGGGGGGCGCTGATTTAGCTCTTGTCGACAATGTAACCGCCATGAATATTAATCCAGCAGGTCTCGCGAGTTGCTGTGGACCCCAAATCAGTGTGGGCGACAGCATCATGCAACCTCGCAACCACCATCAAGACCACCACGGCAACAATCTTAACGCCGACAGTGAGACATTTCATCTGCCATTGTTGGCGTGGGCACAACCCCTTGAGGATCATCCTATTATTCTCGGTTTTGGTTTTTTTGGCCAAGGCGGTATGGGAGTCCACTACGACAATCTCAGAATGCCCTTCGCCGACATGATGGACCTTGCCGACGAAACCGACGAACTTTCAAGCGCTATTAGTTACGCAAAAATCACTCCGACTATCGCTTGGCACAGTTCAGATCACCGTTTAAAACTAGGAGCGAGTCTCAACCTCGGCTATGCTGAAGCAGAAATGGCTCTCTTTCCCAATACCAGCATCTTTGCCGACAATAATCACGATGGCATCATTTCCGAGCAAGGTGAAGTCGCTTTTTTCGGCATGAAAATGACCGACTGTAGAGCTTATTCATCATCTTTGCGCCTTGGCTTTCAGTACCAATTTGGAAAATTAACCATTGGTAGTGCATACCTCACAGCAACAGATTTAAACTTTAGGCACGGAAAGACCAAAATCAATTACTCCGCGCTAGGACTTGGAACAGTCGAATACAAAACGGAAATGGATGGTTTCAATTGGCCTCAGCAAGCAGGCGTTGGTGCCAGCTACCAAGTCAATCAACGACTCAAATTCGTTTTTGACATCGACTGGATTGATTGGTCCTCTGCTATTAAAGAAGTTAAGTTCAACCTCAGTAGTCCGGACAACCCTAACGTTGCACAACAACTTGCAGTCACTTACCCCATGGAGTGGGAAGATCAATGGGTTTTCGCTATCGGCAGCGAGTACAGCATTAACGATAACTGGTTACTCCGCCTCGGATATAACCACGGTAACAACCCAGTTCCAGACGACAACCTCCTCCCCTATTTTCCTGCGATCTCCGAAGATCACATCACCATTGGCACAGGGATCATCTGTGCAGCATGGAAAATAGATATAGCTCTAGAATGGGCATTAAAAAACAGTGTAGATAGTTCTAACTCTCTCTACTGTAATCAAGGTTTTGAAGAGGAGCTTTCCCAGTTTACTACCCACCTGATGATCAGTTATTCACTTTAATCCCTGGGCTAATAGTCTTTCCGTACCGCTAGAAGTTTTTCAAAAAAGGCGGTAATCCCTTTTAGTTGATCCTCTGTCGCAAAACACAAACAATAAAAGATCAACTACATAACGGATCGTCTTCTCTAAATCATTTGAAGGGTTATTATTGCCTTAATGGGTTCCTTGATATATAACGTAGTGGTTTTGAACTATATAAAGTTATCCAAAAATCATTGCGGTCACCCATAATATTCCTATAAATATAGATCTATTTCTGAGATAACTTCCTTATGATGATTCTTCTTGCCATACCTTTGTGCATGCTCTTCAGCACTCTTGCCTACCTCTGTTATCGGAAAAACTTTTACCCACAAGCTTGTGCTTTTGGTGCAGTTGCTTTTTTTCTACTACTGATTTCTGTTGTATTTCTCGGATTCAGCTACTATGCATGGATAGAGCTTAAAGTGTAGATCCCATCGTCAAAGACATCTTAACCTCTTTTCAATTTATGTAATTGCACTTATTGTATGAATTCGAGAGGTTACCCACAGCCGTTAGCCCGCACAAGGAGATGTGATATGATCTCTCTCTTAATAAGCATCGCAACAGCAGGACTGATCGTATTTTTCCCCCTTGTTCATACGCAGGTCCATGCAGCAACTATCGAATATAATCTTGTAATCTCCCGCCAAGAGATCAATATTACGGGAAATCCTGTGTGGAGCATGACCGTCAACGGCAGTGTTCCAGGTCCGACCCTGCGTTTCAAAGAGGGGGACCTCGCCCGCATCCACGTTCATAACAAAATGAGTACAGAAACCTCCATCCACTGGCACGGTCTGCTCGTGCCTCCAAACATGGATGGCGTGCCCAACATCAGCTTCCCGCCTATCAGCCCCGGTTCGACATTCACCTATGAATTTCCCATTCGCCAGAGCGGAATCTACTGGTATCACTCCCATACCAGTCTGCAGGAACAAAGCGGGATTTACGGTTCCATCGCCATCGAACCCAGTCAGGCAGTTCAAAAAGCAGATCATGACCATGTTGTCCTGCTTTCAGACTGGACCGATCAAGACCCGCACGAGGTAAATCGAACACTCAAACGTGGCAGTGAGTGGTTCGCTCTCGAAAAAGGCAGCGCCCAGAGCATTTTCGGCGCCGCCCGGCTCGGCATGCTCGACGACTACTTCAAACGGGAGCTCCAGCGCATGCCAGCCATGGACATTGCAGACGTGGCCTATGATCGTTTTCTCGCCAACGGCAAGTCCGAATCCACTTTCCCAGCGAAGCCGCATGAGACTGTGCGTTTACGAATTATTGACGGATCCGCCACCACCTATTTCCACCTGGAATTCGCCGGTGGGTCGATGACCATCATCGCCGCGGACGGTCAGGATGTGGAGCCGGTCACAGAAAAACGTTTTCTTATTGCCGTAGCGGAAACCTATGACGTTCTCATTCAGGTGCCTACCGCCGGAGCATATGAATTCCGCGCTACAGCGCACGACGGTTCGGGCTACGCCTCGATCTGGATAGGTTCTGGCGAACGCCACCCGGCCGGCAATATTCCCAGGCCGAATATCTATCACTCCATAGGGGGTATGAACCTTAAAGGAATCTTTGCCCTCACCCCCGCTGGAACCATGGGAATGCCCGCTCATGCGATAGAATCCGGCACATTCGATCATCCGGGGATGATGTCCATGGATTCAATGAAAATGGGCAACATGGATCAAACACCTTCCCCGTCTGGAGCCATGACGATGCCCGGTAACACACCGCCAACCGGCTCACCAAAGCATTCGGGCATGAAGATTATGAGTTCAATGGAGATGAGCAGTGCTCAACCCATTGGAAGCATGAATAACGCTAACGACTCCATGCCGAGACCAGCCAACCCCTCGCGGTCTGGCAAGAGATACAGCACAGATTTCCGTTTTTTCGCGGCTGACGTTTCGGAATCCGGTAGCCTAGCCGTTGACGGCATGAAAACAAGCCGCCCCTGGTCCCCGTACGCTCAACTGCGAGCCACCAAACCCACAAGCCTCCCAGCCGACAGACCCGTGCGCGAAATCCGCCTCACCCTTGACGGCGACATGGAGCGTTATGTCTGGTTTCTCAACAATGCAGCGCTTGCACACAGCGATTCAATTCGCATTCGTAAAGATGAGGTGGTGCGCTTTATCATGATCAACCGAACCATGATGCACCATCCCATGCATCTTCACGGTCATTTCTTCCGGTTAATCAACGGTCAGAACGAATTTTCTCCTCTCAAACACACCGTTGACGTGGCGCCCATGTCAACAACCGTCTTCGAATTTGAGGCAAACGAACCGGGCGACTGGTTTTTTCACTGTCATCTGCTATATCACATGAAGGCAGGCATGGCCCGCGTCGTACACTACGATGAATTTACCCTTGACCAGGAACTCGCCGCTCTTCGCCCCAACCTCTATAAGGATCCCTGGTATGCCTGGGGTCAGGCGAACCTGCTCAACAATATGACCGAGGTTTCTCTGACTCTGGCCAACACCCGTAATATTTTCACCGTGGACTGGGAAACGGGATGGAGAAACGTCGAAGAAACGGAGTCGGAAGGCATTTTCACCTATGATCGCTATATCAATAGGTTTTTCTCTGTTTTTATGGGAATCGATCTGCTGCTAGCCGAAAGTGACGATGTCCAAAATACCCGGGGAATTTTCGGTTTTCGCTACCTTTTACCACTCAATCTGGAATTTCGCGTGTGGGGCGATACGGACCGGAACGCACGATTCAGCCTAGGAAAATCCTTTGAATTAATGCCCCGCCTAACATTATTCGGCGCTGCGCAATACGATACCCATACCCTATGGGAAGGCAAGGCGGGGCTGTCCTACATGATTTCCAATTCCTTTTCTCTCGTCGGGCAATGGCACTCGGATTTCGGAATTGGCGCAGGTCTGCAAGTTCGGTTTTGAGTGAAAGAAGAATCAGGAGTCATCCATTAGACAAACATTAGCATCAACTAAACATTGTTTAATAACTTATAGTTATGTAATTGATAAAAAAACTTAACTAGACACTAGTGATGTAACATATATAAACATTAACCAATGTGATCTTTTATAGTAGCTGGAATGATTGTCAATGGGGGAGTATGCCCAGCACGTCAACCTAGCTCTCTAGTTTTAGCGAAAGTGAGGGTATCTTTTGTCCATTATTATTGCGAAACAGTTGGTTAAAACCTATATCAGCGGGGATATCAAGGTTGAAGCGATCCGCGGAGTCGATTTTTCCATTGAGCCGGCCTCATTTGTTTCATTTATAGGTCCTTCGGGTAGCGGTAAATCAACGTTGCTGAACATGATTGGTTGCCTTGATCCGCCCACGGCAGGGCAACTGCAGGTTGCCGGACAGGAAATCACCAATTTGAGCCGCCAGGATGCTGCCCGTTTTCGTGGTGAGCATATCGGCTTTGTGTTCCAGGATTTCAACCTGATTCCGGTATTGACGGTCTATGAAAATGTTGAATATCCATTACAAATGGTGCAAAACTGGCCAAGCGGCGAACGCAGAAAGCGGGTTAACAAGATGCTGGATGCGGTTGGGATGGGGGATCAGGGTCATAAGTATCCCAGTCAGATCTCCGGCGGACAGAAACAGCGGGTGGCCGTGGCCAGAGCTCTGGTGACAAATGCCAAATTGGTGTTGGCTGACGAACCGACCGCTAACCTGGATCGAGAAACCGCTGGCCGCATTATTGATCTGATGAAGCATATGCGTGACGAGTTTGCAACCACGTTCGTCTTTTCCACCCACGATCCCCGCATTGTCGATAACGTTGAAGTCATTTTTGCGCTGGAAGATGGAATCTTGCGCAAACACGAGCAGCTTGGTGGAGGTGCCCATGTATAACATCTTCAGGTTTGCCGCGCGAAACTTGTTGCGCTACAAACGGCGCACCCTGCTAACCTCGATGTTAATAACCCTGGGCGTGGTCGCCGTGCTGCTGTTTATCTCCGTCTCCGGATCCTTCAAGGCGTTGATGGTCGGGCAGATCACCGACTCGATGCTCGGACATATCCAAATTCACAAAAAAGGCTACCTAGCTTCAGTGGACAGTATGCCCCTGAATCGTAATCTGACCGGCAAACAGATTGCCCAGGTGAAGCAGTTTCTTGCGCAGGAGGATGCCGTAGAAGCCTATTCCATGCGCATCAGGCTGGGGGCGATGTTCAGTAATTTCACCGAAACCACAAATATCCGCTTGAATTCCGCAACTCCGCAGGATGAGATCAACACTGCGCCCCTGCTGACAGAACGAATTCTGCAAGGTGACAAAGAGGGTCTAATCAAGCAGGGTGAAATCCTTATTCCAGAACTGATTGCCAAAGGGATGAAGGTCAAGGTTGGTGACGGGATTGTTCTGGTGGCCAACAACAGAGATGGATCGGTTAACGGGCAGAACTTTATCGTACGCGGTATTTTGGAAGGTATCTCTGGGCCGGGCGGCCGCGATGGGATGATCCATATTGACGATGCCAAGGCACTGCTGAGGATCGGTGCCGCCGAGGTCAGTGAAATTGCCATCCGCCTAAAGGATATCAACCAGTTGCCCGCAGTCTTCACCAGATTGCAGGCACAACTAGGATCGATAAAAAACCAGCAGGGGAAGCCAGTTTTCGAAGTACACACCTGGGAAAGTATTTCCCCCTTCTTCAATATTGCCAAGATGATAGATCTGATGACCCTTTTTATCAAGATCATGCTGGTGGCAATCGTGTTGGTCAGTATCATGAACGTAATGATAATGGCTGTCTACGAACGGATCAACGAGATAGGTACCATTTCAGCCATGGGGACTTCGCCAAATAAAATCCTCGGACTTTTTGTCGTCGAAGGTTTTCTCATGGGGGTATTGGGAACCGTTGTCGGTACCGTCATTAGCTTGATCAGTATCGCAGCTATGAATATGACGCAGATCAGTTTCGATTTCGGGCGTCAGAAGGGACTATTACTTGCACCGACAATCAACACCGTTGATGTCATCGTTGTTGCTTTAATCGTCATAGCCATAGCCGTTGTCGCCAGTTTGCAACCGGCATGGAAGGCGGCCAGAATGGATCCGATTACCGCTTTGAAACATGTTTGAAAAAATCAAAACTCATGTAACTATTCAGCACAGTACAAAAGACTGTCATTCCGGCAGGATTTTAGCCTGAATCCAGATTTTAGAAGACAGAAAGGCTGGCTCCCCGATAACAACACTTGGGGATAACAGCCGTTATTGCTCCTGATCGGATAATGCTAAATAATTACCAACTAATAAGCAGGAGGGTTGATATGTTTGGTAAAAAGATAAGAATATGTTTATTCGTGATTTTTTCCGTCCTATTAATGGCTGTCAGCGCAAACTCAGCGGAAAATAAATCCTTTCTCGCCGTCGCCTCCGATGGACCAGAACCGCAGACGATCTGTGAAACGGCTGGGAGGGCAGCCTATTTTCTTCTTTTTGACGGCAGTGGAAAGTTTCTGAGTGCAGAGAAAAACCCCTTTGCCGGTATCCATGGTGGAGCAGGTCCAAAGGTAGCAGCTTTTCTCTCTGGCAAGGGGGTTACATTGGTGTTGGCCGGAGACTTCGGAGCCAAGATGGAGCAAGCCTTGATTTCATACAACATGAAATACATTAAGCAAGCAGGAGTTGCCAATGAGGTTGTTCAAACAGTTATTAAAGAAAAATAAAGTTCTTGTTGTTCTGGTAGCGGTTTTGCTGTGCACTGCCACGGCAGTTCAGGCTATTGACGGCGCGGCTATCCTGCAGCAGGTGGATAACAATCTTAATCCAGAATCCTACGAGATGTACCGTAAGTTGATCAACATCGAGCCGGACGGCAGTAGAAAGGAATTCATCATCTATTCGGTGAAAAAAGAAAAAGATAAAATGGTGGCGCTATTCCTCTCCCCGGCCAGCGAAAAGGGGCGATCTACCCTGCGTCTTAATGACAACATGTGGCTGTATATTCCTAATGTCGGCAAGCCGATCCGTATTACTAGTCTACAGTCGGTGGTCGGCGGGGTATTCAATAATTCCGATATCCTGCGCCTTGATTACAGTGTTGAATATGACGTGACAAGCATAACCGAAGAGGGTGATCTTTACCTGCTCGAACTCAAGGCAAAATCCAATGCCATAGCCTATGATCGGCTGAAAATGTTCGTCGATAAAAAAGCCCTGGTTCCCTCCGTCATTGAGTGTTATGCCTCCAGCGGCATGCTGATCAAAACCCTCTATTACAGGGAGCCGAAGGATTTCGGCAATGGTGTAGTTCGCCCATCAATCTTGGAAACTGACAGCCCACTGTACAAAGGCTATAAGTCAGCAATGATTTACGCCAAAATCAATAAGAAGGAACTTGCCGATGAAGTCTTCTCTATTAACTACCTATCGCGAGTCAATGAGCTACGGTAGTTTTCATCCGGAAACAGTCCTTTTCCGCAATCTCTGCGTCAATCAGCGGACTTGCTTGTGCGACGTACCATGTACGTCTCCGCGCAATACCTTGATTTTCTTGATCTTGCAAAAAAAAATTGCACGCTTCCTATATGAAAACTGCACTAGTCAATTGTTGCTGCACTCGCAAATATTCCTAAGATGGCATAAATGATTCTACTGAAAAAAATATGTGCATCGGCGTGTTTCTGTAGCCTTTTGACCGCTAGCTTGTCTACCCCGTGCATAAGCCTGGCAGAGGACTACAGCTTTAACGTGGAAGAATTTGAAAAAAGGAGTTTTGAATTAGGTGGCTATGCTGAACTGAAGTGGGATCACAACCGGATTAACCGCGATGGCACCTTTGGATTGCTGGGGTTCTACGATAACCCGCGTTCCGCTTTAGATCGTTTAACAGCAACCTTGCAGCTTGATGGAAACTATAATAAAGGGATAGTGGATTTCAACTGGCGACTGCAGGCTTCTGGTCGCAAAGATCAGCTTGATTCCGAGGAGGAGCTGGATGTCTTTTCTGCCTATGCCAGTATCAAACCTTCTCCATCGCTCACCTTTGAACTGGGGAAAAAAACGTTCAAATGGGGCAAAGGATATGCCTGGAATCCGGTAGCCTTTATCGATCGCCCCAAAGACCCCAACAATCCCGATGATGCCCTTGAGGGTTATATCGGCGCAGGCGTCGACGTAATCAAAAGTTTTTCCGGAGCGCTTCAGACGCTGGCATTGACAGGGGTAATTATTCCGGTCTGGGACGATTTCAATAATGACTTTGGCGAAAAGAACAATGTCAACTTTGCTGCCAAGTTATATCTTCTCTACCGGAATACCGATATAGATTTCATCCTCTTCTCTGGCAACAGCCGCTCGACTCGGTATGGATTCGATTTTTCAAAAAACCTGTCCAGCAATTTTGAAATTCATGGCGAAGTGACCCACATTCCCGAGCAGAAAGTTCAGATTCTGAGCAGTTCTGAAATACTGGAAAGTCATAAAAGGTCAGTCACCAGTTATCTGCTGGGGCTGCGTTATTTGACTAAAAACGAGCTTACTACCATCCTTGAGTTTTACCATAACGATGCGGGGTACTCCGAAGCTGAAATGGAGCGTTTTTATCAGCTTGTCAGTGATGCCTCCGCGCAATACACCAACACCAGTGCTGACAACCTTTTTGACCCAGCAACCCTTATCAGCGCTAGCGGTTACGCAAAACCCCAGATTCGGCGAAATTACCTCTATATAAGAATGGCTCAGAAAGAACCGTTCCAAGTGCTCTATTTTACTCCAGGGATAACAGCAATTATCAACCTTGATGATAAAAGTTATTCCCTGAGCCCCGAAGCGGTTTACAGCGGGTTCACCAACTGGGAGCTGCGGCTGCGTTATTCACATATTGCTGGCGAAAAATTTACCGAGTATGGAGAAAAACTCAACGAAAGTAAGCTGGAGCTGAGAGTCCGTTATTATTTTTGAACCCCGTCCCAAAGAAAAAAGCAGAAAAAACGGAAAAAACGGGACATTACCCATATAAATACCAATGGGGTCTACCATCGGATTATGTAGATGACAAAATCCCCCGATGAAGCTGGGGCAATACAACTGCGGGTCATGTTTTGCAAATAACTAGACTGGTTTCACTGCCTTACCATGGCGCAAAAAAATAACTAATGCGCCCTCACCACCGTACTGGCGCGGCGCCCTGCCCCACTCGGCTACCCACGCGCTGGCACATGTACTCAGATACTTTTCTACGTCACTACGCAAAACTGCTTCACCGTTGGGTGAACGCTTCCCCTGACCGGTAACAATCAACACTGTGTTGTAACCATCAGCGTAGCGATGTTGCAGGAAATGACGCACCTTCTTAAGCGCTTCTTCGCGGTAGCAACCGTGCAAATCCAAAGTATCTTGCGGTTTCAACTTACCTTGGCGCAATTGTTTCATGCGACGCGCTTCCGCCCCCGGGCTCTGTACCTCATCGTCTGCGCAATAGTTATCGCTAAACACACTATCCAGCTGCCCTAAACTTGCCAAAAACAACGCTTCATCCGAATCATCATGTAAAGCGGACTTTTCTTGATCCTGCCCGTCAATTTCGCTACCTGCGTCGGTAGTAAAGGTGGAGATGCTTTCATTGTCAGTAGCAATAACTTCAACACCGAGTTGTGCCATGGCTTGACTAAAATCAACCTCACTATCTTCATCACCAGTACGCGGTAATCGTGGTGTAGGAACTTTGGGGGGTAGTTGTTTTTCTACTTGCTGCGGTAAAGCAGAAAACCCCTTCACTGTTTTGAAGGGGTCATTTTTAAAGCTTATGCTATCTTTTTTGTGGTTTTTTTTACTCATGGCAAATTAGACGCGTGGCATTTTGCGCCGCCCTTGAGCAGCCTTGGTTTGTTTTTTGATAATAGTCCCTGTTTTTTCCAAATGAAATTGATACCAGATATCGCCATAGCTATCCATTTTCATCCGTTTGCCATTCTGCACAGCCTCTAAAGAAGCCTCCAAGCCATCACTGCCTTTGAGCTTCTTGATCCCCTTTTTCAAGGTCGCAATGGCTTTGTCATGCTGACCAATCTTTTCTTGGCAGTAAGCGTATAAGTTCCAGATAAAAGCCTCTTTGCGCGATGCTGCAATGGCCTTTTCAAAGGTCAACTCCATCTTGGTTGGATTATTGCGCTTCATGTAACATACTGCCAACATGCACATTGCCACCCAATGACGAACTATACTTTTCTCCAGATATGGCATCGCTTTGGCGAAATCTTTTTTAAGATATAGCAAAGTACCTAACTGAGCGTTTACCTGGCCTTTAACATAAAATTGCCATTTCGAATATTTAAAGCCTTCCTGCAGTGTTTCCAGAGCACGCTCTGCACGGTTAGCCTGCATATCGTGTTGTGAGCTTTTGACAATCTCCATCACTTTATTCATCGTACGCCGTGATAATAGGAAATAGATCACACCAAATATTACTACGGAAATCATGCCACAATAGAGCAGTTGCACCTGGTAAAAAACATTTAGGGGCACTGGCGCAACGGTGCCAATAACAAAAGCAATCAAAAAATTAAGCATTTACTTTTATACCTTTCGTTGTTACAAAATAGCACTTCAAAGTGCGAGCGCGAGTCTAACAATAGGCAACGCAAAAGTCAAAGTTCTTCCAGCACACCCAACAGTAAATCTACGAATAAAATTAGGTGTTCCGCTCAAGGTTAAACAATGCGCCAGTTATGTACGTTTATCCTCAGCTACCAGCAAGGTCAACTTATCCCCTGGTTGCAATATATGTTGCTCTGACAAACCATTCCAGCGGCGTATTTGTTGGGTATGTACCGCAAAACGCCGTCCAATACCCCATAGCGTGTCGCCAGAACAAACTTTATAAACCACCTTCTGCTGCGGTGCTGAGTGTGGCGTACGACCCCGCGGAGCAGACACCAGCAACACCTTACCCGGCTGAATGACATTTGACCACCCCAGACGATTCCACACGCGCACCTGTTTTTCGGTAACGTCGCATTTATGGGCAATACTCCAGATGCTGTCACCTGAACGCACCTTGTAATTGCGTCTATGGGAGCGCTGGTAATCATCGGCCAGTTCAGTGACTGGCAGGGTGCTGAAATCCCTATTCAGCGGCAAAATCATATTCTGTCCAATGCGCAAGGCGCGCGGATTGGAGATTTTATTCAAGGCCACGATATCATCGACTCTTATGCCATAGCGCTTGGCAATATGTTGCAAGGTATCACCGGATTTAATTTGATGGCGTTTATAGCGGGCGCGCTCGCGACTGGGAACAGCCGCATATTTATCGCTAAAATTTGTCGCACTGCCGACTGGCAAACGTAACTTATAGTTTTTTACGTGGGGAGGAGTACACCAACGCTTAAGCTCGGGATTAAGTTCCTTAAGCTGGGCATAGCTGGCATTGGTTAATTCAGCTATCAATTCCAGATCTGTTGCCTCAGGTAAGATAACAGTATCAAACTCAAGAGGTTCCTCATATTGCAGATCACAAAAACCATATTTGCGCGGTTGCTTACTTATCAATAGGGCTGCCAACAACTTGGGCACATAATTTTTGGTCTCTGCACGCAGGTAGCTGCCTTTGCTCAATTCCCAAAAATCTCGAGTATGGTATTTTTTTATTGCCCGCGAAATCTTACCCGGACCGGCATTGTATGATGCTACAGCCAAGTACCAGTTACCATCAAAGCGCTGATGTAAACTCTTCAAATATTGTGCAGCCGCTAAAGTAGACTTCTCAACATCGCGGCGTTCATCGTACCACCAGTCGTTGTCTAAATCATACATGTTGCCAGTTGATTCGATAAACTGCCAAGGACCAACAGCATTAGCCCAACTATGCGCGTTACTGTTAAACCCAGACTCCACCATGGCCAGGATGACCAAGTCTTGTGGAAGACCTTCACGAGCAAAAATCTCGCGCATTAAAGGCAGGTATTTAGTTGAGCGTTGCAGCCAACGTGCAAAAGAGGGACGCCCGTTTCCAGTGTAGCGCTTAATCAAAAAGCGCACCTGATCATTCTCCACCACCGGAAAATCAAACAACGGCTCAGGCGCTACCATTACTCCTGCATCAGCTGGCAGCATTACATCTTCAGTTAGCAACTTGGTATCAGCAACAGTATCGTCTATCTGCTCAGCGACAATAACTACGCATTCAGACGACTCCGAAGTAATTTCTGAACCACTTAGTGAAGAAATATCGATTAAGGCTTCTGAACTTGTCTCCACCTGAGAACCAACTGGCAGGTCACTCTGGGTAGTCAAAGTGGTTAATGTTGAACAACCACTAAGCGCGGCAAAAAAACAAATTGAACAAAAAAACACCAAGCAAGGTGAACGCATCATGTGCAACACAACTCCGTAACCTCAAAAATCACGCGGTTATAACTACATAGGCAAGTTAAGAATCTATTTAACCCCAGCAAAATATCGCCCAAGGCTATAGAAAAAGAGTGTCGCTGTCAACTATACCGCTTCAGCAGTCAGCGTCAGCATTGGGAGCATTTTCACAACCGGCTTCCGCTTCAGCATCTTGTGGCCAAAATTTCTGTTGCAGCTGCTCCAGCAGGGGCGCGAAACTACTCCGATCACGCGCACAGACACCAATGGCCTGATATCGACGACACAGCTCCGAACTCTCATCGGTATCCACTTGGTCTATTTTATTAAACACCAACAATCGGGGGATGTGACCAAGCTCAAGATCTACCAATATTTTATCTACCGCGGTTATCTGCTCGGCAAAACGCGGATTTGACAAATCAACCACATGCAGGAGCAAATCGGCATCAGCCAGTTCCTCTAAAGTCGATTTAAAAGCGCCCAGCAAGCTCACAGGCAACTGGCGAATAAAACCTACAGTATCGGTAATAATAACTTCTCGCTCCAGCGGAAAACGCAAACGACGAGTAGCGGTATCAAGTGTGGCAAACAACAGATTTTCGGTAAAAACCTGGCTACTGGTCAGCGAATTAAGCAGCGTCGATTTACCCGCGTTGGTATAGCCGACAATTGAAATAATCGGCACCTCAGCTCGAATTCTCTTGCTGCGTCGTTGTAAGCGACTGCGCGCCATAGCCTTGAGGCGTTTTTCCAGCCGACTGATGCGCTCCCGAATCCGCCGCCGATCAATTTCCAGCTTGGTCTCGCCGGGACCACGCCCGCCGATACCGCCCATCAAACGCGACAGCGCGGTCCCCTTGCCGGACAAACGCGGCAGGATATATTTCAACTGAGCTAACTCCACCTGAACTTTACCGTCTAGGGTATGTGCGCGCCGGGCAAATATATCCAAGATTATCTGTGAGCGATCAACAACTTTAAGATCGGTTAAAGCAGCAATAGAGCGTACCTGAGTAGAGCTCAGATCCTGATCAAACACCAACATAGTGGCACGCTGCTGTAAAGCACGGATCACAACCTCCTTAATCTTGCCCTCGCCCATCAAATACTTAGGGTTCAGGCGCTGAGGTCGCTGCATAACCTGATCAATCACCAGCACATCGGCAGTGCGCGCTAATTCGTGCAATTCACACAGCGAATCCTCCACCTCCTGCAAACGACGCTGGCTGACCGAAACTAAAATAGCCCGTTCTCTGGGATCGGCAAGATCAACCTGACCAGAATCTACTGTGCGTTCTAATTCATTTTCTAAGGAGCGCAAAAAAGGTTTTAGTTCCAGCTGTAATTGACTCAGGTTGGAGGCAAAGAGCTGTTCAACCTGTTTCTGCTGCGGATTCTCCGGCAGCAGATGAGCATAATAAACAGCTGCTGGCAAACCCACAGGGCTGACGCCGATGGCCACCATCATATCTAGGCGCAGTAAGGCCAAATCGGTCAAATCATCTTGCGAAAGAGTTTCATTTTTCAGGTGAGTGTGCACACAGCGCAGCCCGCGCAACCCACTGCGACCTAGAGCATAATCACTCAGATCTGGGAGTAATATTTCACGATCATCACCAACCATGACATATTTGATTACTCCGGAGCGATCAATAAGCACACCGATCTGGCGCCGTATTTCATGCGACAAACCACAGAGAAAACGCGCCAGTTCAGCAGAGATTATCTCGTTCGGAGTAACGCGACGGTTATAAATACGCTGCAACGCATTCAGTTGTGCTGATTTCAATCCAGAAGTTTGACCTAAAACATCCACGATTTATCCTGACTACTGATTCCGGCAATAAACAAAAAGGACCCGCAACGGGCCCTTTTTAGAGTACAACATATCTGAAAAAAAATAAAATTATGCAGTAACCACAACATTGAAACCAGCATCGACAAGGTGCACTTCACCGGTAACGCCGCTGCCTAAATCGGACAGTAAATAAACAGCTGAATTGCCGACTTCATTGGTAGTGACGGTACGCCGTAGTGGAGCATAATCGTCCATCAATTTAATTTTCGCTCTAAAGTTAGCGATCCCAGAAGCAGCCAGAGTACGAATTGGACCAGCAGAAATCGCATTAACGCGAATCCCCTTTTCGCCCAACTCAGCAGCCAAGTACCGTACTGACGACTCCAGAGCTGCTTTAGCAACCCCCATCACGTTGTAATTAGGTACAGCGCGGGTAGCACCAAGATATGTTAGAGTAACAATGCTGCCGCCCTCTTTCATCAATGGCACTGCACAACGGGTCATCGCCACCAGCGAATAGGCGCTGATATCCACAGCTAAAGAGAAACCACTACGACTGGTCTGGCTAAACGGTTTCTTCAGGTCTTCACGATCAGCAAAAGCTACGGCATGGACAACAAAATCGAGTTCCCCCCACTGCTGCTCTAATTGCTGAAAAACGGCCTCAATCTCACTGTCATCAGCCACGTCGCAGGGGAGAATCAACTCGGCACCCAGACTTTCAGCCAGCGGGCGTACACGCTTTTCCAGTGCATCATTGAGGTAAGTAAAAGCCAAAGTTGCACCATGTTCATGCAGCTGCTGGGCAATGCCCCAAGCAATACTCATATCATTGGCAACACCAAAAATAACGCCCCGTTTTCCCGTCATTAATCCCATTAAGTTTAAATCTCCACGAGCAAGGTAAAGTTTATAATTTTGAGAAGTCTTTTTATCAGATTGACAAGGATAAATCAAGTTTGTCAATACGGCGATTCCTACATCAATACAGTTAGAACTTTACCGCACAAAATCACTTATCAAGAGGCATATACTCTTTCAGCACTTTAAGTAAGTCGGCGGCGTTACGCCCACCGGGTAAAACTTTCCCATCAGGCAGCACTAGCGTAGGGGTCGAGCGAATATTCCAGCGCTTAGCAAACGCAGCGCTTTCATCCACTGCTGGACAATCCAGATCAGGTGCTGTCGGTATTTTCCCGACCATGGCATCATCCAATACCTTATTTGATCCTGAGCAGACAATTTTATTAACGGTTTGTTTATCCGACATCAGAGGCAGCAATTTCACATAAAATGCTATCTGCGGGTTCTGCTCAACAACCTGATACAACTCGGGGTGCATCTTCTGACAAAAATGACATTTCACATCGGTAAACACAAAAATCTTTACCGCGGCCTGGGCATCCCCGATCAGAAAAGCGCCCTCACTACTGAGCTCGGCAACGTCCACACTCCGGCTGAGATCAACCCCGTCACGCAAACGCAGTATTCTACCGGCAATAAGATATTTTTTGGAGAAATCGATATAGGCGGTAAACATCTGCCCCTTAGCACGCCCTTTAACCTCCCACAATCCGCCAACTTCGGCAAGCTGCACATTGGTAATTTGTTCAGCACCAGGAGGCAAGAGTTTCATAGCTTCATCAGTTGTCAAACTGTGGCAATCGACACATGCACCTGAACCGCAACCCGCACCACCAAAAGACCATGCTGTCATTGGAGCAAGACACAACAAAACCAGAACAAAAAAACGCAACATATACAACTCCATAGATATAAACAGTTTTGGACTATTTATCAGAAAACCTGAGACACTAGATAATAGCCGCGCAATAGTGTATTTTATCAACAGTTAAAGTCAGCGGAATATTACACTGCGTTCAAAGTTATTTCAACAGTTACCCCTTGCCAATTTTTTTAAGATTTATTGCCTACTAAAGGACAGCCTATACATGACTGACAAAACAGCTATTTCGTCTTTGCCACCACAGTTTACTTTGACCGCTACCACTGAATTATCCGAGATAAATGCGACATTATTCCAACTGACACACACCGCAACTGGTGCCCGTTTTGTACATATAGCCAGCGATGATGACAATAACCTTCTTGCTATTGCTTTTAAAACACCGCCGGCAGATTCAAGTGGCATAGCACATATTTTGGAGCACACATCGCTGTGCGGATCGCGCAACTATCCGGTACGCGACCCGTTTTTCACCATGCTCAAACGCAGTCTCAACACCTTTATGAATGCCTTTACCGCCAGCGACTGGACCTGTTATCCCTTTGCCAGTCAAAACCACACAGATTTTCACAACTTGCTGGATATCTATTTGGATGCTGCATTTTTCCCATTGTTAAGGGAACAGGATTTTCGTCAAGAGGGGCACCGGTTGGAATTCACTCAACCTGATGATCCTACCTCACCACTGTGCTTTAAAGGGGTAGTTTTTAATGAGATGAAGGGCGCCATGGCTGATCCGTCATCGTTATTATCCCGCCGCACCACGCGCCATCTTTACCCAACAACATGTTATCACCACAACTCTGGTGGAGAGCCGGAAAACATTCCCGACTTAACTTGGCAACAGTTGCGTGACTTTCACGCCGAATATTATCATCCAAGCAATGCCTGTTTTTTCAGTTATGGCAATTTCCCACTGGGCGAGCATCTACAGGTAATTGAAGATCAAGTATTAAGCCAGTTCACTACTAGACAGGTAAATAGTGAAGTAGCCCCGGAGCAACGCTTGCGCGCTCCAATAAAAATTAAAGAACCGTTCCCCCTTGACGCCAATGAAGAGACAGCGAACAAAAGCATGGTGCACTTAAGTTGGCTGACTACGGATATATCTGACAGCTTTCACAATCTGACCCTGACATTATTATCACAACTGCTGTTAGGCAACCCGGCAGCCCCGCTATATAAGGCGCTGCTAGATTCTGGGCTGGGCAGTAACCTGACCCCAGGCTGTGGGTTCCAAGATGATTACCGCACCACCTGCTTCAGCGTTGGCCTGCAGGGAACTGATCCACAGCATACCGATGCCATCGAAACTCTCGTTCTTTCCAGCTTGAAAGATATTGCCGACACAGGTTTTGCCCAGGAGCGCATTGAAGCGGTCATTCATCGCCTGGAGCTAGCTAATCGCGAGGTTAATGGTGACAGCTACCCTTATGCCATATCACTAATGTTCCGCATCCTCGGTCCATGGCTGCATTGCGACGACCCTGTTTCTGCCTTACAGTTGGATACTAACCTGCTACTGCTGCGACAAAAGTTAGCCGAGGGTAATTTTTTTGAGGATTTAATTCGCACTTGGCTAATCGACAACACCCATCGCATAACCCTGTGTTTATACCCTGATCAACAACTGCAAGCACAGATGGATCAGCAGGAGCAACAGCGTCTAGCACAAATAACTGCGACACTGAGCTCCAGCGACAAACAACAAATCATTGCCCAGGCACAACAACTCAAGCAATCGCAGGAAGATAGCGAAGATCTGAGCTGCCTGCCAACCTTACAATTGAGCGATATCAATGTAGAAGAACCACAGATTGCCAGCACAACTGTAACTTTAGCTAACAAAACAGTTACCTTGTTCGCCCAACCAACTAACGGCATTGGTTATTTTGAGCTGTATTTTAATTGTGACCACATAAATGCAGAATTACGCACGTATTTGCCCCTATTCTGTGGATTGCTCACCCAGGTCGGCGCTGGCAGTGATGATTACCTGCAAATGGCACAACGGACAGAAGCTCACACCGGCGGCATCAATGCCAGCATAGCGATACTCGACGATATTGACAATCTGGATAGCTATCAACCATTGCTACGCCTGCGCGGTAAAGCATTACTGCGCAATACAGACAAGCTCGCCGACATTGTTGCCGACATCTGTTCAGGCGCAAATTTTAATGACTTAGAACGTTTGGCAACTGTTATAGGCCAGATTAAGAGCTCATGGGAAAATGCTATCCCCAACTCAGGGCACAGTTATGCTGCCCGCGCTGCTGCCAGCTCTTTGACCCCGGCCGGAAAACAACGTGAGCAATGGTCAGGATTCAGCCAACTCACGTTAGTAAAACAGCTGGCTCAGCTTGAAGCGAAGCAGCTGAAAGATTTTGCTCACACCATGCACCAACTGGCGACCATCGTTCTTGACAGCAATCGTGTCCACGCGGCCATTACAGCGGAAGAAAATCAGTTACCGCAAGCACAAAAGGCGCTGGCAACGCTGTTACAGCGGCTACCAGCACAACAGACAGTTTCTGAATTACAACCTATTGAAAAAGTAACACCGCAAGCTGTACAACTCGGCTGGGCAACGTCAATACCGGTTTCATATGTCACCCGACTATTCCGCACCGTTCCATTTAATCATCCGGACAGTGCTCCATTAAAAATTTTGGCGGCACTCCTAAAAGCAAATTTTTTACATAGGGAAATTCGTGAAAAAGGTGGTGCCTATGGTGGCATGGCTAACAGCAGCAGCGAAGCAGGACTATTTTCGCTGTTATCTTATCGCGATCCACAATTGTTGCGCACCATCGATGTCTATAGCCAGGCATTAGATTGGGTACAGCTGGGAGATTTCGACGCAGAAAAAATAAAAGAAGCAGTTTTATCGGTATTTAGTGCTCATGATCGCCCCCTCTCACCCAGCGGTCGCGGCAGCAATGAGTTCGCTAACCAACTACAGGGGTTAAACCACGGTTTGCGCCAGCAGTTCCGCGAACGCCTGCTATCAGTAACCAAGGAACAATTGCTGGATGTAGCCAAGCGCTATCTCAGCACTCAACTTGATCATAGCCCAATCTCTATTTTATCCAATGAAGAGAGTCTGAGTGCTGCACAACAAACACTGACACAGCTGGAAATAAAGCGTTTGTAACTACAACTTAAATTAAAAAATTGCGCTGCCATTATCCTACACACACGAGGATTATGGCAGCGCAATTAAACAAACTCGATCAGAACACCAGGGTTTCCTTAAAACGCTTAACCATCAATCATAAATTTCTAGGTACTCTTCGACCTAACCCTAGTAAATTAACGGTCATGGCTACCATGCGCAGGACATGCTTTCCACGCTGCATACATACAAACAAAGTAACTATTCAGCATGATAAGTACTCAATCCCCACAACAAGGGACACATAAACCCATCCATGGGGAATGCGTACCAACCTGAAGAGGTACTGAATAATTACCAAACAAACAACATATCTTTGTTGGAAAATACCGCCTCCAGTAAAGCTTGAATACACTAATTGTTTTTTCAATTTTTCATTTAGCCATCAGTCAACCAAGATTGAAATCGTCTAGATTGAACCACCCAGCAAAATACTTGCTTCAATAAACAGCTGGTAAAATGTTTAAGCTATCATTTTTATTAGTATAAAGATTAAACCACTTCTGGTATAGTCAAACTAGTTCTAGCACATTAAAACGGTGTAATATTTGTTCAATACGACATTGACGGCATAGAGTTCTTGCCGACAGTGAACCGCTTTTAACAGCGCTAACTAAGAATAAAGGTTTTTGATTCTACTTACTCCACCAGACAGCAATTAAGCAGTCAAACTGGTAACTGGTCATATTGATACATAGCTGAAGGATCATATTCATTCCTGCTACAGGTTCACTAAAGCGGATTGAATCTCTGGACTAACATCGTTATTTAACGACAGCTATGTATTGCCCATAGTGCCTAGTATCCGGGACTAAGTAGAGTCATATATGCACTGGGCAGCAACGCTCCACAGCGTTACTAGCCATTACAATTAATCAGCGTACGAATGAAGATTCTTTCGTAGCGCCGCCAGCGTCGATAATGATGCTAGCGTTTTAAAAGGTTTCACATGAGCAAAAAAATGTTGATCAACGCCACCCTTCCTGAGGAGGACCGGGTAGCTATAGTTGATGATGGTGTTTTAACCGAGCTAGACATTGAGATAGCGGAACGCCAACAGACTAAAAGCAATATCTACCTCGGAGAAGTTATTCGCGTAGAACAAGGTCTACAAGCAGCCTTTGTAGATTATGGAGCGTCACGCCCTGGTTTTCTCCAAATTGGCGAAATCCACCCCTCTCTCTATCCACTGCAAGACGATGGCAGCCCAACAACCAAGCGGGTTCCTATCAATCAAATCCTTAAAAGGGGTCAGCAAATACTGGTTCAAGTCGTTAAAGAAGAACGCGGCAATAAGGGCGCAGCTATAACTACTGAAATTTCATTGCCCGGGCGCTACATGGTACTTATGCCTGAGAGCAACTCACGCGGTATTTCACGCAAAATTGAAAATGAGAGCGTGCGCAAAGGGATCAAACAGGCAATTGCCGGACTAGAGTTGCCTGACAACATGGGTTACATAATCCGCACGGCCGCTATTGATCAACCACCCGAAGAGCTTAAACGTGATTTTGATTATCTACTGAGTACCTACAACAGCATCATTAGTCACAGCAAAACAGCAAAAGCTCCAACTTTAATATATCAGGAATCCAATCTGGTAATCCGCTCAATCCGCGACTATTTTTCACCAGAGATTGATGAAGTGCTTATTGATGATCGCAAGGTTTTTCAGGAAGCCCGTGATTTCTTTAAAGCGGTAATGCCAGAGTACGTTTCCTTGGTAAAACTCCACCAGGAACGACGGCCGATATTCGCCCGTTACCAGGTAGAAGAGCAGATAGCTCAACTCTCCAGCAACACGGTAAATCTGCCATCCGGTGGATCTATTGTTTTGGATCAAACCGAGGCACTAGTGGCTATTGATGTAAACTCCGGCAAAATGGCAAGCGAACAGGACGTTGAGGCCACTGCCTCTCGTGTAAACATTGAAGCGGCCACAGAGATAGCACGACAATTACGCTTACGCGACATGGGCGGACTAATCGTGATAGATTTTATCGATATGCGCCAACGTAAAAATGCCCGCGAGGTAGAAAAAACATTAAAAACTGGTCTCAAGATCGACAAAGCGCGCGTCACAGTCGGTCGCATCAGCCACCAATTCGGGTTGTTGGAAATGAGCCGTCAACGCATAAAAGGCAATCTCGGTGAAGGGGCTTATCATCAGTGCCCCCATTGTCAGGGAACTGGTCGCATTAAAGGTGCTGAATCACGTTCTGTAGCATTACTGCGACAGATACAAGCCGGCACTGCCAAGGGAAATATTGACCTAGTTAGCTGCACTGCAGCTGTAGACGTGACCAATTACATCCTTAACAACAAACGGATCGAGCTAATTGACCTTGAACAGCGCCACAACCTAAAAATACGTATCAATGCTGACCCAAGCTACCTCCCGGAACAAACTGACTTGGAGTTCATCAAGCAAAGCAAAGAGCTCCACAACGGTGCTAGCGCTCAAACTGCGTTAGTAGACATTGATGTGTCAGAACGCGGACAAACCAACGATGTAGATAGTGACAATGACCTTGAAGTTAGCGAAAACGCCAGTGCTAAGGTTATTGAATCTGACACAGACATCCAAAGTGAGGAAACAGCCTCGGCAAATGACAAAAAAAGACCGCGCCGCCGCCGGAGACCAAACCGTCGCCGTACCGAGAACAACTCTACTGACGAGCAACGCACAACAGAAACCCTTGGCGCTGAGCCAGCACTGGCTCAACAACCACTGGATACTGTATCGGACGTTGTAAGCAGTGTTGAAACACAGATTACAACAACAGCAGACCAACCACTGGCGGCAGTAAGTGCCCCAGCTGAAAACATTGAAGCAGCGCCGGAAGCTAAAAAACCTGCTAAACGCCGCCGCACAACAAACAAAAGAACAACCACAACTGCAACAAACACCCCAACACAGACTGAAACAACAGAACCGACGATGCAACCTGCGCCGCAAACAAACTCAGCAGGCAAGCCGGAAAACACTCCGGTTGACAATAAAGCACCTGAAGTGACGACAATCAGCAATATAAATATACCAGCACTACCTACGGAGCAACAAGGTAGTCCGGTTGACGCCACCGAACAGAGCAACGAAGTTAAAAAACCGGTTCGCCGCCGCAGAAGCAGCAAAAAAACCGACTCAACAGCAGATCCAACAGCGAACTTATCACCAACACCTGCAGTTGAGGACGTATCACAGGCAGAAGAAAAAGCACCAACAAACACAACTGTGCGCAAAAAAACAACCACCAGTACTACGCTACAAAAAACCAGCGATACCACCGATGCAATGGTTGAAGGTTCCACACCAATTATAGAGAAAAAACCGGTTCGGAGACGCAGGGTTGTTAAGATAAAAGCTCCTGAAACAACTGACGAAGCTGTAATCGCTGACACAGTTCCAACTAATAGCACTGATAAGAAACCAGCAAAACCCAAGACCCGCACCGCTACTCGCAAGAGTACTCCAACAAAAGCATTAGATGCTGATTCTGCCAATGAGACTCAAACGGCAGCCAACATGGATGAACAACAAAGTACTGAAAAAAAACCGGTTCGGCGACGGCGCACCACTAAAAAACCAGTACAAGATGCCGTAACTGAGGATAAATAGCAGCACCTATCTTCAATCAGACCAAAAAGACATAAGCAAATATTAACCAATTATAAATAGAAAAGCCCCGTCCAGACAACACTGGATGGGGCTTTTCTATTTATACGCAGCAATGAACTATCACGTACTGATTAGTATTTTTAAGGACGCATTTGTCTGGAGATGATAGCTAAGGGTAATAAACGTCTATGCATCGCTAACAGAGCTAAAAGATCAGTGCCATCATTGATAATCATGTCGTCCGGTCCAAATTCAGTTTTAGCTATATAATTTTTACCATCACAAAGATAAATAGAAATAGGATAACTGCGCTCGGCAAATTCGAAATAACTTTTATGAACTAATTCTTCTTGAGACATAAAATCAAGCTCTTTCTTGTTGAAGAAAATATCATAGCAATTGAGTACTGCAGATACTATTCCAAAAACATCTGCTTACACATTAGATATATCCACAACAAGACAAACCGACAAAAGGTCATACACAAGTTACTAACTACTTGATTTTACATTTAATTAATCAAGATAACCACATAACTCTGTAGCCAGGGCTGGAGAGTTAAAATAGCAAAGCCCCTGTTTAATTAAAAACAGAGGCATTTCACTAAACTAGCATGGTTATTTTGCGTAATTTATTTACTGCGGCTCACCGCATAATCGGCCAAAACATGCATGGCACGCCGCGCTTCACTCTCTGGAAATATTGCTAAACATTCTTTGGCGCGCGCCACTAACTCCTTAGCTCTGTTCCGCGTATAATCGATACCATTGTAACGATGAATTAAAGCAGTAACGCTGGCCAGATCATCATCACTCAACTGCTCCTTTTCAACAACTTCATCGACAAGGTTACGCTCTTGTTCATTACAGTGACGCAATGCTTCAATCAGTGGCAAAGTCATCTTACCCTCTTCAAGGTCATGACCACAAACTTTGCCAAACTCTGCTTGGTCTGCCACGTAATCCAGAGCATCGTCCATAAATTGAAACGCTATTCCCAAGTGCATACCAAAGTCATTCAGCGCCTGTTCCTGTTCAGCATCCACACCACTCAACACTCCGCCGCACCTGCATGCAGCAGCTATCAGCACCGCAGTTTTATCGCGCACCACCTGAATATAGCGTTCTTCGCTTAAATCTAGATCACAGGTGCTAATCAATTGCAGCACTTCACCTTCTGCCATCATGGTAGTTGCATCAGAAAGTGCTTGTAAAATAGCTAAACTGCCAGTGCGCACCATTAAGGAAAATGACTTGGAAAACAGAAAGTCGCCCACCAAAACCGATGCCTCATTGCCCCACACCAAGTTGGCTGAAGCCTCACCCCGCCGCAGATCTGCACTATCGACAACATCATCATGCAACAGGGTCGCTGTATGAATAAATTCGACTACGCTTGCAACACCGATATGCTGATGGCCCTGATAACCAGTCATGCGTGCCGCCAACAAAACCAACATCGGGCGCATGCGTTTACCACCACTAGCAAAGACGTATTCTCCTACTTTGCGAATCAACAAAACATCTGAATCAAGGTCACGCTTAAACTGTTGCTCGACCAGCGACATGTCATTGTCCAGCATTTTTAGTACTTGTTCCATGATTATGCTCACCTAATAAATAACAACTGGCAAATTGATTGATAAAGCTACACCCGTGTAACCACGGGAGTATAAAACAAACCATAGCGCTTGGCACTCGAAAAGATTTAATAAATTCAATTGACCACCACGCACTAATTACCAATCGCGTGCTTATCCATTAATCCGTATCTATTTTATTGGGAATGAAAGTATTCTCCTGAACAGACCAGTGGTATTGCTCTTCAATCCATAGTTCTTCTACACTGTCCAGATCGAGGGGAAGATCGAGCATATTTTCACTGAGCGAAGCAGCTTCGAGCATCTCGTCGTCATCAATTACCCCGTCACCATTCAAATCGGCCCAATGAATGTGTGCGATGACCAATCGGTTAACACCGATCAACTCCTCGCGCGCACTATCAGCCGTATTGCGAATAACTACACCACCATCAAAGCTTGGCATGGAATCCAATACACCATCCGCTGCAACTTTGACCAGATAGTAAATATTTACCGGGCTATCGGCTATCTGCACAATCCAGCGCAACAACCCCTTATCTTTGTCGACACTGGATGGAACTGGCATTGCGCTGACGAATTCCCATCCAGCAGGGAGCGTCTCGCGTACCACACCACGAACCCCAGCGCCGTGTAAGCTTATCTGCACCGGAATAATCATTCCCGGGCTGGCGTAACTAGGCAGCAACCGTTCAGCAACAATATGTATTGGGTGCGCCCGCCACAGCCACATTCCACAGACAGCAGCGACTACAGCAATTGCTACGACACTGATCCATACCTTGATGTTGCGTGTCTTTTTACCCTTATCAAGTTGCTCCATTTGCGCATCAACAGCTCGCAAAATCTGTTCAAGATCAACCTCCAGCGCCTCAGCTAATTTCTGGGCATTAACCCGTTTAATTGTTGGATAGCGATTATTTTCCCAGCGCGAGATAGTGTCAGTAGTAACACCAACAACTTTTGCCACATATAATTGTGTCAGAGATTGCTGCTCACGAATCCGCTTGATAGCCAAACCATCAACATTAACCGTGACATCGTTTTTTGTTATCTCACTAAGCTTCATAATGACCGACACTAACAGAATTATCTATAAAGAGCAACGACACACCCATCAATTACCCACCCGCAACACCTATACAACATACTGTAAATACATAACCTTTACTCGACATCTATCTACATTCGGCTAGATATCTAATGTAAAGAGAAAGAATATTAGTAACAATAGCCACAAGTTGTTAGCAACCATTTCCCCCTAACTCACATGGAGGCACAAAATGAAAATGACAAAAACAGCAAAGACAAAAAGGCAAACAATCTTTCTAGCACTGGCACTGGTGAGCTTAAGTTTATTATTGAGCACTACAGCTTTTGCGGCCGAAACCTATCTGTACACCGGCAAAGGTACCGTAACATTTACCCACGACAAACATGGCACCGAACTGGGATGCTCCAGCTGCCACACCGAAGAAACACCAGCAAAAATCAGTATGGAAAACAAGAAGCAGGGGCACGATTTGTGTCTGCCCTGCCACAAAAAAGAAGCAAAACAGGGCAACAAGAATGCCCCGACAAGATGTAATAAATGCCACATAAAATAACCAGTTTTCTTCGCATAAATTCTTTTCTTAACCACTATCCAGGGAGTATACACAATGATGAACAAAAAAAGTTTTGCCATAATCGCACTGAGCGCATTTGTTTTCTGCACCGGTAATCTGGCCATGGCAAAAAGCTTTAAAGGCAAAGTTACCAATATCTCGGACACATCTATCACTATCCAACTTTCCAAGAACGATGTTAAGAAAATCGCAGTTGGTGACAACGCTAAACTTTCAATTAAGAAAACCGTCAAACCAACATCTGGCGCCAGTGCCTTAACTGGATGTTAAACTAACGTAATCAAGTGGATGCTATAGCCATGGGCATAGCATCCACCATTGCCTCCACCAGCACATGTATATCCTCCACTTCCTGCTAACTTATTTTTTCAGCACCGTCTTCCATTACTTCCATATTGCAGCAAACATATTTCACTTCCTAGAGTTTCATGGCATAATCATTGATTACAATTTTAGGAACTTACAACCTCAAGTTAAATAGGAGTTGCGCGAGGTGTCAGAAGGATCAATTCGTTTTCCAGCAGAGTGGGAGCTACAGGATGCAATCTTACTTGCTTGGCCAACAGCGACCAGTGACTGGGGCGAAACCATTGAAGATATAGAAGCTGTTTTTGTCGAGTTATCGGCGACTATAAGCCGCTTTGAAAAAGTAGTGATTGTCTGCAGCGACGCAAAACATATCCATGCCAAACTGGCTAAATCTACAGCCAAACTTGACAATATCAGCTGCCACTTCATTGCCACCAATGACACTTGGGCGCGTGATTTTGGGCCGCTATGTGTGTACAAAAACAGTGAACCGTTATTATATGATTTCGGCTTTAATGGTTGGGGACTAAAATTCCCCGCTGATCAGGACAATCAGATCAATCGTCGTCTGTACGACAATCATGCCTTTAGTTGTCCGCTGCTGTTTCAAGGACTGATCCTCGAAGGGGGCAGTATTGAATCCGATGGTGAGGGAACGCTGTTAACCACCAGTCAATGTTTGCTCAGCCCGAACCGCAATCCACAGCTGAATAAAGAGCAGCTGGAGAAAATCTTTGCCACACAGTTTGGCATTAAACAGGTGCTGTGGCTAGATCATGGCTACCTCGCTGGCGATGACACCGACTCCCACATCGATACTTTGGCGCGGCTGTGCCCCGCTAACACAATTTTATATACCGCTTGTGCTGATAAAAATGACGAGCATTTTTCGGCTCTACATAAGATGGAACAACAACTAGCCACATTTAAGACTTTAGCTGGGCAACCATTCACCTTGCGCGCCCTTCCATGGCCACAGGCACAATTTGACGCTGACGGACAGCGCTTGCCAGCCACTTACGCAAATTTCCTCATCATAAATGACGCAGTATTAGTGCCGATCTATAATGACCCAGCCGACAGTGCAGCTCTGGCAACCATAAAATTGGCTTTCCCGAACCATGAAATCATTGGCATCAACTGTAATCCAGTCATTGTCCAACACGGTTCCCTCCACTGTTTAACCATGCAACTGCCACAAGGAACATTATCATGACCGATACCCATACTCCATGTTCACAGCTGCCAGTGGCTTTATTGCAGCAGCACTATGGCGTGAATCAACAAGACAACATCGACACCAACATTGCCACCATTCGCCAAGCGGCTAGAAATGGCGCCAAGTTGGTTGTGCTGCCAGAACTACACACCAGTATCTATTTTTGCCAAGGGCAACACTATGAAACCTTTGACCTGGCAGTCACCATTCCTGGACTATTATGCGATCTTTTTTCCACAGTTGCTAAAGAGGAACAAATCGTCTTGGTCACCTCGCTGTTCGAGCGCCGGACAGCTGGGATTTACCACAACACCGCTGTGGTATTTGATACAGATGGATCAATAGCCGGAATTTATCGCAAAATGCACATCCCCGATGACCCAGGCTACAACGAAAAATTTTACTTTACTCCGGGTGATCTCGGTTTCAAACCGATACCAACAAGTATTGGCAAATTGGGAGTGCTGATCTGCTGGGATCAGTGGTATCCAGAGGCGGCGCGCCTGATGACCTTAGCCGGAGCCGACATGTTGATCTACCCCACTGCTATTGGCTGGGATCCAGCCGACAATGCTGCTGAACAACAACGCCAACTAGATGCATGGCTAACCATTCAGCGCAGCCACGCCGTCGCCAATGGCATTCCTGTACTGTCAGCAAATCGTGTGGGGTTTGAAGAAGATGCCAGCGGACGTACCGCCGGAGCCCAATTTTGGGGCAACAGTTTTGTTGCCGGAGCACAAGGGGAATTTATCGCCCAAGGCAACGCTAGTGATAACACCATAGTGAATGCCGTTGTGGATTTATCCAACAGTGAAAAAGTGCGGCGCATCTGGCCATTTTTGCGGGATCGACGCATCGACGCCTATGCTGGTCTAACCTCACGTTGGATTGATTAACGATTAATTAATAAGGCGCTATTGCTCTAAGCAGCTCAAAGTTCGAGAAGAGACAAAATGGTGCTGGCAACCACTGAGCGGATCGGTAAAACGCAACTCCTTGGCGAGCAACTGCAATGGGCAGGCATAATCATCGTCCTGCTCTTCCAGCAGGTGGGGATAACAGCGGTCATTTACCAGAGGAAAACCTAAATTACTCATGTGAATGCGCAGTTGGTGGGTTTTACCGGTATGCGGTTGCAGCACAAAATTAGCGTAGTGCCCGACACGCTGGCGTAAGATTATGCTGGAGTGCGCATTAACTTTCCCCGGAACTACCTTGCGCAAAAACCACGGTTCACCCTGATCTATACGGTTTTTAACTTCCCAGCTACGTGGTTGCGTTGCACTATTTCCCGCATCACTAGTGTCCAATTGATAATGAGCTAGAGCCTCATAGTGCTTCTCGATGCGCCCCTGACTGAACAGCTCATTATAACAACTACGCGTGTGAGGATTTATCGAAAACAACACCAATCCGGCTGTATGGCGGTCCAGTCGATGGACAGGGACTAGCTGATCAATGCCAGTCTGCTCACGCAAACGATATACCAAGCACTCCTTGACAAAACGCCCTCCGGGAATAACCGGCAGAAAATGGGGTTTGCAAGCCAGCAGAATTTCATCATCCTGATAGACAATCTCAGCACTAAAAGGGATATGTGCCTCAGCAGCTACCTCACGAAAATAATATATCGCCTGCTGGGGGACAAAAAGACTCTCCAGGGTAAGCGCCTGCTGCTGCGCATCCAGCACCTTGCCCGCTATAAAACGCTGCTGCCAAACTTGGGCAGGAATTTGATTAAAGCGTTGACACAAGTAATCAAACAAAGGTGGATGTGGTGGTGGTAGTTGCGGTAAAGTCAAACGCGAAGGATAAGCAGCGATACTCGTTTGCGCAACAGAAGCATCATTATGCGTGTAAGTGTAACCCATTATGGCTAAAAGCTCCCAAGTCCCCGCTTCTTTTTGCGCGAAAATTTACCTGCAACCCAGCCGAAGAACAGCACACCGGCACCGGCTAAAAACCATTTGATCATAGCAGTTTTTAGCATCGCATTATTATCCTGACGCAGTGACTCCACCTCAGTGGTGGCCGCACTCAACTCAGTTTTTAAGCGCTGGCGTTCCTGATCGATCAACACCACATTTTCCGCTTTCATCTGTAAATCACTCAGTTCGCTTTGAGTATTGTTCAGCAATTCTTCGTTGATAGTTAGCGCATTCTTTGCTTCAGTCAATTGCTGACGCAATACCACTAACTCTGACTGAGTTTGCTCAGCCAGCTGTGTTTGTTTGGCCTTGGTATTCTGCAAGACTTCTACGTCTCCAGATAATTGCTTAATTCGCAAGCTATTGGGTGTTTTTTTAACTATATATTGTTTCAGCACATAACCTTTTGTGCCATCGGCAAGTTGCACATACAGATAGTTATCCTGCTCTGACAGCACCTCAATAGCAGTATCTGTTTTCAGTGCCCGAATGACCCGATACTGATTACTCATCCCTTCACGCAGAGTAATCACCAGCTGATCGGAGACATAGCGCGTATCAGCACTTGCTACCCCGGCACTCAACACAGTTACACAAACACAAGCTATAATAATC
Organism: uncultured Desulfuromonas sp.; assembly: GCA_964536375.1. Taxonomy (GTDB): domain Bacteria; phylum Desulfobacterota; class Desulfuromonadia; order Desulfuromonadales; family Desulfuromonadaceae; genus Desulfuromonas. The sequence continues at coordinate 39,441 of CAZHXF010000003.1, read as the reverse complement.
CGGCGTAACGACATGCTATCCCCCTCAATAGAAAGTTTACTGACTAATTGGCCAATCGTGTTCAAAATCATCTGGATAAAAATTATCTTTAGTGCGGTTAAAGTAGCCGTATTGAATTTTCGGCACCCGTTGTTTAACCTGAACCAACATATTTTTCATTCCAATGGCATCCTCTCCAGTAGGCATGGCATTATAGTACATCACGGGATCAAGACACAAATTGCGCAGCTGGATTAAATCTACCTGACCATCATCAATTACCTTCACCAGCGCATCGATCTCCCGCTGTTGATCAGTAATACCGGGGAAAACTAAATAATTCAGCATGACAAACAAACCACAATCTTTAGCGCGGCGAATCGATTCAAGTACATCGGCAAATTTATAGCCACGCGGACGATAATAAGCACTATAAAAAGGTTCACGCAGCGAATTCAGCGATACGCGGATAGAATCGAGCCCCGCTTGAGCCAATTTATCCACTTCGTTTGGCAAGGAACAGTTGGAGTTAAAATTTATGGTGCCACGCGCTGTCTGCCGGCGCATTTCTGCTATAGCAGGGATAATGGTATCGGTTTGTAATATTGGCTCGCCTTCACAGCCCTGGCCAAAAGAGACAATAGCATTTTCCGCCTGTTGCAAATGCGGCACTGCGGTCTCACATAGTTCCTGAACTGTAGGCACAAAAGTAATACGCTCTTGACTGGATGGACAACATTCATTCTCTGCGCTTTGATACGATAAACAACCGAGGCAACGAGCATTACACACCGGGGAAGTTGGTAAAGGTCCTTCCCAGCGCCCCAAAAATAAGTTCTTGGCCGCAAAACAGTGATAATCCAAGGCGCAACGCGACAACTGCTGTAACAAACGATTGTCAGGATATTGTTTCAGATAGCGTTCCACCCCTGGCGCAACTTCACGGTCATCAAAACGATGTGGTTGCCACTGCACGTTACGGTCTACCTGTTGCGCGGCTACATAAAAGCGTTCCTCTTCCATACACCAACCAACAGCAGTGTAGGCCCACAGAGGTAAAGTCTCCCGCTCTTTCTTGTACTGCGCCGCAGGTAGCAACGTCCGAGTGAAAGCTGGCGACATAAAGGCGCAAACAGCCTCAACCTTGTCCCCACCCCAACTGCGCGGCAAGCGCTCAGCGGTAGTAAACTCACCTTTTTGTGGGTCAAAGCCAATTGGTGGCGTATTGGGGAGGGTAAATAGCCGACTACCTTCAGGTAATGGAATAAGCTCATCACGCTGTGGTTGGCAAACAGTCATGCCATTCATCCCGGCCATCAGCAGTTGCGGATGTTCAAGCACTTCGCCATTAGCCGTAGCTACTACCGTATAAATTGTCTTTTGTGCCGCCATAAAATAATCCTTTCTCGATTTACCTTTCACACTGGCGCGCCTATGCTACCGCAAAACGGCGAGAATCAACATGATTTATTCTATATTATCAATCGTTTTAAGAATTTTGTTTCCCCCATAACTCACTCTCAGCTAGACTAGCCTACATGAAAACTATTCTGACCACACTACACAGCAAATATATTCATCCCAGTTTAGCCTTGCCATACCTGGCGGCATATTGTGAAGCAGAAGCATGCGGAAGCATTATGGTTCGTGAATTCACCATTCATGAACCACGGGAAAACATTCTGGCCGCGTTACTAGATGAAAATCCCGATGTCATCGCCTTTTCAGTATATCTATGGAACCGTGGCGCTACCTTGGAACTAGTGGATGCGCTGCATACCATCAATCCACAATTACGCATCGTCCTAGGTGGTCCTGAGGTAAGCTTTGAAGATACTACCATCTGGGAGCAGCATTGCGGCATAACAGCCGTGGTGCGCGGCGAAGGGGAGCAGCCGTTTCGGGAACTGTTACATAAGTGGTATTGCGCCACCACCAAAACAGACCAAGAAATGGACAGCAAAACAATTGCCCGTGTAACCCAACGCATAGGGGATAAAATTATTGTTGGTAGCGCCAGTGAACCACTGGAAAATTTAGACGATATACCCTCACCTTTTCCCAGTGGTCTTATGAATTGCCAGCGTGGCTTTGTCTATTATGAGACCAGCCGCGGCTGCCCATATAGCTGCGCCTTCTGTATGAGCGCCTTGGACACCAAGGTTCGCTCATTTTCCATGATGCGAATTGAACAAGACCTGCTGTGGCTGATGCAACACAATATTCCGAAGATAAAATTGGTCGACCGCACCTTCAATTACGATGCAGCACGCGCACGCCATATCTTCAGTTTCATTCTCCAGCACAACCGCAACAGCCACTTTCACTTTGAGATTGGTGCCCATCTGTTGGATGACGCAACTTTAAAGCTATTGCAACAAGTGCCGAAGGGGATGTTCCAATTTGAAATCGGTGTCCAATCTATCCTCCCGCAAACCCTCAAACTCATCAAACGTACAGCCCCGTTAGAGATATTGGAACACAATGTGCGCCAGTTGATGCAACACAGTAATATTCATCTACATCTTGACCTCATAGCGGGACTGCCTGGAGAAAATTTTCCCCAGATGTTACTCGGCATCGACCGAATAATGGCATTACAACCTCATCACCTACAGATAGAAACAGTCAAGCTACTGCCTGGGGCACCACTTCGCCACCAAGCTGCTAAATTTAAGATATTTTTTGATCCTAATCCGCCTTATCGGGCCTTGCGCACCCCGGATATGAGTTTTAAGGATCTGGAACGCGTACGCGGCATCAGTCGCTTACTAGATATAACTTGGAACAACAATCGGGCGCGCAATTTGCTAACTGAACTAGCAAAGCATTATGGCAGTAGCGCAACAGCCATTGCGGCACTGGAAGATTTCTGGCACCGCGAGGGGCTGTTACGCTTCCCTCTGGCACAAAAAGAGATATTTGAGCATCTGGCACGTTTCATTCAGCACAACTTCGCAGCGGATAACAGTTGCCGGATGTTAGAAATACTTGCGCGGGATTATGCTTTAAGTGAGCGCATTACCCCGAACAATGCTCCCAGCTTTTTTGATACTGAGCTGAACAGCGCCGAGCAACTAGCCGTAAAGGGGCAGCTCAAGCAGCGTCTAGAACAGGTCAAGGGCCAGGGGATCAAATTGCAACATCTGGCCGTATGTTTTCAGCATTTAAGCGCGGACGAAGGTCGGCAAATCCACCTGTTTTACTATCTGACAGCAACGGGCACCAAGATGGAAATCGAAGAGCATATACTTGCGCTACAGGATTAGATAATCATGTTACGCTAACATTATAAAGCACGACCAATAAGTCCCTCCACGCAACACGGCACTGAGGAGTCTTCACATGGATCAATCTGCTTTTTTACAACAGCAACTTGAGTTTCGTAAGCAACTGATGGATCGCATTAACGAAATTCATTCAGCAAAAAACCTTGTAGAAATCATGCAGCACATTGGCCAGCGCACCCCGCAGCTTTTTCAAGCCGAACGCATAACAATATACCTCGCTGACAGCAAAAATAATCAACTGATTGCCAAAGTCATCTCCGGCAACGAGTTGAAAGATATCATTATTCCTATAGGTCACAGCACCATAACTGGTCACTGTGCTAAAACCAAACAGATCATTAATATCACTAACGCCTATGATGAACACGAATTACGCATGATTCACAGCGATCTGCAGTTTGACCAACAATGGGACAAACGCAGCGGTTTCACCACCCGGCAGGTGTTATGCGTACCCATGCAATTTCAGCAAATTTTTATTGGAGTAATCCAAATCCTCAACAAACGCGGAGCAGATAGTTTTACTGCCCAGGATGTAGAATTTGCCACAGAGTTAGCCACCACCTTGGCTATTGCCCTGTGTAACAATCAAAAAATGACCAATGCAGCGGGGCAAAATCCGCGACCGAGTCGCTACCAATATCTGCTGGAAAAAAATCTATTAACTGAAGAGCAGATCAGGCAGGCGGAAATAATCGCCCGTGATGAACGCCTCGATCAAGATTTGGTGGTTATCAAAGAGCTTAAAATAGACCGCAAAGATATGGCCAAAGCACTTGAGCACTATTTTAGCTGTGATTTCATCCGTTTTGACAATGCTACTGCCATACCGCAGCAGTTGTTGGTCAATCTTAGACCTGAGATGTTACGCCACGACAAGTGGATACCCATAAGCAATGATAATGGCATAATCCAGATCGCCATGGAAGACCCTAACGATCTGCAAAAACAGGGGATTATCTCATTCTCCTTCCCCGGGCAACGCAGACTGCGCTTTGTCGCAGCCTTCTCCGATGAAATCCTGCAATTCATTGATCTGTTTTACAATCAGGACACCCAGAGCGAATTTTCCATGCAGGACATCCTCAGCAGTATCGACAAGAATGATGAACCGGAAATTGAGCTAGAGTCAAAAAAAGTATCTGAAGAGGATAGCGCCTTAGTAAAAATGGTAAATAAGATTATCTGCGATGCTTACCGCGCTAACGCTTCAGATATTCATATCGAACCGGCAGTAGGCAAAAATGATGTTTTGGTGCGCATCCGCATAGATGGACGCTGTCAGGTATATCAACGCATTCCGTATAAGTACAAATACGCCCTGACCTCACGTATTAAAATTATGGCAGGGCTAGACATTGCCGAGCGGCGCAAACCTCAAGACGGCAAAATAACTTTTAAAAAATATGGCCCGCTGGATATAGAACTACGCGTCGCCACAGTCCCAACAGCAGGCGGAGTAGAAGATGTCGTATTGCGCGTGCTGGCGGCCGGTGATCCACTACCCTTTGAGCAGTTGGGACTGACCGCACGCAACCTTGAGGTTGTCCAAGCTGCTATCAATAAACCTTACGGTCTGATTCTGTGTGTCGGTCCTACAGGTTCGGGTAAAACCACCAGTTTACACAGTGCTGTTGCCCAGATAAACACCCCAGAAACAAAAATATGGACAGCTGAAGACCCTATCGAAATAACCCAAAAGGGACTGCGTCAAGTTCAGATGAATGTTAAGATCGGTCTTACTTTCGCCAGTGCTCTGCGCGCATTTTTACGCGCCGACCCCGATGTAATAATGGTTGGTGAAATGCGTGATAAGGAAACCGCAGCCATCGGCATAGAATCATCCCTGACCGGGCACCTGGTTTTTTCTACCCTGCACACCAACTCAGCCCCGGAAACCATTACCCGCCTACTGGATATGGGTATGGATCCGTTCAGCTTTTCCGATGCTCTATTAGTTATCATGGCACAGCGATTGGCACGGCGTGTTTGCAGCAAATGCTGTGAACAATACACCCCGACAGCAGAAGAATTAGCCAGCCTCATTGATGAATATGGTGCAGAACACTTTGCCGCTCTCAACCTAGACACCGCGGCGCTAAAATTTGTCAAAACCATTGGTTGCGAGAGCTGTGGTTCAACAGGATATAAAGGTCGTCTGGGTTTACATGAAGTGTTGGATTGCAGTGATGAAATGAAAGCGCTAATCAAGAAAAAATCAGAAGTAGCCCACATAAGAGATCTGGCCATTAGCCAAGGGATGACCACCTTGAAACAGGATGGCATCTTGAAGATGTTTCAGGGGAAAACAGATCTTCATGAAGTACGCCGGGTGTGCATTAAATAAACCTCGCAGCTGGCGCGTTTTCTTTGCTATACAGCGCGCCAGCGGCGAGGTCAACAACCATCACAAGCGAATAATCAAACCGCCAACATACTCCGGAGTAACGTCTTCCCGGTCCAGGGCACAAAACTCATGTTGCCAAATATCCAAGCAGAAATTAGCAAAGGTGCCCGAACCAACAACCTGTGAATCTAACCAGTCATGAGTTTGTTGGCGTAACTCAGTGAACTCAGCTGCGGGCAGGCTCACTTTTTCATGGAGTATCAGCAACTCTGAAACCGGTATTGGCTGCGGATAAAAATCGCGGCCTAATAAACGATTAGCCAATGCAGTGAGAAAGAATTCCGATAGGGTAACTTCAGTTGCCTGCTCAGGTATACAACCATCAAGATCTAGCTGCTGCGGCTGCGGTAGACTGAAAACACCAGCAGCACTGAATAACGTGCTCAAGTTTTCAACACAGTCAAGCTCTTGGCGTACCGTAACTACTTCTGCCCAAGTATGAAAACTACGCACATCAGCTCGTGTAGCATCGACAAGCCCCTTAAAGAACCGTGGTTTAACCTGATTCAAAGCGCCAATTAGAGCGGCATCCGGGCCATCAAGATAAGAACCAATAGTTGATGCGGCGATACTCTGCGCCCGCTGGCGCAACTGTACCGTCAGGCTAAATCCTAGCTGATACAAACTATGTAAATATACTCCACGCAATAGCCTTTCTGCTTTATCTAAATCCGCACCAGCCACATAACCTAAGGCAATGTTGAGGGTATAATAGACATCCTGAAGTACCTGCGCTATATCATCTGGCTCACCGTAATCAACATGTTCTGCACTCAGGGCACGGTTAAGCAAAAAACTGAACTCATAGGCTAAATCATGACTTAATCCAGACGAGAGAATTTCACCAAGCAAATCCTGCGGCTGGGCAAGGCTGAGCATAAAGGTTGGCGGTGCCATACTCGGGCTCCAACCATCACTAAAAGAAGGGACAAAATCTGGTTTAAGGAAATTTTCCGGGGAGAAGGTGTCAGGATTCACCCAACTGAACAAGGAGCGCGCTGCAAATGGATCAACAAACCCCAAGTCTCCCAACCTGCCCATGCGATCTATAAATACACACTCTTGCAAGGCCAGATCAAATTCATGGCGTACTGCTTCCATGATTTGCAAAAACAGCTCTTGACGTTCGCGAAATAATACATCCTGAAAGGCGCTCATGATTTTAGCGACATCGTCACTGCGATACTCACAGTCATAAACTTGATCGAAACGCTTACGCGTCGCCATCAGATCTTCGTCATAATGCAACGATTCCAGACCGCTGATAATAGTCAGTTGTTTTTTTACCATCATAACCAGCAGCTCAAAATCAAAACCATCAATCAGGCGCAGAAATGCATCCTCGTCTTGTATCAATAGCAAATGCAACCATTGAATAGACTGCTCAGTGTCCAGTTCATCACCGCGCCAACAATCCATATCAACACACAGCGTTACCTGCTCCGGAGTAGCTAACCCCAGTAGATCAGCCGAATCAATAACCCCATACTCTTTGATCAACAAAAACAACTCCTGAGGTGGCATGCTCTGTACCAACTCCAGGTTGTTCTCGGCTTCAATCAATTTCATATACTTTTTACTTGCACTCAATCCTTGCAGTTGCTGCAATTGTTTTTCAATACCAGATTGTTCTAAAAATTGTTCCGACACGGCAGATAGCCTCCTAGATGAATCCATACTTAACTGGTATGTTCATATTTTTTATTGTTGACCAATTTGGTTATATTTGCTACAAATTTATTCACGTAACTTTGCTATTTATAAATATTGCCGAACCAAAAACTAAATTAATAAATTTAAGGGGAAAAACAAATGAGCGTACTCGTAGCAAAAGAAGCACCGGATTTCTGTGCGTCAGCAGTATTGGCCGATGGATCCATTGTAGCAGATTTTAAGCTTAGCGACCTAAAAGGGAAGTATATAGCCCTTTTTTTCTGGCCACTTGATTTCACCTTTGTCTGCCCATCAGAGATCATTGCCCACAACCACCGCATAGAGCAACTGCGCGAGCGCGGCATCGAAGTAGTTGGGGTGTCTATTGATTCACAATATACCCATTTAGCCTGGCGGAATACCGCCATTAACGATGGAGGTATCGGTCCGGTAGAATTCCCCATGGTCGCGGATATCAAACATGAAATATGTCAAGCCTATGGGATTGAGCATCCTCAAGCAGGGGTTGCTCTACGAGCATCATTTCTCATCGACCGTAATGGAGTAGTCCAGCATCAGGTAGTAAACAATTTACCTTTAGGGCGCAATGTTGATGAGATGGTACGCATGATAGATGCTCTACAATTTTTTGAACAATATGGTGATGTATGTCCAGCTGGCTGGAAAAAGGGCGATAGCGGCATGCAGGCAACCACAAACGGAGTAGCAAAGTATTTAGCGGAGAATTCGGATAAATTATAGCGACTATTTATCCCCACCAGCACCACAGAAATAAATTCAAAGGGCTGTCAAACGACAGCCCTTTGAATAAAAGCTACAACATGTTAACTTGCTGTTAGCACGTTGAAATTTCACCCTTATACCAACATAAGGCAAAAAATGGAGCTGTTTGAAACCATAAAAAAAAGGCACAGTTACCGCGGTCCAATGGCTGATATAACTATCCCACGTGAAGACCTGTATACCATTGTGCGGTCAGGTATCATGGCACCTTCTGGGAAAAACGCCCAAACAACTGAATTTATGATAATTGATGATCATAAAATCATTACCCAGCTAAACAACCTGCACCCTGCTAACACAGCAATGCAACAAGCTCCAGCCATGATTGCCTGCATCATTGATAAACAACCGGAAAAAATTTACTCCGGTTATGATTTCCAATTGGAAGATTGTGCTGCAGCAGCAGAAAACATGCTCCTTGCCATAACCGCTCTGGGCTATGCCAGTGTCTGGATAGATGGCTGGCTACGCACCGATGATCGCGCGCAAACATTGGCCCAATGGCTTAAATTGCCCCAACAAAAAAAAGTTCAAATCCTGCTCCCCATCGGCAAACCTCTGGAAGCTTGGTCACAAAAAGAGAAAAAACCCTTGAACTCTAGAGTATGGATTAATTCATACCACAACGGACAGGAGACCTAGATGAAAAAAACTTTAGCGCTGATCATTGTTTTACTATCACTGCTACCTAGCATTACCCTAGCTCTTGACTCAACCTGGCTTGAAGATCTAGAACAAGCAAAAGTTATTGCCCACCAGAGAAATAAGCACATTTTCATAGCTTTCAGCGGATCAGATTGGTGTCACTGGTGCAAAAAAATGGAAAAAGAAATCCTAAATACTGAGCAATTCCATAAATTTGCCACAGACAAACTAGTTTTGGTATCAGTAGACTTCCCGAAACGTAAAAAACAATCTGAAGAACAAATACAACGCAATGAAGACTTAGCCCGCAAATACGCTGTGCGCGGATTCCCTGCAGTAGCAATTCTGGATCCAGAAGGCACCCTAGTTACCATGACGGGTTATCGTAGCGGTGGAGCAACTAACTATATTGAACACCTGAAGCTGCTGCTAAAGAAATAACTTAGCTGTGCTTAATTTGTAGACGGACACTTAAACACAAAAAAGGCTGTGGAATAATCCACAGCCTTTTTTATTATGGCGGGGCTGACGGGACTCGAACCCGCGACCTCCGGCGTGACAGGCCGATGTTGTAACCGACTCTACTACAGCCCCGTACTATATGGTGGGCGAAACAGGGCTCGAACCTGTGACCCTCGGTGTGTAAGACCGATGCTCTCCCAGCTGAGCTATTCGCCCATATTTTGTGCTTATCGAATGGCGGGGCTGACGGGACTCGAACCCGCGACCTCCGGCGTGACAGGCCGATGTTGTAACCGACTCTACTACAGCCCCACTCGATGAACGCGCTGAAAAGTAACAGAATATCTTATCGAAGTAAAGATCTAAAAGTTACTGATAACGCTTTTTTTCAAAACCTAGTTAACTGCATCCTTCAAAGCCTTGCCAGCTTTAAATTTAGGCACTGTAGCTGCGGGAATATTGATTGCTGCACCTGTCTGTGGATTTTTGCCAACACGAGCGGCACGAGCACCTACACTAAAGGTACCAAAACCAACCATGGCAATCTTATCACCTTGTTTCAACGCGTCGGTAACAGTATCAACAAACGCTTTCAGTGCTTTTTCTGAATCTGATTTACTCAGTCCTGCTTTCTCAGCAATTGAATTTACAAGTTCTGTCTTTGTCACAGCTAACCTCCTAGGTTGGGATATATATGTGCATCTTTCAGACGCGCAAGTTATAGCAAATATCAATAAGGAGCACAAGCGCTAAACATCAGTGCCCCCGCTACTGATACTAATCATAGGATCAATATTGCTTGCGCATTTATTGATCCAGCCAGTGATCATGTATCTATAGCAAAGCCTGTGCCAACACTTCATCCATATGGCTTACGCAGCTAACATCTAAATCCTTTAATAGATGCACTGGGATTTCTTTCAGGTTACGTTTGTTGTCTGCCGGGATAAGAATTCGCTCCAAACCAGCGCGCCGCGCAGCTAGAAGTTTCTCCTTCAGTCCCCCAATTGGCAGCACTTCGCCACGTAAATTTATCTCTCCAGTCATACCTAACAAACTATCAACCATACGACCAGTTAAAGCCGATGCTATGGCAGTAGCAATAGTAATCCCAGCCGATGGTCCATCTTTGGGGATTGCGCCCTCTGGCACGTGTATATGGATGTCTAAGTTACGATAAAAATCGGCATCCAACCCCAATTCCTGCCAGCGAGAACGAACATAGGCAAAAGCAGCCTGAGCTGACTCCTGCATCACATCTCCAAGCTTCCCAGTGACGGTTAATTTACCTTGACCAGCAAGCTTTAAAACTTCGATCATTAATATCTCACCACCGGCCGCAGTCCATGCCAATCCGGTAGCAACACCGCACAGAGAGCTTTGATCTTTTTCACCATGACTATATGGTGGCACCGCTAAAAACTTATGTATCTGGGCAACGCCTACGCGCCAATGTGATTTCTGCGCCTTATTAACAACCATCTGGCGGGCAATTTTACGGCAAATAGCGGCAATACGCCGCTCTAAATCACGTACCCCAGACTCACGAGTATAATATCGAATGATCTCGGTTAACGCAGCAGGTGTAAAACTCACTTGATCTGCTATCAATCCGTGTTCTGCTAACTGTTTATCCAGCAAATGATTACGCGCTATCTTAATCTTCTCTTCCTCACAGTAACCGTCCAACTGAACAATTTCCATCCGATCCAGCAGTGGTGCCGGTACCCCCTGAAGAGAGTTGGCCGTAGCCACAAACATCACATGAGACAAATCGTAATCAAGATCAAGAAAGTGGTCACCAAAATTTTTGTTTTGTTCTGGGTCGAGAACTTCAAGTAATGCCGCCGACGGATCACCACGAAAATCGGCTGCCATCTTATCAATTTCGTCCAATAAAAAAACCGGATTACGCACGCCGACTTTCTTCATACTCTGAATAATTTTGCCCGGCATAGCACCAATATAGGTACGCCGATGACCACGAATTTCAGCCTCATCACGCATCCCACCTAAAGAGATACGCACAAATTTGCGATTTATAGCGCGCGCTATTGATTGCCCCAGAGATGTCTTACCTACACCAGGAGGTCCCACGAGGCACAGGATTGGTCCTTTGACTTTTTTTACCAGCGTCTGCACTGCAAGATGCTCAAGAATTCGCTCTTTAACTTTTTCCAGACCATAGTGATCCGCGTTAAGAATTGTTTCGGCCTTCTCTATATCGCTACTATCTCGCGTAGACTTCTGCCACGGCAAATCCAACAACCAATCAATATAGTTACGCACTACCGTTGCCTCAGCAGACATCGGCGACATCATCTTTAATTTACGCAACTCAGCATGAACTTTTTCTGTCGCCTCACGCGGCATTTTATGTTTGGCGATCTTGTCCTCAATGTCTTTCAGCTCTTGCTTGAAATCATCTTTATCGCCTAACTCTTTCTGAATGGCACGCATCTGCTCATTGAGGTAGTACTCTTTCTGAGTACGCTCCATCTGGTTTTTGACGCGCTTGCGAATTTTTCTTTCGATTTTTAAAATTTCAACTTCGCGCTCCATCAGTTCCAGCAAGGCTTCCATGCGCGCAGCTATATCTATAAGTTCTAAAATCTCCTGTTTCTCTTCTACCCGCAAACTCAGGTGTGCAGCCACAGTATCCGCCAACAAACCGGCCTCCGAGATATTTTCAACCGCTGCAACAACTTCTGAAGGAACCTTACGGCTCAGAGTTACATAAGATTTAAACATAGTGCGCACACTACGCACCAAAGCTTCCAACTCGAGGGAGCCAGAACACACCTCATCAACCGCGTCGTAGGTAACCAACACATAATCTTTTGCATCGATCAATTCACGTACTAACGCTCGTGATTGCCCCTCAACCAGCAACTTAACCGTACCATCAGGTAATTTAAGTAACTGTGATATTTTAGCTATAGTTCCAACCTGATGCAAATCTTCTAGTTCAGGTTCATCAACATCAGCATCATTTTGCGCCACCAAAAAAATCAGGCGCTCACTTTCCATAGCCACTTCCAAAGCACGAATGGATTGTAAGCGACCGACAAAGAGTGGCGTAACCATCTCTGGGAAAATAACGATATCACGCAAAGGGAGCAGAGGTATTGCCCCTGCTCCCTTTGTATCTACAACAATTTCTTCTTGCGGTTTAGTCATATATAAAAACCTTTACGCAGATTCGGCACATTCATACACAATGCGTGGAGTATTTTTTTTCAGGATCACATCTTCGGTGATGAAAACTTCTTTTACATAATCCTGTGACGGGATGTCGTACATAATGTCGAGCATTGACTCTTCCAGGATAGAACGCAGACCACGGGCACCTGTCTTTCGGCGCGCGGCCTCCCGTGCAATAGCGACCAAAGCATCGTCAGTAAAATTAAGCGACACACCTTCCAGTTGCAGCAATTTTTGATATTGGCGCACCAAAGCATTCTTTGGTTCCTTAAGAATCCGCACCAAAGCTTCCTCATCCAACTCTTCCAGGGTCGCAATTACTGGCAACCGCCCGATAAACTCTGGAATCAAGCCGTATTTCAACAGATCACCAGCCTCAATATCCTTAAGCATGGCACCCAAAGTTGCTTTACTGGGCAGCGGTATATTGGCACCAAAACCCATGGTTTTCTTGCCGACACGTTGCCTGATCACATCCTCTAAACCAGAGAACGCTCCGCCACAAATAAACAGGATATTAGCAGTATCAACCTTAATAAAATCCTGTTGTGGATGTTTTCTGCCTCCCTTGGGGGGAACGCTTGCAGTAGTGCCTTCAATAATCTTCAACAACGCTTGCTGCACCCCTTCACCTGAAACATCACGGGTGATGGATGGCGACTCGCTCTTGCGCGCAATTTTATCAATCTCATCTATGTAGATAATGCCACGCTGCGCTTTTTCTACATCGTAATCGGCAGCTTGAACCAGCGCCAATATTATATTTTCAACATCCTCGCCGACATAGCCCGCTTCGGTAAGATTTGTTGCATCAGCCATAGCAAAAGGGACATTGAGAACACGAGCAAGGGTTTGCGCTAACAAGGTTTTACCGCTACCGGTAGGACCGAGGAGCAAAATATTACTCTTTTGTATCTCTACATCATCTACCTTAGACGAGCACTTCACCCTCTTATAGTGATTATAAACAGCGACAGAGAGAACTTTTTTTGCCTGGGTTTGCCCGATTACATAGTCATCCAGAGTTGCACAAATCTGTTGAGGAGTCGGCAAAGGTGCTGATTCATCAGCGCTATCACTGCCCAACTCTTCTGCAATTATCTCCTCACACATTTCTATACACTCATTGCAGATATAAACCGAAGGTCCAGCAATAAGTTTTTTTACTTCATCCTGAGTTTTACCGCAGAACGAGCACATCAAGTCTTCATTATGATCGTCTTTTTTAGTCATAAAATTCCCCCGTTCTTAGAGCTGCTCGCGCACGACAATTTTATCAACTAAGCCGTAACTTTGTGCATTTTTAGCTCCCATGAAGAAATCCCGTTCGGTATCTGCGGCGATAGTTTCAATGTCCTGCCCGGTATGATGGGCAAGAATAGCATTCAGGTCATCACGCATACGCAAAATTTCTTGTGCATGGATACTTATATCCGATGCCTGGCCCTGAAACCCACCTAACGGCTGATGTATCATTATGCGAGAATTTGGCAAAGAAAAACGCTTACCATTTTCACCTGCTGCCAACAATACTGCCCCCATGCTGGCCGCTTGACCAATACAGATGGTTGAAACCGGCGCTTTTATATACTGCATGGTATCATAAATCGCCATCCCCGATGTCACCACCCCGCCTGGGGAGTTTATATACAGATGAATATCTTTTTCTGGATCTTCTGATTCCAAAAACAACAGCTGGGCAATAATCAAGTTGGCTATCTGATCATCAATACCACCACCGAGAAATATGATTCGATCCTTCAACAGCCGTGAATAAATATCGTATGAACGCTCACCACGTCCAGTTTGTTCGACAACTATCGGGACAAGACTCATATATCTACTCCTGCTCTGTGTCTGCTACTTGATCAGTATCAGCTTCTTTTTCAGCCAGTTCATCTTTAGACACCTCAGTCAACCTGGACTGACCAAGCAAGAAAGTAATAACTTTCTCCTCTTCGATCTGTGCCAATAGATTTTTTCGTGCATCTTCACCAGCATAATATTTTTTAACTTCGTCCATTGGAGCATTTGCCATAGTGGCAATCTCTTCTAAACGACCATCAATTTCTGAGTCATCGACAGAAATATTTTCCTGCTGTCCAATAGATTCGAGAATTAAACTACCCTGTACCTGTTTAATAGCAGTCTCACGATACATGCCACGGAATGACTCGTCATTCATCCCCATCATCTCAAGAGTCATGCCTTGTTTCTTCAACCGATTGCTGATATTGCGCTGCATAAATTCCAGCTGACGCACAATCATGGTCTCAGGAACTTCAAACACGTTATTATCAACCAAGCCGGTCATCAAACGTTCCTTCAAATCCTCTTCGACACGCTGTTCTTCCTGACTTTTGTAGCCATCAGCCACTTTTAAACGTAAATCAGCAACAGAATCAGCACCCAGCTCTTTAGCCAAATCATCATCAAGCTCGGCACAAACTTTAACTTTAATCTCTTTTATCTTCACCTGAAAAACTGCCTCTTTACCAGCTAAATCTTTGTTGCCGTACTCAGCTGGAAAAGTTACATTTATCTCTTTTTCTTCCCCACGCTTCATCCCTACCAACTGCTCTTCAAAACCGGGAATAAAACTTCCTGAACCGATCTCCAGCGCATGCTCTTGAGCTGCGCCGCCAGCAAAAGCCTCACCGTCAAGAAAGCCTTCGAAATCGATAGTTACAAAATCACCATTTTGTGCATCATCACGCGCAGCAACTTCCTGAGCATCACGTTCCGAACACATTTCATTGATACGATCTTCTACAACCTGATCATCAAGCTTAAGAATCTCTTTTTTCAATTCCAAACCGCTATAGTTTACTGCCACAATAGCTGGCTTAACTTCAACATGAGCTTCAAAGGTAAATGTTTTACCCTTAGCAAGTGAATCAGTAGCCTCTATTTTAGGTTCGGATATAGCCTGGACATCATTATCGACTAAAGCCTTATAGTATGATTCGTTAATCAGCTTGCCAATTACCTCTTGCTCCATTTGCTCAGCAAAATACTGCTCAACAACAGTCATTGGCACTTTGCCCTGACGAAAGCCTTTAACTTTGGCATTTTTCGCGATCTTCTTGTATGCCTTAGTAATTTCATCAGAAACACGGTCTACACTAACTTCAACACTAATTTTCTTTTTTATAGGGCTAATGTCTTCAACCTGAACGTTCATGCTAAATAACCTCACTTGTTAATTAATAAACGGGACGAATTGATATTCGGTAATCGACAGGAACACAAGGCATAACAAAACAGGGGCACGGATGCCCCTGTTATTACTTGGTGCGAGAGGGGAGACTCGAACTCCCACGGTTGCCCGCTGGGTCCTAAACCCAGTGCGTCTGCCAATTCCGCCACTCTCGCAAGTCCTATTAGATCTCAAAACCGAAAAGCTATGAGAATATATGTCACCACTAAAAATAAGCGGAGTAAACCAATTGCACAATGTACAGATAATTTAAACAGACAGGTGATCCGTACGCTGTATAGTAAAATGGGGTGAGTGAAGGGGATTGAACCCTCGACAACCGGAGTCACAATCCGGCGCTCTACCAACTGAGCTACACCCACCACAAGGTGCTTACCAACATGCAACCGCAGATGGTTATTATCTATATACTTTAATCACAAAACGAGGATTTATAAGTGGCGCGCCAGGAAGGACTCGAACCCTCGACCCTGTGATTAGAAGTCACATGCTCTATCCAGCTGAGCTACTGGCGCTTGTTATGGTCGGGGCGAGAGGATTCGAACCTCCGACCCCCTGCTCCCAAGGCAGGTGCGCTACCAGGCTGCGCTACACCCCGACATACAAGACGCTGTTGTTTATCATTCTAAACTTGAAAATGCAACTTAAAACAAAATAAAAAATCGTAAAACATTGATCCACAGTATTTGCGTTTTATTCAATCACTAACCACGACGTGGACTATATACATCTAATGGCTAGTAAAATCAACATCAATTACGTCACCATCTACATCATCTGATTTGGTCAAGCCCGAACTGTTTAACACATCCTGCTTCAATAATGCAAACTCTTCTTTGGTAATTAAATCTTTATTGTACATTTCCATCAGTCGATCCAAACTTCGCAGGCGTGAAGTCTCGCCATCCTCAAGCTGCAGCGGCGGTTGCGCTCCATAGCTGCCGTTAGAACCACCAACTGACCCAAGCCTCATAGACGCCAAACCACCGAGCAAGCTTATTTCTACTGGACGATTTTTTGGCACTGCATCTTTTATAGTTTCCCGCAGATTAGTCTGTCCCCTTTTCATCCGCCGATAAAACCACACCCCAGACAGCAGCATCAGAGTCAAACCACCACCAAGTATCCACGGCATATACACAACCACACCGCGGAAAAACACAATGAATAACCCGAGAAATCCCAATAACAAAACATGTAATATAAGAATAAAATAACCAACAAAAATATTTTTAGCTACACTACTTTCATTTGTTGAATCTTCCATAACCTATTTCCTGCAAGGACACTTGCGCACAATAATTTATGTAATAAGGTCACATGGCGCTATTTTGTATCCACGCACACAAGCGTCTGCCTAAAAACTGCGCCGGTAAATATAACAGCAATCCCTAGACAGGTGAAACAATAATTATCAGCAAAGCATACCAGTCTGACATTATTATATACAGTTGATTTGAACTTATTCGGATAAATATGTTAACGTCACGCCCAAACAAACAGCGACCTGCGAATAAACAACAACAAAAGGAGTAATAGTATTATGAGTTCTGCACCACAGATATTACTACAAACAACAATGGGTGACATCACTCTGGAATTAAACCCTGAACTGGCACCAATTAGCGCAGAAAATTTTCTCGGCTACGTAAACAGTGGTTTCTACAATGACACCATTTTTCACCGTGTTATCAGTAATTTCATGATTCAGTGTGGCGGTATGAACGGTGACATGACAGAAAAGGGCAACAAAAACAAACCCATAAAAAATGAAGCTACTAACGGCTTAAAAAACGTCTGCGGCTCCATAGCCATGGCACGCACCCAGATTGTCAATAGCGCAACATCACAATTCTTTATCAACATTAATGATAATACATTTCTCGACCACCGTGACACCAGCCCAGACGCTTACGGTTATGCAGTCTTCGGTAAAGTGGTTGCCGGCATGGATATTGTTAAAACCATTGAGCAAGTAACCACAGGCAACGCAGGGATGCATCAAGATGTCCCACTAGAAGCAATTTCAATAATCTCTGCGCAAGTCATAGAGAACTAGTTCAAACGAAAAGCACCAAGACCTTTTCTCTTGAGAAGCGGTCTTGGTGTCTTTGCCATTTATTACCATAGCCTGAGCCACAACATTACCAATGGCAGTATTAACATTGAACGTGCAGCTATTTTTTCGCGCTGTTTTTCTCTGGGACTGAAGCAATTTTATCTGTCTCACCGGTCACCAGACGCAGCTCCTTTTTGGGTTGGGTTATTTCACCACTGAGTAACGCACCGGATTCCACTTCCAGGATAGCTGTACTGACGGTACCATCTATCTTGCCACCTTGCTTCACTTGCAAGCGCTCAACAGTCATGTTGCCAACAACCTGCCCGTAACACACACAACTACTAGCTACTACATCACCCATAACTTTACCACTGGCACTAATAATCAGGTTGTCACCTCTCAAGTTGCCATCAAATTGACCATCAATTCGCATAGTTTCCTTAAATGACATGTCGCCGGTTATTTCAGCTCCAGCACCGATTATAGTCGTTACAGCATCAGGATTATTTTTTTTAGCTGACGAAAACATAAGAGCCCCTTGTTGCTAGAGAAAGGTAAAAGAATATGGATTTACCGCATGACCAAGATCACGTATTTCATAGTGCAGATGTGGACCGGTCGAACGCCCAGTGCTACCCATAGTGCCAAGTAAGTCGCCGCGTTTCACCTGCGCCCCTTTAGCTACCATTATTTTGTGCAGGTGACCAAAGACTGTGCTGAAGCGCTGACCATTATTCAACTTGATCATTTTACCATAGCCATTCACCCTACCGCAACTCACCACAACCCCATCTGCGGTAGCATAAATCTTGGTGCCGACGTTACTCGCGATATCTATGCCGCTGTGAAAAGCCCGCCGACCATTTATCGGATCAGTACGCCGTCCAAACCCGGAGGAACAATACCCCGCAGTTGGGCGCCCCAGTGGCACATGAGTAATCAGGTCAAGCAATTTATCCGAATGTTTAAGGACATCACCCGTTTCATCTTGCCCGGTTAGCCCTTCATAGTTATCCTCACCGGCAAAGATAAATGGCCCACCACTGCTGGCTAAAGCAGTCTGATCAGCGACGACGGTTCCGGCGTCCACAACACTATTTTCTGTCGGCACAACTACACCAACTTGGGTAAGTATAGATTCCAGCTGGGCAGTACGCTCATTGAGATGGCTTAGCGCCTCACTCATAAGTTGCTGTTTTTCACGCTGTTGCTCATCTACCTGCGCCAGCAAATTACTATTTTGCCCCTCAAGCAATTGCACCTGAGTCGTTAGCTCTGCCAAGTGTTGCTTGCGCTCCGGCTGCATTACCAAGGTGTAAGCAGAAAACATGGTAGCAGTAACAGCAACCCCACCCAGCAAAACTGCCACCAGCACCATAACTGACAGTCTTTTTTTGCTTAACCCCAGCGAACGCGAGCAGCAATCATCAGCGGCAATTATAATGTGAACTTTACTCTTCATAAAAATCTCCATCCAATAACATAAAATGGAGGTCCCTACGATACCAGTTAATTCTTCTTAACACCGCTATCCACTTAACTGCACCACAAAACAATTACCACCGTCATCATTGCTCTCAATCCACACAACACCGGAGTATAAACCCACAATATGTTTGATAATCGCCAAGCCAAGACCAGTTCCAGCGTGATTTTTGTTACGTGATTTAGAGCAGGTGTAAAATCTTTAACCACTTCCCAGCGTGTCGCCCCGATTCCATAAGCTGATTTTTTAAGTTGCAACGGAGTTTAGGCAAAGGTATCGCGCACAATACTAGCGATAAAAGGGATGATCATAATACTGAGGATACTACTGGTAGAAAGAATATCGCTCCCAAGTGGCACACCGGAAAACAGGCACCCAATGATATGTATGAGTAAAAAGATATCTTGCAGCAGAGGTTCTACGTACTCACTCATCAGCGGCGCAAAAGCATACAAGCCCCACATGCCATAGATAATGCTCGGTATGGCTGCTTATTGCTGCCACATCTCCATTATTAGTATCAATAACGCTATTTACCTTACTTCAACCACGGCTGAGCAGAAATAGTTCCATTGCCAGTAAGCTGAGCGGGTATTGCCTGCTCAACACAAAACTCACTAGCACTGATATCCCCTTTATCATTCACCACTTGGTCAAGCATAGGCACATCCTTATTACGTATACCCAGAGATGTTAGCAATGTGCCCATCCCTTGCGCAGAACGTGCATAGGCTAAAACATAATCGTATGAGGCAATGGCATAAGCACGGCGCGCCTGAAAATACTCATTTTCAGTGTCTAGGAGGTCAAGCAAAGTTCGTTGACCAATATCAAACTGATCACGATACGCTTGACGCGCATTTTGACTCGACTGCAAATGAGCTTTCAAATATTCTAGTTGTTTTTCTAGATGACCAATAGAGTTGTATGCGATCGTTAGAGTTTGGCGAATATCACGACACATTTTATTACGCAGGTCAATGGACTGGTTAACATAGCTATGAAACTGCTGTACAGTCGCTCGGTCACTGCCACCGCGATAAAGATTAATCGTAGCTACAACCTCTACAACGCTTTCGTTACTGTTACCTTTTATTTGGTCTCTCTCTGCACCTATATCGTGATGACCACGGAGTTCAACGCGCGGATGAAAGGATGCCTGGCGTGCATCTTGTGCCTTACGTGCGGCAGCAACACGTGCACAAGCAGCATTAATTGTCGGATTTTGGTTAAACGCATTTAGCAGAGCTCCCTCGATCTTTTCGGGCAATTCTATTTGCGTTACCTCAGTAGGAGGTTGCAATGTTGTATCAGGTAGCTCACCAACAATACGTAGAAAACGGACGCTAACATCATGAAGATTATTCGACTCTGTCATCCAGTTGGCGCGGGCAAGCGCAAGCCGCCCTGTTGCCTGATCTAAATCGACACCGCGGCTAATGCCAGCCTCAACACGCTCTTTAACTTGACCAAAAACCTCTTGGTGCTGCGCTAGATTCTCTTCGGCATAGGCTAATAAGTTACGGTAACGCAACACATCCACATAAGCCGTGATAGCTGTTAATGCTGTATTCTCAGACATCTCCAACAGCTCACATAAACAAACCAATTTTTCAGCACCTAAACGCTCCACCTCATCACGAGTCAAAAACCCATCATAAAGCATTTGTGTGAACGCAAATGAGACCTCTGCTGGTTGATAATCACTGGTTTGGCTATTTGAACGATAACCCTCATAACCAGCTCGCCCAGTCACATCAACGCTGGGCAAATACCCACCCCATGCGGCATCCTGTTCAAACTCAACAGACCTAAACACTGCCCAGCTAGCCATCACCTCTGGATTGGTAGCAATCGCTTGGCGTACAACAGAACTAAGATTATCTGTCGTACCGTTTTCTTGGGTGTGAAACATTTCAGTCATTGAAATCTCATCACTAGACCAGCTGACGAATGGACTGATCAACATGGAGCAAAAACCAATAGCTAGGATTAGAATCTTCATTGATACCCTCACAATTACGAAGAAATATTCTTAATTAATAATGCTATTTATAACGTGATATTTTTTCTTTGTATAGCTAAAAGAGTACAAAATCAGTCATCTTTTGCTATATTTCAAACACCTTTTGAGTAAGACAGTATATACTGCCAGTCTATAAATTTTAACTTTTTTTGACACCAGCAAGGGAAAACTTGTGGCACGTAAGCTTTATTTAAGGCACCAGATTCCTCTGATTAGAATAGTGGTACTGACTACTTTTATATTCAGCTGTACGGTCGTATTTGCTCTCGCCGTCACCATAAACTATTGCCAGCTACACGATCTTGCTGAACAACGCTACGGACTTACTGGTCGTCAATCCATTACCGCTTGGAACCAAATACAAATTGAATGTGCCACCCTCCCCGTCACTGAACAACTTGAAAAAATTAACCATTTCTTTAATCAACGAATTATGTATGTTGATGACCGTTTGACGTGGAAGAAAACTGATTACTGGGCAACCCCTCTTGAAACCCTAGGTTTGGGTCAAGGAGACTGTGAAGACTTCTCCTTCGCTAAATACATCACCCTTAATGCTCTCGGTGTCCCCATTGAAAAACTCCGACTAACCTACGTTAAAGCGCAGATCATAACCACAGCAGGAATCAAGAACCAGGCCCACATGGTGCTCAGCTACTACCCCACACCGAGCAGCCAACCGTTCATACTGGATAACTTACGCCAAGAGGTTTTATCCGCAGCACAACGCCCTGACCTGCAACCAATTTTCAGTTTCAACACTAAACAATTGTGGATCAACGGTAAACAAGGACCAACTGGAGATTCATCGTCACGCCTATCTAACTGGCGTGACGTCTTAACCCGCATGAAAGCTGAAGGGATTCAGCTTCAAGACACGCAGCCTTGAAATGAAAGGTTTTAGAATATGTCACTAAATAAACAATTGTGGATATCACTGGGGGTAATGCTAGTCATAATTCTCAGCATCACCTTTACCATCAGTACCCTAACAGCACGAGACTACTTGCGCCAACAATTGTATTTGCAAAACCAGGACAACGTCAGCGCACTTGCCCTGTCAATTTCACAATTTGATAAGGAATTAAGTAGCCTAGAGTTACTGATTAGTGCTCAATTTGACAGCGGTCACTATCAGTATATCCGCATTAATGACCCTGAAGGTAAATTGATTATAGAACGGGTTAATCCACCGCTGCCTAGTGATGTACCTAAGTGGTTTCAACGCTTAGTTCCAATACAGGTAGAACCAGGAGTGGCCACAATTCAAAATGGCTGGTTGGTCTTTGGCATACTAGAGCTACAAAGTCACAGCCGTTTTGCCTACCAGTCGCTCTGGCAACAAACACAACAATTGTCGCTATGGTTTATGGCAAGCCTACTCTTTAGCGGATGCATGGGCAGCCTAATCTTAAAACGGATCACACGACCGCTTGATGATGTCATCATTCAGGCGCAAGCGATCGGACAGCGCAAATTCATTCGCATCCATGAGCCTAAGACCCTAGAATTTCGTGCAGTTGTCAGTGCCATGAACCACTTATCAAGTAAAGTCGAGCAAACGTTAGCAGAAGAAGAACAACGCTTAGAACAATTGCGTCAACAGGCCCATTACGACAATGTCACGGGATTGCTAAATCGGCAACAGTTTTTCAATCAGCTCAAATCGATCACCAGCGACAACGATTCCAGCGGAGCAGGAACACTCATCATCGCCAGATTTAGTGAACTGGAGCAACTCAATGCGGCGTTAGGTCGGCAGAAAGTGGATCAGCTTCTTGGGCTCATGGGGCAAAAGCTCTCGGCATTGTGTCAACAACAGCCAAATTGGATTGCGGGGCGACTCAATGGTAGCGACTTTTCACTCCTCGCTTTCGATCATAACAATGCGCACAACCTTGCCCTGCAGGTATCTGAACAACTACATCAGCTCATCAACACCATCGACCACACCACTGAACTACTGCTCCCCGTTGGTGCCACGACATTTGATCAAGGAGATTCGCTCTCGGCAATTTTATCCCGCACCGATAACGCACTTGCCGCTGCCGAACAAAAAGGGGCATCAACGGTTGAGGTGATTCGAGCAGAAAGCTATCGCGTAACGCTTACCAATCACGCAGCATGGCGCGACGCCATTGTAACTGCCATCGACCATGACACCATAACTTTGGATCAATACCCGGTAACAGATATGAACGGCAAGCTGATTCACATGGAAGCACCATCACGAGTTCTTATCGACAACAGCTGGTGCAATTCAGGCATCGTTATCCCATTTGCTGCCAGCAGCGGCTTACTGCCACAATTTGATCAATGCATTATCACCAAAGCATTAGCTAACATAAGCGATAGCAACAAAAACGGTGCGCCACAAGGAATCAACTTGTCTCACCAAGCCATGTGCGATCTATCATTTCGTCATACACTCATTCAGCAACTCAAACAACACCCACTAGCAGCCGAGAAACTCTGGCTCGAAGTTTCAGAATATGGTGCGTACCGATACTTTGATGAATTTAAGCAATTTTGCCATGAGCTGAAACCTTTCGGCTGCAAGATCGGCCTCGAACATGTTGGCACTCAGTTTGCTAGGTTGAGCAAATTGCACGATCTTGGCTTAGATTACCTCAAAGTTGATGCAGCCTTGATTCGCGATATCGACAACAACCAACCAAATCAAACACTACTGCGTAATCTGTGCACCATTTCACACACTATCGGCCTGATCGTAATTGCCGAAGGGGTCGAAAGCAGTGAAGAACGCCAATGCCTCGGGAATATCGGTCTAGACGGCATGACCGGTCCCGCCATTACGCTAACGAATCAAGAAGTCTAGCCCGCCCGTCTTTCATTCACAAAAAAATGACCGTAGCAGATCAACTGCTACGGTCATTTTTATTTCAAAATCTCTACTTTACATCAAAAACATTGCTCGGCATCCTCAGCAAACAACGTCAAGCAACACGCTGCTGACGTAACGTGCGGCAATCAAATAACTTCTGTTGCGCCGGTTCAGAAAATCGGCAAAGTGAATCGAGCTACTGGCAACAAGAATATCGCTCTCACATCTTTGTTTGCATCAACCATCCTGTCACCCGCCTAGTCTGTAATCAACTTACCATTATTGATCATGTCAGCAATGATTGTTGCATCCAGACTATCACCAGCAATATCTGTCAGTGCTGAATCAGTCAAACTATCCATACTAACATCATTAAGGGTAATCGTTTGATCCTCAGCGTTGGCGAGATCACCAGTACTACTCACATGTACCACTGTGTCATTACCCGATTGTTCAAAATGAAGATAACTGTCTAGGTTATCACTCTCTACATTTGAAAGGATATCACCCAGATCTAGCGCATCACTATCATTTACGGTATCAAAATCCATAACGGTGTCATTGGCAGGTTTATCAGTTGAACCCAAATCATTCAATTCCCACTTAAAGGTATCGGCACCAAGCCCCCCGATCAATTGATCATCGCCCTCACCACCGCTAATGATGTCATCACCGTCACCACCATCAATGTAATCATTGCCAGATCCACCCGATAATGTAGAACTATCTGTCCCTCCAATGATCGTAAGTGCCTCACTACCATTGGACTCTTCACCCGTGGTGACCATCATTGTCGGTTTAAATGCGCTGTCCAATATCTCGGGCGTAGTCAAATACACATTGTCAACAAATGTTGTTCCATCAAAGAAATTGACTAATAGCCCAGGATCTAATTCAAAAACATCACTTCCATCTGCTGTCACTGATGATGGATTGATATTAACCGTGTCCCCATTCACATCCACAAAAGTCAACACCGAGTCTTCTGGAAAACCACTCAATGAAACTTCAGTGATTGCTTCGCTGCCATCAACATCCTGCAATACACCGTTAATTTCTACAGGGTATGTAAACCCTGTAGATGCTGCATTTGGATCAGAAATATTTTCAAGTGAAAAGCCCCCTCCAGCAACATTATTATCTACAATGGTTAGATGGGTAAAGGCTATTGGACTTGTTAGAGTTAAATGGTCACTAGCATTACCATTTGCAAGGAGCATATCTGTAGAGACGTCAACCGTTGAGACAAGATCTCCATTCGCATCGGTTATCGTTCTTGTCGCTACGTCTGCTAGACTATTTTTCACATCCATAAAAGTCCAGACAATCGTCGAGCCATCCTGACCTTTAGCGGTTATAACTATCTCTTCATCCACAATACTTTTAACTTGTAACGCCAATGAAGTCACTGAATTGGGCAACGTAATACTTAACACCTCACCATAATCCAATTGATTGGCGTCATTATTAGAAGTCTCAATCCCTATCCCAAGTCCTGGTGTAAAGTTCAATACATCTGTTGATGACGTTATGACTAACCCTTTATATTCGAATACATCTGTTGCAGCGTTTTCATCTAAGTCAGCATTTAAAATACCGGTATTCACTAAGGGGTTACCAATTACAATTGAAGCGTTGCCAGCTGTCGGCGATAGACTATCTGCCACAGGAGTGACATCGATCGTTAATTTACCAACATCTGTAGACACACCATCAGTCACAGTATAATCAACACTATCGCTACCGCTAAAATTCAACGCCGGTGTATAGGTATAAGAACCGTCAGCAGCAAGAACCACGCTTCCGCCCTGAAACGTTGTAAACGTTCCTGGCACAACACTCAATTCAAGACCGCTTGAAACCATATCATTTGCATCTAAATCAATTACGGAGGTAAAGACAGTATCTTCCACCGCAACAACGGTGTCATCAACAGCGTCTAAGAATGGTTCTGGAGTGACAGAAACGGTGACGATACCAATGTTGCCTTCGCTGTTGGTGTAGGTGAAGCTGTCTGCGCCTGTGTAATCAGCCGCAGGAGTGTAAGTAACAATGCCGGTGGCGGTGTCAACGCTGGTCGTACCATGAGCACCGTTGCTAGCGGAAACTAAGGTCGCATTGTTGCCGTCAGTATCAGTGTCATTATTCAACACGAAGATCTCTATAGCACTGTCTTCGACAGTTTCGACAACATCATCGACGATGACAGTTGGATCATTGACGATGCTAGGATAACCAGACCCAGTAAGAATGGTAACTTCAATTATATCCGAGGTTTCTGCAACTTGACCATTCGAAACCTCCTTAGCACTGGCGGTAACTGTGAGCTCATAAGTTCCTTCTTCGAGCCCACTAATAGTTAAATTAGTCAGATCCCAGCCGACAACATCAACTTCACCTGTTCCACTATGGATGCCATCACTCAGAATTGCACCATTTGGAATACCTGATATATGGATTGCCAACAGCTCAGACTCATCATCATCATTCAATCCAGCCGATATTGTGGACAGTCTTACCAGCTCCCCTTCTATCCCTGTATTAGCAAGTTGTTCCAGTTGGATATTATCGAGCACTCCACCTGTACTATTTTGATCCGCAGAAACAAATTCAAGCCTATAAGTCCCTGTTGCAGAAACAGGGATTGTCAGCGAATAATCCTGCAATGCAACAGTATCGCTTTCGAGGGTCATAAGAGTTTCTACATGATTCTCAGTATCTGTAAGTTTTACATAAATAGTAGAATCATTTACATGCCCAGATCTAGGTGAAAACTGGAACGACAACTGATAAGTCTCTCCAGCTTCGGCACTGATCACAGTGTAAAGATTGGAGGAATCACCACGATTACCTTCCAACTCAACTACATCGTTAGTTGTAACCTGATTCTTTAAATATGTATTTTCCTGTCCAATTTCTATTTTTCCATCTGGATTGTCAGTATGCCAAATACCACCAGTTAATCCCGTAGCAAGGGCATTACCCGTCCACGTACCACCGTAAGTAAATTCTTCAACATCTGTTGTATAATTAAAGTCGGAATCAGTAATCGTTAAAGTAGGCGTGTCAGCAACGGGTGTTACATCTATTGTCACCATGGCATTATCCGAATTGCCATCTACATCAAAAACAACGTAATCAAAACGAGCATAATCTGACTGTTGATTGCCGACATCGCTACCGGCATAGGCATCACTACCTGACTCATTGGCAACAGGGACAAAAACTAAAACTGCCTGACCATTTGTTGCGATTATCTCAGTACCAGCTTCGTATACATCGTTTAAAGGATTCCCTTCGCCAACATAGTGGCTATAAAGAACACCATCTGTTGGCAATACATTGATCACAAAATGATCAATATCATTCTCCACATCAGTCGCCGTCAATACAACATTCAACGGTGTGTCCTCTGCTGCCGTAAAGACAAGATCCGTGGCTACTGGTGCATCATTGACTGCATCTACGTTAAAGCTAACAGTAGCTGTGTCTGTTCCACCCTTGCCATCTTCTATTGTGTATGTAAATGATGCTTCTCCGTTATAGTCTGCATCTGGTGTAAAGATTACATTACCATTTTGATCCAAGCTTACTGTTCCGTGTGTGTCATCAGAAGCATTTACGGCTGTAAGGGTTATTACATCACCATCTACATCACTATCATTAGCCAAAATATCCGCAGCATATATAGTCATAGCAGTATCTTCTGTAGCAGATGATTGTGAAGACCAATCTGCACCTGAACTAATTACAAGATTGTCTATACCATAAGATTCATCACTTAAAGATTGATTGAGTGTTGAGCCAAATCCTAGCTTTACCTCTCCATTGCTATCCACAATAGCTTGAACTTCGTACGAGTGTACTTCATCATTATCTAAGTGAGGAGCTCCAGAGCTTCCTATATTATCAATAGCTTCTCCACCATCTTCTTCATCGGTCGCAAGGTTGCTCCAAGTTCGACCAAAGTGAGACATTGCATCACTGGCAACCTCTTCTCCGTTTACAAATACGTTAAAAAACTCATCATCCCAAGAGTCTATCTCATACATATCAAACTTGATAATGACACTCTCACCCGCATGTTCCACACCTAAGTTAAATACTTTAGATACAGCTTCTTCTCCATTTGATCCACCAAATCTTCCGAGGAAGTTAGAAGCATTTCCAGCAGTCTCAGTTGTAGTATTATCATTCCAACCCTCAGCACCACCTTCAAAGTTTTCTGAAACAAGAACTTCACCTGCACCACTAGTAGATAAGTTATCATTCACTGCGTCAGGTGGATCATTTACATCTGTTACCGTTAAGCTCACCGTAGCTGGTGCTGAAGTTGTTCCATCATTATCTTTTACAGTATAAGCGAAGCTATCAGCTCCATTGTAATCTCCAGTTGGTGCATAAGTTACTTCACCAGTCGTTCCGTTTACAGATACTGTTCCGTGTATAGGCTGTGTAGTGATGGTGACGGTTGTTGGATCAATTGTTCCATCTAAGTCGGTATCGTTTAATAATACATCAATTTCGACACTTCCATCTTCAACGACTGTAACTGATTCTACGTTTGCTACTGGTGCATCATTAAGAGGATTCACAGTTACCGTTACAGACGCTGAATTATTCTCACTATTAGTGTAAGTAAACGTATCCGTTCCAAAGAAGTCAGAGTTAGGAGTATAGGTAACGACTCCAGTAATGGCGTTTACTGTAGTGGTACCGTTTGTTCCGTTTGTTGCGGAAACGAGTGTGGCGGCGTTGCCATCTACATCGGTATCATTTGCAAGTACTGAGATATCTACTGCTACATCTTCATTTGTAGTTGCTGTATCTGCTAAGAGTACTGATAGTTCGTTTTGAGAAACAACTGTAACCTCTACCGGTAATGTTGTAGAAGCATTGTCACTATTTGCTGACTCAGTACTTGTTGAAACAACATGTAGCGTATATACAGTAGTCGCATCAACATCCATCGTGCCCAATGTTAGATTATTTAAATCCCAATTGGTAATATCGATACTCGTACTAGTAGTATTTGCTGTAAAAGAATTGATTCCGTCTGAAATTGTAAAACCTTCGGGGATATCTTTTATTGAAATCTCTAAAGATTCTGAACCATCTGTATCTGATAAACTAGATGCAATATTAAGACCTACTGAACTACCTTCATCTATTACAATCGGGGCTGTAGTTACATCGATCTTTTCATAGTCAATTGAATGAATAAGATAATCATGATTTCCTCCGGCAGGAGCCGTAAATACAACTTGATCAAAAAGTAATCCATCTAATGGCTTTAGTGTAACAGCAGGGTCTATCCGATCATTTCCACCAACACTAATACCAGTTCCGACTTCTTCACCATTATTGTAAAATGTATATATTGCATTTTCAGATGCATTCTTCCATGCAAATGAAATATCAATTGAAGAAATAGGAGCATCAAAATCAATCACTATTTGCTCTGAAGCACCATCAGCACTACTGTATCCAAGTTCACTATCAGCACCAGATGCGCGACCAGTTACCCCAAAACCTACAGGTGAAGTATTTATACTAATAGTAGATAATGAACCATCAGAAGCAAGCGCGGTAACTTGATAACCACCAGTATTATCAGTTACATTATCTACGGTAATTGACTGTGCAGTCACAACATCACTTGTTATGTGTAATGTAGGTGCATCAGCAACAGCAACTATGTTTACAGTTACAGACTCAGAGTTCCCTTCTGAGTTTTCATAAGTGAATGTATCCGTTCCAGAAAAATCGGCATTGGGAGTATAGGTTACCACTCCAGTGGCTGCGTTTACTGTCGTGGTACCGTTGGTGCCATTGGTAGCAGAAACCAGTGTGGCGGCATTGCCGTCTACATCTGTATCATTTGTAAGTACTGAGATATCTACGGAATTATCTTCATTGATAGTTGCTGTATCTGCTACAACTACTGTCTCATCATTGACATCGCCTACGGTTACTGTTGACGTTGTTGTCGCTGTGGCATTGTCGTTATCTATTGTTACTAGAGTAACGGTTGCATCACCAAAGAAGTTTTCTGCTGGGGTGAAGGTATAGGTACCATCATCATTGACAACCACTGTACCTTGATCTGCTGGCACGGTTGCTGTGGTGGAAACTATGGTGCCATCGACATCGGCAGCGGTAAACGCAACGGTGACAGAGCCGGAATCTTCGTCGATTGAACCGTTTTCCGCGGTGATTGTTGGACCATCATTGACATCGCCTACGGTTACTGTTGACGTTGTTGTCGCTGTGGCATTGTCATCCCCCAACAAATCATCAGTCTGAAATGGATCATCAACAAGAATCTCTTCAGCTACAGCTTGGCTGGTCAATATTTGTGCAGGATCGAGTTCTTCAATTATATTGGTTAGCCGAACAAAGTTATTACCAGAATCGTTACTACCTGCCGGTCCTGCGCCAGGTGCTTCAATAACAGCGTCTAGGTCACCACCATTTTCGAGAGTTTGAACGATCTGAGCAAAGCTATCTTCCTGGAGGGCGCTTTCCTCAATGCTGGGCTGCAAGGACTCTGATAGCTCTGCGGTCATCTGCACGGTTTGATTAGGCTGCAACGAAAACGGCGACCCACCACCGAAATCGAGTTCTACACGACCATCAGCAGAGGTGATCACCACCTGCCCTTCAAGGAGAATGTCGCCAGTTTTAAGTTCAACTAGCTCACCATTTTCATGGCGAACATAAGCTTTACCAACAACAGAAATGATAACAGCAACAGGACGCGCAACAGCCATAAGAAGTACTCCTTTGAGGGATGAACTATAAAATCAATAATTTATAAACTATTTTAGTCGTAAGAATTCTAGCAGAGGTTATCGAGAAATAATATTGGACCAAGGTACTAACCAGCGTTTTAGTAAAATAGCGGTCCGCCATATAATGGGTGACCGATCATCAAAATTATGCGGTTAGTTCTTTTGCGGAGTAATTAATAAGGCGAGTTGCAGCCGGTCACGTAACGCTAACTTTTCTAGAATAGAACCCATGTGCGCTTTAACGGTACGTTCAGTAATCTCTAAAGTGTGGGCAATTTCTTTATTTGAAGCTCCAGTTGCTACCAACATAGCGACCTGTTGTTCACGGTTTGACAGTTTTTCTAACAAAGAAGGCTGAGCAGTGTTCTCCATATTACCAAAAACACCGGCAAGGCGACTCATCATATCTTGACCTAACCACAAACCGCCGTTGCGCACAACAAGGGCAACTTGGTGAAACATTTCGGGAGTCGCCATCGCGTGACAATAACCCATTGCCCCGTGCTGAAAAAATAGCATCGCTCTGGCCGCATCGGGGACACACGAGATCACAATCGGACGACACGTGGGGCGCATTTGGCGCAACTGTTCTAAACACTGGATCACCTGCTGGTGTGAAAAACCATCCGCGTGCAACCAGATCGTACCATCACCATCCGCACCATCAACAGCGTCAACGAGTTGGGATACCGCTTCGATAAGTGCCCCGTCAGGAAAAGCTTGCTGCCAACGCGATAATTTATTCTGCTGTATCGAGATACACAATTCACCCATACTTTATCGTTCTCCTAATGCGTTCGATTTAGCACGTAAAATTGGCTTTAACAGGTAAGACAACACCGTTTTTCGCCCCGTCATAATATCGACTTGAGCCATCATACCAGGGATAATGGGCAGATTTTCACCTAATTCGGCCTGTAGTGTTCGCACACGAATAACATAGAAAGCGTTACCCTTTTCATCAATAACCGTATCGGCACCAATGGTTTCCACAACTGCATCTAAGCTGCCATAGATCGAAAAATCGTAGGCAGTAAAGCGTACTTGAGCACTCAAGTCGGGGCGCAAAAAAGCAATGTCTTTTGGGTTAACCTTCACCTCGAGAACAAGGGCATCATCGAGGGGGACGACTTCAACCACCTCTTTGCCCTGCTGAACCACTCCGCCAACAGTGTTAGTGAAGAGTCTTTTCACTGTACCGCGCACTGGTGAACGCACTTCTGCATGTTTGACTCTGTCAGCCAGGGTTGTTTTCTCTTCGAACAGCCCACCAAGTTTGGCTTTAGTCTCTGAGAGTTCACGGCGTATTTGATTATAAAAAGTAAGTTCAACCTCTTGGATTTTCCGTTTTCCCTCGGCTTGAGCTGATCTGAGCCGATCAAGTTGAGAAGTCACCTGATCACGCTGTCCACGAATTTGGATCACTTCACGCTCTAATTGTAACAACTCAACTTCAGAAACGGCTCCCCGAGCAACTAGGGGTTGCGTGACATCGAGTTCACGCTTTAACAGTTGATAGCGATTATCCAACTGAACACGATTCGCTGCAGCTTCACTATATTCATCGTTGCGCTGCTGTAACTGCTGGCGGGCAATCGCTAACTGGATATCCACTTCGCGCTTAGTTGTTTCATACAGCCGTTGTTCATGTTCTAAAATTTCAGGAACCTGCTGCACCACCTGTTCTGGTGGATTAAATGGGCGCTTTTCAGCTAAAGCCTGCAGGCGTTCGGCCTTGGCCAACAAAGGTAAATATTGAGCTTGATTCTCGCGAAACGATGACACAAAACGTGTAGGATCAATCTGTAGCAGCAACTGCCCTGCTTCAACCAATTGCCCCTCGCGAACATAAATATTTGAAATAATACCACCATCAACTGCTTGGACAATTTGCACCTGCCCCGAGGGTATCACCTTGCCTTCGCCGCGAGTCACTTCATCAATTTCAGCAAATGTAGCCCAAATAAGTAACGCAGCAAAAATCAGGCAGCCCCAATACAGAAGAGCACGAGCACGTAACGGTTGTTGATCAACATGTGCCCAATCAGCATCAATTTCCCAATGATGATTTTCCTGTGTCCGCAATGGCAGCACTTTGGTTAAGACCCAATCGATAAAATTAGCCATCACTAGGCCTTCCCAATCCGGCCTTGGCGTAACGCCTCCATGACCTGTTTTTTACTCCCATCAGCAACAATTTTTCCCGCATCGAGGACAATTATTCGATCAGCCATATCCAGCAAGGTGGTCCGATGAGTCACCAAAATCGTGGTTTTCCCTTGTGTAAAGGTATCGAACTCCCGTTTCACCAACTCCTCACTGCTGTGATCCATCGAGCCAGTCGGCTCATCTAGCAGTAATATCGGCGCATCCTTAACAACAGCTCGCGCAATGGCCACCCCTTGCCTTTGCCCACCTGACAAGGATTCGCCACGTTCGCCAACGATCATATCAAACCCTTGCGGATGAGAATTGACATAATCCAGTAGCGCACCAGCTCGCGTTGCCGCAATTACTTGTGAATCATCAGCATGGTTCATACCAATACATATATTGTCGCGCAGGGTGCCATAAAACAACGTTGCGTCTTGCGAAACATAGCCTGTGTCACGCCGCACCTCAGCGGGATCAAGCTGGCGCAGATCAATGCCATCAATATAAACACTGCCCTGAGTTGGTTGGTAAATACCGAGCATTAACTTGAGCAGTGTCGTCTTACCGGAACCCACTCGTCCTAAAATAGCTACCCGCTCACCAGCTTTGATTTTAAACGAGATATTTTTTAATATACTAAAATCCTGATTTGGATAATTAAAGCTTAAATCTTTAAATTCAATATCGCCATTGAGTATTTCGCGCGTGAGGAAATTGGAATCATCTGCACGCTCTGTTGGTTGAGCGAGAATGGTATTTAACGATGCAAATGCCGTCGTCGCATGGTGATACTGAGTCAACAATCCCGCAATCTGACCGATAGGAGCTAACGCACGCGATGATAACAATGAGCAAGCAATTAGCCCCCCCATGGTCAGTTGATTTTCAATAATCAGATGTACACCGACAACAATCAGCACCACATTCACCGCCTGAGAGACCCACAGCGCAGTGTTCATTATGGTTACAGATAGAAAGCGCAACCGAGTGGAAATTTGACTTAAAAAGTTAACACTCGATTCCCACTTACTTTGCATTTTAGCTTCAGCACCTAAAGCCTTAATCGTTTCCAGACCCACCAGAGTTTCAATGAGGGTAGCATTGCGCTGGGCTGAGGCACGATAAGTAGATTCAGAAAGCTCACGCATTTTACCTTGAACCAGTAACGAAAAGATCACCACGATCAGCATGCCAAAAATAATCGGTATAGTGAGCTGCCAACCTATCATGCCAATAACGATCAAAAATATAATAGCAAAAGGGAGATCAATCAAAGCGGTAATGGTGGTAGAGGTAATAAAATCGCGGACTGTTTCAAAGGAACGTAAATTGGAAGCAAATGAACCAGCAGACAAAGGGCGATGTTCAAGACGGGTACCTAACACCCGCTCCATAATATAAGCCGACAGTTTAATATCTACCCTTTTACTGGCAAGATCGAGAAAGTAGCCACGCATACAGCGCAACACCAGATCACCAACAAGAATAATTCCGACCCCTGATGCCAGCACCCATAAAGTATGTAGCGCCTGATTGGGCACCACTCTATCATATACGTTGCGTACAAATAACGGCATTGCCAAGGCAAACAGGCTCAGCAAGAAAGCACCGATCAACACATCACGATACAGATCTAAGTTCTCATACATTACCTTCCAGAACCAATGCCGGTAGCGCATATCTCGAGTCTGTGGTGCTCGTTCATCAAATTTAAATTTAGGTTGAAGGTAGATCACCCGACCAGCATATTGTTGCGTAAGATCAGCCAGCGAGATCTCAACCTGTGCTTCACCTATTTCGGGATAGATAACCTGTGCGATCTTTCGTTTTGCATCAAAATTGACCAACACACAACTTTGTTGCTCCTTTAAAAACAATACCGCAGGAAACAACGTAGCGTTTAAACGATTCAACGGTTGGACGACAACACGACTGACAAGCCCACCTCGTTTCGCAGCACGGTCAAATAAACCAGGCGACAACTTGCCATCCACAAGAGGTAATCCAGCCAAGGCTGCGTCACGACTTAAAACACGCCCACGTAGAGCAACAACAACCAATAAGCATTCCAGTAGTGGATCTAATCCGTCAACATGGTTCAGCTCTTCATCTACAGAAACTTTACTACTGTTTTCCATATATATGCACCTTCTCCCTCTTTATAAGAAGGAGCCACTTTAAATTAACAAATATTGTGCAGGACCAATCATATTGAATAATTTTCACTATAATATCTACTCCATCATTTGCAAAGTAAAAGTAGTAAACATTACCATGTACGCATAGCACCTGTTTTGTTAAAAACACCGCGCCATAAATTTAATAGGGAAATGCAATACACAGTGTATCCTCCTACTCATAACAAGACCTGATTAATACTAATCTTCAGCTTGTAGTGGTCAACTAATTTCGGACAGTAAGTTAGGTTCTTTTTCTGCAACAGCTGGTGCAAGCCCATCATTTTTCTGATGTGGTCGTTGCCAGTTGTAGTAATCCATCAAGTATAGACCAATGTCTTTCTTTGCTTCACTGAAGGTTGAATAGCCTTTTGAAGGCATCCATTCACTTTTATAGCTACGAAATACGCGTTCCATCGGAGCATTGTCCCAACAATTTCCTCGCCGACTCATGCTTTGCTTTATCTGGTAACGCCATAATCTCTGACGAAAGGTTTTACTGCTGTATTGACTGCCTTGATCTGAGTGGAACATCACACCATGTGGTCTTCCTCGTAGTTGATATGCATGATCCAGAGCTGCAATGGCTAAATCAGCATCGACATTTCCAGATACACTCCAACCAATAACTCGGCGCTTACAAAGATCCAAAACGACGGCAAGGTACATCCATTGGCCGTGTGCCCAAATATAGGTAATATCTCCGCACCATACTTGATTTGGCTGCTTAACATCGAACTGACGGTCTAAATGGTTCGGTATGTCTGGTCGCTCCACCTTTGCTACTTTGTATGCGGGTGGCTTGGGTTGTTTACTAACTAAGTTGGCTTCCTTCATCAAGCGACGAACTTTAAACCGACCAATGATTTCACCCTGTTCACGTAGTTTGGTGACTGTCTCGCGTCAACTATCTTGTCCGGTTTGACGACAATTAAGATGGCCGGTTGAGTTTCGTTATTTTTTCAGGTGTTGTTTTTTTCTATAACTCTCTCCTTCGATTTCGATAATGCTTGCGTGATGAATAATTCGATCGACTGCAGCCACAGTCATTAGTGCATCTGGAAAGATTTGATCCCACTGGCTGAAGGGTTGGTTGGATGTGACGATCAGGCTGCCGCTTTCATAGCGGTGGGCAATAAATTCAAAGAGAACCTGAGTCTCTCCATCACTCTTTTTGACGTAGCCGATATCGTCAATGATCAACACCGTATATTTATCTAGGCGGGTCATGTAGGTCATCAGGTCCAATTCTTTTTTGGCTTTTTGTAGTTGTTGCACAAGATCGCAAGCAGAGAACCATTTAACACGAACACCGCGCTCAATTAGGTGGTGGCCCAACGCTGCGGCAATGTGTGACTTACCGACGCCAGATGGACCAATGAGCAGTACGTTATCGGCCTGAGATGCCCATTGGTGGTTGTCTTTGAGACTAAGGATGGGTTGCTGTACCGTTCTGGAAAGATCCGAGAGGCTCAGGCTTGCGAAGCTTTTACCCGCGGGCAGGCGAGCTTCCCGTGTCCACTTGAAAATTCTGGTTTGGAAGCGACGGGCCAGTTCCTGTTCGCAGAGTTTACTCAAGAATTCTGAATAGCTCCAAGTGTGTTCAATCGCCTGATTCTGGTAGTCTTCCAGATTCTGGCTGAAGGTCGACAGGCGTAGCTCTTTTAACATCACCTTGAGAGGCATACGTTACCTCCTTGGATCTGGGGTTTGATCCAGCAACCGGATAGCAGTTTATCGTAATCAGCAATGTCATGCTGCTTGGTGACCAGTTCTGGTTGATCCTGATTTTTTAGATATTGTGCTTGTAGTGATTTAAGGCTTGGCAGTGCATCCGCCTGCGCTTGCAGCAATAGGGTTTGCCCTAATTCATCTTCGCACTGACGATCTGCGGCGATGCGTAGCACGGCAACCATCCATCTACAGGCGTCCTTTGCTGGGAGCTTTTGATCAGCAATCTTCCACAGTTGCCGATAGTTGTCGTTTGGAAACAACTCATCACGAAAATTGGAAAAGCGAAACGCCTGAGGCTTGGCGGCCAGAGAGTGGATCACATGGCGGTAGTCAATGCGACGAGTTCTTCCTTCTGGCGCTTGGGCAAAGACACGGGGCAACTCAATGACTTGAGTTTGTCCAACAAAACCAATCAATTTGTCATGGTAGAGATGAATACGTAATGTCTCACCGATCAACCGCGAGGGCACCGTATAGAGCCCACGCTTTATCGCTATAGTACTGCTGGTGGTCACCTTAGCTGTGACTTCTGAGTAATCCATAAAGCGATATTTTGGCAGGGGCTGCAAATGTTTCTGCTCTTCTTCAAAGCGCGTCAGGGTGTAGCGATTTAAACGATCAGTGCAGCGATCAATCAGGGCTTGATAGTCAGCGACACTGTCAAAGTCAGCACTGCCTCGCACCTTGATGGCCTGCTCCAGTCGGTGTTTCAATGAGCTATGTGCGGTTTCAACTGCCCCGTTTTCGTGGCCGAGTCCAGGGTTGTTGGTCGTGCCAGTCATCCCATAATGCTTGCAGAGTCCTTCGTACGCATCGGTCAGTTGTTTTTCTTGGCTCTGATTGACATAGGCGGCGCTGAGGCTGTCAGTACGATGCTCCTTCGGTACTCCACCACTTTTATGCAAAGCATTCTGTAACCCTTGCGCCAGAGCGGAGTAGCTTTCTCCGCCCTGCACAATGTGTGGGCAACGCCAGCCGCTAAAAGCCAGTCGATATTGATAAATGAGATGTGGAAAGGACTGGCCCGCAATGGTTATCGCTGTGCGGGGATGGGTGAAATCAGAGAGCCCTTGCTGTCCAGGCGGTAAGCTCTGGCGAAACATGACCGGATAGTCAGGGCCTTGCGTTGCCCGCCAGTGCTTGACCCTGCGCTGCAATGTTCGTAGCAGCTTGTAGGGATAGTCGTCCGGGTGGTGTTCATCCAGATACTCCCATAACGTCAGCCCAGTCAGTTTGGGCTCTTTTTCAAGTAATGGAACCAGATCTGATTCCCAGACCGCAACAAACGGGTCCGTACGAGTTTTCCAGTGACGCTGTGACTTTTTTCTCGGGCCTTCATGTTCAAGCCGATGAGCAGAGCGGACGCTTATTCCTGATTTGGCCGCACTTGTTTCCTGTGTAATTCCAGATGTTCGAGATTGCATATACAGCATCTCCTGTTGTTGAGTGATGTGCTTACCAGACAAGTCAGCCTCCTTTTTGAATTCAAAAAGGATCTTATCTGAAGTGGCACTCAACCGGCCAAGTTAATTGACGCCGACCGGACAAGATAATTGTCGCAGAACAGCCGATAACGACTTGCCATAGCCCGCACCAGTATCAACCATAATTAAATGATCTGAAATTAGCGGTTCACCGTCAGGACAAGCGGTATGACCTATGACCAGCGTTTTACCGTCCGGGGAACCACACAGGTCACGATCCCAAAGCAGAGTATGAGGATTGATCTTGTCCAGATTCATCTCTCCACCTCCAAGTCCAGCATGGACAAAGATAAATATCCCACACTCAAAATAAAGTGAAGTAGTTTTGAGAAAATCAATATGTTCTTGCGGGATCTCGCCCAATAAAATAAATTCTGTGCAAACGCAAACGATATCCTTTTCATTGTCAGGCACCATTTTAGCGTCGTAGCTTTCCAAGGTTTTAATGCCGCCGTTACCCTTGAAAGCACTTACGTCAGGAGTGCTAATCAGCTCTCGATCCCAAACAAGACTTTGGGATCGCAATTTAACTCCCTCCGTGGCCTTACAACTAATCAGGGCATCCAAAAACATCTGATCATGGTTTCCACGAAGAAAAACAGTTTGCGGGTAACACCGTTTAAAGTTTATCAGCTCATCAATCACGCCTTTAGAGTCCGGGCCTCTGTCGATGTAATCACCAAGAAAAACAAATTGATCATCACCAGTCGGCTGGATCTGATTCAGCAGATCATCCAGTTTAGCCTGGTGGCCGTGTATGTCACCAATAGCTATAAGTCGCTGCACTCTATATCTCCAAAATCAGACCCGGATTAAATCTCTCGACCTGTTCACAAATAAAACAATAAATATTGTCACTAGTGTCCCGTTAAAATTATAAATATCAACATAACTACACGATCTTAAACATAAATATTGATATTTAAGATGTTATCGACTTGAACTTTTTTGTATACATAGGACATGCTCCTTGTGGGATTCCCAAGGAGACAAAATTATGTATGCAGGAAAATTC
>CAZHXF010000002.1:2200-83714 GCA_964536375.1 uncultured Desulfuromonas sp. | reverse complement strand
TTGGCTCCCCGAGCATGACTCGAACATGCGACAAGGTGATTAACAGTCACCCGCTCTACCAACTGAGCTATCAGGGAATAGTCTTAACGACGCTGGGAATATACTGGTTCCAATATTTGTTGTCAATGCTTTTTGTCAATTTTTTCTGTTTTTAGCGTGCCCCTTTTTTCAAGTCCATAAGCACCAATTTTGCTATAGCTTTTAGGGTCTCAAAGACTCCAACGCCACTCATGGCACAGGCCCCATACTCTGGTATCTTGTTAGGATTGAGAAAGCGCTGCAATTCATCCATTGGACTCAGATTGGGTAAATCCTGTTTGTTGTATTGTATGACAAATGGCAGTCTGTCCAAGTCATAGCCCTGCTCTTCCAGATTGTCTTTAAGATTTTCCAAACTCTCTATATTTGCATCCATCCGCTCGTCTTGCGAATCGGCAACAAACACCACGCCATCAACACCCTTGAGAATCAGTTTACGTGAAGCGTCGTAAAACACCTGACCGGGTACGGTATATAGATGAAAGCGAGTCTTGAAACCTCGGACTTCACCTAACGCCAGAGGGAGAAAATCAAAGAATAAGGTGCGCTCAGATTCTGTTGCCAGTGAGATCATCTTGCCTTTCGACTCTTCGGCAGTCTTTTGGTAGACATACTGTAGATTTGTCGTTTTACCGCACAGTCCTGGGCCGTAATAAACAATTTTACAGTTGATCTCACGCGATGCGTAATTAATAAACGACATAGTGGGCGTCCTTAGCTAAACAGGTTATCAATATCGTCATCGGTAATTTCAGCAAAGGGATTTGTCCGATCATGACCGTTCGCTTGAACTTTGTGCTTTTCACCAATCTCTTCAAAAATTTCCGCCAGAGCAGTACTTGCTTTTTTTACCCGTAAGCGTATCAGACCTAAGGAACTGCGGTGATCGAAAATAACCACTAGAATTACTCGGCTACCCACTATGGAGATGTGGATATTGTCCTTTTCCCCTTCGTGGAACTGGATAGCGAATTCTTTTTCCCCAACCAATTTAGCTAAACCACCAGTTGCTGCGATATTTCCAGCGGTGAGCGAGGCCAGGCTAGTCACGTCTATGCCGGAAACGTCCCCGGATGATGCAATCATCTGACCATTTTTATCAACAAGAAAGATGGATTTTGAGTTTGAGGCCTTTAAAAGGTTAGCCAGTACCTGTTTTACTGCGGCTACTTCATCATCATACAGAACTAAAGTTACCTGTGAACCGAGCATCAGCAATCCCCCAAAATCTTTAATCAGCTGGACACTTCAAACAAATTTAACCTTTGAACTTTATAACATCACACAGCGTAGACGTGCAACTAATTACCCACGGATAGAATTTTATTGTCGGTAGCAAAACTAAATTAATGGTGGTTGAACAAAAAAACCCCCGCAATATATGCAGGGGTTTTTTGCTAGATCATTTAACAGTCAAACTATTTACCGCAGTCAGGATCCAAAGCGGCTAGTTTTTGATACAGATCAAAACGAGCTGCAGTCTCTTCGTTGCCTTGCTTCATCAACTTTGCAGCTACTTCTGGTTGCGCCTTTTGCAGCACGCGGAAACGATTCTCCCCGTTGGCAAAGTCTTCAAAACTTATCGTTGGAGCTTTGCTGTCCATCTGCAACGGATTTTTGCCCTGCTCAGTCAGGCGCGGATCATAACGGAACAGCGGCCAGTGACCTGAAGCTACGGCTTTCTTACACTCATCTACCGCAGTAGTCATGTTGATGCCATGAGCGATACAGTGGCTGTAGGCCATGATGATTGATGGGCCATCATAGGCCTCAGCCTCAAGGAAGGCCTTAACGCACTGTGCCGGATTGGACAGTGCAACTTTAGCAACATAGATGTTGCCATAAGTCATGCTGATCATGCCTAGATCTTTCTTACCCATACGCTTACCACCGGCAGCGAACAGTGCTACCGCGCCCAATGGTGTCGCCTTGGAGGCTTGACCACCGGTGTTGGAGTAAACTTCGGTATCCAGAACCAGAACGTTGACGTTTGCGCCAGAGGCTAGGACATGATCCAAACCGCCGTAGCCGATATCATAAGCCCAACCGTCACCACCGACAATCCACACTGCTTTAGATACCAGATAGTCAGCTACCGACAACAGTTGCTTAGAGTTATCATCTGGGCACTGAGCTAATCCTGCTTTTAACTTAGCAACACGGGCGCGTTGATCTTCAATCCCCTGCTGTGTGGTCTGATCGGCTTCTTGAATCCCTTTGATCAATACAGAATACTCTGAACCAGCCTTACACAGATGCTCAGCAGCAGCGTTTAGCAACTCAAGAGCATACTCATTGAACTTATCTACAGTCAGGCGCATGCCGTAACCAAACTCGGCATTATCTTCGAACAGCGAGTTACTCCATGCTGGACCAAGCCCATCTTTACGGGTTGTCCATGGAGTAGTGGGCAGGTTGCCGCCATAAATTGAAGAACAACCAGTAGCATTGGCAATCAAAGCACGATCGCCAAACAGCTGGGATAACAACTTCAAGAATGGAGTCTCACCGCATCCCAAGCAGGCACCGGAGAATTCAAATGTTGGTGGCAGAAACTGGCTACCCTTAACGGTAGAACGTTTGAACAGTTTCTCGTCGGTCTCTGGCAGATCGAGGAAAAATTCCCAGTTAGCCGCCTCTGGGACGCGCAGGGGAACCTGGAACTCCATATTGATAGCTTTTTTGCCTTCAACTGTTTTGTTCTTAGCTGGGCAGTTATAGACACAAACGCCGCAACCGGTACAATCTTCAGGAGCAACTTGCAGGGTAAATTTCTTACCTGCCAACTCTTTACCTTTAGCTTCTACAGATTTAAAGGTTGCTGGTGCGCCGCTCAGGCACTCTGCGTCATAAGCTTTGAGACGAATTGCCGCATGTGGGCAAACAAAAGAACAGATACCACACTGGATACACAGGTCCGCATCCCATACTGGCAAGTTCACTGCAATGTTGCGCTTCTCATATTTTGCGGTACCGGTAGGGAAGGTACCATCGCATGGCATAGCTGATACCGGCAGGCTGGCACCGCGGCCTTCAATAATAGCC
Source organism: uncultured Desulfuromonas sp. (assembly GCA_964536375.1). Lineage (GTDB taxonomy): Bacteria > Desulfobacterota > Desulfuromonadia > Desulfuromonadales > Desulfuromonadaceae > Desulfuromonas. Next base: position 80,630 of record CAZHXF010000002.1, on the reverse strand, counting down.
GCTGTGGTGTTCTTAATAAACTCAGGAGCGTCGCCTTCAATAGCGCCATGAATCCGCAGATCGCCGCCAACAACACCGGGGGTGACTTCTTGGATATTCTCCAGCGCGACATCAACCGCCTTCTTGTTCATGCTGACAACTTTTTCTCCAGCTTTACCATAAGACTTAACGATGGCAGCTTTGATCTCGGCCAGCGCTGTATCTAATGGAATAATATTGGAGATCTTAAAGAAGGCAGTCTGCATAATTACGTTGATACGGGAACCAAGACCGATCTGTTCTCCAAGACGGATACCGTCGACAACGTAGAATTTTAGTTGTTTGTCCAGAATAGCCTTCTGTACCTCAACCGGAATCTGGTTCCACACCTCATCCTTATTATACGGGCTATTAAGCAGGAAGGTTGCGCCCTGCTTGGCATTTTTCAGCATGTCATATTTCTCCAGGAAGGAAAAATTATGGCAGGCCAAGAAGTCAGCGCTATCAATCAAATATGGTGACTTGATCTCTTGCTTACCAAAACGCAAATGGCTGGTGGTCATACTGCCAGCTTTTTTGGAATCGTAAACAAAGTAAGCCTGAACCTTGTTATCGGTAGTTTCGCCAATGATCTTGATTGAGTTCTTGTTGGCACCAACAGTACCATCAGAACCTAGACCATAAAACATGGCAGAGTAGCCAGCAGTTGGAACTGTAAACTTGGCATCGTAAGGCAGGCTGTTACCGGCAACGTCATCATTAATACCTACAACAAAATGATTTTTCGGCTTTTCTGCACTCAGGTTGTCAAATACGGATTGAGCCATGGCTGGAGTGAACTCGTAGGAACCGAGACCAAAACGACCACCAACAATCTTTGGATAACCGGTCCCTTTGTACAGACCTGTTTCCATAGCTTCACCGATAGCGGTACGAACCACTTGATACAGTGGCTCACCCAGTGAACCCGGCTCTTTAGTGCGATCGAGAACAGCGATGCTCTTAACTGTCGCAGGCAATGCTGCGGCAAAAGCCTTGAGTGGGAAGGGCAGGAATAAGCGTACTTTCAGCAGACCGACCTTCTCCCCTTGGGCGACCTGATACTCGACCAGTTCTTCAACTGTTGCAGCACCAGAACCCATTACTACAACTACGCGCTCTGCATCTGGAGCACCGACATATTCAACCAATTTATATTGGCGACCAATAATGCCAGCCAATTTGTCCATCTCACCCTGGAGCACATCAGGAACTGATTCGTAAAACTTGGTAACAGTCTCACGACCAATAAAATAAACGTCGGGGTTTTGCGCAGTACCACGCAGCACTGGATGATCAGGCGACAGACCTCGTGCTCTGTGCGCACGCACTAGATCATCGTCCATCATGGCACGGATATCTTCCATCCCCAGTTGCTCGACTTTTTGAATTTCGTGGGAGGTACGGAAGCCATCAAAATAATGGATAAATGGGATGCGCGTCCGCAGAGTTGTCGAATGTGCCAGCAGAGCAAAGTCCATAACTTCTTGTACCGTGTTAGAGCACAACATACCCCAGCCACAAGCACGGCAGGACATAACATCCGAATGATCACCAAAAATTGACAGAGCTTGGGCAGAGATCGACCGCGCTGCAACGTGAAAAACGGTCGAAGTTAACTCACCAGCAATCTTATACATATTGGGAATCATCAACAACAAACCCTGAGAAGCAGTAAATGTTGTGGTTAATGCGCCCGCCTGCAATGCACCGTGGACAGCACCAGAGGCGCCACCTTCAGATTGCATCTCTACAACTTTAGGGATGGTTCCCCAAATATTTTTTTCTCCTGCGGCACTTTTCGCATCAGCGATCTCACCCATATCCGATGACGGAGTAATTGGGTAAATAGCTACAACCTCATTGGTCGCATGAGCGACATGAGCGGCTGCAGTGTTGCCATCAATGTTTACCATCTTACGCGACATGTGTTCCTCCTTGTTATGTTGTCATAAAACTGTGCTGGTCGACCAACTACAACAACTACCAATCTACCCAGCTGGCATAATCTTACAAAATAAATCTAAAACAGCAGTTAAAAGTCGCGCCGTTTCTCAATGGCATGACCCATAGTCGCTGCATCTACATACTCAAGATCACTACCCATGGGAATACCATGAGCCAAACGTGTTACCTTTACCCCTAGCGGTTGAATCAAACGCGCCAAATATAGCGCGGTTGCCTCACCTTCAATAGAAAAATTGGTGGCAACAATGACCTCGCTAAATTTTTCGTCAACCAAGCGCGCCATCAGCTGAGCGATTGTCAGATCATCAGGACCAATTCCGTCCAGCGGCGACAATACTCCATGCAACACATGGTAGCGCCCGCGATAGGCATGACCACGTTCTATAGCGATCAGATCTTGTGGCTGCTCGACCACGCATAACAATTCATCATCTCGATCAATGGCACAACATAGTCGACACGGATCCTGCTCAGTAACGTGAAAACACCGCGAGCAATAACCGACCGAACGTTTCAAATCTGTTATAGCGTCAGCCAGCGCTTGTGACTCTTCTGGCGCCTGCTGCAAAACAAAAAAAGCTAAGCGTGTTGCTGTCTTTCTACCGATTCCAGGAAACTTGCCCAACTCGGCGATTAAACGAGTCAGCGAGGGGACAGAGTCTAGCATGAAGCTCTCCATAATGACAACCATTTAGAATGGCGTTCTATTTTTTTACGCTTAATTGAAAACTTTTTCACCTTAATAAAACTGACCGCATCATTTTTAGTTACGATAAATTTTATCTGGATCTTATTTAATTGCAATAAAAATAACAACGGTTTATCGCAAGAGACAAGGATAAACAAAAAGCCACTAGTGACATTGCAGTCTGCAGTAGCTTTTTGGTGAACAAATTCGCAACTGATGCAAATTTTACTTAAAAAAGACCGGGAATATTCATACCACCAGTTAATTTAGACATCTCCTGCTGCATCATATCCTGACTTTGACGTACTGCTTCGTTTATAGCCACCATGATCAGGTCTTGCAACATATCTACGTCTTGCGGATCAACAACACTGGGGTCGATTTTGATCGACAATACCTGCTGCTTACCATTAGCCACTACGGTAACCATACCGCCACCTGCACTGGCTTCAATTTCACGTTTTTCCATCTCTTCCTGTACGCGCTCCATTTTTTGTTGCATCTGTTGCGCCTGCTTCATCATATTGCCTAAACCTTTTGCCATATCACTCACTCCTCAGCTGTTAATTTATATAGAACACATAAGATTTCCCGAGTAGAACTAATCTCCCGCTCTGGTTCTGTTCCCCGTATTCGTCATCCTCGCGAATGCGGGGATCCAGAGGTTTTGCATAGATTTCTAGACTCCCGCCTGCGCGAGAGTGACGACCTTTGTGGCAATAGCGGAAGATTAATATTAATCAGGTAATATTTTATCTGCATCAGCACTTTAAACTACACAAACCCCTTATCAATCGGGGTTATTTTCTCAATCTCACCAGAAAATATTTCCACCGCTTTGCGCACCATCGGGTGAGCCAGAGCATCTTCACGCAGGCGGCGCCCGCGGTCGCTTTCGCGTTTCTCTTCAGCAGCTACCAGCGACAACGGCGCATCGGTTACCGCGCTTAACGACGCAACCACTATTTGTGCCTGCGGATCAAAGAACTGTTGTGCCAGCGCGTTCAAGCGGTCCTTAGTCTCAGCATCACCGAGCTGTTGCATCATGAAAGATCCGCGTTCGAAACCAACCCGCACAACTGGCAGCTCAAACTCCAGCAAGCTACCGTGTTCCAATAGCGAGCCAATACGTGGGCGCTCTTTTTTCACATACTGGACAAATTCCAACCAGCTCTTACCGCCGGTATTTACCATTATTTCAGGACCAAGGGCAACTTCCACATCGGCAACAACATCGGCAACCAAGCTACTATCAACACCAGCCACTGCATTTACTGCAATTACCGCGGCTTCAGGTCGGTAACTTTCTATATTTTCAACTACCGTTGGATTCTCTGGCTGGACAACTAACACAGTGCTATCCACGGCTGTTTGCGTAGCATTTGGTCCAATTGGCTGCACTGGTGTAACATCCACAACTGGCTGCGGCGTAACAGGAGCTACTGCGTGTACAGTTGCTTGCGCAACTGATGGTGATGGTTGACGTACCGGCAAAACCTGAACAACACTACCAGCCTCTAGCGCCTCTATCTTATTAATAAGACTAGCGATATCTCGACTGGGGGGTAAGCTGGCAGCACGAATAAGCGCCATCTCCACCAACAATTTTGGATAGACACTACTGCTCAGCTGGGTCTCCGTCTTTAGCAACTGTGTCAACAGCCGCTGCCAATCTTCCGCTGTTGCCAGCCCAACCAGAGAGGTTAGCGCCTTAAACTCATCCGCAAACAACCCCAACGCCTCCTGCGGATCTTTCACCACCCCACAGAGTATCACCCGGCGCACCACCTCAATCAATTCCTGACTGAATTGGCGGAACGAATGACCCAGATCATCGACCCGGCGCACAATCTCCAGCACCATGGAACAATTGTGCTGCATACATGCTTCCAGCACATCGAATAACAGGCGCTGATCAACCACTCCGAGAAGCGCTTGCACGTCAGCGTCATCGACACTGGCAGAGCAAAAAGCCACTACCTGATCAAGAGTAGACAGGCAATCACGCATACTACCGCCGCCACGCTGAGCTATCAGAGCCAACGAGCGCTCGGATATTTCGATCTTCTCGGCAGCGACTATTTTCTGCATCTGAGTCACAACTTTTAAGGCGGGAATTTTACGGAAATCAAAACGTTGGCAACGCGACAATATAGTTACCGGAATTTTGTGGGGTTCGGTGGTCGCAAAAATGAATTTCACATGTGCCGGTGGCTCTTCTAGCGTTTTCAACAGCGCATTGAAAGCATTAATTGACAGCATGTGGACTTCATCAATAATAAATATTTTATAGCGTGAATGTGCTGGCAAATAACGCAAGGTATCGCGCAGTTCACGAATATCATCGACACCATTGTTGGATGCACCGTCAACCTCAAGGACATCAACACTCCTGCCAGCGGTAATTTCCTGACAGGAATTACACTGATTACAGGGTTCAGTCTGGGCACCACATTCACAGTTCAATGCCTTGGCTAAAATACGCGCCGCCGAGGTTTTGCCAACACCACGCGCTCCGGTAAACAAGAAGGCGTGATGGATGCGACCGCTGCTAATCGAATTAGCCAGCGTGCGGCTGACGTGCTCCTGACCAATCAAGTCGGCAAACAATTGGGGACGATACTTACGGGCTAATACCAGATAGGACATTAAAACAACAAGCCTCCATAGGCATTCAACATAGGATGAGGAAACAAAGGGGTATTATGGAAACAAGTAAAGCAAAAATCAATTAAACCTGCAGACAAATCTTGCCCGGGTAGTAAAAACAAAATTGCCGCTACAAGTGGCAACCAGGCACCCCCACGGCACACCAACGACATCGTTACCGCTGCTCCCTTCCAGGCCTGACGGAGTTCACGAGCGCCCGTTGCGCGGGACCCGGTTGCCACTTCTAACGGCAACTGGTTTTACTTTGTATTATGTATATAGCAAATGTAGCAAATGGCGAAGAGAAATAGATTCTCCTACTTCGTCGTCAACGTCGTGTTGACTCCTGCGTAGGCTCCCCTGCGCTCACTGTCGTGGACATCGTGTCCACTCTTCTGACATTTAGTCAGCGTTCGCTGCGCTTCGAATCCCAAACAAACATTGTAGCTTAATAAATGGCGGAGAGGGAGGGATTCGAACCCTCGGTACCTTGCAGTACACACGCTTTCCAGGCGAGCACCTTCAACCGCTCGGTCACCTCTCCGCGTAAGGCGCAAATAGTACACAGCATTATTGGTGGTGTAAAGTGTTTTTCTTCGTGAAAAAACTTATATAGATAAGCCAATCTAAGCAGCAACCGCCGACACATGCCTTTACTGCTGAGAACGCTGTATCAGAGCAACAGCATCACTACAAAAAACCAGTAAAAAACCAAGAGGAAATAACACAACCAGAAATATTGCCGCCCAATCATGGCGCTGCAATATATATATCATCGGCAAGCAAGAATATACCACCAAGGTGCCGCTGACAAATAAGAGCCAGTAATTGGCTTTAGTAAAAGACGACGTTACCAGGGATGACAAACCTGCATGCTGTTTACCCATTACGCCGTATTTAGCCGTACGGGCAAACACCCCGCCGCGCTGCACCATGCCACACATAACTGACCAAGCTAAACTCGGTGATATTCCAAGAGTCAACATGGGTAAAACTGGCAACCACAGCAGGCTACGCCAACCATATTCGCGCGCTGCATATAGGGCAAAATAGAGCAGAATCGCCACCCCAGCGAGAATAAATAATGGCACATCTAACAGCACAACCTGCGTTACGCTGAAACCACCGCGACCAAGCAGGGCCGGATACAGAGTAAGACTGGCCAATGCCGCGCACAACCAACCCAAATTAGCCAGCAGATGCGCCCCCGCCTCGATTTTTACCCGCACAGGAAGATCGGCACGCAGCAATATGGGGAGAATTTTGCGGGCTGTCTGGGTAGAACCTTTAGCCCAGCGCTGCTGCTGGGCACGAAAGTCATTCACTGTCAGGGGCAGCTCGGATGGCACTACAACGTCATTAACATAAATAAAACGCCAACCCAGCATTTGCGCCCGATAACTTAGATCAAGATCTTCAGTTACCGTATCCGCCTGCCAACCACCCGCTGCCTCTATGGCAATGCGCCGCCAAATACCGGCGGTCCCGTTAAAATTGAAGAACAACCCTTCATTATAGCGCACCTGATGCTCTACAGCAAAGTGGGCACCAAGCAATATCGCCTGCAGTTTGGTCAACCACGAATGCTCCCGATTCAAGAACCCCCAGCGTGCCTGTACCATAGCCACGTCAGCACTGGAAAAATACGGCATAATACGCTGCAGATAATCTGGATCGGGGACAAAGTCTGCATCAAAAATTGCAACGTACTCGCCAGTGGCATGCTCCAGCGCAGCACCCAAGGCTCCAGCCTTGTAACCAAGACGGTTATTCCGACGCTGCACCACGATATTTACACCACGCGCACGCCAGCGTGCTACTGCCCGATCCACCACAGAACAAGTTTCGTCGTTAGAATCATCTACAACCTGTATCTGCAAACAACTACTTGGCCAATCAAGCTGAGCAACCGCGTCAATCAACCGTTCCACAACAAATCTTTCATTATACACCGGCAGCTGAATAGTAACCTGCGACCATGCTCCAGCAAAACTGACAGTCTGGACATCATCCGCCACCGAACTATATTGCCACCAGTGATACAACATCCACAGACGATGCACCCCATAAACAGCCAGCCCAGATAGGGCAATAAAGTGAACAACAGTCAAAAACAAGATCAAATAAGTCATTACCACACCCACAAAAAGTCAACAGATAAAGCACCTTGTAACACACGGGTGTTCGGTAAGGATAATTGATTTTTACAATATTTACACAAGCAAGTATCGACTTTATCTATTGGACTTACTTGAATGAGCTATAGTAAAAACAACTCTACTTTTGTATGTAATTTTGTAACTATTCAGCATGATAGGTACGCAATCCCCACAACAAGGGACACATAAACCCTTGCTATGGGGAATGCGTACCAACCTGAAGAGGTGCTGAATAATTATGTAATTTTTATTATTAAATTGGGAGAACTGAAAATGGTTAAAAAAATCCAGATGTTCATTTTTACATCAGCCCTACTAGCCATAATATCGTCAAGCGTCTGGGCTGGCGCCTGGACTATGCCAGCTGGAAAACTTTACACCCGTTTAGCTTATAGCGAATACGATTCCCAGCGTTTTTTCAATGAAAACGGTACCAGCAAAAACTATTCTCCTGGAGATGCCGCAAAACAAAGAAATTTTGACTATGATGAACAAACTTGGTCCTTCTACAACGAATATGGTCTACTAGACAACCTGACCTTAATTGGTTCTTTCGACTACAAAGAACTTGAATGGACCTTTCAATCAATAACCCTACCTAACGGAAAATACATTAGCGATAAAAACACAAAGTCCTCGGGTTTAGGTGATATTAATTTTGGTCTGCGCTACCGCTTGCTAGCCACGGAGTCTGGCGCACTATCGTTTCAGGCAATGTACAAAACAGCCGAAGCCTATGACGAAAAGCACCTCGGTCCCTTAGAAATCCAACTAGGCGATGCTCAGGACGATTTTGAAATGCGCCTCCAGTACGGTCAATCCCTGTATCCAATTATCCCAGGCTATTTCAATGTTGAAGCGGGTTATCGTTGGCGCAGTGAATACATGGCCGATGAATTTGTATATCTTATAGAGGCCGGTGTCGACATAACCAAAGCTCTGTATCTGCGCACCAAGCTCGACGCAACTGCGAATGTCGGCAATGGTGATGATGCGCCTACTAATCTTGTAGATTCAAATCCATGTGAAGTTGACTTAGGCAAACTTGAAGTTACCGTTGGCTACAAAATCATTGCGCAATTGGCACTGGAAGCCAGCTACTTCAATGAACTGTACGGTGCCAGCACCACTAAAGGTGAAACTTGGTCACTAGCCTTGGCTGCTACTTTGTTCTAAAATAGATCTAAATTCTTCACTAACCGCAGCGCAGCGCACTAACTAGGGGCTGCGCTCAACTTTTTCTTTGTGTAGCAGGTAAAATGACAAAATTGCACCATAATAGTATACTACTGCGAATCAGCCTGATTATACCTGCCCACAACGAAGCTGAATCACTGCCCACCGTATTGGAAAGTATCCCAAAATGTTTGACTGAGGTGTTGGTTGTCGATAACGGCTCTAACGATGCAACTGCCAGCATAGCACTACAGTATGGGGTGCGAGTAATAACCGAACCACGGCGCGGCTATGGGCAAGCGTGCCTTGCTGGCTTAGCAGCGTTGGAGTGTGACCCACCAGACCTTGTCGCTTTTGCCGACGGTGATGGCAGCGACAACCACCCGCAATTAGAACAGTTGGTAAAAACCTTAATCAAAAACCAACTCGATTTCGTTTTGGCGCGGCGCATTGCCCACAACGAACAATCCCTTAGCCCGCAACAACGCTTTGGCAATAAGTTGACCACCACCCTGATCTACCTGATATGGGGAGTGAAGTTTCACGACCTTGGACCAATGCGGGTATTGCGCTGGGCAGCGCTTAAACAACTGAAGATGACCGATCGTAATTTTGGTTGGACAATAGAGATGCAGATAAGGGCAGTGCAGCACAAATTACGTTGGCGAGAGGTGCCACTATTGTACCTACCTCGCTATGCAGGTAAATCAAAAATAAGCCGCACTGCTTCAGGTGTTGTACGTGCGGGCAGCAAAATTCTATGGATTGTCATGCGTGAGCTGTGGCTGGATCGCCAGCAGGTAGCTCACCGTCTATTTCAACGTGGTTGGCAACGTGGTTGGCAACGTGGTTGGCAGCGTGGGGGGCAGCGTTTGCGCCATAAAGACAATCCACCCATCAGCAGCGATGCGACTACAGGGGCAAGAAAGATATAGAAACTAAGCAATGAACTCTCCAACCAGACGCCACTGAGCTGATAGGCAGCTACCACCTGATAACTGAGCAACACTGACCAGCTGATAGCTATGGTTGCCGGAGTTGCCGCCAAGGGGAGAAAAGCAACCAGATATAAGGCGTACCACGGATGCAGGGTCGGAGTAAGCAACAGGAACAACAACAAAATAGAGATACAGCTATGCACCATACTGCTCAAGTTAGCTTCACGACGATACAACTTCCACCAACTGCTGGCGACAACAAGCACAAACACCAGCAGCAGAATCAATCGCGACTCAGTGCCAGAGTTAACCAAGGAACGCAACCAGCGAAACACGCAACTAGAGAACTCCCAATTAGACACATAGAGTTGCAACGTTGCAGTTGCGTTAACAATCTGGGGCAAAAATGGCACAACCAGTGCCACACAACTCAGCCCAAACACTACAGCGAATATCCGTCGCTGCTGTGGTAACAACAACAGGTAAAAAAAAGGGACAAACAACATAGGAAACAATTTAATCATGACAGCAACAGCTAAACACACAGCAGCAAGCAACGACAAGACCCGGCTCCTCTGCACTGAGGGTGTGTTACTGGTAACAGCAAGCCACAAGCTTAACAGGACAAAAAATAGCGCGGCAACATCGACATGTGCCGAAGCAGCACCCTCTAGCACCACCAACGGATGCAGAGCATAGATACTCAGCCACCAGGGGCTGCGCCCAAGATACACCAGTAACTTGGCAAGCACCACGCAGCTACCGAGGTCGAGCACGCACAATAACAACTTCCAACCCAACAGGGTGCCGCCACTGGCAGCGAACAACAGCTGGGCCGCGGGAGGATAGATAGTGACCAGCTGGGGATGGTTAATCAAAGGCTGCACCAATAAACGTGCAGAGTCGGTAACCAGTGCATTTTGCGGTGCCAAGGCGTAGGGATTATGCCCATGCAACAATTGCAAGCCATCCCACAGATAACGATACACATCGTCGGACAGTTCAGCTGGGCGCAGGAGAAACAACAGGCGCACGACCAGCGCCAATAACATCAACACATAAAATATACGCCGCTGTTTGCCTATGCTTATCGCCGCAGGAACAGCACATATATCGCCCAGATAACACACCAGCGTTAACACGCAGACGATAACAGCTGAGACAAAAACCAGCTCAGCAACCACTAAGCGCAAATCACCGACCCGAGCTAAATACAGATAGGATCCACAGACTATGCTAAGTAATAACAACGTAACCAGTACCACTTTCGGCTCTGACAACAATGAGACCCGCCGACCAGCGTGGTATTTTATCCAACTATTTTTATTCTCTTTGGTGATGCTAGTCATGACACATAATTCCGCTTGGAGTAACCAACTACAACTCCTCAATATTCATCAGGGAGCTAACAAGCTTCAGCAGTTCACTATCCTCGATGCGCGCCCTAAAGCGCAATGGCAACAAGGTCATTTACCCGGCGCCCACTCGCTGAGCTGGGAGGACTATACCAGCACCGATAGCGCAGGCGTCAAGTACCGAATTATCCCCCCAGCACAGCTAGCACAAAAGCTTGGAGAGCTGGGCATTTGCAACGACACTCCGATATTGATTTATGCTGACGCTGACACCAGTTGGGGCGGAGAGGGCTGGCTAGCATGGACGCTAACCTGGCTCGGTCATCAAGGCACTATATATATCCTTGACGGGGGGATCGGCGCTTGGGTTGCGACCCAGCTACCCCTCAACAAACTCGAGACAACAACCACCCCGACAGAATATACATTTACCCTGCAGCCACAATTAGCGATATCTGCCGAGCAATTGGCTGACCAGCCGAGCAACTACACCATTGTCGACACGCGTAATTACTGGACCGAATGGTTGCCTAGGCATCTTCCCAGAGCCGTCCATATTGATTGGAAAATGTTTTATCAAGGCGAGCACCGGCGTCCTCTGTCCGCAGAGCAACTCAAAAAGCTTTTCAGTGACAATGGCATAACGCTGGATAAGCCGATCGTTTATTATTGTTCTGGTGGTATCCGCTCCGGATACACTTGGATGGTACACACTTTGGCAGGACTCCCCACGGCCATAAATTTTGAAGGCGGAACTGAGGAATGGAATCACAGCCAGAAGAAACCGAACTAGAGAGCAATCGCATGCAGCACATACCCAGCTATGACCCGGCACAACTTCAGCTCCGAATAGAACAACATCACAACGAATGTACCAACTGTGGTGCTTGTCAGCGCAACTGCGCCTTTTTGCAAAAGTATGGCACCCCCAAGCATATAGTTGACAGCGTGCTTGAGCATGAACCAGACATTGCGTTTTCCTGTAGCTTATGTGGTCTGTGTGATGCTCAGTGCCCGGAACAATTACATATTCAAGATCTTTTTCTGCAACTGCGCCGTGCAGCTATTGCGACCAGACCTGAGCGCTTAAATAAGTTCCGTGGGCTGCGCCTGTATGAAAGCATCGGCATGTCGAATATGTTCAGTTGTTATGCCCTGCCGGACAATTGCCACAGCATCTTTTTCCCCGGCTGTGCTTTAGCCGGTAATTTGCCTCAACAAACCTGGAATCTGTATCGTCACCTCCAGCAGCAGCTCCCCAATTTAGGGTTAGTCCTCGATTGTTGCACAAAACCGTCGCACGATTTAGGTGACCAGCAGCGCTTCAGCACCAAGTTTACTCAACTGATCAGCAATTTAGAGAGCAGGAACATAACCCAGGTTCTTACCGCCTGTCCGAACTGTTATCAGGTGTTCAAAACATATGCTCCCCAGCTTGAACTGCTGTCGGTATATCAACAACTGGCTCAGGTTGGAGCACCAAACAACGAGTTCAATCGCCAACTGATAACGGTTCACGATCCCTGCGTCAACCGCTTTGAACCGCAAATTCACCAGGCAGTGCGCACCCTGCTCGCCGACAGCGGCTACACCATTGAAGAGATGACCAACCATGGGAACAAAACTTTTTGCTGCGGCGAGGGGGGCTGCGTTATGGCTACTCAGCCAGAATTTGCCGACAACTGGCGCCTGCAGAGGGTACGTCAAAGCAAAAAACGTTTGATGACCACATACTGCGCTGGCTGTGTGGAGTTTTTGCGCCCCCAGACTCCAACTGTACATATTATTGAACTGTTATTCGATCCTGACCATGCCCAGAGTAGCACCCGCAAACAAGCAGGCTCATTGCAGCGTTATCTTAATCGTCTTAAATTGAAACGCCAGATCAAAAAAAACAGCGCCACCCAAACTGGAGTACGCAGCATGACCTCAGCGCCTACAACCAAAAAATCATTCTTGCCTAAGTTGTTAATCCTCAGCGCAATTATAGCCAGCATCGTCACCCTGAAGATGACCGGCGCTATAGACGTCATGGAGCCGCAAATATTGCAGGAGTGGATTCTCGGTTATGGGCTGTGGGCACCGCTAGTTTTTATCTTGCTGTACAGCATCGCTCCGGCACTTTTTCTCCCTGGGTTACCACTAACGATTCTCGCTGGAGTAGTTTTCGGACCGGTGTGGGGAGTAGTCTATAGCATAATCGGTGCCACCTGTGGTGCCAGCGGTGCTTTTTTGGTAGCGCGTTATCTCGGCCGTGATTGGATCAGTGCAAAACTAAGCGACTCACGCTGGCAAAAGTTGGATGAAGACGTCGCCATCAATGGCTGGAAAGTGGTCGCGGTTACCCGTTTGATCCCACTGTTCCCATTTAACCTGCTCAACTACGCCTTCGGTCTGACCAAGATACGCTTCAGCCATTACGTGATAACCTCATTCTTCTGCATGCTGCCGGCAACCATAGCCTTCATCTCCCTGTCAAGCTCTGTGGGCCAACTGTTGCACGGTAAAATATCCACTGAATTTGTTATCGGTGCCGGATTGCTGGTGGTGTTATCTCTATTGCCCCTGCTGTGGAAAAAATTGCGTGGCGGCAAGCGCGCGGTGGACTAAATCCAATTTTGACATCGATCATGTGTAGCTATATACTCGCTGAGTTACTCAATAACTCAACTCATCAAGGAATACATATATGGCTACTCAGACGATGGAATTGGTCGCAAAGATCAATAACTACAGTAAAGAGAATATTGAAGATATTCTGCATGTCCTAACGATTGGGGTAAACAGGATAACCCGCATGAATCGCTGCCGCGTCTACCTTGAGGATCTAACCAGCGGTACCCTGACATGTGTCATCGCCACCGGGCTCCACGCCAGAGAACTGCGCGACATCGGTTTCCCGATAAACACCAATGCCTTCATGGTGTCACGGGTGTATGCAGCACAAGAACCGGCAATTCAGGGTGATATTACCCAACTGAAGAGCGACTATGCCCGGGAGCTGGCGCAACGTTACACCATCAATTCCAGCTACATGATCCCGATGATTTATAACAATCGCTCTATTGGCGTACTGTGTGTCGACAGCAGCCGTTCCATTCAGGCCCCCAACCCCGAACAGCGCCAACAACTAATCGACTTCATTGATCAAGTCACCCCTATCATCAATAACGCGCGTAAATACCACCAGCAATTGCTGCTGGCACGGCAGATTGACAAACAGAAAAAAAAATTCGCCGCCCAGCATATGCTTAAATCAGCAGTACGCCTTATTGACAATCTATCTCTGGCTTCCGTGCTGATCCCCTCGTCCATGGACGCGGATAATTCCACCGAGGGGCTACAAATTCTGGCGTCGTATTCTGAAAGTAAAGCCGCGCAAAAAGTATATGACGACAAACAGTTAGTCAGCTTGGCAAAAGGCGAATCTTTACTGTCACGCTACATCGCGGACAACGGCATCATCTTCGACGAGCAGTTTTTAAAACCAACCTACTTCCCCAATTTACGTGAAGAAGCCCTACAAAAACGCTACCTCACCGAAGAACTGGGGCTGAAATCTCTTTACGTTGTTCCGCGCTACGAAGTCAAGACCAAGCGCATAATCTGCGTCGTCAACTACTATACCAGCAAAGGTTACTCATTCTCCGCCTTTGAGCGCGGGCTGCTGGAAGCACATGCTGAAATGGCGGAGCGTGTGATTCAGGTAATCGGCGGTGAACACATGGAAATCCAGGTACTTGCCGAAATCAATGATCTGTTGCAGGAGCGTTTCACCGGCATCCAGCCCTTTCTCAGCCGGGTACTATCCAAGGCAACAGAGCTGATTGGTGCCAACACCGGCAGCATCGCCATCTGCCAGGAAAAGGAAGATGGTCTTTGGCTGGTAGTGGAAGATAGCAATGGTCTGGAGGTAGGTGCTAAAAGCAAGGAGTGGCGCAAAAAGAACATACCACCTATTCCTATAGGTGGGCATGAATTGCCCGTGGAGCAACGCAGTTTAACCGGTTACGCGGCTCAATGTAAGCAACCACAGCTCATCGCCAACACCGACGAAGTCAGTAGCGACGGGTTTTACCGCGCTTTAACGGAAAACATTAAAAGTGAGCTGGCAGTACCAATAATCAGCGACGACAAGGTACTAGCGGTCATCTGTTTAGACAGTGAAAAAGCCTACTATTTCACTAAAGAGCATAAGCGCATTCTCCAAATCGTGGGACGGATGATCGCGCGCTATCTGACCGATTTACAGCAAATTGCCGCGCTAACCGGTGAAGTAAACCATCTGCGCTCCGATGTTGGGTACAAAGACCCAAGCATCTCTTCCTACAAGCTGGGAAACATTATCGGCAATTCACCTAAAACCACTGAAACCATTGATTTTATTCAAACAATAACCCCGCCATTATTTAACCGACTGGCATCATGGCATCAGAATCAGACTATAGAAAGCTCCCTCGGGCTACCATCCATTCTGATTACCGGCGATACCGGCAGCGGCAAAGAGTTTGTGTTTAACAACATCTATACCCGGCTCAATGAGATGTACCAGACCCAGATCAATCGCCGCCGCGAGTTACCTCTCAAAAAGAGCAACATCGCCGCCTACAGCGGTGAGCTCACCTATTCGGAGCTATTTGGTCACAAACGCGGGGCTTTTACCGGTGCCCATACCGACCGCAAAGGGATTTTAGAAGAGGCGCACGGCGGGGTAGTTTTTCTCGACGAAATTGGCGATGCCGATCCCAAAACTCAGGTACAATTATTGCGTTTTCTCGATAATGGCGGATTTTGCCGTCTCGGCGAGAATATCCCACGCACTTCACATGTTCTGCTGGTGGCTGCCACCAATAAAAATCTGCATCAGTTGATTAAAGAGGGAAAGTTTCGCGAGGATCTGTACCATCGTCTTTCGGAACTGGCCATGGAAGTACCATCACTAAATGAGCGCCGTGAAGATATACCCGATCTGAGTACCCACTTTTTGGGTAAGCTGTTTCGCGTCTACAAACGCGTTGATGAGGGGGGAGGCGAGCCGCCTAGCCTCAACCAAGGGGCCAAACAGCTTCTTAAGGAGCACCACTATACCGGCAACATCCGCGAGTTGCGCTCCATTCTCCTGCGCGCCCTGTTCTTCCGCACTGGCAGAGTCATTGATACAGAGGATATCCGCCGCGCACTGCCGCACACTCCAGCAGACAATAAAGCGTCCCAAGGCGCTGCCCTTACGTCACAACTCGCCCAAGAAATTTATACCAGTATCATCAATGGCAACGATGACTTCTGGAGTGCTATCTACACCCCGTATTCGAGCAACAAGATCTCACGCAATGTAGTAACCGCGCTAATAGATTTAACCCGAGATAATGGTGCCAACAATATGCCGCGCATAGCAACAGCGCTCAAGGTATGTGATGCTGGCAGCAACGATGCAGAGCAAAAAAAGATCTTTTACAAATTTAAAAACTTTTTATACAAAACCATCCGTATCAACTAAAGAGCAACATTCGCAGCATAATCACTCAGCATGGTCTCTACCACCTGTCTATCTGCATCCCGCCATGGACCGATACAGGCGAAATAGCAGCGCTCGGGACGCAAAGATACCCGCGCTGCATCCTGAACCACCTGTGGAGTTACCTGCTGCCAGGACAGCGTATCATCAAGCAGCGTGTGCATGTCACCGCTCATTGCGCCCCAACCATAGCGCACCGCCAGCTCCTCAACATTGTCGCGGCTGAAATGCAAACGGTACAGTCCCATCTGCACTACCCGCTGCAACTCTTGCTCTGACACCAAATCACAGGCGCGTTGCGCCTCCTCAATCAAAATTTTTACTGCCGGAATCAATTTTTCTGGATCCGTGGACAGATCTATAGATAAACAACCACACTCTGCATACTCTTCCAGACTGGCATCAACGCTGTAGGTCAGACCAGCATCCTCACGCAAGCGCTGCATCAAACGGCTGGCACCGCCATCACCGAGTATACGCCGTAACACACGCGTTCCCAGAGAAGTTGGTGCAAGACTACCCTCAGTACGCCACGATAACTGCATGGACAATTGGGAACCGGAGTCGCGCACCCAACAACAGTGCGGACCAGTTTCAGCTTGCGCCAAACCAAACAGCTGAACCGCTGGCAATTCTTGCGGCAGCCACTGGGAAAAGGCTTGTTCAACAGCGGTGTGGATAGTGGCAATATCCACAGGTCCGGCAATACTGATAACAACATTGTTGGGCACAAAATACTGTTGATACCAATTGCGTATATCATCCAAACTTAGTTGGCGAATGGTCTCTGGATATCCTATTACCGGCAACCCCAGAGAATGCTTGCCCCACATCATCTGCGCTATGCGATTATCCAGACAGATATCCTCGCCGTGCTCATTGAAGTCGGCCAAGGCCTCTTCTAGAATAATCGCCCGCTCAGTTTCCATACTATTAAACAGTGGCTGCATCAACAACGCGGCGAGCAATGGCAACGCTTCAGCCACCGAATCAGGATGGACATTGACATCAAAACTGGTGCTTTCAGCATCGGTAGCCGCGTTGATCGAACCACCAAGACGCTCAAACGCCTGTTCAATCAATGGTCCCGAGGGATATTTCTCATTACCACGAAACACCATATGCTCGAGGAAATGGGACACTCCGGCCAACGCAGCCGGTTCGTTGCGCACCCCGACACCGACATAACACACCACTTCGACGCTATGCAGATGAGGCAATTGGGTGACCAATAACCGTAGTCCATTGGCTAAAGTTGCAGAATAATATTCAGACATAGGCTCCCTGAGGTTTGTAGATATTTTTTTACTCTCGTGAAGTAGTGTAGCACCTCTGCGCACACAAACCAGTTGTCAGAGGAAAAGCAGGCTGGCAATCTACTCTAAACGGAGAATAAAAGCTCTTTTTTTTGTGCAGAGAAACAGGTAAAATATAGACATTGTACACTGAATACACACGAGAATTTAACGAGGCAAAACAATGACTGGCAACAGAGACCAAAATAACAGCAGCAAACAGCGTAGCCCCGAGCAGATATTGGAACAAATACGCCATGAACACGCGCAACATCAGGCGGGTTATCGTGAACAGGCTCTGAAACTATTTCCGTGGATATGCGGGCGCTGCACGCGCGAATTCGAGGGCAAAAAAGTACGCGAGCTAACAGTCCACCACAAGGATCACAATCATGACAACAATCCTAGCGATGGCAGCAACTGGGAACTGTTATGCATCTATTGCCATGATCAGGAACATATTCGTGAAGTGGAGCAACAGTATGCAACAGAAAAACCAGGAGAGATAACCAAACCAACTCTGAATCATTCACCTTTTGCCGCTTTGGCCAATAAGTTCAACAAATAGTCGATAATACTCGAGCTACTGTAACCAGCTTAAACAACTAACCTTAGCTACCGGGTAGCCAGCTGTACCAACACCTGGCGCAAAAAAGCCTCCACTTGCTCAGGATGAGAAATAACCATGCCATGACCGGCATCGGCAATAATATTGCAATCCTCAACATCTGGAGCAGACAGAACGCGATCCTGCCCACCATGTAGAGCAAATACGCTACATTTAAGCGGTGCTCGTGCCATATCACCTATATAACCTGTTGCCAACCGGCTGCCGCGCAATAATAATTCCCGCGGCGTGTCGGCTATCATCTGGCGCGCCAGCTCAAATTTATCGGCATCACTGGCGCCAAAAACTGCACGCAAAAATTTCGAGCTCATAATTATTTGGCGAGCAATGGCATAAGGGATAAAATTGTTCACAACCTTAAGTTTTTGCGCCGATGGTGCCAAGGTGCTAGATGACAAAGCGCCACTGAGTAAAATTAATCCGCGCGTTGAGCGTTGGCGACAAATTTCACTGGCTACCATACTGCCAAACGAACAACCACCAACTACGTCGTTGGCACTGATGTTTAGCCACTGAACGTGGCGCAAAGCGTATGCCGGCATAGTTTCTTGACGTTGCGGAATCAATAAGCGCGGAGTTATCAGCGGCACAGGCAGATCTTTAAGCTGGGCGTACATCCGTTCGTCTGCTGCCAAACCGGGCAGCAATATCAACCTATCAGGTTTGTCCATCCTATCTCCCTGCATTAACGTCGCCTCCTTATACATATCCGGCAAAAACTCGACTGCCAAGCAAACATAACTTGCAAAATTTCTCAGCACCATTATCATTGACTGCTTGCACGACAAATTACATAATGAAAACTACTTTCAAAATCAATTACATCGAAGCAAGACAGGACAAAGAAAATCATGATCTGCTCTTTACGTCAACTTAAGGTTCACGATAAGGCTACAGTAACTACAGTCAACGCTGGCGGCGAGATGGGGCGCAGGTTACGCGATATGGGTTTGGTTATCGGCACCGAAATAGAGATCGTTGGTCGGGCACCGCTGAAAGATCCGGTGGCAATGCGCCTGCGCGGTTTCACCCTCACTCTGCGCAACAATGAAGCAGATTACATTTACGTAGACATGAAAGAACCTTCGGCATGAAAACTTGCACCATAGCCTTTGCTGGCAACCCAAACTCTGGCAAAACCACCCTATTCAATACCGTCACCGGCTCACACCACCACGTAGGAAACTACCCCGGCATCACTGTCGAGCGCAAAGAGGGCACCATAAAATTTGCCGACAGTCAGCTCAATATAATTGATTTGCCCGGTTGCTATTCTCTGACGGCATATACCCAGGAAGAGTTGGTATCACGTCAAGTGTTGGTTGAAGAACGTCCCGATGTTGTAGTCAATGTGGTTGACGCCACCAAATTAGAGCGCCACCTTTATTTAACCGTGCAATTTCTCGAACTTGGCATTCCGGTGGTGGTAGCACTAAATATGATGGACGATGTGCGCAGCAAGGGGATCACCATCAATGTAGAGGCGTTATCCGAAGCACTTAATAGCGCGGTCTGTCCTACTGTCGCGCGCAACGGTGAAGGCAAACAGGAGCTATTACATCAAGCAATTCTCAGCAGCGAACAACACCACGGCGCGTGGCAACCGCTGCGCCTATCTTATGGCCCTGACGTCGACCCGGTATTGGATGAGATGGAGCAGCTGATAGCTAAACGTTCTTTTTTAACCACTCGCTATCCGGCGCGCTGGACAGCAATAAAATTTCTAGAGGGCGACGATGACCTTATCGAAAAAGGGGCAGTTGATCATCAAACCACCACAGAACTACAACAGATAGTTGAAAATCTACGCGTCCACTGTGAAAAAACTTTACACACTTTTCCAGAAGCGATAATTGCCGACTACCGCTACGGTTTCATCCATGCACTGTTACGTAAGGATGTACTCACAATTCCCACAACCGATGCACGCCTCGACATTACCGACAACCTAGATAAAGTTTTAACCCATAGAGTGCTCGGTCCCAGTATCATGATGTTTATGCTTTATGCCATGTTCCAAATCACCTTTGCTCTGGGTGATTACCCGATGCAACTGCTAAACCGCTTGTTTACGCTGATAGCTGACCTTGCTAAAACAATAGTCCCGCCGGGGCATTTCCAGTCCATGTTGGTGTCAGGGGTTATTGACGGTGTCGGTGGCATCCTCAGTTTTGTCCCGCTGATCATGATCATGTTTATTATGATCGCCTTTCTGGAAGATTCCGGCTACATGGCCCGCGTCGCCTACATGATGGACAAAGTGTTTCGCACCTTCGGTCTGCACGGCAGCTCCGTCATGCCGTTTATTATTTCCGGCGGTATTGCTGGCGGCTGTGCCGTCCCTGGCGTCATGGCAGCGCGCACATTACGCAGTCCACGCGAAAAGTTAGCGACCATCCTTACTGCCCCATTTATGCCGTGTGGTGCAAAAATACCGGTTTTCATACTATTGATCGGTGCTTTTTTTGCCGAATACCGCGCACTGATCATGTTTTCCATCACTTTGGTTGCCTGGATCATGGCGTTATTGGTGGCGCGCTTACTGCGCTCCACTCTAATCAGGGGAGAGTCTACCCCCTTTGTTATGGAACTGCCCCCTTATCGCTGGCCTACGCTACAGGGAGTCATGATTCACACGTGGGAGCGCACTGCCGAATACATCAAAAAAGCAGGAACAGTAATCCTGGCAATCTCCATATTACTCTGGGCAGGGATGACTTTCCCCGGCCCCTCTGAGCAGCAGCTAGAGGCTTACCAGCACCAAAAACAACAGCTGCAAGTTGCCATTAGCCACAGCAACACTACACAGCAACGCCAGATTCTTGACATCTCTCTTGGGCAATTAGAAAGCCAACACAGTGCAACCATATTGAAGAATTCAGCCGCCGGTCAACTGGGCACCATGCTAGAACCGATAAGCAAACTGGCTGGTTTTGACTGGCGCACCAATATCGCCCTCCTCGGAGGCGTTGCAGCTAAAGAATTGATTGTTTCCACCCTAGGAACTGCTTACTCCTTAGGTGAAGTTGAAAGCGCCAACACTACCACCTTATCGCAACGCATAGCCGCTGATCCCCAATGGAATAAAGTTGCCGCCATAAGTGCTATGCTGTTCGTATTACTCTATGCTCCGTGCTTTGTTACTCTCGTTGTTATGGCGCGTGAATCAAGCTGGAAATGGGCGTGTTTTGCACTGATATTCAACAGTAGTATCGCCTTTTTATTGGCAACACTGGTTTACCAGATCGGTATTCGGCTGAGCTAAAAAACACATCTTTTTTACTAGACAAGCAACATAAAATCTGTATATTGAAACCTGTTTGTTGGCGAAGGGGAAACCCTGCATTAAATTCAATTTAAAGGAGAATAAAAATGGCTTATGTAATTGGTGAAGACTGCACTAGCTGTGGTGCTTGCGTAGATGCATGCCCGGTAGAAGCAATTTCTGAAGGTGATGAGCACTATATGATCAACCCAGAACTTTGCACAGATTGTGGTGCTTGTGCTGACACCTGCCCAGTAGGCGCTATCGCTGAAGGTTAATTCCATCAGCGATAACCAAGATGTAACTAAAAAAAGCGAGGGATTTTACCCTCGCTTTTTTTTAGTTACATCCCCCAAGCCCCCACCATCCGCAAACAATAAACCATTCTTAAAATCATATAACGCTTTCCCCTTGCGTTATCTTTAGTATTCATGTTATCTTCCTTTGTGTTTTCAGTTTAGTACGAGGCTCTTTTGATTGAACGGTACGATGACGCACCACAGAGCTTCGGCTGAAAACACCAGATATATACCGGCACTGCCGGCAAATAAAGGAGTAAGACACAATGGCACAAGGTGCAGTAAAATGGTTCAATGACGCAAAAGGTTTTGGTTTCATTGAGCAAGACGGCGGTCCTGATGTTTTCGTTCACTTTTCAGCAATTGGTGGAGATGGCTTTAAATCTCTAGCTGAAGGTGATCGCGTAGAGTTTGAAATTACTGACGGCCAAAAGGGTCCTCAGGCTGCTAATGTTGTAAAACTGTAACATTCTAGTAAAATCAAAAACATGGAACCTCACTATCTTCTGATAGTGAGGTTTTTTTATGCTACAAATCTTAACTACCTTGATACTCCTAAAATTACCTGCTTTCATCTTGACATGCTACCAACCTGTTGCTAGTTTCCTACTGTTGTGCAACCTTGTACTGGTGCGTCAATTACAGTACTTTTTCGCCATTAAGGATTCTCTTGCGAGTTCTCATCTCTGACAATTTTTCTGCCGACGGGCTGCAAATCCTCTCCGCTGCCGCAGATATTACTGTTGATTACCGACCTGGAATCAGCCCTAGCGCATTACTTGACGCCATTGGTGAGGTTGACGCCTTACTGGTACGCGGCGGCACCGCTATTACCGCAGAACTTCTAGCAGCAGCGCCCAAGTTAAAAATAATCGCGCGCGCCGGAATAGGTGTAGAAAATATCGATATAGATGCCGCCAACAGATACGGCATCGTGGTCACCAACACCCCGACAGGCAGCACCACAACTATTGCTGAACATGCTATCGCTATGATGCTGGCCTTAGCACGAATGATTCCACAAGCTTACATTTCAGTACGTCAGGGGCAGTGGAGTTCAGCTAAATTTATCGGCACCGAAATCAGTGGCAAAACTCTCGGCGTCATTGGCGGCGGCAAGATCGGGCGCAAAGTTATTGAATACGCACATGGTCTGCACATGAACGTTAACCTATACGACCCATATCTTTCGGAAGATGTGATAAAACGCCTAGGGGCCAGCAACGTATCGTTCGACACCTTGCTGCAAAGTTCTGACTTTATTTCGCTGCATGTACCGCTCAACAACGAGACCGATCAACTATTCAACGCCGAGACCTTCAGCCGTCTCAAACCAAGCTGCCGTTTAGTGAATTGCGCCCTCGGTGGATTAGTCAATGAAGAGGACATGGTTGAAGCCTTGAAGAATGGCATTTTAGCTGGGGCCGCGCTAGATACCTTTACTAAAGAACCACCCATGCCCAACAATCCACTACTTTCGATGCCCAACGTAATCTACACACCGCATATGCGCGCAGCAACAGTAGATGCACAAATAAATGTGACAACTCAAGCCGCTCACCAGGTGATCAACTTTCTGACCACCGGGATTGTGCGCAACGCGCTAAACGTACCATCCGTCAGCTCTGACCTGCTTGACGCCCTGCGTCCGTACTTAGCGCTGGGAGAAAAAATGGGGGCTTTCTTGGCGCAACTGCTGGAGAAGAAACCCTTTGGCAGCATCTCCATTGAATACTCTGGCACCCTAATTCAACAATCGACGGAACCGATAACTTCTGCCATTTTAAAAGGGTTGCTAACCCCGATTATCGGTCCACGCATAAATTACGTTAACGCTCCGCACATTATTCGTGACCGCGGTATTACGGTAAGTGAAATACGCAGCAATATAGCCGCCGGATTTTCCAATATGATCAAGTTAACCATTGACGGAGTACAGGGAAGCCAATCTGTGCAGGGGGCAATATTTCACAACAATGAGGGGCGCATAGTGGGAGTCGATGGCTACTCGGTCGAGGCCATACCAGCCGGGCATATTCTGGTAGTAAAAAACAATGACCGCCCCGGCGTGGTAGCGTTGCTCGGCACTATGATGGCCGACGAAAATATTAATGTAGCCATGATGAATTTATCCCGCAGCAAAATAAACGGCACAGCAATATCGCTACTTACCATTGATCAAAAAATTTCTGATGCGACCATGAAACAACTGCAACAACACGACAACATTATTTCGGCCATTCAGATTGAGCTACCTGAACAACAGGCAATCTAATCAACCGGGATCAGCAGCAGCCAAATATTTTGGCAAGAAAGAGATTGATGAATCAGGACACTACACCTTTTGAAGCGATGATACCCAAGGGCGTTAAAGATTTTCTTCCAGTTAACGCAGTAAAAATTGAGCACTTGAAAAGCACTCTGCATCAGGTATTCAAACAATGGGGTTTCCAGCCAGTAACACCACCATCGCTTGAGTTCCTGCACGTACTCGAACGTGGGCTCGGCAATGAACTGAAAGACAGCACCCTGCGCTTTGATGACCGCCAGAGCGGCTACATGTTAGCCTTTCCGCCCGACATAACACCGCAGATTGCCCGAGTATTCGCGACACGAATGCACAACGCACCACTACCTCAACGCTTAAGCTATTCATGTCGGGTACTACAGCACACAGAACAGCAGGCTGGCAAAGATCGGGAAATTTTCCAATCTGGAGTTGAGCTTATCGGTCACTCTGGCCCGCAGGCCGATGCCGAGATGATCGCCATAGCCTTGGAGTGTCTCAGCACATTGCAAGCGCCACAGTACACCATTGATATTGGTCAGGTTGAATTTTACCGCGGAGTACTCGATACCCTGAGCCTGACCAGTGCCCAAATAAACAGTCTGCACACCAGCATTCTGCATAAAGATACTTCAGGGCTGAAGCTGCAACTAGAAAAACTGCCGGTAGCGGCAGAAAATTGCGAAGAGATCATGGCTCTAACGCGCCTGTTTGGTGGCAAAGAGGTACTGGATCGCGCCTCACAAGTTGTCACCAATGATCGCTCCAAGAAAGCCTTGGAAAATCTGCACAAGACACTACAGATCCTTGATTTTTATGGGGTCAACGACCACATCACCATTGACCTTGGCGAACTGCGTGGTCTTGATTACTATACCGGCATTACCTTTCAAGGCTTTCTTACAGGTTTTGGCAAAGCCGTATGCCTCGGTGGTCGTTATGACCACTTAACCGATATTTATGGCTGTAGCGCTCCGGCTACCGGGTTCGCCTTCAATCTATTGAATTTACTTTTTTCCATGTCTCAACAACTCAGTGAGACAGTACAACCTGGCGTGGATGCGCTTGTTGTCTCCAAAAGCGCAGACTGTACATCAGCGCTATCATTAGCATCAGCTTTACGCAAACATGGCTATTCGGCTTGCATTGGAGAATACAACCCAGAGACCAACAAACAATATGCGCATAAGATGAATTTTCGTTATTTATTTACTGTTTCAAAGACCGGGGATAATACCGATATGCTGTCTATGACTGACAACGTGTTAACTCAGGTTGCCACGGCTGCGCTAGTAAGCGGCACAACGTCTTTGTAAACAATCAGGAGAGCAAACACATGGCTAACGTTGTAGTAGTCGGCGCTCAATGGGGCGACGAGGGCAAAGGTAAGGTTGTTGATATTTACACGGAAAACGCGAATGCAGTTGTACGCTATCAAGGTGGCAACAATGCTGGGCACACCCTTGTTGTCGGCAACGAAAAAACAGTACTGCACCTTATTCCATCCGGCATTCTCCACGAAGGAAAAAAATGCATTATCGGCAACGGGGTAGTGCTAGATCCTCATGTTTTTCTGGAAGAGATAGAAGCTCTGAAGAAAAAGGGCTATCTGAAAGATAGCTCACAATTAGTTATCGATCGCAATGTTCACATAATAATGCCCTACCATAAAAAAATTGACATCGCACGCGAAAACAAACCGAGCGAACGCCGTATTGGCACCACTGGGCGCGGCATTGGTCCTACTTACGAAGACAAGATGGGACGGCGCGGCATCCGCCTATCTGATCTGGTTAATCCCCACGTTTTTGCCCAGAAGGTAAAAGAGTTCTTACCCGAGAAAAATTTCCTGTTGGAAAAATTTCTCCAGGAAACACCCATCGACGAGCAGGCAATCCTAGATGAGTACAATGAGTATGGAAAACAACTAGCACCATACCTTGCCAACACCTCTGCGCTCCTCGATCAGTGCCGTAAAAACGGCGAAAACATCCTATTTGAAGGCGCCCAAGGCAGCCTGCTGGACGTTGACCATGGCACCTACCCCTACGTCACCTCTTCATCGACTATTGCCGGGGGTGCATGTACTGGCACTGGCTTCGGACCACGCTTCATCAATGAGGTTATCGGCATCTCTAAAGCATACGTAACCCGTGTTGGCGAAGGACCATTCCCAACGGAGCTAAAGGATGAGATGGGTGAGCAGCTACGCCAAGCCGGCGCAGAATTTGGTGCCACTACCGGTCGCCCACGCCGCACTGGTTGGTTTGATGCAGTCGCTCTGCGCGAAGCCGTGCGTACCAATGGTTTAAGCGGTCTGGCCATCACTAAAATTGATGTGCTGAGTGAGCTCGACTCTATAAAAATGTGTACAGCCTATTCATACCGCGGAGAGATGCTGGAAGACTTCCCTCATGATCTACAAATACTCCAAGAGTGCAAGCCGGTCTATGAGGAATTTGACGGCTGGAAATGTGATATCTGTTCAGTGACTGATTACGATGAGTTCCCTGAACAAGTAAAAACATATTTAAAAAAGTTAGAGGAAATTACAGACTGTCCAGTGGCCTTAGTCTCAGTTGGACCACGGCGCGATCAAACAGTGCAACTACGCAATCCCTTTGAAGGATAGGAATTTTATTTAAAAAAAACCATTGACTTCAAAACAGTCATCACGTATAACTTTCCTCGTTGTGAGCCGGTAGCTCAGTTGGTAGAGCATCTGACTTTTAATCAGATGGTCGTGGGTTCGATCCCCCCCCGGCTCACCATTTTTAAAAAATACGTCCCTATCGTCTAGCCTGGCCCAGGACACCGCCCTTTCACGGCGGCGACAGGGGTTCGAATCCCCTTGGGGACGCCAAAAAATATAGGACCCTGCTGATTAACTTCAGCAGGGTTTTTTATTTATTATCAATAAGTTGTAAACCTATAGGGCTAGACTGAATAAATACTAGCTTGCATAATTTCAAACGTTCTCTTTTCCACCTATCTTCCGATATCTCATCTCCACCCTGAGCCATTTTCAATAAAATTCCCTTAATTATCTTCGGATAGTCATCAGTAAAAAAGCAATTACGGCTAATTGTAGGTGCATTAAAATTGATTCCCACGACCAAATGTATAACGATATTTTCATTACCTCTATACTTCATTTTTCCTTTAGAAGAATGCAATCCTGTCTTCCGTCGGAGTTCCTCCTAAAATTTGATAATTAATGCGTGCAGTGACACTGGCAATGCCCTAGTATTGTAGACATCTGATAATTTTATGCACAATATATACACCAACCACCTCAATGTTGAGGTAGCACATTTAAACAACACCATTAACCCACTCCTAGGACAACATTTTTGAGTGCCTGATCATGCACGACCAGAAACGTCGTCTTTGTGTGACATACTCCTATGATCATTTAATCTAACGAGGTGAACATGCTCGAACTACTAAACATTGATAAACCAGTCACAATCAAAGTGATTGGGGTGGGCGGTGGTGGATGCAATGCCGTCAAATCAATGGCAACCACAGATTTAGAAAACGTAGCTTTTTATCTGGCTAATTCTAATTTTGCGGCACCCTCTGATGATCCCTGTCTGTTAAATAAAATCCAACTCGGCAAAAACCTTACTCAAGGTTTAGGTGCTGGGGCAGACCCTGAGGTCGGCAAGGAAGCCGCCAATGAGACGCTTTCTTTTATTATGGAACAAATTAGTGATGCAGATATGTTGTTTGTCGCGGCAGGAATGGGTGGTGGTACTGGAACAGGGGCAGCTCCAGTCATAAGTGAAGCAGCCAGAAAATTAGGTATTTTAACCGTTGGCATAGTGACAATGCCCTTCTCCTTCGAAGGTAAAAATCGTCAAGCCCAGGCGAAAAATGGTCTGTTTGAGTTGCAAAAAAATGTCGACTCGCTGATTACAATTTCTAACAATAGACTTGCCTCACTATCAAGCAAGCTTCCCATTAAAAAGGCTTTTAAACCCGCTGACGGCATACTTAAGTATGCCGTGCATGGAATTATCGACATCATTCAAACTACAGGCATGATCAACGTTGACTTCGCCGATGTGAGAACAATCCTCACTCATCCTGGCCGAGTTATTATAGGCACAGGCATAGCCGATGGAGAAAACCGCGCTAAAGAGGCACTAGAACAAGCCATCTGTAGCCCCCTTCTTGAAGATCACAAGCTGGATGGGGCAAAAGGGATATTAGCCAACATTTCCGCCTCGTCTAGTTTAACAATGGACGAATATCACTCCATCATCGAACAAATTCAGAATAAGGCTGACAAGGATGCTGAGATTATCACGGGGCTAGTTATTGATGAGGCCCTAAACAACACATTAAAGGTTACCATCATTGCTTCTGGGCTAGAAAGCGTCAAAAAACCCGGACCGACCTGTTTACCTTTCCCGGGGAGGAGAAAAACTTAGCCCTCAATCTTTCAGTCAATACTCGACATATTATTGAAATTTGTTGAGCTTGCAACTGTTCAACTCGAATATTTTACCACAATAAAAGAATGCGAAACATTACACCTCAATTCCCCTACTGAAACTTACATCCACAAGCTCTATGAATATGCATACGCCGCTAAATTTAGTAGCGTTTTAACCAGATGATCGCACCCCGCACATACACTGATCAGCAATTTTCAACATTCCAGCCTGGCCAAAACAACGCCATTCCAAGGTGGGACAAGGGCTCAAATACCCGGGGTTCGCCTATTAAACATATAGCTATACGACGATCCTTTTGTTTTATATCAGCTTCTTAACGACAGTAATCGCGATTTGAGCCAACAGTTCCCTGTTATTGGTAGATTTCTGTTATAATTTATTCAGTTGAGTTAGTGAATATAGTTAGTATAAAAATATTTTCTCAATTTCACGTACAAAGGGAACTACAAGCGCCTACTCACAATAGGTCCTCTTTGTTACCTCATGGAGAATGAACAATGACAAACACAATCGGCAGTAATAATCTCGGAACACAGTCTCTGAACAGATCAGAAAACGGTATAAACAAGGCTTTTGCCCGGCTTGCCAGCGGTCAGCGCATAAACAGCGCCAAAGATGATGCTGCCGGTGTAGCGATCTCAGATCGATTGAATGCTCAGATACGCGGTGTCAATCAGGCAATTCGCAACACCAACGACGGCATCTCGATGGCGCAAACGGCAGATGGAGCTTTAAGCGAAACGACAGGGCTATTGCAACGGATGCGCGAGCTCTCGGTGCAGTCAAGCAACGGGACTTATAACGATAGTGATCGTAAGGCAATGAACGCTGAGTTTTCGCAACTGCAATCAGAGGTGGATAGAATCTCCCAGACAACTAGCTTCAACGGACAAGCGTTGCTGGATGGCAGCCAAGCCGAAGATGGCATGAGCTTTCAGGTCGGAGCCAACACCAATGAGACCATCAATGTCAATATTGCCGGAGCAACCCAAGCTGATCTGGGCACCGATGCGTTGGATATATCTACGGCACTGGGGGCTCAGTCCTCCCTTGAAAGCATAGATGAAGCCCTAAATCAGGTTTCCGAAATCAGAGGGGAGTTAGGCGCAGTGCAAAATCGTTTTGAATCAGCCATTGACAACATGTCCGTTTCAGCAGAAAACATCGCTGCGGCCAATTCGCGCATTTCCGATGCCGACATGGCTAAGGAGGTAGCTGACCTGACCAAGAATCAAATTCTGCAAAAGTTCGGAGTAGCTATGCAGGCTCAGGCAAATTTGACTGGAGAGAACGTTCTGACGTTGCTCGGCTAATCAATGAGCGGCACTAACGGCATATAGTGGAAAGCAAAAGCCTGCAATTTTTTATTCGCAGGCTTTTTACTTATCGCTGTATTTATGTAGCCGAAATAGCCGAAATTAAATTGGTTATGTAGGGGATCTAGGAGCGGCAAAAACTGCATTTCTCCCTGACTCCTTCGCTTTATATAGTTTCATATCCGCGCAATTAATCAAACCGCTGTTGCAGGTGCAACCTTTTTCCACAGTACATGCCACTCCAACACTAATAGTAACTCTTGGTCCAACTTTGGAGGTCCTGTGAGGTATGTTAGCATCCTCTACCGCTACCCGGATGCGCTCTGCAACAAGATAGGCACCATCAAGCTCTGTACCCGGCAGCACAATAACAAACTCCTCACCACCATATCGGGCAATCCAGTCGTTGCCGCGCTTTAAAACGTGCGCCATGACAGCCGCAACCTGTTGCAAACAACCATCACCAGCAACATGACCATAGGTATCGTTATACTGTTTAAAGTAGTCAATGTCGCACATAATTAGCGCTAACGCGCTATTACTACGACTAGCTCCGAGCATTTCGTGGTTAAGCGTCTTGTCAAAATAACGCCTGTTGTAAAAACCTGTCAATCCATCAATGGTCGCTTCCTTTTCAGCCACCAGCAAACGGAATTCACGATTAAAGAACCAGAGTAATACTGCTTCCAAAAAAACAAACCCGCATACAGCGTAAACAATATTAATCCAAACCGATTTTTTAAAAGCGGTAAACAGGTCGCTCACATCACTCCATAACAATACTAACCCTACTGGTTTGAGATTTGGATCTTGATCTCCACGGTAGTCACGGAGCGGAAAGTAATACATAGCTAGCTGTGCATCATTAATTTCTACTAGCTCAACATTTTGGGTCTTATAATCATCATTTATCGGAGAAACCTTCAGCAATTCGTTGACTAGATTGGCAGCAATATCAGATGATGCTGCCTCCAAATAGTAATTCATATCCGTGTGCTCGGCAAAATATTGCGCTATAAACTGCGGCCACATCTTGTTTTCAACATGCTCCTTAGTCAAAAGCACTACAACTTCAGTTGCGTAATTTTGTGGGAACATCGGTAAAATTTGTTTAAATGATGTCCCAACTTCCACAGCTCCAACATAAACAGATTGTCCTTGCTCATTGTCATAACACCAGACAGGAGAAACACTGCGCAAGCCGCTATAGATACGTCCGGTTTCAAAACCTGTGTGACCTTTTTCTGTAGCATTAGTATCAACTACGGTAAAACGCAGATTGTCCATCCTGTCGCCAAACTTTGTAGGCTTATGAACCCGCAGGAAACTCAAGCTACCTGGACCGAGATGATAATGCAACTGGCGCACATCAAATTTAGATGTCAGCTGATCCCATGCTGGTTTTACCTGCTGCAACAATTCAGATCTAATCTCCGCAGCAATTCTATCTCCCATTTCATTGTGCATGTCTATAGCTTTTTTACCACGCAGAAACAACTGGTTCAATTCGTTATCATGACTAATAAAATCAGACATCAACTGCATGCTGCGGTAGGTCATCTGTACCGTAGTATTAAAATTTGCAGTGCTAATTAGAGCTTTATCCGTAAGATTTTTATAAAGTGCTTCACGCGCTGAATGGTAATTTATTACAATAAAAGTGGCGTCAAGAACGAAAAACAACAAGCTGATATACAAGATTGACCGTTTGGCTTTTTTGCTCTTCCGAACAATAAATTTATTTTTCAACATAGCGATACTCTTTACAGCCAGAATAGTTCAAACACATTTACTACATATATTTCTGCAGAATTACAGATATCTTAGTATCTTTTGCTAAAAAAACAATTCACTGGTGCAAAAACTACCAAAATCAGACAAACAATGCCATAATTCAGCACAAGATTCTATTTCTCAAACTTATATCAGTCCTGTACCAACATCAATTAATTATCTTGGCAATATTGGGCAAAAAGTATTTATTCAGCGCGACCTCATAACAATAACGGATATCTCTAATGAGCAATACCACCAATAACAATATATCAGTAGTAGAAATTTTCAGCGATGGAGCCTGTAGCGGCAATCCTGGACCTGGTGGCTATGGCACTATTATGCGCTGCGGTGAGCACGTAAAGGAACTCAACGGCTACGCCGCTGATACTACCAACAATCGCATGGAATTGATGGGGGCAATTGTCGGGCTCGAAGCTCTGAAAAAACCCTGTACTGTTACTATGACTACAGATTCCAAATATGTAAGCAAGGGAATGACAGAATGGATAGCGGGTTGGAAAAAAAAGGGCTGGATAAATTCTCAACGCAAACCAGTACTTAATCGCGACCTATGGGAACGCTTGGACGCAGCAGTAAATGGTCACATCGTACAGTGGTGCTGGGTTAAAGGTCATGCTGGACACACGGAAAACGAACGCTGCGATGAATTAGCGCGCCAGGCAATAATAGACAGAGTAATTTCTCAATAACAGGAGGATGGCATGGATACAGTCACCCAGCAGATAGAACAATTTTTAGCAGCACCTTTATTTGCAGTTGCTGGGGTCTCAACTAATCGCAACAAATATGGCAACAAAGTATTACGCTGCTACCAGCAAGCTGGGAGCAATGTAATCCCGGTAAATAACCACGCGGATAAAATTGAGGGTTTGGATTGTATAAACTCTGTTCTCGATCTGCCCGACGAAGTTATCAGCTTGTCTATAATCACTCCGCCAAAAATTACCGAGCAGGTGGTACAACAGGCAGTAACTAAGGGCATTAAAAATATTTGGATGCAACCGGGGGCACAGAGTGAAGCTGCGGTGCAAATGTGCCGTAACAATGGCATAAACATCATAGCTGACGGTAGTTGCCTGTTAGTCGTATTACATTACCGCGAAGCATACTGATACTTATCAAGTGCCCCCCCTAAAAAAACTGCATAAAAAAGCCCCGACAATATGCCGGGGATTTTTTATTCTATAGTTAATCTAGAGGTAGAACTGATTAAGCCTTAACTAGGTTCACCTCTACCATATTGTCACCACCAGGGATAACCTGCTGAGCATTCAACTCAGCAAAATGATATGGGGCAAAAACCAGTCCTTCTGGGACAAAAGTGCTCAGACGTGCTATTCCGGTTGCACTACCAACACTGCTGTTGACAGTTACTTGAACCCCTTCAGCTATACCTGCCTGCTCAGCATCTAGCTTATTTATTTCAACATAGCCTGCTGGGGCAATATCTGTGGCACCTGCTGCATACGTGGATGTAACACCAGTATGTGCATGCATCTTACCAGTTAACATCTGCAACCCTTTGTGAACCTTGCTGGCTACAAATTTTGAAAATATCAGTGATGCAGCTGCAGGAGCATAAGCTTTTTTGGTGCAGGAGCTAGTATAAACATCACCAGTCACAGCTACACTGGCAAACAAATCTGTCAAACCAGCCATCTCAACCAAAATCTTCTCATTACACAAGGTCTGCTTCCCTTTAACCGCCGCAAACAACTCAGCAAAAATCTGCTTATCGCTGCGCGCACTACCGGCAGGCTTGATAGCTTTGGCAAGCATACCAGCACGATTATCACAGGCAATATAGGTACCAGATTTTTCAGCATAGGCTGCGGCAGGTAAAACTACATCAGCCAGCTGACTCAGTTCAGAATCAAGAATATCCTGTACTACTAAGAACTCAACCTTTTGTAACGCTTTTTTCCAACGCCCACTATCGGCAAAGGTAACCAGAGGATTAGTCCCAGCCAGATATAGGAAACGCACAGTTCCTGCTTCGATACCAGCAAGAATCTCATCAGCATTCATACCGCCACTAGGCAACTCTCCAACACCCCAACTCTGAGCGAACTTAGGCGCAGCACCTGCATAACCTTGATAACCAGGAAGCAACTCTGGGCATACACCGGCATCAAGCAAACCTTGAGTATTCGGTCTTTCATCAACGGGGAACAAACCGCCGCCATCCGCAACCAAAGCTCCGGTTACAATCGCCAGATTAGCCAGCGCGGCGGTAACATCAACACTCTGGACCGACTTGGTAACATCTGCGCCAAAAATAATAGCCACATTTCCGGCGGCACCAAGTGCTGCTGCGGCATCTTGCAACAATGCTAACTCAACACCTGTCTCTTTTACTGCTTTTTTGAGATCAATGGCTGCCAACGCTTTTTTAACATCTGCGCTGTTTTTTACATATTTTTTTACAAAATCGGCAGCACCATTACCGTTATCAACAATCAGCTTGCACAATGCGCCAACCAGTGTCGCCGCGCTGCCGGGTTTATAATTGAGAAAAGTATTTGATAGCCCAGCAATACGCACATTACGCATATTAGCCACAATCAGTTGCGCATCATTTTTACGCAGTGCCAACTGTATCTGATAGTTAATTTGGGGTTGTTCGGAGGTGATATCCGAGCCTAGAACCAAGATAGCATCTGCTTGAGCAATTTTATCACTACTGGCACTAGCACCACGCAAACCTAAAAGAGTTGACAAAGTTGCTGATACTTTGTGCATGCCATAACGAGCATCAGAATCTATATTGTTGCTGGCAAAACCGGCACGAAACAATTTCTGGAACAGATAGTTTTCTTCCAGTGTAAGACGAGCAGAAGACAGACCAGCAACAGCGCCGCCGCCAACTTCTTTGACCTTATCTACCACTGTCTGTTGAGCTGTATCCCAATCTACCTCAACCTGAGCGTCTGCCTGCTTAACACGCGGAGCAAGAATACGCTCGGGAGAGTTTACAAAACCATAGCCGAAGCACGAATCAAAACTCAACATACCATTGTTAATTGTCACTTCGTCCTGAGAAGTTATCCGATACAATTTGTTCTGCTTTACGTTGAGATCAACCTGCTCCAAACTGCCACCAGCAAAGCCAATGGAAGCGACCTTATCCATGGTCCAACTACGTGACGTATGCTTGAATGGCTTGGATATCATCGCGCCGACAGGGCATACGGCTACAGCATTACCTTCAATATATGGATCAATTGAATTGCGTGGAATACAGGCGATATAAGCCTTATCCCCGCGCTCGACAACTTTGAAGTCACCTATACCGGTCAACTCATAACCTACCTTGACACATTTCTCACATAAGATGCAGCGTGAAGGAACATTTTCAATGAGAGGCCATGTAGTAATCTTGGCGTGAGCAACATCTTCAGCGCTATATGGTTGATCCAGAACATGAAATTGAAAACAGATGTCCTGCAATTCACATTCACCAGCAGCATCACATACCGGACAATCCAGAGGATGATTGACCAACATCAGACGAATCATATCTTTACGCTGTTTTTCCAGCTCCGGTGTGGTGGTGGTAACCACAATGCCGTCAGTCGCTACGGTATTACAGGCGGTAACCGGCGACTCAACCCCCTCAACATCAACCAGGCACACTCGACAGGCCCCGGTAGGTGAGAGTTTCTTCAAATAGCACATGGTCGGGATCTTGATGCCAATTTTCTCCGCGGCAGCAATTATCGTCGAGCCAGCCTCAATTTGCACATCCTGACCATCAATCGTTAGATTGATCATTGCCTTTTCGCTTTTCTTGCTCATATGAAAAATCCTAAAGCTAATGTCCGTTTAAGCCATACTATACTAAACGATACCGATTACTTATCGACAGCAACCATCGCTACACGATAGCAACGCAAGCAGCGATCTGCTTCAATTACCGCCTGACTTTCAGGCATAGCCATCTCTATTTCATCATAATTGCTTGCCCGTGCTGCGCCATTTATCTTGGGCTGATGTTCGCGATGCAAACCTCCGAGAACCGGGATTTTCTCATCGCTATTAAACACACCCAACCGATTAACAGCATCCTCTAGCGCTTCTTCGTCATCCAAAACCGATTTCCCATCCACCAGGAAGCGATTAATAACACTGCCGGCGCGCTTACCGTGACCAACCGCAAGCACAACAGTCATAGCACCATATTCGCAGTCACCACCAGCAAAGACACCATCATCATCGGTCATCATAGTGCCACCGTTGGTCTTAATGCTGCTCCAACGAGTTTGCTGGATATTGTTTTCATTGCCCTCCAGATACGATAGATCTGGATCCTGACCAATGGCCGGGATTACCATATCACACGGAAGGACATACTCTGAACCTGGCACAGGTTGAGGACGGCGGCGCCCAGAATCGTCCGGCTCGCCTAATTCCATTTTAATAACCTCAACACCGGTGATTTTATTATTTTCAGTAACCAGACGGGTTGGGTTAACTAAAAACTCGAAGCGCACCCCTTCCTCGTCGGCATCATCGACCTCGTAAGACTCTGCTGGCATCTCGTGACGGGTACGCCGATAGACCAAGATAGATTCTTCGCAGCCTTCACGTAATGCAACCCGCACACAGTCAATAGCGGTATTACCACCGCCAACAACTATAACCCGCTTCGGAGTAACTATCCCTTCGCCTAAAGCAACGGCACGTAGATAATTGATACCACCAGTGGAGAACCCTTCGTAACCAGCATCTTCGCCCTCAACGCCCATAGGCTTTGATTTGAAACAACCAGTACCCAAGAACACCGCATCATACTGTTGCTTCAGTTCCGGCAAAGAAACATCTACGCCCAGCTTTACACCATACTCGATCTCTACACCCAGAGCAGTGATATTATCTGCTTCACGCTGTAACAGATGGCGTGGCATCCGGTAGTCGGGAATACCTACTGCAACTGTGCCGCCAGGCTCAGATAGCATCTCAATAATTTTAACTTTATGTCCAGCCAAAGCCAAGTAATAAGCACAGCTTAAACCGGCAGGACCAGCACCGACAACGATAACTTTTTTACCTGTTGCAGGTCTGGTTATCCGTGGCGCCTGAGTGTGATGCATCCATTCATGATCTGAAGCAACCCGCTTCAACACCATTATGCTGATTGGCTCATCAACCAGAGCGCGACGACAAGCTGTCTCACAAGGATGAGGACACACCCGACCACAAACCGCAGCAATAGGCATCCGCTCACGAATTTTTGCCAGCGACTCATCAAAGCGATAGTTTTGAATCTCTTCAATATAAGCAGGGATATCTATGTGTGCCGGGCATTTATCCATACACGGCGCAGTCAATTTATCTTTATAGGCACCAGCAAACTTCGGCTTGCGCCCACCACTGATATAAGCCATATACTCATCGCGAAAATAGGTCAGCGTATCCATAACTGGAATTGCCGAAGTCATACACAGAGTACATTTGCAATCCTTAAGTAAGCTAGAAAGGTTCTCAATAACATCCAGATCCTTTAGCTCACCATGCCCTTGGATAATACGCGCCAGAGTATCTTGCAGAACTCGGGTACCTTTTTTGCCGGGAGTACACTTGCCGCAGCAATATTTCTCCTGCACCCGCTTCATATACTCAGCAGCCATCGCTACGATGTCGATATCCTTGTCGAGCAGCACGATACCATCCCAGCCCATAAAAGCGCCAACCTTGCTGTCACCCAAATGCTCAGTAGGGATTTTGAGCTTCAATGAAGCTAAATCTGCGTTGCCGCCTTGGCGGTTATCGACGATTTTTCTTCCCCAACTGGAAAAAACTATTTCAGACAATATGACCTCCTGTAATACCCCTGCCCTCACGTACTAGAGAGCTTTTTATGCCCCACAAAAAAGAGCGACTCGCCGCCCTTTGTGTCTTGAATCCGCAACAAATAAACAACCACATTTTGTATACAGTATGCAGCTAATTACCACAAACACCCCTACTAAATCAAGGATAAATTTCCATTATTAACTACGACTGTGTACTATCTAGCCTGTCTCTATGGATAGTGGGATGACCTATAATAACTGCCCGCGCAAAGCCGCAATGGCCGCAGCATAATCCGGAACATTAAATATCGCACTGCCAGCAACAAAAACATCCGCCCCGGCAGCGGCAATCTCAGCAATATTGTCGACCTTGACGCCGCCATCAACTTCTAACTCTATATTGCGTCCGCTACGCTCTATCATCTCACGTAATTGGGTAATTTTAGGTAGCATAGCTTCGATAAAGCTCTGCCCCCCAAAACCGGGATTAACACTCATCACTAGGATCAGATCGACCTCGGCAACAATCACCTCCAGTGTTGACGCTGGGGTAGCCGGATTGATAGACACCCCGGCTTTTTTCCCTAGGCTATGAATCAACTGTATCGTGCGATGCAAATGAGGACCTGCCTCCTGGTGCACAGTAATGATATCAGCACCAGAAGCGGCAAAATCTGGAATATACAAATCTGGGTTTTCGATCATCAGATGCACATCGAGGGGCAACTTGGTTACCCGACGTAAGGCCTCCACAACGGGGGCACCAATGGTAATATTGGGCACAAAGTGCCCATCCATAACATCAACATGAATATAATCAGCACCCGCCTGCTCAACGGAACGTATCTCTGCACCGAGACGAGCAAAATCAGCAGATAGAATCGACGGTGAAATCTTGATCATGGGAATCTCCAAGCTAATTGGTAAAGCACAACAAGCACAACCTAAACACGACGACGCAATGCTGCAGCGAAAAAACAATCCATGTTGTCGTGCCGATGGGTGAAAGTAACCAGTTGTCCTTGGGCGTTGAACAGCTCCTGCCAACGTTGTGGCACCCTGAGACGTAAATCTTCATGGCTGAAATCGGGATAATGCTTCAGGAAATCGGCAATCACAGCAACCGACTCCTCCGCCGCAGTTGTACACAATGAATATACCAACAGCCCCCCCGGAGCAACCAGTTGTGCCGCGTTAGCTAAAAGCTTTTTCTGCAATTTAGCCAGCCGGACAACATCATCCTCGGTACGCCGCCAACGTGCCTCTGGATTGCGGCGCAACACCCCTAGACCACTGCATGGAGCATCTACCAGCACCCGATTAAAGCTGCCAGCGGGGAACAAGGTGCATGGTTGAGTCATATCCCACTGTTTGGTCTTTATGACGGCACCCAGACGCTCAGCACTACCCTGTAACAAACCCAAGCGTTTTTCATGCAGATCTAACGCCCATATTTCAGCCTTATTCTGCGTCAACGCGGCTACATGAGTGGTCTTGCCGCCGGGCGCAGCGCACACATCCAACACTTTATCGCCGGGTTGAGTTTGCAGCAAGTGGGCAATCAACATACTGGCTTCATCCTGCATTTGATACAACTCAGGATCAAGATCAGGCGCAGCACGCAACTGACCCCGCTCGACAATTACCCCTTCAGGAGCATAATGCGTGGGTCGTGCTTCCAAGCCAGCAGCTTCCAGCTGGGCAATAAACTCATCGCGACTACACTTGAGAGTATTTACCCGCAACGTTGTCGGCGGAACCTGCAATAACGTTTCCGCCAATAATCCAGCCTGCTCCACGCCAAATTCATGCAACCAGCGCTGCGCCAACCAGCGCGGCAACGACATTTTATAGGTCAACCAATCTAGCGGGACATCTTGCGTAGGCCATTTTACCCGCTGCGGCTCACGCATCATAGTGCGCAGGGTGCCGTTAAGTAGACCAGTAATACGCTCCAAGCCCAGCTGCCGTGCCAGTTCAACGGTACTATGAACAGCCGCATGTTGCGGAATCTTGTCCAGATAAATCAGCTGATAAGCGCCTAAACGCAGCAACCACAAGGCCTGAGTTTCTAATTTAGCTATAGGCTGGCGACTATATGCCGCGAGGATGAAATCGACATTACCTCGACGGCGCAACAACCCATAGACCAACTCCGTAGCCAGACTACGCTCGCGCACATCGAGCTCTGGCACCGCCGACAGGACACCATCCAAGGCAAGATCAGAATAAGCCCCCTGATCCACGCGCACCAAAACATCATAAGCTATTGCGCGCGCATCGCTAAGCTGCACTTGCTTTTTTTTTGCCACCGTAAATCTACCTTAATCCTGTCATAAGCAGCTACAGGCAAAAACATAAAAAGCAGAGGACGTGGTAAACACGCCCCCTGCAATTTTTACTAAATCAGCACCAAACGGCACTGCAAAAATCACTAATATTGCTAAACCATAGCTTCAAGACGACGCACTCTCTCATCCATAGGCGGATGAGTGGAGAACAAGCTTTGCAACCCCTTGCCCGACAGCGGATTGACAATAAACATGTGTGCCGTAGCATCGTTGACATTGCGCATAGGACTCTGACGGTTTGCTGCTTCCAATTTACGCAACGCACTGGCTAAATAATGGGGATTACCGCACAGTTCAGCACCGCCGCGGTCAGCAGCAAATTCGCGTGAGCGCGATACTGCCATCTGCACCAGCATAGCAGCGATCGGAGCACAGATCATGGTGATTATCATTACAAAGATATTACTACCACCCTCTTCATCGTCACCACCGAAACCACCAAACAGCATAGCCCACTGTGCCATCTGCGCCGTGTAGGATATAGCCCCAGCCAAAGTAGCGGTAATGGAACCGATCAGAATATCGCGATGTTTCACATGAGACATCTCATGGGCCATGACCCCCATCAGTTCTTCGCGGCTGAGGATATTCATAATCCCCTCGGTTGCAGCAACTACCGCATGCTGCGGATTACGCCCGGTAGCAAAAGCATTAGGTGTCGATTCAGGAACAACAAAAACCTTCGGCATCACCAATTGATTACGCTTGCACAACTCCTGTACCACCTCATACAGCGGACCACTAGACACTTCATGCCCTTTATACATGCGAATAACAACTTTATCGGAGAACCAATAGGAACCAATATTCATAACTCCGGCAATAATCAGCGCAAAGATCGCCCCGCCGGTACCACCAAGAGCACCACCAATCACCATCAACAGAATAGTCAGCAAAGCCATCAAGCCAACTGTTTTTACATTATTTAACATAATTTTTTATCCTTTATTGCTACGCAAAGCGCAGTAGCGCCATAAAATACCACGGTTTAACTAGTTGTGGGAAATATAAGCAGCATAGCCGTAGTTTTCAAGGGATAAAACACGGAATAGCAACTGTGCTAAACAACAATGGTTCAGATAACTGCCTAACCAAAACGGATAAAGCACACCCCGAGCAAAATAATACTGGTGGCCATGAAACGAATACGGCCACAGGTTTCACCGAGAAAAATCACCCCGATAGCCACACCGATCAGCAAGCTAACTTGACGCGCTGGCACGGCATAACTCACCGGTGCCAGTTGCAAACCGAAACGGAAAGTCAAAAAAGAGGCCAGCATAACCGGTCCTGAGCACAGTACCAACCCCGGATTATGTCGCCATTCAGCCATGACCCGCCCACGGTAGCAAGGGCGCAATAGGTTGATAGACATAAACAGCAGCATGAAAAACACTAAGACAAAGGTAAACTCAAATACCGGATAATAACTGACCCCGGTTTTATCCAACACTGCCCCGATGGAATAGATAAACCCGGCCAGCAGAGCGGCCTGAACTGATCTAGAACAAACCTGAGTAATGGGGAAGAGGATATCGGACAAAGTAAAGCGACGCAATTGCACCGCGTAGGCTCCCATAGCAATGAGGAAAATACCACAACAGCCAGCGCTACTCAGCTGCTCCCCCAGCAGAGCCACACCCCAGATAGGCACATAGAGCATTGACGTCTGCGCCAGCGGATAGGTTACCGACAGATCTCCAGCACGATAGGCGTATCCACCTAGCCAGTGATACAGCACAAAGCACACCGCCGCGGCGGCACACAGTAGCGCCATCTTAATATCCAGTTCAGGCAGCCAACCAGTGGCTAAAGCCGTCACGACCATAAGCGACCAGGAACTGACAAACATCCACCAGATAAAAACAGTCTTATCCCGACTCTGCTTCACCAGTAGATTCCACAGCGCGTGCATAAAAGCCGAAATTATGATTAACAGCAGAGCAAAATTTTCCATGCCAAGCAGCTTAACCAACACCCGGTGTTAAAGATAGCCCTTTAGCACCGAGAGACAGCATATTTTGATATCAAATATTGGTTTGAGAAAAGCTCAACGATAGTTTTTGTGGGATGGTTAGTAAAAACACCAGCTAACTACCCAGTTTGGTGCCAACCGCCAGCGCCCGTCCGCGCAAAAAAGCTTCTGCAGCCAAGCGTTTTTTACCGGGGAGTTGGAGAGCTCTGATGTTCAAGGCACCTTGCCCACAGGCAACAATGACACCGTGCGCATCAGCTTGCAGAACACTACCCGCTACGCCGCTTCCAGCACAAACTTGGGTATCGGCAATTTTCAAGGTCTCACCATCAAGCAAAGTATAGGCTGCCGGCCACGGATCCAGACCACGCACCAAATTGTGAATAGTAAGGCTATCCTGACTCCAATCAATGCAGCCATCCTCTTTTTTCATCATCGGCGCATAGGTCGTTAAGCTGTTATCCTGCGCCACGGACTGCAAGGTGCCCGCACACAAACGTGCCAGAGTTTCCGACATGGCTTCGCTACCGAGCAGCGCCAGCCGATCATGCAGTTGCCCAGCCGTCTCATTAGCAGAGATAGCTACCTCGCGCTTCACCAGCATAGCACCGGTATCCAGACCAGCATCCATCATCATAGTGGTGATACCTGCAGTTTTATCGCCACAGATTATCGCCTGATTTATCGGTGCTGCACCGCGATGGCGCGGCAGCAACGAAGCATGGACGTTAATGCAGCCGTATTTAGGCATATCCAGAACCGACTGCGGCAAAATCTGCCCATAGGCGACCACCACGATCAGATCTGGTTGCAATGCTGCTAATTGCTCTACGGCAGCTTCATTCCTCAGCCGATTGGGTTGAAAAACCGGAATATGGTGTTGCACTGCCAACTCTTTCACCGGCGGTGCAGCCAATTTATTACCACGCCCTTTAGGGCGATCAGGCTGGGTATACACCCCCACCACATTCAATCCCGCGTCGATTAGCCCCTGAAAAGTTGCCAGCGCAAAATCCGGGGTGCCCATAAAAACAGTGCGAATATTCTGAGTTGCTATCACAGCTTCTCCTGTTGGTGTTCGATAATTTTTTTGTACTTTTTGCGAAACATCCCTTTTTTCAATGATGACAGGCGATCAACAAACAGTTTGCCATCAAGGTGATCAATCTCATGCTGAAAACAAATCGCCAGCAACCCTTCGGTCCTCAGTTCCACCATTTTACCATCGAGATTATGCCAGCGTGCGTGCACCCAGGCGCTGCGTTTGACGCTGGCATAATACTCCGGCACCGACAGACAGCCCTCTTCCTCGCACGACTCACCGTCACGCTCTATAATCTCGGGATTAACTGCGACTATCAGCCGCGGCTCTTCCTTACTACCACAATCGATCACCACTATCCGGCGCAGAATTCCCACCTGCGGCGCTGCCAAGCCAACCCCCGGAGCCGCGTACATAGTCTCTACCATGTTAGCCGCCAGCGTGCGCAGTTCGGTATCAAACTCTTCTATAGGTACAGATGTCTCGCTCAATAGTGAATCTGGATAGTGCAGTATTGGTAACAGTGCCATAATCTTTTCCTTCTCCTCAGCTACCGAATGAACTACCGACAGCTATATACCCCAACTTTAATCGACAACCACGCGAATTTTATCGCTTACCGTCCCTTGCAAACTTTTCTGCACAAAGCTTAGCGTTCCCGCCACACTGCCAGCGCAGCCCTTGCACGAGCCCTGATATTTTATATGCACGTAAATTAAACCGTCATCAGTAGCGCGCACATCATCCAACTCCAGCCCGCCACCATCGCCAGCCAGCGCCGGACGCACATATTGATCTAGGGTCGCCTCAATCAGCTTAATCTGTTTTACTATCGACAGAGCGGCAAAATCATCCACCACCCCTTCAGGATTCTCGGCGCGCTCCATCTCGGCGCGCACCCGCGCTAATATATCCACTAAATATATAGCCCGTTTTTCGTGACCACCGGGCTCGATGCACGATTTACAGAAGGCCCCCGCTTTGGTGTAATCAGCGATCTCCTCGATAGTGGTTAGATCATTGATACGGATAGCATCTTCCACCATCTGCAAAGACACACGCGCACATTCACAGACAATATCTTTTTCCTGCAATGTCGACACATCTACGTTACGATAGATAGCTGTTGCCTGCTTGATAACTTCGTAGGCCATAACACTGCAGTGCATCTTCTGTGGCGGTACTGCTGCCTGATCCTCGGTATCGCG
Organism: uncultured Desulfuromonas sp.; assembly: GCA_964536375.1. Classification (GTDB taxonomy): domain Bacteria; phylum Desulfobacterota; class Desulfuromonadia; order Desulfuromonadales; family Desulfuromonadaceae; genus Desulfuromonas. The sequence goes on along the minus strand of CAZHXF010000002.1, from coordinate 36,440 downwards.
CAAGGCTCGTTCAACATTAAGATTAGTAATTTTAGTCGCCTGTTCCACCGTTTTGCCGATACACATCTCGGCCATCATATCGGTAGACGCAATAGCGGTGCCACAACCGAACGATTTAAACTTGGCCGCCTTGATCACCTCGTCGTCATTGCCGACAATCCAGAATAGACGCACCGTATCACCACAGGATTCAGCACCTTCGTTGGCAATGATCAGCCGACCATTCATAGACTTGGCGTCATCCTCAGTCAATTCGCCAAAATGGCACGGATTGTTCATCCGTTCAGATACTTTTTCCGAATACTGTTCCCACAATGAACCACCAATAAGATCATTTTTAGCCATACACTGTACTCCTATCAATCATTCGCATCATCGGTTGATAACGAATCAAATACCTGCTGTGCTACCTGTTGCAGCCAAAAGCTTAGTAAGCAGTGGACAATTGACGCAGCCGCACCACCGCATGCTTAACCACTTCTATAGTTTTGTCAATCTCCTGCTCGGTAGTAAAACGTGACAGGCTTAAGCGTACCCCAGTGTGCGCCAGCTCCTTATCCGCTCCAATAGCGGTTAGAATCGGGCTGGCTTCCAGAGATTCCGAGGCGCAAGCGCTGCCGGTTGACGCGGCAATACCATGTTGATTCAGATCCCAAATAAAAGCTTCACCTTCAACGCCACGTATACTCACATACACGGTGTTAGGGGTACGCAGCGCCCGCTCGCCCACCACCATAACATCGTCTATTTGCAGCAAAGCATCTTCGAGTTTATCGCGTAAACGGCGCACAGTTTTGTTCTCAAAGTCCAGACTATCGACAGCCATCTCCATCGCCTTACCCATGCCCACCATACCGGCAACATCGACGGTTCCAGCGCGATGACCACCCATCTGTTCACCACCGTGCAACAGCGGTGGCAACATCGCCCCCTTACGCACATACAAACCACCCGCCCCCTTGGGCCCATGGAATTTATGCGCACTAAAGGTGAGATAATCTACCGGCACATCCTGCACATTGACCGGCACCTTGCCAATAGCCTGCACCGCATCGGTATGGCAATAAACACCTGCCTCTTTGCACACCTGGGCAATCTCTTTAATAGGGAGGACAATACCGGTCTCATTATTGGCCCACATGACCGATACCAGCGCGGTCTTGTCGCTGATGGCCTCTTTAACCATCTCTGCAGTTATCATGCCCTGCCTATCGGGCGCAAGGTAAGTAACTGTTACCCCTTGGGTTTCCAGAAATCGGCACGCTTCGCGCAGGCAAGGATGCTCCAGCTGCGTAGTAACAATCCGCTTTTTCCGTGTATCCTTGAGCAGGCTGAAATACATCCCCATGATGACCGTATTATTTCCCTCAGTGGCGCAGGAATTAACGATAACATCGTCCTCGTCACCAGCACCAATACCGGAGTACAACTGCTCCATCGCCCGATGCAAGTGCGGACGCACCTCAATACCGTAAGAGTGCAGAGAATTGGGATTACCGTACATCTGGCAGTAAAACGGATCCATGGTCTCGCGCACCTGCGGGTCAACGATGGTAGTCGCGTTGTTATCGAGATAAATTCTTTCCATAAATTCAGCCTTGTCTCCGAATAGAAATTATTAGTTGTAGCACTGCATGCTGGCTACGGGTTAAATATAACCGATTTGGTTATCTATACCTCAACATAACCAAAAAACAGCTATGCGTCAAGATTACTTGCTTGTTACCAGTTTAACTGCTGCGCTAACCCCTTACTACTGATCAACTCCAGCGCAACTTCAGCCATAACCAGATGCACTGCGGTGGGCGTTATCTTAAGTGAGATAGCCGCTTCAGGATGGCGCTTTTTCCAGATTGTAGCTAAACAAAAAGCGCGCTCGACACCATCGCCGCGCTGAAAATTCCACACTTCGTCCGGTTGTGCCAAGCGCCCGGCTGAATAGATAGATTCGTTGATCATACTGGAAAAGCATGCCAGCAGTTCATCATCGCGGTAATCTTTAGTTGCTGCAACCACAACCGGATTGCGCTCCAGTGCCGCCTTGATAAACGGGTGCCAATCGCAAGAGGACATGTCGCGAGCAGCATAAAAAGCCAGATCAACCGTCTGATTTATGTGACGCTGCGCTGCCAACACGGCTACCACTTCATCCCGTGCCATATCTGGGCGCAGAGCTATAGGCTCGATATTCTGCACCTGCTTGTGCTGGTATTGCGGCAGGCGTGGTTTAATGGTCAAAAATGTCCGCAGCTGAGCAATGAGCTTGGGGGCATCCTGGTGCTGGCAGGAAAATTCTGCTTTCAGTAGCCGCGCCATTTCATCCGCATCATCCAGCTGAGGATAACGCTGAAAAAACTTCTCAAAAGCGCTCAGCGGTATCCGCCCCTCCAGCGGCTCAAAATGTAAATCAAAGGCATCAATGGAAGCAAGCAATTTGTCGCGCGTATTGTTGCTTACCCGAAAAGCGCTGCCATGCTCGTAACTATATACTTTTTCCAGCGCCACCCAGCGTTGCCGTCCATGGTGCTCTAGTTGCAATTGAAAACATTTTTGCAGTTCACTGTGTTCGCGCAAAAAGTTGCCCAGCAGCTCCTGATTCAATTTAATGGTGAGATAACTGGTCAACTTAGAACTGAAGCGCTTATAGGCTGCGGCATCAATACTGGCTTGGGGATACACAGAATGGATATTGCCACTGCAATGCGCCACCATAGTTACCTGTTCATTGCGTAACGCCCGTTGCGCCCGCGCTGACAACTCGGTGCCGTTAAACCACATATTCTGGGTAACAATGCGCCGATTATTGGTGATCACCCCGCCCTTGAGATCAATAAAATTCTGTGAGTGCAGCGGCGTTGCCATCAAAAAGATATCTTCCAGCGGAATCCGCGCCACCACAAACAATGCGGCTGCATACAGCGTAGACAACGACACGCACTCACCTGCGCCGCGCTCATAACCGGGACGGTGGCAAAAAGCGTCCATTGCCTCTATAGTTTCGGTTTTCCAATAGGGGATAATATCTCCGGCATATTTATCCAACCCGAAGTGCTTACGGATATCCATATCGAAATAGTACTGATCGCCGGTGTAACCAAACAAGGCATTGCTAGCAGCGATGGTCTCGGTATCCATAACACCGCTGAAGCGCTCCAGCTCAACATCTTTGGAGGTTAACCCCCAGGAGTCCAGATCAAGATTAAAATCGTAGTGCTCCATGATATATTGCTTCAAACGCAGCACCCGCCGATACGGATTCAATTTTTCCAGTCCAGCAAACCAAGGATCCTCACGCCAGCTCCACACCACCGGCGACATAATATTCGCCAGCACCAGACTGTACAGCAGCTCAGGATAGATAAAAATCTCCATGTCGGAGAGGGTCAGTGCCGAGGAGTATTTATCCAACTGGTCATCAGAAATAGCACTGGCACTATTTTCTTGTATAGGAGATATTTTCATATCGGTACTGTAACGCTAATAAACCAGATTGGCAATATTGCACACTATCTTTTCAACAAGTTAAGGGATTAAACCATGGAAAATTACCCGATCAAAATCACCGACATGTCCAGCTGGGCGCACCAACTGTTGACCACAGTGCTGCAAGCCGGTGATTTTGCCATAGATCTGACCGCCGGGCGTGGCCACGATACGCTATGGTTAGCCCAGCAGGTTGACGTTAACACCAAGGGGCAAGTGCTAGCGTTTGATGTGCAGCAGCAGGCAATTGCCAGCACCAGCGCACATATTGAAGAAGCAGGAATTATTGTACAGACGATAAATGAGCCGCAAAGTATCGCGCCGCAAGGAGTATCGCTGTATCACGGTTGCCACACTGAGCTGGGACAACTGGTCACAGATGACATAAAACTTCGACCCAAAGCAATAATCGCCAACTTTGGTTATCTGCCCGGTGCTGACCATGCTACAACCACCGCCGCGACCACTAGTTACACCGCTGTTCACCAAGCAACGCAGTTATTGGCTGTCGGTGGTCGCATAGCGTTGGTGCTGTATACCGGCCATACCGGAGCACTTGAGGAGTGCGCTGCAATTGAAGAGCTATGCAGCGCCTTGGATAGTAAAATTTGGGATGTTCTGCGCTTGCAACCGGCTAATCGCAGCAAGGCACCGTATGTGCTGGTATTAGAGAAAAAGAGATGATTAATACCAATCTTCCGCTATCGCCAAAAAGCTCGTCACTCTCGCGCAGGCGGGAGTCTAGAAATCTATGTAAAACCTCTGGATACCCGCCTTCGCGAGTATGACGGGTTCAAAGAACAGAACCCATAAGGAAAATTGAGACTAATCAGGTTTTGGATTGTGATCCGCACTGGTCGTAGCTAAAACGGCTTACGTCGCTCTGCTCCTGCCTGTTCCAACGCTTCCAGATCGGCCAGAGTGTCCAGATACAGCTCGTAGCGCTGAGGACTCAGCTGACCCTCAGTAACTGCCTGCTTGATGGAGCAGCCTGGTTCTTGGCGATGGCGGCAATTGCGGAAACGGCAAGGTCGCTGTTGCATAATCGACAGCAAGCCCGGAAACCACAGGGCAATTTCTTCACTGCTGATACCCACCGGGGCAAAATCGCGAAAACCGGGAGTATCTACCAGCTCGCCACCGCTGGGCAAAGAGATCAGGGTAGAAACACTGGTAGTATGGCAGCCGTGATCATCATCATTTAACGCGCCAATTGCCAACTTGGCCTGCGGGGCAAGAACGTTCATGATCGAGCTTTTGCCCGCGCCAGACACGCCGACAAAGGCAGCACGACCACACTCGGCAATGTATTCACGCAACTCATCCAAGCCAAATCCGCTGTAGGCACTAACAGTAAACATGCGGGTTATCGCGGGGAAATCCACACCTAATTGTTGACGCAAACTATCCGTCATATCCAAATCACATTTATTGACAATTAAACATGGTTCGATGTTGGCCGCTAGAGCAGCAACCACTGCGCGCTCCAAAAAACCGGCCGGTGTTTGCGGTTTGGGAGCGACAACAATTCCCAGCAGATCAAGATTGGCAGCGATAATGCGCTCTTTATCCATAGCATCGCGGCGGCGCAGGCAATTACGCCGTGGTAGACGCTGCAACACCTCGCCAATCACCCGCACTTGATCACCGACCACGTGCCCGGAATTGCGTTTGACCTTGACCATCCGCTCATCAATCAGCTCATCAGCAACAGAGCCGAAACGCACCAGAACTTCCACGCCAAAGTGGCTGACGATCAAACCTTCCTGTCCCGCCTTATCTGGTACTGGACGAATTATTTTATGTCGCGCCATTAACTCACTACTCCTTACCAGCGCTACCACTGAGCTCATGGTTAACGCTACGGTTATATTCTAATTGCTGTATCTGCCACAAACGCGCGTAGCGCCCCTGTTTAGCCAATAATTGCTGATGGGTCCCTTGTTCGCACACCCGACCATGATGCAACACCGCGATCAAATCTGCCTCGGCAGCCAAGCGTAAATGGTGAACAATCATCAAGGTAGTGCGTCCCCCAGCTACGGCGCGCATGCCGGTATAAATAAGCTCTTCACTGTCGCCATCGAGATGGCTGGTAGCTTCATCGAGAATCACCACCTGCGGATTCTGCATTTGTGCGCGCGTTAAGCACAGCAACTGGCGCTCGCCGCTGGAAAGGTTTTTACCGTGTTCATCCAAGTGGCTATCCAAACCACCCAAGCGCTCGACAACAGCCAGCGCCCCGGTCTGGAGTAATTGCTCCATCAAGTAGTTATCGTCAACACGGTGTTCCGGATCAAGATTATCACGCACTGAACCGGAAAACAAAAATGGTTCCTGCGACACCCAGCCTACCTGCTGACGCAGCTGTACTTTATTTATCAGTGTCACATCGGTACTATTAAGCAGAATCTGCCCGGCACTAGGAGGATAGAATCCCAGCAACAGCTGGGTTAAAGTGGTTTTACCGCTGCCAGTTTCACCCACCAGAGCCACACACTGACCCGGAGCTATGGTTAGGTCGAAACCGTTAAGTACCGGATGACCCTCTACATAGGAAAAATGTACGTTGTTAAACTCAAGGCTGCCTGGCCCATCCGGTACGCTCAAATCACCCTGTTCTTCCTCGGCTTGATCGAGCAGGTCAAAAATACGTTCTAAGGAAGAGTTACTGGTCTGCAACACGGAAAACTTTGACGCCAATTCGGTCAACGGCATAAAAAATTTGCGCGAATACTCAATAAAAGCTACCAGAGTACCAAAAGTCGCGGCTTGCTGCATCACCGCACCGCCACCGCGCCACAAAATAGCCGCCACAGCCAAGCTGCCACAAATGTGGACACTGGCATAAAACACCGCCTCCAGGCTGACCCAATTTAATGAACTGCGCCGATATTGCTGTTGCAACTGATCGAATTCATCCGCACTGCGCTGTTCCTGACCAAATATCTGCACCTCGGCAATACCGTTCAGGCGCTCTGAAATAAAAGCATTAAGCCCGGCCTGGCGCGCCCGTAGCTGGCGGGTGACAGTGCGCATCGGACGACGAATAACATAGATGATCGCCACTAGGAGCGGCACCGCCGCAAAGGAGATTAACGCTAGCTGCCAATTAATACTCAGCATAATAACTAAAATCAGCACCAGGGTAGCGATATCGCCAATAGCGGAGATAATACCGGAGCCGAACAGCTCGCCGACATGCTCAACATCAGTCGTCACCCGCGTGAGCAGACGACCTGATGGTTGCCAATCGTACCAACTGCGCGGCAAGCGCATCAACTTGGCAAAACTGTCGCGGCGCAAATCAGCCATTATATGCTGCCCGACCACCTGCACCAACAACGATTGCCCAAACACCAGCAACCCCTCAATTAGCAATAACACTACTAACAGGGCAGATATCGACCACAGTTCGTCCAGCTTACCGGGAATGATACTGTTATCAATTGCCAGCTTAATCAACAACGGCGGTACAATACGCACCAACGAAACCAGAGGAAGTAACGCTAAGCTGGCAACACCTTTTTTCCAATAAGGACGGATACGCGGTAGAAAACGGCGCAGAATTGCAATATCAAAATGGCGACCGCTAATTTCATCGCTATGCAGCTGCTTCATAACCCCTCCATCTGATGATGAAGTTGTTCGCGACGCAATAACCGGGCGTACTCGCCATTAAGCTGGAGCAATTGCGCATAACTGCCCTGCTCGACAATCTGCCCGTTATTGAGCACCACAATATGATCCACATCCTGTAAAATTGACACTCTGCTGGAAGCGAGCACCACGGTTTTGCCGTGCAGTTCCCGACGCATATTGTGCCACACTTGCTGGGCGGTGTACGTATCCAGATGGCTGAACGGATCATCGAGCAACCACAGCGGACGATTACGCGCCAAGGCGCGTGCCACTCCAATGCGCTGACGTTGCCCACCGGACAGAGTCAACCCCCCTTCACCTATCATCGTGGCAAATTTATTGGGGAATTGCTCAATCTCTGTTCTGAGAACCACCTTATCGGCAATGGTATCAACCTCGGTCTGGGTTAACTGCGGCGCAGCAAAGCGAAAGTTATCCAGCAACGATCCGCTAAACAATTTTCCCTCTTGCAAAACCGCTGCCAGCATTTGGCTGTGCGATTGCGTACAGCTGGTGCTCAGATCTTCACCATCGATAAATACCTGCTGTGAATTGAGGGGATAGCGCCCGGTCAACACATGCAACAGAGTACTTTTACCGCTAGCGACAGCACCGACAATGCCGACCATAGAACCGCCAGCAATATTTAGCGATACGTGGTGCAGCACCGATGGTGCAACACTGGCTTGGCCATTAACATCAGGCCTTCCTTTGGCGTAGGCAAAACACAAGTTACGCAATTCAATATGTGGTGCCTGCTGCTGCACCGCGGCAGTTAAGAGTTGGCAGGGTTTGGTTAACTCCAACAGCAAGTTAATCCGCTCCATACCCACCGTGGCACGCTGCACCAAGGTGAGGATCCAACCCAACAAGATTGTTGGCATAGTCAACTGCACCAAATAAGCATTGAAGGCAACCATATCCCCCAACTGAAGAGTACCCGCAACCACTTGCCGCCCACCGAAGTACAGCACCATTAAAATACCAAACGGGGTGACAATACTCATAACCGGCATAATCAACGCCCGCATCCGCGCCAGCGCCAACGACGAGGACAGATAGCTAGCGTTAATCGTGGCAAACTTGTCGCAGTGGGCCTGTTGAAAACCGCTACTGCGCAAACTGGACTGACCACGCAACGTCTCATCTACCACCCCACTTAATTCACCCAGCCGTTGTTGCACCAACGCGGAGTAATGCAGCAAGTGGCGGCTTATCCATTTTGTGGCTAGGAGCATGAGGGGAAAAGGGAGCAGTGCGGCAACAGTAAGTGATGGCGACATCCACAACATCAAGCCCAGAGATATGACATACACCACCACGGCATTGGCAATAGACACCAAACCAAAACCGGCTACCATGCGCACATTAATTAAGTCGTTGGTAAAACGGGAGACCAGATCACCGATGCGGTGATTGTTAAAAAATGGGGCAGGTTGATAGAGCAACCGCTCAAACATAGCCTGACGCAGATCCACTTCGACCCGACGACCAGTATGCAAAAAACACAGCCGTGACAACACCCGAATAGCGCCGCCAGCCAAAGTAAGTAAAGCCATAATGGCCGCATAGAAGGCGACATCGTGCCATTGTTTGTGTTCAATGGCAGCAATACCCAGACGCAACATTTGCGGGATGGTAAGCAGCATGGCGTTGGTGACAATGATCCACAGCGTGCCCAACATGATGTTGCGCCGATATGGATATAACCATGGCCACAGTTGACGAAACAAATTCACGCCTGGCTCCGGTTGCGCAGATATTTTTTTGGTAATAAAAACATGGCGCGTATCACACCGTATTTTGCCGAGAAATGCCAGCAATAAATTTGCGAAAGAATAACTGTGCAGCACTTGGAGTGGGCACCACTATTTTAAGGGTGTTAGTCGCCAATAGAGACGCCAACAAACCCCATGGATGGGTTGATGCGTCCCTTGAGATGGTGGTGATCACTCCATCATGATGAAGTGCTTATAAGTAACAACAAACAAATGCGCCGGACAGATAACCAATCCGGCGCATTTATATTGAACAGCATGAACGACCCGCCTAGCAAAAATTGACGGGAAAATCAATTTTACCTAAACGTTTACGCCCGACCCAGCGCTTTCAGCATCGCCTGCCCCATACCTGTCGGGCTGGTAGCTACGGTCACGCCACATGCGGTCAGTGCCGCGATCTTATCTTCTGCGCGCCCTTTGCCACCGCTGATAATAGCCCCAGCATGCCCCATCCGCTTGCCCGGAGGAGCAGTAACCCCGGCGATAAAACCAGCCACCGGCTTGTTCATGTTTTCCTGAACCCAAGCCGCAGCTTCTTCCTCGGCATTACCACCGATTTCGCCGATCATCAGCACCCCTTCGGTATCGGGATCTTCATTAAACAGCTGCAGCACATCGATAAACTTCATACCGATTATCGGGTCACCACCAATACCGACGCAGGTGGATTGCCCCAGACCGACATCAGTGAGTTGCTTAACAGCTTCATAAGTCAGCGTACCACTACGAGAAATTACCCCGATTTTACCCGGTTTATGAATATACCCAGGCATGATACCAATCTTGCACTCGCCAGGAGTGATCAGACCTGGGCAGTTTGGTCCAATCAACAGGGTATTACTGTCGGCTACAACTTTACGCGCCAACACCATATCCTTAACCGGAACCCCCTCAGTGATGCACACTACCAGATCAATACCAGCTTCACAGGCTTCGAGAATAGCATCAGCTGCGCCCGGTGGTGGCACAAACACCATCGATACATTGCCACCAGTAAGGCGGACGGCTTCCTCCATGGTATCAAAAACCGGAATACCTTCTACGTGGATGCCGCCTTTGCCCGGAGTAACCCCAGCCACAATATTGGTACCGTACGCACGGCACTCCTTGGTATGGAACAGACCAGTTTTACCGGTCATCCCTTGGACAATGACTTTCGTCTTTGAATTTATCAAGATAGACATTATTATTCTCCTGCTCTCGCCCTATTCTGCGGTATCGGTTTCTTTCAACATCGCCACAATGCGTTCCGCGCCATCACCGAGGAAGTCGGAGCACTGAACATTCAGACCAGAGTTATTTAGCAACTCCTTGCCCTCTTCAACCATGGATCCATCCATCCTTACCACGATCGGCAGAGTACAATTGCAGCCGCTAGCCGCCTCAATTATGCCATGAGCGATAACATCGCAACGCATAATACCACCAAAAATGTTGACGAATACCGCCTTCACATCTTGATCCTGCAGAATAATACGGAAAGCTTCAGCCACCTTTTCGCGTGTAGCTCCGCCCCCAACATCCAGGAAGTTGGCTGGCTCACCACCTTTTTCCGACAACACGTCCAGGGTCGCCATAGCCAAACCAGCACCGTTAACCATGCAACCGATGTTGCCAGAGAGCTTGATATAGGCCAAATCAAACTTCGCGGCACTAATCTCCAGAGATTCCATCTGCGAGTAGTCCTGCATTTCATGGTATTCCCAGTGACGAAACAGGGCATTATCATCGAAATTAATTTTCGCATCCAACGCTAACAGCCAGCCGGCTTTGGTCACGACCAAGGGATTGATCTCGATCTGCGAGCAATCTTTTTCTAAGCAGCAGCGATATAGATTCAAAATCAGCTGAACACAATCTTCGGCAACGCTGCCTTCAAAACCGAGCAAATGTGCCATTTTGCGCGCTTGATATGCGCGTAACCCGGTATAGGGATCAATCAACAACCTATGAATTTTTTCCGGAGTATTAACCGCGACTGCTTCAATATCGACCCCACCCTCAGCTGAAGCCATAACGCAATAGCGCGAGGTCTGGCGGTCAAGAGCTATAGACAGGTAATATTCACGCCCGACTTCAATTGTTTCCTCAACCAGAATACGCCGTACCTTCAACCCCTCTGGACCAGTCTGCGGCGTCACCAATCTTTTACCGAACATCTCTTTGGCAATCTCGTGGGCCTGCTCCGGGTGAAAAGCAACCTTAACCCCGCCAGCCTTACCACGGCCACCGGCATATATCTGTGCCTTTACCACACAGCGACCACCCAGCATTTTTGCCTTGCGCTCCACCTGATCCGCCGTTACTGCCACACGACCGCGTGGCACCGGAATATCAAAGGTGGCAAGTATATCCTTTGCCTGATACTCGTGAATGTTCATGAACCCCCCATAGTTACCATGGTTAAAATGCACACCAGAATCTTTAGCAATACTAAAGATAATTTTTATCCAAAATAAAACTACTATAGCTTTTACAACAAAACAACCACCATTTAGCTTAAACGTTTATATCAACATAATAAACTAACTAGTTTAGTTATCGTTGTTTTTTATTGAGAAAACGAGGTCTAAAACAATATCTTGCTTTTTGCATAGTAAATGAGACATACTAAACGGCTATTCAGTATACAGAAATTAAGCGATCCTGTAATCGCCAAGCACCACACCCAATAAAAGCAAGGCTATACCAAATGATCTTATCCCCAGAGTTCAGCGCCCTAGGCATTGAAGAAAACCTGCTCAAAGCGCTTCACGACCTCAACTATCTACAACCATCACCGATCCAAGAACAGTGCATCCCGTTGCTGCTGGAGGGGAATAACTTACTGGGTACCGCCCAGACTGGTACCGGGAAGACTGCGGCGTTTGCCCTGCCGCTATTGACACATATAGATGCCAACCACAAGTACCCCCAACTATTGGTGCTGGCACCCACGCGCGAGCTCGCTATTCAGGTAGCTGAGGCCATCAACGACTTTGCCAAATATCTCTCCGGCGTCAAGGTGCTGGCGGTGTATGGCGGTCAACCAATGTATCAGCAACTCAAAGCACTGCACAACGGCGTACAGGTCATTGTCGGCACCCCGGGACGCATCATGGATCACATGAAACGCGGTAGCCTCAAGTTGGAGCAAATCAAGGCCGTTGTTCTCGACGAAGCGGATGAAATGTTACGCATGGGCTTTATCGACGATGTCGAAACCATCCTCGGTGCTACACCGCCCAAGTGTCAATGTGCCCTATTTTCCGCTACCATGCCTCCGGCAATTCGTCGTGTCGCGCAAAAATATCTTGGTGACGCCAAGGAGGTGCAAATTGCCTCACGCACCTCCACAGTTGACCAAATTGAACAATCATATCTGATGATGCGCAGCAACCAGAAGTTCGACGTACTCAGTCGCATCTTGGAAGCCGATAACTACAATGGCACCATAATCTTTGTGCGCACCAAAACAGCCACCGGCGAAATTGCCGAACGCCTGGAAGCACAAGGACACTCTGTTGCCGCCCTTAACGGCGACCTCAGCCAGCAGATACGTGAGCGCACCATTGAGCGCCTGAAACAAGGGAAACTAGATATTATTGTAGCGACCGATGTGGCCGCCCGCGGTCTAGATGTGGACAGAATCAGCCACGTGTTCAATTATGACATTCCTTTCGACACCGAAGCCTATATCCACCGCATCGGTCGCACCGGTCGTGCCGGACGGACCGGCAAAGCAATCCTGTTTGTCTGCCCATCTGAACGCCGCCTACTGAAAACCATTGAGCGCGCCACCAACCGCCAAATACCGTTGATGCAAGTACCCAGCGGCGATCAGATCGGTGCTAAGCGGATAGAAAATTTCACCAAAAAGCTATTAGCCACCCTCGCCAACCAACAGCTACAACCATTGCGCGACCTGGTGGAGGAACTAGCACGCGAAGAAGCGCTCGACATCACCGACATCGCTGCAGCGCTAGCCTACCAATTACAGGAAAAAAACACCCTGTTCCCAAAACTGGCTAACTTGCAAATGCCATCACTTGACGATCGCAAAGACCGCGGCGCAAACTCAAGCTCCAATAACAGACCAAGAGAGCACGGAGCCAGAATAGAAGACGATCAACCGATGAAACGTTATCGGCTGGCAGTTGGCCGGCGGCACAACATTACCCCGCGCGACATTGTCGGCGCCTTCACCAACGAAGGACGGATAAATATTCGCGCTATCGGGCGCATAAATCTGTTCACCGAGCACACCACAGTCGACCTAGCTGACACGCTGACCGAGAAAGAGATCAGACAACTACAGGGCATTAAATTGCGCCAGCAAGACATTAAGCTACAAGAGCTGACAGACAATCCAGCACCAAGGGATAAAAAAACCTTCAAAGAGAAAAAAAGCGCTCCGCGTGCTGAACGCAGCAAAGCTCCAGTGGCAACAAGAAAAAAAAGCACCAAACCCTTTGTCCCTAAAAGGCACAGCTAGCATAGTGTAAAATAAAAAAACGCCCACGGGTTAAACCACCGTGGGCGTTTCGTATTCAAACTAGCAAATACACAAAATCAAGCACGGGAAATAAAACGCCCATCGCGAGTATCTACCTTAATCAGTTCGCCACTCTCCAAATAACCTGGCACCTGAATTGACAGCCCGGTCTCCAGCACTGCCTCTTTAGTTTGCGCAGTCGCGGTAGCATTTTTGATTGCTGGGGCCGTTTCGCGGACAGTCAACTCCACCATCATCGGCAACTCGATAGTGACCAACAGATCGTTAAAAATCCCCAGGGTTAACTCCAACCCGTCAGTAATATAGCCCCGCACATCATCATATAAATCACCATTGATCTCAAACTGTTCATAGCTTTCCATGTCCATGAACACCCCACCGTCGGTAGCAGCATAGAGAAACTGCCCCTTGCGGCGACCATAATCAGCCCCATCAAGTTTATCGCCGGACTTGAAACCTTTCGTCAGCACCTGGCTGCTCAATAAGTTACGGTACTTGGTCTTTATCAGAGTGTTACCACCCCGCGCTGTCGGTGACTGCACACTGATATCCAAAACCAAACAGGGGGCTCCATCCAGCTGAAAAACAACGCCGCGTTTTAGATCTGATGCTAAAACCATGTAAATCTCCTTATATTTAACAAAATATTCAAAAAAACTAGATCTTAAGATTCTTATCCCAACTAACCAGCCGTCAAAACTAACAACTATTCTAAAAAAGATCACGCAAATTAGTCTCAAACCGCGTCACGACATTTGAGTTTTTAAAATTGCAAAAAGATATTCGTATTTAAAAAAGTAATTCATTGCCGCAAATCTGAGATTTCCTCACATTGACAATTAAGTCTATATCTCAAAAAAAACTAGAATTTAGCTAAACAAATTTACCCATTTGTCGCCGCCAGTCGTTTGCGGTGCAAAGCACCATATCCCCCTCTTTGTCGCCGCCGAGCACAATGAGTGACAACAAGGATGGTCAGCGAAAAATGTTTGAGCATTAGCGAGTTTTTCGCTATCCTTGGCTGATTGGTATTATCAGCCAGACATCAGTTGTTCACATTCCACAACCATAAATCAAAAACCATAAATCAAGTTCGCGGGTTTCGTCCCGCACACGACGTACTTTTTGCTAAGCCCCAAAAAGTAAGCAAAAATGGCTTTTTATACCCGTACCCTCCGGGGGTCGCGATCTACCTACAATGAGTATCTTTCCCATTTACATATCAGCGCGGGTTGTCGGTCTTAAGACCTCCAAATAGGTGACTTTTTGTTGTCGTGGCATTGAGTATTTGGGTTGCATGTGCACATCAACTTTTTCCGTGGGACGGTACGTCGCCGCTTGCGCTAGTGTCACCAAGTCGGCGGTCATCGTGCGCCAGCATCAAACACCAAAGATCAAAACCCGTCGGACGGTGCCCGACCTACAGCACCGAATTTCCCCATTTGTTGCAGCCGCACGCAATGAGCGTCACCGAGAAGCCTTTCCCGCTAATTGTTTGAGCGCCAGCGAGTTTTAGCGGGGTTCTCGGTGATAGCGATTGGAGTAAGGGAACCCGTTAGGGCAAGACAATAGTGGGTTATGTTTTGCATACTTTTGGATAATACTAAAAGTATGGCGAGGTCCGGGGGCGCAACCCCGGTTTACCTCAACCGATGATTGTTATCATCCACCTGATAAACATTGATCACGTTCCTCCCATCTATAATCTAAAACATAATCAAGTTCACGGGTTTCGTCCCGCACACGACGTACTTTTTGCTAAGCCCCAAAAAGTAAGCAAAAATGGCTTTTTATACCCGTACCCTCCGGGGGTCGCGATCTACCTACAATGAGTATCTTTCCCATTTACATATCAGCGCGGGTTGTCGGTCTTAAGACCTCCAAATAGGTGACTTTTTGTTGTCGTGGCATTGAGTATTTGGGTTGCATGTGCACATCAACTTTTTCCGTGGGACGGTACGTCGCCGCTTGCGCTAGTGTCACCAAGTCGGCGGTCATCGTGCGCCAGCATCAAACACCAAAGATCAAAACCCGTCGGACGGTGCCCGACCTACAGCACCGAATTTCCCCATTTGTTGCAGCCGCACGCAATGAGCGTCACCGAGAAGCCTTTCCCGCTAATTGTTTGAGCGCCAGCGAGTTTTAGCGGGGTTCTCGGTGATAGCGATTGGAGTAAGGGAACCCGTTAGGGCAAGACAATAGTGGGTTATGTTTTGCATACTTTTGGATAATACTAAAAGTATGGCGAGGTCCGGGGGCGCAACCCCGGATTACTTCAACCGACAAACGTAATTATCAGCCAGATATCTGTTGTTCACATTCCACAACCATAAATCAAAAGCCAAACCAGAAGGGCAAGACAACTGCGGTCATGATTGGAATCACTCGCAGAGAGTAGAAGAATCACAATTTAAAGATTAATTTCACCAGGATAGGTTGCCCACAGATAACCAAGACCAACACAGCTTATAGTCACCACCAAAAAGAACACTGCCAAACCCCCCATCACCAAACAGCCTTGGTAATTTTTTTGGCGGTAGAATTGAAACGCTAAATAAAAAAACAACGCGCATAGAGGTACTGAAAAAATAAACATCATAGTGGGCACTCTCCTCAATCTCACTAAACTGGGCAGCGACAATGTTATAAAGGATCCATCACCAGACTTCAAGTATTGGAGTGCAATTTGTCGCTGAATGGAGATTAACACAGTACAGATATGGGTAATCAGTTCTTACTTGATGGCAAGGTGGTGGAATAAGATTCCAGTTGCCACCCCACCCGCTGGGGAGAGTGAGGAGTCAGTAATTCGTACCGACTCCTCACCAAAAATGTTGGACTCTAACAACTGGACTTAATACTCTAAAATCCGACCACTGGCCGCTCTCAACTGCTGTAAAGCCAGCAAATAGTTAATTCGGCTAGCAGCTTCGGCTCCAGCTGCGCGCACTAAATCGGTTTGAGCTTCGTTGAGTCGAGTTAAGTCTGCGACACCGGCACGGTAGGCTTTTTCAATATGCTGACGAATTTTTTCCGTCAAAACAAGCGACTGTTGCTGACGTTGGAACATAGCGCGAGTTGCTTCGGCACTAGAAATAGCCTGGCGAATAGCCGATTGCACGGCCAAGACTTGCTGTTGATAGCGATGTTGCAAAGCACGAACATTCTGCTCAGCTTCTCGGATTTGCGCCGAACGATTACCACCTTGATAAGCATCCCAGGTAAGATTAAGCCCAACGTAGGCATCGTGCTCCTCTTGATCGCCGGTCTTTAAATCATCCAGTTTTGTGTAATCAACACCGCCATCGAGAGTTACCTTCGGGAAATAGCTTCTTTGATGGGCTTTTTTACTCTCCTTCATCGCATCAATCGACGCCTGAATCTCTTGCAAATCTGGGCGGCGCTCAAGCGCATAAGAAAACTCTGCGCTGTAATCTGCAATCGCATAGCCAAGTACATCCTCATTGCTGCGTACCGGATACAAGGCGGCGGGCAACTTGGCATCGTCGAGAGCAAGAAGTTCAGCGAGAACCGCTGTTACGAGTTTAAAACTTTGTTCAGCAGTAAGATAATCCGTTTCAGCCTGCAGTGCCTTGACGGAGAAGTTGAGTTTTTCTGCCTCGGGAATGGTACCCGCCAGCCAACGCTTATCGGCTTCATCTTCAAGGGTACGGTTGAAAATTTGATTTTGCTGAGCGATTAGCATGCTCTCCACCGCGAGTTGCGCTTGATAGAAAGCACTCGCCACCGCTTCGGCCAATAAACGGCGCGTTTCCGCCAAGGTCTGCTCAGAGGCGTCGACCTGATGTTTTGCTGAAAGGATGCGCGCTTGACTGGAAAAACCATCAAACAACAGCAAGTTCGCTTTGACCCCGGCACTCAATACACTGAAAGAATCATTATTCCGCAGTGAAGTGTTCCAATCTGGCTCAATAGTGCTGTTCTGGTAGCGTCTCCCAAAATTGATACCAATCGTCGGTTTCAGTGCTGAGCGCGTCTGATCGACCACAGCCCACGCCGCTTCAATCCGTGCCGCCGCCTGTTTGACACTCGGCGCAGCCGCTAGTGCCATCTGCTGGGCTTTTGCCAAGGTCAAATTGCCACGGGGAATATCCATGTGCAATTGCGTTAACATCGCTGTTTGAGAAAACGCCAACGTCGGCAGCAACAGGACAATTACCAGTAGTATTATTTGACTGGTGGGTCTATTTGAGTATTTATACATAACTTTTATCCGCCTTGATTTTGTAAACCTTGGTGTACGCGACCGGAACAATGATCAATGTCAAGAAAGTCGCGGCAAACAAACCACTCATGATAGTCGCTGCCATCCCCGCATAAAACGCATCGAACAATAGCGGTGCCATCCCGAGGATGGTGGTCCCTGAAGCCATCAACACCGGTCGCATCCTGCTGACCGAGGAATCAAGCACAGCTTTATACGGTTCAACGCCGGCGGCTAGGTCTTGCTCAATCTGGTCAATCAGAACAATTGCATTCTTAATCAACATCCCTGATAAACCGAGGAAACCGAGAATCGACATGAAACCGAAGGGTAATCCCGTCAACAGTAATCCGGGGGTTACACCGATCAACGACAGCGGTACCGTCATAAAGATAATCAGTGGGCGGCGGAATGAATCGAACAACCAAACCACAACCAAAAACATGCCGAGGATGCATAACGGAAATACCTTGGCCAACGGCGCCTGACTCTCGGCAGCGCTTTCGTACTCACCGCCCCACTCCATCGAGTAACCGAGGGGCAATTCTATCGCTTCGATCTGTGCGCCGATTTCAGCTTGAAACTCGGTGGGTAAACCAACCTTTGGGTTCGCCTGTACCGTAATGGTCCGTTGGCGATCACGCCGCTTGATCAAAGCATCTTCGCTGACTGGCAAAATTCCAGTGGAAACTTGGCGTAAAGGGACAAAGCTGTTTTGTAATGAACTCCAGATTTGCACATTAGCCAGATTATCCAGGCTGGCGCGCTCATTTTCCGGCGCGCGAAACTGGATCGGAATCAACTTATCGTGTTCACGGTAGATTCCAGCAGTAACACCATTAAAATTCCACTGCAGGGCGTTAGCGACATCACTGCGAGTGATCCCAGCATAGCGCGCTTGGGTCTGGGCAAACTGGGGACGTAGCACATCGACGGGTTGCCGCCAATCGGTGCGCAGGTCACGAGCGTTGCCAGACGCAGTGTAAATTTGCTCCGCCTTGGCCGCCAGCTCTTTTAATACCGCGACATCCGGCCCTCGAAAACGGGTTTCAAGCTTATAGGTGATCGATGGACCGTTTTGAATTTTTTGCGCATAGGGTTCGGACAGCGGGAAATTTTCCGCCATATATTTCTCCACTTCAGCGCGTAATTGATCGATACGGTGATAATCATCCACTTCGACCAAAATCTGGCCGTAGGCACTGTTCGGCGTCTGATAATCGTAGCTGATTATAAAACGCATGCCCCCTTCTCCAATAAACGAGGCGGTATTAACCACTCCCTTGAGGGAACTAACGTAGCTGTCAATCTGCGCAAGATCCGCAGCTGTTTTATCAATATGGCTCCCCTGCGGATTCCAGTAATTGACGTAAAAATAACGCTGAGTCGAATCGGGGAAGAATGATTTGGGGATAAATCCGAAACCGAATAGTGCTGTTCCCAAAGCGACAATGGTCACGACCATCACGATCCAACGATAGTGAATCGACTGATGTAGAAAACGGCGATAAAACTTATTCATCCCCCGCTTGTGTGAGTGGTCAGCGCCATCGCCGCCATTATCAACCTTTTTGAGAAACCAAACGCAGAACAGCGGCGTTACACTGATCGCCAAAATCCAACTAAGGGACAATGACAGGGCCATAACATTAAACAACGAACGGCAGAACTCACCAACGTTACCTGGGGCAAAACCGATGGCAGTAAACGCGAGGATAGCGACAATAGTAGCACCGAGTAGTGGCCACATAGTCGCATGAACGGTCTTTTGCGTGGCAGCTTCAACATCGTCACCATGCTCCATATTGACTAAGGTGCCGTCGGCAACGACAATGGCGTTATCCACCAGCATTCCCAGCGCCAGGATAAGAGCACCAAGGGAAATTTTCTGTAGGTCTATCCCCATAATGGCCATACCGGCAAAGGTCGCCAAGATAGTCAATAACAGCACGGCGCCAATCAACATTCCGGTGCGCCAGCCCATGAACAACATCAAAAGAACGATGACGATGGAGACTGCTTCAATCAGATTGACTATGAAGGTGTCAACTGACTCATTAACCACCTTGCTTTGGTAGTAGATAGTGTTGATTTCGATCTGCGCTGGTTTATTGGGCGCTAACTCATCCAGTTTAGCCTGAATCGAATCACCCATGGTGATAACATTGCCACCGTCCAGCGTCGAGATACCGAGACCAATCCCCTCCTTACCGTTGTAGCGCAGGATATTACGCGGTGGATCAATGTAATCTCGATAGATGGTTGCAACATCACTTAAACGAACCATGCCGTGGGCACTACCGATCAGCAAATCAGCGATCTGTTCTTCACTACTGAGGCTACCACTCGGGGTGATGCGCAGGTAGTTATCACCCACCTTGACCTTACCGCTTTGTTGTACCCGGTTCTGTGCTTGAAGAGTATTCATGATCTGTTGCGGGGTCAGCCCTAGTTGCACCAATTGCGCGCGTTTAAATTCGACAAAAATCGCTTCCTGACGCACACCCCACATATCAATTTTAGCGACATCGTCACACAGAAGAAGTTCTTTCTTCAGGATATCCGCGTAATCCTTTAGCTCAGCATTGGTCAAACCATCACCAGTCAAAGCAAAGTAGACACCATAGACATCACCGAAATCATCATTAACCTCTGACGAACCTGCCCCCGGAGGCAGTTCACCCTGCACATCAGCTATTTTACGCCGAAGCTCATCCCAAATCTGCGGTAATTCATGCGATTTGAACGTCTTTTTCATATCTACATAAACAAAGGAATAACCCTCCTGAGAGGTGGAATAGATCTCTTCGACCTGCCCCATCTCCTGAATAGCTTCCTCAATTACGTCAGTGACTTCCTCTTCCACCTCGGCGGGACTAGCACCGGGATAGCCCGTCGCCACCACGGCAGTTTTGATGGTAAAGGTCGGATTTTCTAAACGCCCGAGTTTCTCGTAAGCTATCACCCCGGCAGCCACCAATAAAATGGTGAAAACGATCATCAGGGTGCGTTTGCGTAGCGCGAAAAGTTGTGATTTCATTATTCGTTCTCCTCGTTACAGCGCGGCGCTAGCAGCAGAGCTTCTTTGTTCAGGAAGATAAAAAGACGAGACACGCGGATCGTTATTGAGGATGGTCACCTCAGCCGTCATCCCCGGAAATATCTGAACATCGGTTGGCGCTACGAAAGAAAATCGCAGTGCATAGGTTCTGGTGATTGGATCCGCAGCGGTGTTCCACTCCACCAGTTTCGCCGTAAAGGTACGATTCGGCAGCGCCGACAACTCGATGGACACCTCGGTACCCACTTTAAGAGGACGACGCGCTATCTCATTTTCTGGAATTTTAATCTCAACTTCCAATGTGGATATATCCTGAATGGCGAGCACCACTTGCCCGGCGCTGACCATCTCGTGCTTTTCGGCACTTTGAATCGTAATAACCCCAGAAAAAGGTGCCCGCAACGAGGTATCTTTCAAGCGATGACGAGCAATTTGCAATTGGGCATTGAGGCTTGCCACCCCCGAAAAAGCGCTATCAAAGGCACTCCTTGCGCGGTCAAAATCAGCCGTAGCATTTACATGTTGCTCGAACAACGTTTGCGCTCGTTCAAAATCGCGTTGTGCGCGGTCCTGTTGAGATTTAGCACCAGACACCTGCGCTTCGAGCACGCGAATATTATCTTCAAAGTCGCGTGGATCGATCTGCATCAACAATTGACCTTTGATCACCTGGTCCCCCGGTTTAACAACCACATTAATCAGTGGACCACCAACCCGAAAAGCGAGCTGTGCCTGCTGGCTGGCAAATACCATACCGGGGTAACTCTGATTAAACGAGGTGGAACGAATTTGTAAGTTTGAAGATGACAGCTGATCTTCTACCGCGAATGCGATGCTGGCACTTGTCGCGATTAACAGCAGTAACATTGAAAAAAATACGGTTATTTGTTTGTTCATAGCTAATCTCTCTTTTTATGCTTAGGGGACTATACTTAATGCCTATCGAATCCATAGAATATTTAGTTAGGCGGTTTCGTTGTGTATTGTTTTAACCAACTCCATCTTTCATCCAAACAGTATGATTAACTAACCCCAGAGCATTAAAAGCTTCGGCAACACTTAACCCAAGCATCGTTTTAGCCGGATCGTCAACCTGCTTGTTCCAATAGAGATAAAGAGACCAATCTGTTTGATTCTTGCTATTAAGAAATAATTCCGCGTCTCTTTCTTGCTCGCTATTCTCACCAGGCGTCGCATGGATTTGCTGGAAAATATTCTGCACTGCGGAACCATTAGCTGGGTCGCAGAGTCTGACACCAATAATTTCAATCCATCTATTTTGCGCCATTGTTAACCTCATAAGCTGGAGTTTCGGTTTTTATGTCACTATCATTAGCTACATAGCCAGATTCGTGCCAACAAAATAAACTCGCTAATTCAACTACTTACATGTAGGGAAAAGAATAACTACCAAATATGTCACTTGAACATTCCGTATTCGGTAGTTTTGTGCTAAAACTACCGAATACGATAGCAGATGGAGGCAAGATGACATTTAATGACGCAGGATTTTTCCAACAGGCAACAAAAAAAATCTGCAGTAGTCTCGACTTAAACGAAGTATTAACGAGATGCCTCGATTTTTTCCAAGAGTACATGCCACTAGAAAGCATCGCGCTAAATGTTTTTGACCCACAAAAACAAAGCATTATCAACGTTGCGACCGTCGGTCCATCGGATTTTAAATCCAGCCAACCCGCTATTCCACTACCACCGGAAGTCTGTCAATTTATCGAAGAAGATAGATGGCAAGATGTTATCGAAATCATCAACCATCCCGAGCAGCATCACCTTGCGCGCTTTGTCTGGGAGGCAATGGGCAAAAAAGAGGTCTCTTTTCTCGGCTTACGACTGGTGATCGATCACCAAAAACTCGGCGTTGTCGTACTAGCGGCTAAAGGCTTTAATCGCTACAATCAAGAACATGCGCGACTAATGAACCTACTCCACGACCCGTTTGCTATCGCCCTTGCCAACGCACTACAACATCAAGAGGTCTTACGACTCAAAGACCTCCTTACCGATGACAATCAATATCTCAACCGTCAACTTCACCGCCTATCTGGAGACGAAATTATTGGTCGCGACTTTGGTTTAAAATACGTCATGGAGTTGGTGCGCCAGATTGCACCACAATTGAGCCCGGTACTACTGTTAGGCGAAACAGGTGTCGGCAAAGAGGTAATTGCCAATGCTATCCATTACTCATCCCCCAGAGCAAATGGACCATTTATCAAGGTCAACTGTGGCGCGATTCCAGAAAACCTTATCGACAGTGAACTCTTCGGCCATGAAAAGGGAGCCTTCACTGGTGCCTTATCACTCAAAAGGGGACGATTTGAACGGGCGAATAAAGGGACACTATTTCTCGATGAGATCGGTGAACTACCACTATCTGCACAAGTCAGACTGCTAAGAGTGTTGCAAAACAAAGAGATTGAGCGGGTGGGCGGCACACAACCTATTCCTATAGATGTACGAATTATTACCGCGACCCACCGCGATCTACCCCACATGATCAGCTTGGCACAATTCAGAGACGACCTGTGGTTTAGACTCAATGTCTTTCCCATCACCATCCCGCCGCTGAGACAGCGAAAATCAGACATTCCAGCCTTAACCCACTTTTTTATGGAAAAAAAATCGGGGGAGATGAACCTCTCCGACCACCCCGTACTAGCGTATGGAACTTTGGATGAATTACAAAAATATCACTGGCCCGGCAACGTCAGAGAATTAGAAAACCTCGTCGAACGCACCATCATTCTGAACATGACCCAAGCACCTGGCAAGCCATTGACATTTGAACCGCTAAGTTCCACCTCTAACGTTCCAGAACAACAAACCATGCAACAGAGAACCGCAGGACCACTTATTTTGGACGAAGTGATGAGTCATCACATTCGCGCTGTTCTCAACATGACCGAGGGGATAGTCCAAGGGGAGAAAGGTGCGGCTGCGCTGCTAGGGATTAATCCTAACACCCTGAGGAATCGGATGAAAAAGCTGGGTATTGCGTATGGGAGAAATGAACACAGATAAGAGGAAATATGGCACTCGCCCTCTTACATATCAGCGCGGTTTGGAGCCCTTAAGACCTCCAAGTAGGTGACCTTTTGTTAGTACGGCAACGAGTATTTTTGTTATTATCTAGCACTCAATTTTTTCCGTGGGACGATACGTCGCCGCTTACGCTAATGTCACCAAGTAGGCGGTCATCGTTCGCCTACATCAAGTACCAAGGATCAAAACCCGTCGGACGGTGCCCGACCTACAGCACCAAATTCCCCTCTTTGTCGCAGCCGAACGCAGTGAGCGTCAACGAGAAGGGTTTAGCGCTAACTGTCTGAGCGTCAGCGAGTTTTAGCGGGTTTCTCGGTGGTAGCGATTGGAGTGAGGGAACCCGTAAGGGCAAGACAACTGCGGGTCATGTTTTGCATACTTTTGGATGATTCTAAAAGTAGGGCGCAGCCAAGTGAAATCGTCGGGCGCGTAACCCGGATTACTTCTATAAATAATTGTTATCATCCACCTGATGAAAAGTAATCACACTCCTCAAGACCACTTCAATCCGCAGAATGCTTATGTTGCGCACCAAAACTAAACCAAAATAACAACATCAGGCTACCCACAATTGTGGCAAGAGATCCAATGACAAATACTTTGTCTGCCCAGTCCAATGAAATCAACCACATTGAAAATGATCCGAGCATAAAGAACATAAAGACCAATAACGAGGATGCAGATCCGGCATATTCATCCACTTGATCCAAAACTAAATTATTGCTTGGGGGGCGACTGAGGCCAACAGAGAAGGTAATGATAGCCATAGGTAAAGCTACCCCCCATACCCCTGGAACAACTTTTGATATCATCACAATTCCTCCAGCTAAAACACCAAGGAAGCCTAATGTCATAACTGTCGTTGACGTTATTTTATGGAGTAAGCGGGTACACAAAAACGATCCAGCCATAAAAGCTAAGGCGTTAATAGCATAAATCGACCCAAACTGTTGCTCAGACAAACCCATCTTGGTGATGTAAATATCAGCAGAGCCAGCAATGTAGGCAAAGTGAGGGAGGACAATAAGGGAAACCATGAGTGCGTAACCAATATAGCGTTTGTTACGCAACAGAATTAAATAGATTTTTACTGAATCAAAAGCACTAAGATTGGAAGGCTTCTGCAAGGTTTCCTGCATTTTTAAGACACCAATTCCGGCAATAACCGCAATAACCGCTTGCACAACAAAAATCCACCGCCATGAAAACCAGATCATGATCCAACCACCAAGAACTGGGGAAATCGCGGGTGCAAGCGCCATCGTCACGCCCATCCAGGCTAAAATTCGCGCGCGTTCACTACTGGTGTAAACATCTTTGGTGATCGCCATAGCGAGAGCTGCTGCCCCAGCTGCTCCTGCAGCCTGTATAACCCTAGCGACAATCAGCATGGTGACACTGTTGGAAAGAGCGCACATAATAGATGCAACAATAAATATTGTTATCCCCGCCAATAATGGGCGCCGCCGCCCAAATCTATCCGAGAGCGGCCCATATATTAGCAAGAAGAAACAGTAACTTACAAAGAATCCAACCAGGGTGAAATTGATTATCGACAACGGCTGATTCCACATTTTTTGCAGTTGTGGTATTGCCGGGAGGTACATATCCGTTGCCAGTGGAGGAAATGCTGAAAGAAGAGCAAGCAAGAAAAAGATTCGAGATTTAATCATTAATTTAAGCCGTAGAGATTATGAAATGAAATTGTTTAGATCGAAGTGCGGTATCATGACAGGAAAAGAGCAGAATGTCTTATTCTTATAGTGATAGAAGAGAAATTGCGAATTATATAATTATCGATCTTCCACCCTCTTCCCCATTTGTCGCAGCCGAACGCAATGAGTGTCAGCGAGAAGGTTTCCCGCTAACTGTGTGAGCGCTAGCGAGTTTTAGCAGGGTTCAGGTGGGTGTTAGGCATAGCAGCAACCTTAGTGTAAGCGATTGGAGCGAGGGAACCCGAAGGGCAAGACAACTGCGGGTCATGTTTTGCATACTTTTGGATGAACCTAAAAGTATGGCGCGGTCCGGGTGCGCGTAACCCGGATTACTTCTGCCGCTGATTGTTATTATCCACCTGATAAATATTGATCACATTCCACAAACATAAATCAAAAAAACAAATTCAAATTCGCGGGTTTCGTCCCGCACACGACGTACTTTTTGTATATTTTCAACTGGCCCCAAAAAGTAAGCAAAAATGGCTTTTTATACCCGTACCCTCCGGGGGTCGCGATCTACCTACAATGAGTATCTTTCCCTTTTACATATCCCTGCGGGTTGTCGGCCTTAAGACCTCCAAATTGGTGGTTATTCGTTATGCTGGTATTGAATATTTGGGTTGCGTGTGCACATCAACTTTTTCCGTGGAACGTTACTTCGCCGCTTACGCTTGTTTCCCCTTTTGTCGCCGCCGAACGCAATGAGCGTCAACAAGGATGGTCAGCGAAAAGTGTTTGAGCGTTAGCGAGTTTTTTCGCTATCCTTGATGTAAGTGACTGCAGAGAGGGAACCCGGCAGGGCAAGACAATTGCGGGTCATGTTTTGCATACTTTTGGATGATCCTAAAAGTATGGCGCGGTCCGGGTGCGCGTAACCCGGTTTACTTAAGCCGATGGTTGTTATTATCAGCCCAATGAAAATTAATCACATTCCACCACCATAAATCAAAAAAACAATCAAGGTCGCGGGTTTCGTCCCGCACACGACCTACTTTTTGCTGAGCCCCAAAAAGTAAGCAAAAATGGCTTTTTATACCCGTACCCTCCGGGGGTCGCGATCTACCTACAATGAGTATCTTTCCCTTTTACATATCCCTGCGGGTTGTCGGCCTTAAGACCTCCAAGTAGGTGTCCATTTGTTAGTACGGTATTGAGTATTTTGGTTGTCATATAGCACTCAATTTTTTCCGTGGGACGATACGTCGCCGCTTACGCTAATGTCACCAAGTAGGCGATCATCGTTCGCCTGCATCAAGTACCAAGGATCAAAACCCGTCGGACGATGCCCGACCTACAGCACCAAATTCCCCTCTTTGTCGCCGCCGCTTGCAGTGAGATACCCGCATTCGCAATGCATAACGAATGCGGGGAACAGAACCAGAGCGAAAGATCAGTGCTACTCGGAAATATTTTACCCTTTTTTCACCGTATTTAAAGTAGCCATAGCCTGCGCAACAATACCGGCAATATCAGTGGTGTTATTCGGAACAATCAGAGTCGTACTCTCTTTTGCTAACTTGCCAAACTCGCCAACATACTGCTCGGCAACGCGCAGATTAGCTGCATTCATCCCACTGGGAGCTTCGAGTTGAGTGGCGATTAGCCCCAACCCTGTTGCCGTGGCTTCGGCAACAGCCAAAATCTGTGCGGCACGTCCTTGGGACTCGTTGATCATCTTTTGCTTTTCACCCTCGGAAACCAAAATAGAATTCTGCCGGGCACCTTCAGCCTCATTGATCATCGACTGGCGCACGCCTTCGGAATGGGCGATTTCAGCACGCTTGGCACGCTCAGCAGTCATCTGCGCTTCCATAGCTTCCTTAACCGAGACTGGTGGCACGATGTCTGAAACTTCGTAGCGTAACAACTTGACCCCCCAGGATTGTGCTGCTTCATCCAGAGAGTTGACGACTGCAGCGTTAATGCTATCTCGCTCCTCAAAGGTTTTATCCAAATCAATTTTACCTACTGCCGAACGCAGGGTGGTCTGGGCCAAAGCCTGGGATGCAGCGCGATAATCGGAAATACCATAAGCAGCTAACTTGCTATCTTGTACCTGGAGATAGATCAGCCCATCCACTTCAACAGTCACATTGTCCTTGGTGATGCAGGTTTGGCTGGCAATATTGATCACTTCCTCTTTCAACATGTATCTGTAGGCAATTTTATCTAAAAACGGGATAAGGATGTGAAATCCTGCCCCCAGAGTACGGCTGTACTTACCTAACCTCTCGATTATGTACTCATTTTGTTGCGGCACAACTACAGCCGTTTTTACCAGAATGATGACAATTAAAAAGGTCAGGAGAATGGCAGCGATCAATGACGGATTCATGGTAAGTATTCCCTTTTCTATGTAGCGTTAATTCAAGGCTTTCACCCAGAGCACGGTGCGCGATCCCGCAACGTAACCATTTATGGACACTTGTGTTCCCACTTCTAGAGCATTTTCTGCCTGTGCTGGCCAGAATGAACCTCTCCAAGCAACACGACCGGGGCTATTATCCCCAATTGGCTCCACCACCTTGCCGGTCCCTTGAGGGAGATCGAGCAGACGCTCCTCCCTTTGTTGGTCGCCACCAAAGACATTCATGACGCAACGACGCATAATAAGCAAACTTAACAGTGAAGAGCCGAGGAATACCCACGTCTGCTGAGTAATACTGAGATCAAACATCAACAACAAGCCGGCAACTATCCAACAACCAATGCCAAAGAAAATTAAGATAAAACCGGGCACAACTACCTCAAAAACAGCTAAGGCTATGCCGCCGATAAACCACAACAACCACGGGGTTAAGTATACTGCCATAGTAATGCTCCTCTATTGATTTTCTAACTATACTCGCTTCAGTTCAGTATATTGTGGGCAAAATTAAGCAGCACACAACCACTGATCTACTTCTTATCGGCACGGTAAATCTTTACTTCAGCTCGCTCCACCGTAACCAACCCACCATCCAGCACTCCATCGATGTGGGTTAAAAATGCATCAATTTTTTCCGGATTATCGACGATTTCGATGATTACCGGCAGATCAAGTGACAGGCGCAATATCTTGGCGGTGTGAATGCGACTATGGGCACCAAAACCCATAATCCCCTGCAATACCGTTGCCCCCGACATCCCCTGCGCTTTAGCCTCCAGTACCAGCCATTCATACAGGGGTTTGCCGTCATGTCTGGAGCTTTCACCAATAAATACCCGCAGTAGTTGTCCTTCAGTTGCAATTTTCATCTGTTATCTCCACAGCGTGATCACAGCATATCTACCTAGTATAATTGCCCCAAGACCTAACACCACATGGACACCGACATTAAGCAGCGCCAGCGACAAGCGATCCTGCATTAAATTCATGGTTTCGTTGCAAAAGGTTGAGTAGGTAGTAAATGAGCCGAGAAACCCTACCATCACCAACAGGCGCACCTCACTGGTTACCCCCATATTTAGTTCAGCCATATGGGAGAGCATACCGAGAAAGAAACAACCAACGATATTGACCGTTAAGGTACCGTAAGGAAAATTTATACTTTGGGATAGG
The DNA here is from genome assembly GCA_964536375.1 of uncultured Desulfuromonas sp. Classification (GTDB taxonomy): domain Bacteria; phylum Desulfobacterota; class Desulfuromonadia; order Desulfuromonadales; family Desulfuromonadaceae; genus Desulfuromonas. The sequence goes on along the minus strand of CAZHXF010000002.1, from coordinate 7,431 downwards.
TTTTGCACAAAACCACCCACTAAATATCTTAAGGTGGCTCCGACAAAGCCGCCGATACCAACCAAAACAAGCTTGTGCATCATGTTACTCCTTCATAACAACCTGCATCATTCTATACCTTATTACTGCGATGCCGTCCAAATGAGGTGACCACGGCCACCACACACAGGCAACTCAATACCAACAGTGACACCCGCATGCTGTGCAAAAAAGCTGTTTGCGTTGCCGCAGTTACTGCCTGGTGACCCATAAAAAAAGAAAAAGTGCCGGTAATGATGGTCATACTGGTCAGCATCCCCAACGTACGCATACTGGCAGCAAATCCAGAGGCAACACCGAGATACCGCGGTTCAACGCTGCCCATAATAGCACTGGTATTGGCCGATGAAAACAACGCAAAACCTAAACCCAAAACTGCCAGCAGGGTAAATATCATTGGCAGCGGCGTCGTGGCGTTTACCATTGAAGCAACTGCAATACCCACGGCACACAATATCATGCCGGCAGTCGCAACTTTGGAAGCAGAAAAGCGATCCGCCAAGCGCCCACATGGTGGCGAAAACACCGTCTGCACTACGGGCGAGATAATCAAGATCGCCCCGGCGGTATGAGCCGTGAAACCACGCACATTCTGTAAATATAAACTGAGAAAAAAGGTCAAGCCGAAGGTACCAGCATAGTTGAACAGTGCTGCAAGATTACTCAAAGCAAACACGCGATTGTAACGCAACAGATCGACATTGAGCAGGGGATATTTCTGGCGCGCTTCAAACCAAAAAAACATTAGTGCGGTGAGCACCCCTGCCACCAGCATCCACCACGCCCAACTTCCATCTTGCAGATGAGTCGCGCCAGCTACTAGGGCGGCAATTGCCACCACATAGATAAACCAGCCGCTCCAATCAAATGGTTCCCCTGCCGACTCGGGCACCGCATTAGCCAGCTTGGTAGTCGCCACCACCAGTGCCGTCAATCCCAGTGGAATACATAGATAAAAAATAGCCCGCCAGCCTAGCCACGACACCAACACCCCCCCGACAAATGGACCGCAGGAGATCCCAGCATAGACACTGGCAACGGCAATCCCCAAAGCTTTGCCGCGCTGCTGGGCAGGAAACACCTCTACCACCATGGCCATGGTGGTTGCCATTACCATTGCGCCACCCATACCCTGGAAAAAGCGCAGTACAATCACCACCTCAATAGACCACGCCTGAGAGATCAGTCCACCAGCCAGGGTAAATATAGCCAGCCCGCGCCGAAAGATACGCCGCCGCCCGATAATATCACCCCAACGTCCCATGGCGAGCAAAAAGATCGAGGCCGACAACACATAGGTCATCTCCACTAAACCCAGCTGCACCGCACTGGCAGAAAACTCACGCCCGACCGCGGGCAGCGCCACCCCAACTGCCGACATCATAAATGGCATTAGAAAGTGGGCAACACACACAACCATCAGGGTTACGGTGGGAGACGTGGTTGGAGATAAGGTTGGTGCCTGTTTAATGCTATGGTTCATATACATCCTGCATGGCTGAGTAAGAGATATAAATATCTGGCGTAACAGCCTACAAGATTACGCTATCTATGGGAAGAATATCTGTTGCCTCGATAGCTTAACTTTATGCGGAAGGATAGCGCCACTAGCTTTACATACATCAGGAAAAATAGTGATATAGACACTATATTGCGCACTACTGGTGCAATAAGATATAGTCAACAGCAACCAACCAGAGTAGCACTAATCTTCCGCTCTGGTTCTGTTCCCCGTATTCGTCATGCTCGCGAAAGCGGGTATCCAGAGGTTTTGCATAGCTTCCTAGACTCCCGCCTACGCGAGAGTGACGACCTTTGTGGCGATAACGGAAGATTGGTATTAATCAGGACAACCAATAAAAAATGTTTAGACCTAAGGTAACTAAAGTCAACCGCGCACTCAAGGGTGAAATCATGCACACTCAGAGCACAGGCACCACTTCAGATCAGTTAGAGCAGGAGCAGCGTTCAGCGCCTAATTATCGTCGTGTTGTCTTTGCCCTTCGGGGTATGCACTGCGCCAATTGCGCCGCAAGTATTGAAAAGGGGGTAGGTAGTTTAGCGGGGGTAAACCGGGCAACAGTAAATTTTGCCGCCGAACAACTCAGCGTTACCTTTGATCCCCTCCAGCTCGACCCTGAAAACATTGTGCAAAAAGTTGCCGATCTAGGCTTTAAGGCTCTGGACAAACGTGATGACATTCAAGAGGAAGTTGAGGCACATCGGCAAAAGGTTTGGCTAATTTTTTCTATCTTACTTACCACACCTATCATGCCCATTATGTGGTGGTCTCCTTGGTCACCAGCAACCAATCTCTTGATTATCGGCTGCTTGGCAACTGTGATGCAGTTTTCTGCTGGAATCACATTCTATAGGGGCGCGTGGACAGCGCTGAAAAATGGTGCAGCCAATATGGATGTACTGGTCGCGCTGGGCATCAGTGCCGCGTATGGCTACTCCCTCATAGCCGCTATGGGATGGCTTGGTCCCAATCACGAAGTTTTTTTTGAAACTAGTGCCATGCTGATAACATTCATCCGTTTGGGTAAATGGCTTGAAGTGCGCTCACGCGGCAAGGCCGGAGCAGCATTACGCGAGCTGATACAGCTACAACCCGACATGACGCGTATCCGTCGCAACGGTGTGGAGCAACAGATCGCTACAGCACAGGTTAAAGTTGGCGATCAACTGGTAGTTTTTGCCGGTGAAAAGATCCCTGTTGATGCAAGCATTGTTGCTGGCGATTCCGCAGTCGATGAATCTATGTTGACAGGTGAGGCAATCCCGGCGGTTAAGCAAATTGGCGACAAAGTAAGCGCCGGAACGGTAAACCAAACCGGGCGCCTTATTCTCACGGCGGAGCAAGTTGGCGATGATACTGTGCTCGCCAGTATTGTCCGCATGGTTGAGGAGGCACAGGCAGATAAAGCGCCTATTCAGCGGATAGCCGATAAAGTCTCAGCAGTGTTTGTGCCGGTGGTCATCATGTTGGCTCTGATAACCTTCTGTGGTTGGTACCTGTCTGGGGCAACGCTGGTGTTTGCCCTAAAGATGGCAGTCGCTGTCATTGTCATCGCCTGCCCATGCGCCCTAGGCTTAGCGACACCCACCGCCATCATGGTGGGCAGCGCCGTTGGTCTACGCCAAGGCATTTTATTCAAAAAAGCATCTACGCTGGAGCAGATCGCCAAAATTGGCACCATACTCTTCGATAAAACCGGCACCCTGACCGAGGGTCGTTTTAGCATTACCGACATTATTGCGGTTGACGGCGCGGACGAACAGCAACTGCTCCAACTCGCTGGCGCAGTAGAAACCACCAGCCTCCACCCTCTGGCTCAAGCAATCAGTACAGCGGCAGCGACAGCAGGTGTACTTGCGACCGTTGAATCAGTTGTTGAAGAGGGGGGAATGGGGGTAAAAGCCATGGTAACCCACCACCCAACAACGCTCAGCATCCTCGTTGGTAGCAGCCGCTTCTTAAATAAATATGGGATCAACACCTCCGAACTCGAGGTCAGAGCAGACCAGTTGGCACAGCACGGTAAAGCGACTGTATATGTCAGTAGAAACGAGCGCTTGCTGGGAATAATCGCCTTGCAAGATCAAGTAAAACCAGAAGTCGCGACCCTATTACACAACTTGACGACATTAGGCATTCAAACAGCCATGGTCACCGGTGACCGGCAGGCTGCGGCTGAGGCCATCGGGCACCAGATAGGCATAACACAAATCATAGCTGAGGTTCTCCCTGCTGATAAACAAAACATCGTCAAACGCTTTCAGCAAAACGGGGGGCTGGTCGCCATGGTGGGGGATGGCATTAATGATGCGCCAGCTCTAGCGCAAGCAGACATAGGCATTGCCATAGGCTGCGGTACCGACGTAGCCAAAGAGACTGGCGACATTGTGCTGGTGAAAAATGATCTGCAAGACGTTTATCGAGCCATCCACCTTGGTAAAGCCACGTTGCGTAAAATAAAACAAAATCTTTTTTGGGCTTTTTTTTACAATCTGGTCGGCATTCCATTAGCAGCAGGATTACTCTATCCATGGTTTGGTCTCTATCTGAAACCTGAATTTGCCGGACTGGCAATGGCGTTTTCCAGCGTATCCGTTGTCAGCAACAGCTTGCTACTACGGCGCATAATCAAATAGTAGCAACGAAAAGCTGGGCAAAGCTTGCCAATATTATCCAAATAAAAGGAACCTCGCCCCGCCAGTAGAACAGCTGTTCACCGGGGGCAATTTGCCATTGCCAATACAAAAAAAGTTGACCCAGCAGAAACTCCGGTCTAGTGTATATTTAAAATGAACATTCGTTTCGAAGCTGTATTGCTTGAAATTTTTCACAACTATGTCAAGCGCATCCCAGAAAGGTGTACACTATGAAAAAAATAGTCGTCATGACAGTAATATCACTTTCCCTCCTAAGTTTTTCCAGCCAAGCCATGGCTTTTGGTGACTGGAAAGCCGGTAAAAAGATCTTTAAACAGGATTGCGCCAGTTGTCATAAACGCGGTGGTACAGCGCCGAGGATAAAGATGCCTGATTACACACAGACCGAGTGGATTAAATTTGTCCGCGACAACACTTCACCACGACATGAGAGCACCTTAGAGAAAATAACTCCTGACAGCAGGCAAGATTTGATGCAGTATTTATTGAAATATGCTCAACCAGATCCAACAACAATTTTAAAGTGTGCTGGCTAGTAACCAGCAGAATAAAACCGCTCTAGGGGTTATCCATTATCTCAATAGATACCCCCTAGAGCTTTAACAGCGCAAATTTTCCCAAGGGGTTTTTATGCACAAACTACTTTACACCGCACTCATATTACTCTGCCTATGCCTACCTGCGATCTCAACAGCTGACCAGAGCGCACCAAATGATCAGCGCGCGTTAGCAGGGATTACTACAGGAAAAGCCGTCTTTGATATAAGCACATCCACCACTGAATCGATGCAGCTCTATCTCAAAGTGATAAAAAAGACAGTACATGATTTAAAAAATCAAGGAGTTACCCCAGACTTTGTTCTGGCTTTTCGCGGTGCAGCGGTTTCCATGGTCAGCAAAGACTCAGAATTCAATAATGATAAAGATGCCGCGGCTATTACGACTTTAATTCGAGAACTAAAACAAGAGAATGTCTACTTTGAAGCCTGTAACATTGCTGCGGGGATGTTTGA
>CAZHXF010000002.1:0-2100 GCA_964536375.1 uncultured Desulfuromonas sp. | reverse complement strand
TTTTAAACAGTTATTATGCGCTCCACCACCGGCAAACAACGCCGGGCTGATAACGCCAGTACGCTGTAGCATCCCGGCGGCGCGTTCAGCGACCGAATCAATAACAGCATTGGCTACATCGGCACGCGGGCAACCGCTATTGAGCAACGACACCACCTCCGATTCGGCAAACACCGCGCACATGGAAGAAATTTTTATTGCTTTACCGGTAACCTGTAACGGCGCCGCAGCAAATTCATCCAGACTGTAGCCCAAGGCCACGGCCATCACTTCCATAAATTTTCCAGTACCGGCAGCACATTTCTCATTCATCTGAAATTCGCTGACAATACCATCCTCACTCAACAAAATAGTCTTGGTATCTTGTCCACCAATATCGAGGATAGTGCGTACTTGCGGCAGAACATAGCGGGCTCCGCGCGCATAAGCCTTGATCTCAGTTATAACTTCGTCGGCAAATTTAGCGTTGGCGGCATGGCGTCCATAGCCGGTGGCAACAAGCTTATCGTAGCTGAAACGGCCGACATAGTCACGGGCACGACCAATCGGATCGTAACCGGAGTCGAGTATGTCATGATGCACCAGTTCGCCACTATCACAATCGAGCAACACAAAGCCGATGGTACGCGAACCGATATCAATACCTGCTGCTATCATTATTACCCTTTGCGCTCCGCCAGAGTTTCCAAAAATGCTTCAATCCGCGTCTGTAATTGACCGACATCTTCCTGAGAATAATCAGTCTCCAGACGCATGATCGCTATCCCTGCTTCCTTGAGCTGCTTCTCCATACGGAAGCCCTCAATAGTAAACGGATCACACGACTGCAAGGCATAGTGGATCACGCCATCAACATTATATTCGGCCGTCTTGGCAATAACCTTATCTATGCGAACTTGGTTCGGCGTAAAGCAGGCACAATCGATCTCCAGCGAACGCCGGGTGATATCGGTCACCATCTGCGCGACACTTTTCCCCTCCGGCTGCGCGACAAGATTCTGAAAATAACGCTCGCCAGTACACATCTCATCAAAAACTATCCGCCCACCGGCACTCTCAATTAGATGAGGAATTTTCCAGTTCGGCACCGCCATAGGGGTACCGCTAACCATGATGCGTAATTTGTCTGGTACTGTATGCTGAGTAGCGGCCGCGCTGATGCGTTGCTCAAGTTCGTCACACAGCACATTGACCTTGGCGGTGAACCTGTCGATATCATCATAAAAGGCGGTCTGATAGATCAGCAGCGCATCCTTGCCACTGATAGGAGAGGGGTCGGCTTTTCTGGTCGCAGACAGGCGCTGCAACGCCTTACGTTTTTTATTTACCCTGCTGATACCATCCTGCAACGATGCTGCGCTAATTTTATTACCGGTGAGGTTCTCCACTACCTCGATAAAACGCTGCAGCTCAGCATCCCACATCTGATAATCAATAGGATTTTTCATCTGCGGCGTTTCCATTACATGCACGGGAATGTAGTCACCCAGCACCTCAAAGCTCTTCTTCTTGCCGTCGCAGGTGGTTTCACCCACCACTAGATCGGCAACTTCAAAATAGGGGCACACTTTGCCCAGCTTGAAGCCCATAAATGATTTAATCAGCGCACACATGTTACGCGGCAGAACCTTCTCTACCTCGTTCGTCGCCCAATCGATGCCCCCACACAGCCCAACAGCAATGGCACCACAGGCCAGCACAATCTCCTCCGGGACAAAAACACACATGGTTGCCAGCACCTTGCCGCCGCGCTGTTTATGCTCCAGCAACTCCTGAATACGCTCACCATGCAGTTGCGAAATCAAGCCATCAAAATATGCCATCCCCTGCGGGCGGTCAGGCTGAGACAGATAAACATCGGTGTACAACTCCGGCAAAGCTGTCATCAATATATTATGGGAAGGGATATCAATGCCAAGATCTGACCACATCTGAGAATAATCGTTCATTGTGTTGCTCCTTTTAGTTCAGCCAACAGCCGCATACTCAACAAATAATAAGTATGTGACTTTAAGCAACCGAGCCGCACAAGACAAACAAATTATATTGATAATACTTTTATGGTGTATCGGAAATTCCAATAGTTATACACATTGATTA
>CAZHXF010000001.1:0-118953 GCA_964536375.1 uncultured Desulfuromonas sp. | reverse complement strand
CCGCATTCGCGAGGATGACGAATACGGGGAACAGAACCAGAGCGGAAGATTAGTTATACCCAGGTAAGTTAAAAACAATAAAACAAACTATGAAGGCCCGGTTTGCATAAGCAAACCGGGCCTTTCAGAAAATTCCTATTTATTGTGATCACCCTAGGGCATCAAGAAGCTTTCCTACTATTTTATCGGAGCTCTCTACCGTTGTCATATTGGCTTGATACATTCTTTTTGTTTCTATCATGTCGATCATCTCTTTAGCTAAATTGACCTGAGAAGCATTATTCACGGTGTCCTGAGTTGAGTTGGGCGCAGACAATGTTTTTTCTATGTGCGCAGACACCCCACCCTGTACATTCTCCGATAAATTTACCCTAGTGGGCTTATAGCCCTCGCTCCCACTGTTGGCTACATTATTGGCAGTCGAATCCATTTTAACAGTTTGCGCCTGTAGCCCAGAAAGGGCAGTGCCTAGAGCATTTAGCATAACAGTAAACCTTTATTAATTTTAAGCGTTTAAACATTTTCTGTACTAATCGCTGTTTACAGGTCTACTCCGTTTTTTTTGACTTCGCAACATAAAATTTAATCCGTTTAGGTTTTAATTGAGACAAGAGGCACAAAATGGGTCATTCTTGCTTGATTGTTTTTAGGCACAGGGAGTACCCCACAGAGCTGATGCCTCGGTGGACAAACTCCCACATTTGCCGCCGCTAAACGCAATGAACGTCAACGAAATGGGTTGCTTGCTAATAAGATCTAGGGATCTTGAAATACAATATTACTATTGTAAATTAAGCATATAACGACAACTAGTTGATTTATTTCAAGTTAAAAATAGCGTAATTAAAGACCGGACCTTTGCGTACTTTTGACACGAGCGTACTTTGTTATTTTTTCTCTCATCCACAATTTATCCTTGACGATTTTACCGCGGTGCGGTACTGACTGACCAATCACTCAGTTATTTACGCGAAAGTTTAATCATGAAATCAAAAAAAGATAAGATTATCGATGCTGCTGTTGACCTGTTTGCCGAAAAAGGGTTTAACAATACTTCCACCGCTGAAATTGCCGCCCTATCTGGAGTCGCTCAGGGGACGCTATTTTACCATTTCAAACAAAAAGAGGGCATTTTGTGCGAGGTACTAGAGCAGGTACTCCAACACACCACCTCGGCTTATAACAGCATTTCTCAAGACGAAAAAAACGGACTCGAATGCGTTGAAGCACTGCTGCGTTGTGAAAATCTCATTGTGAAAAAGCACAGCAAAAAGGTCACCGTTCTCATCCGTGACATGACCGATGAGGTTCACCAACCAGGAACTCAAGGCTTTACCCTCATTGATTCGTTTCTCAAATACAAAATTGCTTTATTGAGTCAATTCCTCAGTAAGGGGGTCACGGACAAAAGCATCCGACCTATCGCCATCGAAGAAACCGCATGGTTCATTGACGCAGCATTTTACGGTGTAATGCATGTTAAACTTTTTAAGCATCTCTCCAGCCCTCCCATTGATGAACATGCCATCCGTTTTTGTATCGACGGCTTAAAACCTAATCCTAATTCAATATAACCATCATTACTAACCAACGAGGTATCCAATGCGACACTATCTTGCACTCGTACTTATTTTATGCATCTCAACACCTGTTTTTGCTGCCCCCCCAGCCGCGCCACCAGCTCTGGTGAAAACAGCACAACTGCAAAGCTCATTGGCAGCGCCAACACAATCATTTGTCGGCACCCTTTATTTTGATCGCATCAGTCAACTCTCGTCCGAAGTGAGCGGTCGTGCTGACAAAGTTCTTTTCCGCGAAGGGGATCTTGTTAAAAAAGGTCAAGTCCTGGTTGAGCTCAACACTGACTTCATTGAAAAAGAACTGATGCGGGTTCAATCAATGATTGATTTAACGCAGGCCAAACTTGATCACAGTAAAAAAGACCTTGCGCGCTATCAGCAACTTTTAAAACAACAGGCAACTAGCCCCACAGCATACGATCAACTATTTTACTCGGTTGCCGAAATCAAGGCGGAAAAAGCTGCCTATATTACCGAACTTGAATCAACTCAAATCAAAAAAGATAAAAGTGTCATTCTCGCCCCATTTAATGGTCGAATTCTTGAAAAAAATATTGCTATTGGTAACTGGGCGACAACAGGTAGCCCCATCGCTCGCATTGGTGCGTTAAGCGATATCTTTATTCAAGTGCCCACGAGTGAGACCCTTTTGCCTTTTAGCACCATCGGTCAACAGGTTGACGTGTGGTTACCGGCAACCAATCAACACCTTAAAGGGATCCACAAAGGCTTTCGTCCTGTTGTCGATGCGCAAACTAAAAACATCTACAGTCGCATTCAACTTGAACAGATAACACAACCTTTCGAAAACATGTCCGCCGAAGTGAGCTTACCAACCAACACCAAAAGTGAGCAACTCCTCGTCCCTCGTGACGCTCTGGTAACCTTTAACGGTCAGAAATTTGTCTATAGTATTAAAGAGGGCAAAGCAGCCATTATACCCATTGAGATTGTTAGTTTCAGCGGCGATCAGGCTGCGATTAAAAGCCCCTACATTCAAGCAGGGATGCCAATCGTGATCGAAGGCAATGAGCGTTTACGTCCTGATCAACCCGTAACCGTTATAGAGGATTAATTCGATGAGCATATTGCGCTACAGCATAAAAAAACCCGTTTCAGTGGCGGTGTTTGTCATCATGATACTGCTCTTCGGCATTATCGGCTTAACAAGCTTGCCCGTCCAATTGACACCTGACGTTGATCTGCCAGAGATCACCATCACCACCACATGGGCTGGCGCGACCCCATACGATATTGAGCAGGAAATTATAGAAGATCAGGAAGATGCACTAAAGGGGCTACAAAACCTGGTCAGTATGGAAAGTTCAAGTTATAACGATTACGGCACCATCAGTCTGGTGTTTAAAGTTGGCGTTGATATTGACAACGCTTTGCTGCGCGTCGCCAACAAGCTCGACGAAGTCAGCAACTACCCAGAAAATGCCGATAAACCAATCATGGAAGCCGCTGGGGCAAGCAGTTCACCAGTCATCTGGATATTGCTTAAAACCACGGCTGACAACCCGGAAACCATTGATCACTACCGCACGTTTTACGATAATGAGATTGAACAACAATTAGAACGAATTGATGGCATTGGTTCGCTATTTGTAGGTGGCGGCACGGAAGACCAACTGCAAATTGTCGCCGACCGTCAAAAAATGGCCCGCAGCAATATTACCATCAACCAAATGGTTGACTCCGTTCAACGAGCAAACAAAAACACCTCAGCCGGCACCCTCGGCATTGGCAATAAAGATTACCGAATTCGTACGGTCAGTCGCTTTCAAAATGATAAAGATCCTCTTGATGTGGTGTTAGAGGATGACGGGACCAAGCGGGTGCTGTTAAGCGATGTCGCAACAACACAAAAAGGCTACGCTAAAAAGACTGTTGCGATTCAATCGAATGGTAAACTCAGTATTGTTATTGGGGTGCGCAAGGAAAAGGGAGCCAATGTCATCGACATGACCCGCCGCACTCGGCAAGTCGTCGACGACTTAAATGCAGGGATTCTTGCCGAAAAAGGGCTATACCTCGACTGGGTCTACGACCAAACACCGTACATCAATACCGCGATCAGTATCGTTAAGAATAATGCTTTGATTGGCGGTATTCTGGCCGTCATGGTACTGCTCCTATTCCTGCGCAGCGTTTCAGCGACAGCCATTACAGCCATTGCGATACCCATTTCAGTTATCGGAACCTTTATTTCACTGTGGTTATTTCACCGTAATATCAACGTTGTCAGCCTGGCGGGGATATCATTCGCCATTGGTATGCTGGTTGATAATGCCATCGTCGTACTGGAAAATATCGACCGTCACCGCCAGATGGGCAAAAAAGCATTTGATGCCTCTCTCGATGGTGCGCAAGAAGTTTTTGGTGCTGTACTTGCCTCGACAGCAACAACAGTCGCGGTTTTCCTCCCCGTTATCTTTATTGAACAAGAGGCAGGACAGCTGTTTCGCGATATCGCCATCGCCATCACCTTTGCCATCTTATTGAGTATGCTGGTCTCGCTGGTAGTGATCCCATGCTTGGCCAACCTGGTCTTTTCGCGTCGCCCCTTGGCAAAAGAGAAAAATGATGTCATTGGTCGCCAAGGACAAAAAATAGTTAACGTACTGATGAAACTGTCCAACCTCTCGCTACGTTCGCTCACCAGCCGTATACTCAGCATCAGCTTATTTACCTTTGCAGCAATTCTTATTACCTGGATTTTGCTACCAAAATCAGAATACTTGCCTCAGGGGAATCGCAACCTTATTCTAAATATTCTGATTCCACCCCCGGGTCTATCAGTGGAAAAACGCTCCCAAATTGGGGAATTTGTCTACCAAGAGGCCCTGCCCTACAGTAAAGAAGATGGTAAAGATGGGGTGCCACAAATCAAAAATCTGTTTTTTGTCGCCACTCCCGATCTCAACATCATAGGTGCAATCAGTACTCATGAAACTGAAGCCAAAAAATTAATGCCACTGATGTCACGGATTATGAACAGTATTCCTGACATGATTGGCGTCAGCTTACAGTCTGGGATCTTCGAAAATGACATTGGTGAAGGACGCGCTGTAGAGATCAACATCACCGGCACCAACCTCAACACCTTGGTCAGCGCAGGTCGCACCTTATACGGCGGGATTAGCCAGGCGTTAACGTCGGCCCAAATACGACCCATCCCATCTCTTGAGATCAGCTATCCTGAGGTGAACATTATTGCTGACAAGCAAAAGTTGGTGGCCAATGGTCTTGATGAAACAACGCTGGGCCAATACATCGATATCCTCATGGATGGTCGCCAGATCAGCGACTATATGCCTGACGGCATGCGCAAAGTTGATCTCGTCCTCAAGGCGAGCGACTCTGAAATTCGTAGCCCTGAGGACATTCTCAACAGCACCATTGTCAACGGTCATGGTGAACTGATTCGTGTCGGTGATGTCGCACGTGCCGATTACTCGCAGGGGATGACTCAGGTTGATCATTATGAACGCCGGCGTAATATCACCCTACAGGTGACACCGCCAGCCCAGATGCCACTGCAACAAGCGACAGAAACAATCGAAGCCATGGTCAACAAACTTACCAGTGATGGAACACTCGGTGACGTAAAAGTTTTCATCGGCGGAAATGCTGATAAGTTGGTTGAAACACGCGAAGCACTACAATGGAACTTACTCCTCGCCTTGGTGCTCACCTATCTGTTGATGGCTGTTCTATTTGAGAACTTCTTCTATCCGCTGATCATTATGTTTAGTGTGCCCCTTGCCGCCGCCGGTGGTTTTCTCGGTCTCACTGCCGTTAACCTATTTGTTGCCCCGCAAGGGTTCGATATTTTAACCATGCTCGGTTTTATCATCCTCATCGGCACGGTGGTCAATAATGCGATTCTCATTGTCCATCAATCGCTCAACAATGTCCGCTACGAAGGGTTAACAGGAATCCCGGCAATTAGTGAATCGGTCCGAACTCGTATTCGTCCCATATTCATGAGTACCACCACCAGCCTGTTTGCCTTGCTCCCCCTTGTCCTTTCGACAGGAGCAGGAAGTGAACTGTATCGTGGTATCGGTAGCGTACTCCTAGGCGGGCTACTGGTATCAACGCTGTTTACGCTGTTTGTCATTCCAGCGTTGCTGGCATTCTTTATCCACAATGAAAGGGCTGAAAATGCTGAATAAATCGTTATTAAAATCGGTCATACTGTTTTTCATTATCACACTATTCATACCGTCGTTCGCTTCGGCATGGACAGTGACTGAGTTACAAAAGAATGCCGTTTCGCAACGCTATCTCGTCCGCGACTACCAAGCAGCCTTAGAACAACAACAGCAAAATGTCCGTAAGCAACGGGGTACATTTTTACCCGCAATTAATCTTTTTTATCAAGCGGAACAATTGCGTGATGAAACCGACCTTCAACTGGAAAAAACCCATAGCCGCGGTGTTGAGCTGAGCTGGAATTTGTTTCATGGTTTTGGCGATTACTATCGTTTACTCAGCGAAAGGCAACAGCAACAGGTTGCCGACCTACAGTTGCAAGAGATTCAACAAAGCGTGCAACAGCAAGTGGCACAAACATGTTTAAACCTGCACCAGCAACAACAAAACCTGCAGGTGGCGCAGCGCCAATTGTTGCTGTACCAACAAGAACGCCAAAACGCGCAAGCAAAGTTTGATGTTGGCCTGATTACCCGCAATGAGGTGCTGCGTATTGAAGTTGAACTTGAAAACTCCCAGCTAAACGTTAATCGTGCGCAAACCATCATTCAACAACAACTGGCACAACTGCAACGGCAAACACTGACAAATGTGCAACTGACTGACCTTGATTTGTCCGAGTTTTCAGCATTGCCCCAATTAAATCAACTGCCGCAACTGCAGCAGCAACTTCAAGCAAATAACCGTGAACTACAGTCACTACAAACAGTCATCGCAGCAGCGCAACTTGATCGTAAAGCGGCGCGTGACACCTTTTTACCCCGTGCCGACCTTGCAGCAACCTATGAACGTGGTGAAAATGAGTTGGTGATAGAGGATGGTGACCAACGAGATGAGCAACTAAGCGCTCAATTGCGACTATCGATCAACCTGTTTGATGGCTTCAAAGATGATGCAGACTTGCAACACGCACGGATTGCAGCCAAACGGGCAACCTATCGCTACCACGAGCGTGAGCATGAACTGGTGACCGAATTAGATAATACCTACCGCGAATTTAATCTCGCAGTTGTGAATCTTGAGGTAGCAAAAATCAATTTTCACCAAGCTGAAGAAAATCTGCGCATTAACCGCGTGGCCTTCGATCAAGGATTAACCACATCCGTTGAACTCTTAGATGCTATTTTCTTTCAATCTCGGGCGGATTTCAACATTATCGAAGCACGTTCAGCCATCTTTTCCGCACACTATGCCATCACCCAAATTACGGGATCCTATCCAAACTATTCTCAACAGAATTAGCCTATTGTCATCATTTTGATTTAACTTTATCGTGCTATTGTTAGTTGCAATTTCCGACAATGGCACGATATTTTCTTCTTGTTGTTCCCGGGCAGAGCAAAACACAGGAGTCTTAAACTGCAATATTTTCAGCATAAGATGACAAGGCTATTGATCATAATATGCTGAGATTGCAATAAGAAAAAGATCTAGGTGTCTACGGTTAAAACTCTTGAGAAACCCAAAAGGGGACGTTGTTGACACAGTGGACTAACTGCCACTATAATAGTTCCCCTACCCACCACCACACCAACAACACGGAGCCGCTATGCCACGCCAACCAAGACTAGATAGTCCGGGGTTACTGCATCATGTTATTTTTCGTGGTATCGAGAAGTGCGTAATCGTTAAGGACGATACGGATCGGCTTGATTTTGTTGCCCGTCTAAACCGTTTAGCGACTGAGTGTAATATTGCAGTTTACGCCTGGGCGTTGATGGACAACCATGTTCATCTTTTGCTGCGTAGCAACAATTATGGTTTAGCACGTTTTATGCGGCGCTTACTGACTGGTCATGCGATCCGCTTTAATTTACGTTATCAGCGGCATGGTCATCTGTTTCAAAACCGCTATAAGTCGTTTGTGTGTGATGATGAGAGTTATTTTTTGGAGTTGGTTCGCTATGTACACCTCAACCCTGTACGGGCGCGTATTGTAGATACTATTGCAGAGCTAAACGCCTACCCTTGGTGTGGTCATGCTGCGCTAGTTGAGGGTAACAAGAAAAGCTGGCAGTCGTGTGATGAAGTGCTGCACTATTTTAGTAAAAAGCGCAAAGTCGCGATCAAAAGGTATCAACAGTTTATGGTCGATGGTTTGTATCAAGGGGAACGCCCTGAGCTGGTTGGTGGCGGCATGCGGCGCTCGCAACAAGAATCAGCAGCAAATATAGATCAGTCGGATAGCTACGATAGTAGAATATTAGGTAATGGTACATTTGTTGAACAGGTTCTACGTCAGCATAAATCAGATTCACCCTTCACCTCCCCGCAGGAAAAACAGCAGCTAGCAGATGAGTATATTGAGCAAATTTGTAGTCGTGATTCTATCACCATAGATGAGTTAAGCTCTGGGAGCCGACGCCATAGCGTATCGAATGCACGCAGAGAGATTGCGATTAAACTTGTTCGCAGTTATGGATTGACTGCTACGGCGATAGCGCAAATACTTGGCGTTTCGACATCCGCTATTTGTAAGATTTTAATGCGGAATAATTAATTGGTTGCTTAGGGGAAACGGCATCAAGGTCACTGAGTCAACAACGTTTATCTAATAATGAAATGGAGAAGATCATGCAACACCAGACAGTTTTCGTTAAGGCAAATTTCAAACCCATAGGGAAAAATATCGCCAAAAAAGTACCTACAGGCGAAACAAAGAAGGGACTATTTGGCGGAGATAAAGAAGTAATGAAAGAGGTTACAGAATTTCAACAAACAGGGTACTCAGACAGTGAAATTGACGGAAGACGATTGACAGAAGACATCCAGTCGGCAACTGAAAAGCTTGAATCAGACGGTTATGAAATTGTTTCTATTATGCCCATCACTTCGGGAAACCACTTCTACGAATGGAAAGCAAACGGAGCCCGGATGGACAATCACTGCTCGGGTGGTGGCGGGTACGGCTATGGTTATGGATATAGCTACACAGAAGGGGTCACCATAATTGCGCGAAAAAATACCTAACAAGTAATTACAAGTTTGACACTGGAGTTTTTTGGTAAAGAAAGCAAAAACATAGCGACCAATGAAATTCCCGCTAGAATTCATGAAATACCCCAAGATAAATTTACAGGTGTATTTCATCCTGCAAATGACAGGTCAGCTATAGGTTAACCTATCAGTTATCAAAAGGATTTACTGATGTCCGCATAGTTGAGGGCGGCTATTCTGCTTTAACAGATTCTATGAAGCCGGGTAAAGTGCTTAAAGTTGTTCAAGATAATAATGAGGGCGATTTTTAAATGACAAACGTAATTATTGTTGGCGTACTTATTTTAATTGTAGCGATTGCCATGACTATGGTCGGCAAAGGCGGCGGCAATTTCTATGTTGTAATTCTGGCAATAGCCGATATCCCGATGCACGAGGCCGCAACAACTGGTCAATTCATCCTTTTTGCTGCCTCTGTTGCGGCAATGATAATATTTCACAAGAATAAATCTATATCCTGGGCTTTAGTCTTTTTGATTGGATCTTTTACTGCCCTGCCCGCTTTGGCTGGCGGTTATTTCTCATATCTATTCAGCAGTTTCTCTTTAAAATTGCTATTTGCACTTATGTTGTTTATTGCAGGAATAGTAATGCTTATACCTGTTTCAGCGGATCACAATATTCCAGAAAATAAGCATTTTGGAAGAATAAACATCAATTCTGGTGATGTGACATACAGTATTAATTTGTGGGTGGTATTACCCGTCACTGTTTTAACAGGTTTTGGCTCCGGGATGGTTGGGGTGTCAGGAGGGTCTTTTTTGGTTCCTCTTATGGTATTAGCCTGCGGTGTTCCGATGTATACAGCAGTTGGAACGGCATCGACATTAATAGCGGCAACTGCTTTGATGGGTTTTACCGGGCATGCTATGCAAGGAGATTTCAATCCCTTATGGGCTATCCCGCTGGCTATTATTACAGTACTTGGAGGAATACTTGGAGGGAAACTGTCATTAAAAACTAAGCCAAAATATCTTAAAAAACTATTCGCTTATACAAATTGGCTTGCTGCTTTTTTTATGATCATTAATGCACTGTATACAAATGGAAGCATATAAAGACAGAGGGAATAACACAGCTAATTCAATCAAGAAAATATTAGGACCATCCATGTGCCGCTTCAGGGGTTCATCCCATCGCGATAAAAACCCAGCAACACCCCCGTATTAAATACCTAGCGCAGTTGTGTGCAGAATATTTGTGTCGCAAACTCGTGGGACAGCCCCCGATGCTACAGGGGACAATCCCAGTTTTGCTATATTGTTAAAAATTACGCGCAAATCATAGGGATAAGATTTGAAGGAAAATGGCAATTCAAACTTATCACCGGCTTTTCTGTTACGACAGTTGCGTTAATTCCTGAATAACCGTGTTTTCAATCAACTCTTCAATCGTAGCGAAACACTGAGTAAAATGTTCTGTTTCCATATGGCTTTGCAGATGCGCGGCACTGGACCAGTTTTCGTAAAAGACAAACGTCGCTGGGGCGCTTTGATCACAGTGGAGCAGATAGCTATTACAGCCTGGTTCTTTAATGGTGGTCTCAACCAACTTGAGGAGTTCTGCTTTTACCGTATCAATGGAGTCAGCTTTGGCGACGATAGTGGCTATTACAATTACTTCAGACATTATTTAATTCCTTTTTCAAGATTGAGGATACATAAGTTACCGCCTGGGCGGGTTTGTAAACAGCCGTTACACGAGACACACTTGGCGCGCTGACGATCGCCTGACTGCCAACGGTTCGGCAGATCGGGTTCAGCCAATAGTGGTCGCGCCAACGAGAATAGCGCGATATGAGTGGTTTCAAGTAGCTGTTCGATCACTGCTGGCGAACGTATACCACCGACGACAATAATTGGGATGGTGAGCTCAACAGCTAACTGTGCCGCATAACGGGCATGGTATGCCTCTTTATCAGGAGTGTTGATTTTTACCCGCGCAGGGATTTCGCCTCCTGATGCTCCAGTGCCACCACTGATCTCAATAGCATCGATACCGCGCTGCGCTAATTGATGACACACATAACGGCAATCTTCAAAGGTGGCTCCCCCATCAATGAAATCCTCGGCGTTGATCTTGATTAATACCGGGTAGTCGTCACCAACTTGTTTTCGGATTTGAGCATATACTTCAATGAAGATTCTCGCCCTATTCTCAATGCTGCCAGCGTAATTATCGCTACGGTGATTGTAATAAGGACTCAAAAATTGACTAAGTAGATAACTGTGCGCGCCATGCATCTCTACCCCATCAAAACCTGCTGCTTGGGCACGTTTTGCCGCAGCACCAAAAGCTTGAACGAGGGTGGTGATATCGTCCTGCGTCATCGCTGTTGGTATCACCCCAGTTGCCAAATCTGCCACGGCGGATGGCCCCCAAATCAATCGACCTTCCGCTGGGTAGCCCGTTTGCGAACCACCATAAGCAATTTGAGCGACAATGCGGCTGTCATGCTGGTGCACCATCGATGTGAGTTGCTGATATTCAGCGACGAAGCTATCGTCATAGATCCCCATCATGCCGGGATTAGGTTGCTCCTGTTCAAGAATGAAAGCGTAGCCGGTTATGATCATACCCACGCCGCCTTTAGCAAGATCGGCATAGACCTTAAACAATGGGTCGGTCATGTGACCTTTATCGTCGGCCATATTTTCCCATGTTGCACTGCGGATGAGGCGGTTTTTTAACACCATGCCACCTATTGCAGTTGATTCAAAAATATTAGCCATTATCTATTATCTCCTGGTCAGGGTCTTGATGAACACCAGTGATTCATCAACGGTTGCCTTGATAACTACTTTTGAGCTACTATCGACCATAGGAAGCATATCGTCAATTACGTACTTTTTTAATACGTAGTACCTAAAAGGGTACGTCTAGGTGTGTAAAGATACTGGCAAACTGCTAGGAGTATTAATTATGGGCACAACACTGCCGCAAGAATGTTATTTATTCCGCGATAAAACCTATAAATGTGGCATCGATGTGACACTAGCCGTTATCGGTGGTAAATGGAAAACATCTATCCTGTGGCACCTCGCCATTGAAACGATGCGTTTTTCACAGTTGCAACGGCAATTTTCAGCGACTACACGCAAAATGCTCACTCAACAATTGCGTGAGTTAGAACGCGATGGTTTGGTGCATCGTGAAGTGTATGCACAGGTACCGCCAAAAGTTGAATATTCGCTGACAGAAAAAGGTCATAGCGTTATGCCTATTTTGAATCAGATGTGCGAATGGGCAGGTGGTTACCGTTGCGAAGATCCCGCCGCTGAAACAACAGATAAAACGGTTAATTCATGATGGGGAACCTATTACAATATTGAAACACAACATACCAACGGCATTTTTGATCCGCGCTAATACGTATGAAATGTTGCCGAAGAAAATTGCAGACTATCGGTTGGAGGTTATCGTCAAAGAGCAGTAAAATGAAGAAATATACCGTAAAGGTAAGCCTTGGTTAATTCGCGGGTGCCCTGTGATATGAATTTCAACAATCCGCAGCGGTTTTGGTATTAAAATCTCATCTCTTCAACTGTTGACAGCTACAGAACCATGACTGTCGACATAACTTGAAATTTACAGGTAGGACACACATGAAATTGACTGTTAAGGGTCTTTTTAACGATCTGCAAAAAATACGGGACAATGCACCGCTTGTGCATAATATCACCAATTTTGTCGTAATGAACAATACGGCAAATGCGCTGCTCGCCATTGGTGCTTCACCGGTCATGGCCCATGCGGCTGAAGAAGTTGCCGAAATGTCATCACTTTCTGCAGCACTGGTAATCAACATTGGCACCCTAAATCGGGAGTGGGTTGAGGCAATGGCGCTGGCGATGACAGCAGCACAGAGTAAGGGTATTCCTATTATTTTCGATCCCGTCGGTGCCGGTGCGACAGCTTTTCGAACCCAGAGTTGCCTCACCTTGATCAATCAGGTTGCCCCGACCGTGATCAGAGGGAACGCCTCAGAAATTATGGCCCTGGCTGGATGTAGCGTGCGGACCAAAGGGGTCGATAGCTCAGCGACACAGAGTGACGCAGAAGGTGCTGCTCGCGCGCTGGCGAATAAATATGCTTGTGTGGTTACCGTCAGTGGCGCTATTGACCTGATAACGGATGGGAACAAGAAATTTCAGGTGCGTAATGGAAATCCGATGATGCCGAAGGTTACCGGACTCGGCTGCAGCGCTACGGCGCTGGTCGGCGCCTTTTGTGCGGTGAATGACAATGCCATTATTGCTGCAACTCATGCCATGACAGTCATGGGTATTTGTGGTGAAATTGCCGCAAAGCAGTCTGCAGGACCGGGTACCCTACAGGTTCACCTCATTGATGCATTTTACAACCTAACCAATGAACAGATTGATTCGCACTGGACACACCAGGAGCCAAAATGAAACAGTATAATTTAGATCTGCATCTGGTCACTGACCGCACATTATCCGGTGGACGAAATCTCATCGATATTGTTCAGGCAGCAGTTCAGGGGGGAGTTTCGATTGTACAGTTGCGCGAAAAGGAGTGCGCAACCAGAGATTTTGTTGAGCTTGGCCGTGCCATTATGGTAGCGCTGCAACCTACAGCGATTCCACTTCTTATCAACGACCGGATTGACATCGCTTTGGCTATCGGCGCTAACGGTGTGCATATTGGTCAGAGTGACATGCCCTATGCCGATGCGCGTCGGTTATTGGGACCTGATGCAATCATCGGTCTTTCCGTGGAGTCAGAGGACCATGCTCTTGAAGCTGAAGATTTGGATGTCGATTATCTGGGATTAAGTCCTGTATTTGTGACTCCGACCAAAAGTGAACTGCACCAGCAACTCGGGCTTGAGGGTGTTGGAAGAATTCGCCAGATATCTCGCCATCGGCTGGTGGCGATTGGTGGTCTCCATAGTGGAAACATTGCGAATGTTCTCAAAGCGGGAGCCGACGGTGTCGCGGTAGTTTCTGCCATTTGTTCGGCAGTTGATCCGCTCTTTGCCGCCCGGCAATTAAGAAAACTACTTATAAAATAGCCAGAAAGCACTCCCCTTATTAAAGGTCATGAGCAGTTGTATGCAGCAGAATTTGCGCCGCAAAACTCTGCCTGGCACCTCATGCTTCACTACCGAAACTGTGGGTCATTTTTACGCAAAGGTTGCGGACACCATTGTCTTTCACGCCTAAATAAGCTATTTTCGCCATAATGTTTTGAAATGTACCCAAATCACCCTACCAGCATAGTCATTGAATTCCTGACAGTAAAAACATAGAAGGAACTACCCGCAGATGAAAAACACCACTGAACAATTTTTTGCAATCGTGACACCGGGGTTTGAACAATTGTGCGCCACTGAATTACACCAGATCACCAGCGCTCCCCTTAACATCAGCCACGGTGGCATTAGCTTTAGCGGTAAACTGCGCGAGCTGTACTTAGCCAATTTGTGGTTACGCTGTGCCAGCCGTATTCTGGTACGTCTTGACAGTGTTAAAAGTCGTGATTTCCCCACGCTGTTTCAAAAAGCAGTGCACTTACCCTGGGGTAAATTCATCAAACCCCAGCGCCAGGTAACAGTAAGGGTCAGCTGCCACACTTCGCGCTTGAATCATAGCAACAGAGTTGCAGAAACTATCGAAAAGGCAATCTATAAAGCGCTCAATGCTACGCCGTCAGATGATACAGACCTGGAGCCACAACTGGTTTTTGCCCGTTTTGAAGATGACATTTGCACCATATCTGTTGATAGCAGTGGAGAGTTGTTGCACAAGAGAGGGTATCGCCAGAGCAGCACCGTGGCACCTATGCGAGAAACGCTGGCGGCAGGTTGTCTATTACGCAGTGATTGGCGCGGTGAGCTACCGCTGTGGGATCCCTTTTGCGGTTCGGGAACGCTCCCCATTGAGGCAGCGCTCTTGGCAGCAAACATACCGCCAGGCTTGCAGCGTAGCTTTACCTGCCAGCAGTGGCCAGGATATCGTGACGGATTATGGCAAACATTGGTTAGTGAAGCGAGGAAAGTCCGCCGCGAGGTTCAGGTTACTATCACTGGCAGTGATAACAGTGAACAAGCAATACAAGCAGCCACCAACAACGCCCAACACGCGGGCGTTGCCGACATGGTGCATTTCCACCTAGCTGATGCCATGCAGGCACAAGCACCCGCTGCCACGGGGATGATTATATGCAATCCGCCCTATGGAGAGCGATTAACAACCACGGGAAGTCCTAAACAGCTGTTGGTCAGATTACAGGCTCAATTACGCGCTAATTATCCCCACTGGAGTGGTTGGGCATTACTTCCACAGGATACTGCAGCCAGTAGCGACAACTTCTCGTTCAGCAACGGTGGTTTGGCTGTAACACTATATCCACTGCATAGAAAGCTATAAACACCGACGGCGGCATGATTTCTCCAGAGAAAACTATTCTGAACTTAGGCTGCTGCCGATATGACCAACTGCACCTATGCCACCTAGCGCAAAGGTCAGCATAATTTCATTGTCGTCTAGCCGGTCGCGATAACTGAGAAAGATACTCCAGCATTGAGAACGATACTCTAGGCTGACCAGATTTTCCAAACGCGCTTGGTCTACACAATCGTAACGATATTCATATTTAAAATACACCGGTTTAACCCAATCTAAATCCACACCGGCAGAAACATATTCTGAGCCATCGGCGATACCGTTATCGGTAGCATCCTCAGCATAGCGATATGCAGCACTGAATCCAACATCATCGGAATAACGGGCGCCTGTTTCTGCACTAAACTTAGAAAACTGGGCGCGATGTGGGTCATACTTCAGGTCGATATCCACACTCCACTTGGAAGTGGGGCGCAAAATAAGTTCGGTGCGAATATCAGAAAAACTGTGGGTATCTAACCTTTCATCACGATCACGGCGGAGCAACCAGATATCATAACTTTGTGACAAGCGTAGATAAGCAAGTTCACGGTAAGTCGGGCGGTTACCATCCTCAATAAAACGACCAATAAATCGATTCACCACGGCATATTCAACTTTATTATTATTGGCAACGCGATCCGCCGAATCGAAATAGGGCAAATCATCTTGATTTTTATTAGGTGTATATAGATAGGTAATTTCGGGCTCGACACTGTGCTTGACCTTAGTCAAACCTGAAGCATTCCCCAAATCAAAAACACGCGACACGCGAGTGGCAAAACGGGTAGAAAAATCATAGTTTTCTGCGTGCTCATAGCCGGGACCGTCACCAGATGTCCAATAAAACCGTTGACGATAGCCAATTTCTGGCTCAATTTCAACAATATTGCCGGGCATGAAAAATGCTGACATCGCGGGACGGGCCTCTACCCTCTCACCCTTTATACCTTCGCGACGCCAAAAATAGGTGGAGGTAGAATCAAATTTAAAATACAGCGGAGTCTGACCTATGCGGGTACGCATATAATCGAGTTGAAATTCTGGCAGCCGTTGTAAAGTTATATCATTATCGGCAGTCTCTTCCAGATCTTTGGTATAGATAGCACTCAAGGTTGCGGCAAGGTTTCCCCAGCGCTTGCTCAGCGCGATGGTCGATTCCACTTCATCCTTATTGTACTCCTCAGCTATTTCACCAAATTCTTCAAAGTACTTATTGTCGCTGACATATTCACTATCAGCACTGAAGCGCACGCCATAAGGCAGGGTGCCTAAATGGTTCCAGCGCCAGGCAAAACTATCATTTAAGTCAGCGTAATCGGCGCTGCCATTACTCGACAGGTAATACAGGTTAGCCTCACCGGCATTGTCATCGCCCACAATATAACGATACTGCAACCCGGTGCCCAGCCCCATATCGGAAAAATAATCCATATACAGCGTAGCATCCATATTGCGGGCTAATACCTGATAGTAAGCAAGGGACAGTTGCGTACCGCGATTACTTGAATAACCGACCATAGGCATTAGAAATCCCGACTGGCGCTCGGTATTTACCGGATAAGCGATATATGGCAAGTACAGAACCGGGATATCATGCAAATAAAATTTAACGTTGCGCGCACGGGCCATACCGCCGAGGGTAACATCAAGTTTGCTGGCACTAAATTTCCACGCAGGTGGTTCAGAGTTACAGGTGGTAAAAAAACCATTTTTTACCCGATAGGTATATTCACCCAGTTTGCTGATCTCATCACCAGCTATATGAAAATTATAAGCGGTCAGAAAGCCCTTAGCGTGGGTAGCAACACCTATGCTGGTTTTCATATTTACGTTCAGCTCTTCACCAGTCAGAGTTCCATCTGGATCATTCAGCACCGCATTGCCTATAGCATCAGCATCACCAGTTATGGTGTTGTAATTTACCTTATCGGCCTGTAATCGGGTCTGTGACTGCTGTATATCCACCTGACCCTGCGCCGCATACACACCGGTCTCTTTATCAAAATTCAACTCGTCAGCCTGTATGGCAACCGGAGCATCTTTTTTCTTGAAATCGCTGGCTAAAGCTACAGGAGCACTCAACAAACAACAAACTACCAGCAGCAATACAGGTGCAAAATATCTATCATCACGCATAACATTATTTACCTAGATGAAATCAAATTTTCACGACATGCTGCCACCAGAAACAAAGACCCGGCAACAACGACAATTTCTCCTGACAGACAATCCTGCTGGGCAGCCTGGAGCGCGGCGGCAATATCAGCAAAACCAAGAACTGCAACGTGGGCATCCTCTACTTGGGTAACAACATCCACAACCGGATATGCTTGTTCTATGGGCGGGGCCACAGCGTACAGCTGCAGGGTTAAAGGTAACAACAGCGCCAAGATAGCCGCCACATCCTTATCTGCTTTAAACCCAGCCACCCAACGAATCTTACTGCCGCAATGTTCTTGCAGATATTGACTTAAATAAGCAGCAAGTGCACGAGCTCCAGCTTCATTGTGAGCACCATCGAGCAACACCCGCGTTGTACCATTAGTACACCACTCAAGCCGCCCAGACCAACGAGTCTTCGCTACAGCCTGAGTCACATCAGCATCACTAACAACGTAACCACTAGCAGCTAAACAATTTAGTGTCATTAACGCCGTAGCTAGATTCTGCTGCTGATGTTGCCCCAACAACTGGGGGTGCAAGCCCAGCCAGCGGTGCTGTGCGCTGACAACATCAACGCCGTGTTCTCCTGCAATGCAGTGATAGTCACGACCGTAGCACCAGCTTGGTGCCAGCTTATTAACTGCCATCTCTTCCAACACAGCCAGAACCTGTGGTTCCTGATCACTGATAACCACTGGCACCTGAGCTTTAATTATGCCACCTTTTTCCGCAGCTATTTGCGCCAGAGTTGTCCCGAGATAATCTGTATGATCAAGGCTAACAGGGGTAATAACAGACACCAGCGGGACGACCACATTGGTGGCATCCAGCCGGCCACCCATGCCAACCTCAAGTAAAACAATATCTACTTTTTTATGCGCAAAATAAAGCAAAGCCAGAGCCGTGGTAAACTCGAAAAAAGTTGCCGGCACCTTAGGATTATTCGCACGCAGTTTTTCAACCAAGGAGGCTAATTCATCATCAGTGATCTGCTGATTATCAACCGTTATACGTTCATTAAATTGGTGCAGATGGGGCGAGGTGTAACATCCGACACGATATCCAGCCTGAGTCAAAATAGTGCGCAAAAAAGCACACACTGACCCCTTGCCATTAGTTCCCGCCACATGAACAATCCCATATTTACTTTGCGGGTTGTCCACGGACTGCAACAACGTGACGATGTTATCTAGACCAAGCTTAATACCAAACATCTGGAGTCCATACAGGAACTCCAATATGGCGCCCTTATCCATGACTAATTCTTCGTAAAAACTCGAAGCACTTGCGAAAGACGCTGTTTCATCTCTTGGCGCTGCACAATCATATCAATCATGCCATGTTCCAACAAATATTCCGAACGTTGAAACCCTTCAGGTAATTTCTGGCGGATAGTTTGCTCGATAACCCGAGGACCGGCAAAGCCAATCAAGGCACGCGGCTCGGTCATATTAATATCCCCCAGCATGGCAAAACTAGCAGTAACCCCACCGGTAGTTGGATCAGTAAGCACCGAGACAAACGGTAAACCAGCCTCTTTTAACTTGGCAAGCGCCGCGCAGGTCTTAGCCATCTGCATCAGAGAAAGAATACTTTCCTGCATGCGCGCGCCACCAGAACAGGAAAAAATAATTACTGGGGTCTTGGTCTCAAGCCCTTTTTCAATGGCGCGAGTTATCTTTTCACCAACAACCGAACCCATGCTGCCGCCCATGAAACTGAAATCAAACACCGAAACCACTACTGGTAAACCATCAATACTACCGCTACCACAAATCACCGCATCACCACCACCAGCCTTAGCAACCGCCGCTTTGATGCGATCTTTATATTTCTTTGAATCTTTAAAGTCGAGAAAGTCTGTAGATTCCAACCCGGCATCTATCTCTACAAAGGTACCTTCGTCAATCACCAAATCAATACGGGCGCGGGCGCTGATACGAAAATGGTAATCACACTTGGGGCAAACATTCAGATTACGCTCAATCTCTTTGGCGTAAATAATCTCAGCACAGTTCTTACACTTAGTCCACACCCCCTCAGGCATATGAACAGTCTTGGTTACTACCGCCGAGATCGGTGCCTTTGGCTTTTTACTAAACCATGACATGAGCTACCTCACTTTATTTATTATCAGTCGCATCAAGAATACCCTGTTTAAGCTCACGCACGAAGCGATGAACTTCCTCCAACAAGCGGGGTGATTCAGCATACTGTTTAATGACATTAACGAGAGCGCTTCCAACCACGACGGCATCGGAAAAACGCGAGATTGATCCAGCATCTGCAGCACTAGTAATACCGAAACCAACGGCAACAGGTACTGGGCTTTGTTCACATAACTGATTAACTTTAACTTGTATGGCCGCGCTATCAACCTTGGCAGTGCCGGTAACACCAGTCATAGACACATAGTAGACAAACCCCTGCGCTACAGCCAATAGATCAGCGCTGCGCTGCGGTGGTGTCGTCGGCGCTAGCATAGTTATCAGATGAATGCCCAGCGGGGCAGTAAATACAGCCAACTCATCCCGCTCTTCCGGCGGCAAATCTACCAACAACAGACCATCAACACCGGCATGTTTGGCATGTTCGGCAAAACACTGTCCACCATAACTATAGATCGGATTATAGTAACCCATGAGGACGATAGGAATCTGACTATACGTACGCACTCTGGCAACAAGCTCTAACACGTTGTGCAAAGTAGTGCCCGCAGCTAAAGCTCGTTCTGAGGACGCCTGAATTGTTGGACCGTCAGCCATAGGATCGGAAAAAGGCATACCGAGTTCAATGATATCTGCACCAGCCGCAATCAGTTCTGTAATTATCTGCTCTGTCACCTGGATATTGGGATCACCAGCAGTAATAAAAGGGATTAAAGCTTTTTCGTTGCGCTGTTTAAGCCGTGCAAATGTCTCTTCTATCCGCCCCACAGTATCCCCTTTATTGACTAGCCAATTTCATTGTTACGCCTAACTACACAATTCTGTGAGTTTAATGCAATAGCCGGTATGCTTTCAACCGTTTTCTGGTACTAACACACTAATTAACCTACTATCGCCTCGGTGTGAGTTAACTGCTGCGCATGCTGCAAAACCTGCAAAAACAGTGCTGGAGTGATCCGACGCGTGTGTACATTGTAGCGGCTGGTGTGATAACTGGCCAGCAGCCACTGGCCATTAGCCAACGGATAAGCTGCATTGTGCAGAAAAGGATAATCAGACAAGCGCTGAATGACCCCAGCATCTTTTAACAAACGCAACACGCTGACAAAGGAGTCACGCCCCAAGGCAAACAGTACGCGTACCTGGGTTAATTGCTGCCACTCCAGCAGGAGAAATGGGCGGCAGTTGGTAAACTCTGCTGCCGTTGGTTTATTCCCCGGGGGGACACACTTAACCGCATTACTAATATAAAGATCTTTGAGCTGCAAACCATCATTTATTGAATGCGCCTGAGCTTGGTTGCTGAACCCTGCCTGATACAACAGTGGATACATGAAATCTCCAGCGCCATCTCCAGTAAATGGGCGCCCACTGCGATTGGCGCCATGGGCTCCCGGAGCTAGACCAATCAACCACACCTGTGCGTTTATATCGCCAAACCCCGCTACCGGTTTATTCCAATAGTCTGAGCGCGAGTACGCGCCCTTGGCAGGCAACTGGCTCAGGTAATCCACTAAACGTGGGCAGCGCTGGCAGTTGGCTAATTCAGGTATAGACAGTTGTGCAATAGTCATTTCGGGGTATTATCAGGAACGGTTGCTGGTTTAATCCGCCGCGGACGCCGCCGTGGCAGCTTAGTACCCGCTGTAGCACTTGGGTTAGAGCTTGTTTTATGCGCTGGCTTAGCCCCACCCTTCGCAAAACTGCCCTTGCGTTGTGGTGGTGATTTTTTTTTCAGTTGTGGGCGTTGGTACTTCCAGCAAAACAACTGTTCTTCTGGCACCTCGCTGACAATCTTGTCACCGATATATTCCTCGATAGCCGGCAGATGAAAAACCAGATTTTCGTCAGCCATAGTAATGGCAAAACCTGTAGCACCAGCACGTGCCGTGCGTCCGATACGGTGCACATAATCTTCTGGATCCTGTGGTACATCGTAGTTGACCACGTGGGTTACATCATCAATATGAATCCCGCGCGAAGCAACATCAGTGGCCACCAAAATATTAATTTTATCATCCTTAAATTCCTGCAATATCCGCATCCGCTTCACCTGCGATATATCACCGGAAATTTGCTCCGCCTTGTAATTGTTGGCCTGCAACACCTTGGTTACATACTCGGTTTCACGCTTGGTATTGGCAAACACCATAACGCGACCGCCGTCCATGCGCTCATTGAGCAAACCCAACAGCAACGGCAGTTTTTCTTTGCAGCCAACATGATAAACAATTTGTTCCACACGTTCTGCCGTTACCTGCTGAGGCTCAATCTGCACCTTTTCGGCGTTGTTCATAAAATCGTACGCTAACTCCATCACACGCGGCGACAGGGTAGCGGAAAACAGCATGGTCTGACGTTTATCAAACGACGGCAACTTGCGCAGGATGTAGCGCAAATCAGCAATAAAGCCCATATCAAACATGCGATCGGCTTCATCAATGACCAACACTTCAATGCTATTAAAAGAAAACACCTTTTGTTTGGCATAATCAATTAATCGCCCCGGTGTAGCGACAATAACATCGACACCATCGACTAGTGATTTACGCTGGCGTTCATAATCAATACCACCAAATATCGGGACTATCTTAAGCCCGCAATCGACGCCTATATTGTTAGCGTCTGCACATATCTGCACCACTAACTCACGGGTTGGAGCCATAATCAAGGCACGTGGATTCTTGCTAATAGGTTTGGTGTCGTTGAGTAAGCGAGTGAATAACGCAATCAGAAATGCTGCGGTTTTTCCGGTACCAGTCTGAGCCTGTGCTGCGACATCCTTGCCAGCCAACGCCAAAGGTATCGCCTGTTGCTGCACTGGGGTCAACTCAAGAAAGCCCTGAGCCTTAATTCCTTGCTGCACCTGCTGCGGCAATTCTAATTCGGTAAAAAGCATAGTAGCTCCCGGGAGCATGGCTCCCATTATAGTTTCACATCAAAAGCTTCAGCCACGGTGTGCATATCTTTATCGCCTCGCCCGGACAGACAGACAACAATAGTTTGATCAGGGCGCATAGTCGGCGCCAGTTTGATCACCTGGGCAATTGCGTGGGCACTTTCAAGGGCGGGGATTATCCCCTCCAACAATGTTAACTGCTGAAAGCCATCGAGAGCTTCAGCGTCGGTAATAGCGCAGTATTCAGCGCGTTCAATCTCGTGCAACAACGCATGCTCTGGGCCGACACCGGGATAATCAAGACCAGCACTAATGGAATGAGCATGCTGTATCTGCCCATCGGCGTTTTGGAGTAAAAATGTTTTATTACCATGGAGCACACCAACGCGCCCAGCGCCGATGCTGGCAGCGTGTTTATTGCTAGCCAAACCAAGTCCTGCCGCCTCAACACCAAGCAAACGCACCTGTTCATCATTAATAAACGGGTAAAACATACCCATGGCATTGGAACCACCGCCGATACAGGCAATGGCGACATCGGGTAACCGCCCTTCCATTGCCAGAATCTGCTCGCGCGTCTCACGACCGATAATAGCCTGGAAGTCACGCACCATCTGCGGATATGGATGCGGACCAGCTACGGTGCCAATAACATAGAAGGTATCACTGACATTGGTTACCCAGTAGCGCAGTGCATCATTCATAGCATCTTTAAGGGTCGCCGTGCCGCCGGTCACACCATGCACTGTTGCACCAAGTAATTTCATGCGAAACACGTTTAGCGATTGGCGACGGATATCTTCGGTGCCCATAAACACGTCACATTGTAGCCCGAAACGCGCCGCTACCGTTGCCGTAGCAACACCATGTTGTCCGGCTCCAGTTTCCGCGATTATTTTTTTCTTACCCATACGCCGCGCCAGTAACACCTGTCCAACGGTGTTATTAACCTTATGCGCACCAGTATGGTTCAAATCCTCGCGCTTGAGATATATCTTGGCTCCGCCAAGATGCTCGGTCAGCCGTTCGGCAAAATAGAGGGGACTTGGGCGCCCGACATAGTGCTTCAGATAATAGTCATACTCTTGTTGAAATGCGGGATCAGCCTGTGCGGCTACATACGCTTCTTCAAGATCAAACAGCGCCGGCATAAGAGTTTCCGCCACATAGCGCCCGCCAAATTGACCAAAGTAACCACGAGAATCCGGATATTCATACATTGATCTATCTCCAACCTTTTGCTGTGTAAATAAAGTCGCGCACCAACTGTGGATCTTTACGCCCCGGAACCAGTTCAACGCCACTGGAAACATCAACAGCATAGGGTCCCACAGCAGCTATCGCCTGAGCAACATTAGCCTTATTCAGCCCCCCAGCCAAGATAACTGGCAACCGTTGTGCCGCTTGTGCTGCCAAGTCCCAACGTCCAGTTTTTCCGGTACCACCATAGGCGTCGGCGCTCCAAGCATCCAGAAGCAGTGCCGAAACAGGGTAGTCTAGCATACCGCGCAGACAATCTTCGCTATTGACGCGTAAAGCTTTGATAACTTTCACTCCAGAATAAACACATTGCTGCGGGGTTTCATCGCCATGCAATTGTAACGTATCTAGATTGCATTGACCAATTACTGCGCGGATAAAATCTGGATCGGCGTTAACAAATAAACCGACGATAGAAACTAGTGGTGGTAACTGAGCAATAATCTGCTGTGCTGCTGATGGCGCAATATAGCGCGGGCTGAGCGGATAAAAAACAAAACCGAGGGCATCTGCCCCCATAGCAATGGCGTGGTGGGCATCTTCTAGATTAGTAATACCGCACACTTTAACACGCATTGCGGCTGCGTTAGTTTGATCACCTACTGGCACGGTTATCCCCGAGCAGTTGATGTAACTTAGCGGCAAAGTCATCTTCACGCATCAAGCTTTCACCAACGAGAAAAGCGCCAGCTCCGGCTAGTTGCAGCCGTTCTATATCGGCGCGACTATGAATCCCACTCTCAGAAACCACCATGCGCTGCGGCGGTATCAAGCGTAATAAGCGTTCGCTGACCTGTAAGTCGGTGACGAAGGTTTTCAGGCAGCGATTGTTTATCCCCAACAACGTACAATCGGTTTGCAATGCCAGTTGCAACTCTTCTGCATTATGCACTTCGAGCAATACATCTAAACCCAATTGCTGTGCCAATTCATGAAATTGTTGCAACTGCTCTAGCTTAAGTGCGGCAGCAATTAACAAGATAGCATCAGCACCATAGGCACGCGCTTCATATATCTGATAAGGGTCAATGATAAAATCTTTGCGCAACAGTGGGATATCTACCTGCGCTGTGATATCACTGAGAAAACTCAAATTGCCATAAAAAAAAGATTCATCAGTCAGTACTGACAAACAACAGGCACCGGCGGTAGCATAACCACGAGCGATGGCAAGGTGGTCAAAATCTGCCCGGATGATCCCCTTGGAGGGTGAGCCTTTTTTTACCTCGGCGATTATAGCCGTGCCTTGTTGACTGCGATCCCGCAGACGTGCTTCAAAACCACGGGTAGTTGGACACTGGGCAATTTTATCTTGTAATGCCGCGCTACTTATCTGCGCCTTGGCGGCAGCAACTTCGGTAATTTTTCTTGCTAGAATCTTATCGAGAATCATTGATTTGTTATCCGAATCAGCCCATCCAACTTACCCTGGGCGGCACCGCTGTCAATTGCCTCAGCGGCAAGTTTAATCCCCGCAGCAACATCACTGGCAACACCGGCAGCGACTAAGGCATAACCGCTGTTCAGCACCACAACATCACGTTTAGGACCTCTATCTCCCGCAAGTATGTCGCGCACTATTGTGGCATTACGCTTGGCATCACCGCCCTGTAAATCGGCTAGAGCACAACGGGTAAACCCCAGCCTCTCCGGCTGTAGTTGTGACACAGTTACTCCGCCATTCTCAATGGAGGCAACAAGAGTTTCATTAGTCAAAGTTATTTCGTCCATTCCATCAAGACCATGGACAACGAAACCACGTATACAACCAAGGCGAGTTAATACCTGGGCAATAGGCTCAACCAAGCTTTCGCGATATACTCCCATTACCTGCCTATCGGCTCCGGCCGGGTTGGTAAGCGGTCCAAGCAAATTGAATATAGTTCGAATACCTACTTCGCGGCGTGGTCCGATGGCATATTTCATTGCCCCATGTAAAGCTGGAGCAAATAAAAATCCAACTCCTAGTTCATCAATACAGCGCTCAACTATTTGTGCCGGCACGGACAAATTAACCCCGAGTTCCTCCAGTACATCTGCACTGCCACAAGCTGATGAAACACTGCGGTTACCGTGTTTAGCTACCTTAACCCCACAGGCGGCCACAACAAAAGCAACGGTAGTTGAGATATTAAAGGTTTTAGTACCACTACCCCCAGTCCCACAAGTATCCAGAATAGTTTCCTGATCACTATTAATCTCTTCACGATCTATATCTAGGGTGTGTTGAACATGGATTGGCGTAGCGTGTTGGCGCATAACCTTAGCAGCTCCGGTAATCTCCGCTACAGTTTCACCTTTCATGCGTAAAGCCGTTATAAAAGCTGCAATTTGCGCCGCGGTCGCTTCACCACCCATGATCATGTTCATGACATCAATCATGACTTTTTCATCAAGGTCACGACCTTCTACAACCTGAGCAATAGCTTCTTTAATCATGAGAGCTCCAAAACTCTTCCGCAAGGTTCAAATAGTTATCCATTAGCTCTTTGCCCGCGACCGAAAGGATGGATTCTGGATGAAACTGTACCCCCCATACCGGCAAAGTTTTATGTGCCAGACCCATTATCATGTCACTTTCTGTCCATGCAGTAACTACAAGTTGTTCAGGCAATGAACTACGTTCAACAACTAATGAATGGTAGCGAGTTGCTACGAACGGATTAGGCAAGCCGCGGAACATATCGCTATTAGCATGATAAATATCACTGGTTTTACCATGCATAAGTTCGTCGGCACGCACCACCTTGCCACCGAAAGCTGCGCCAATTGCTTGGTGCCCGAGGCATACACCAAAAATTGGAATTTTACCGGCAAAGTGTTGAATGGCAGCAACGGATATTCCAGCCTGATGCGGATCACAGGGACCAGGCGAAATAACCAGTTTGTCCGGTTGCAATTCAGCAATACCAGCCAGATCAGTAGCATCATTGCGCCGAACCACAACTTCTTCGCCCAATTCTCTAAAATACTGCACCAAGTTGTAGGTGAAAGAGTCATAATTATCTATCATCAATAACATTAATCCAGCCCCCCCTCTGCCATCTCGATTGCCTGCATAACTCCACGGGCTTTATTCAAAGTCTCTTCGTACTCTGACTGCGGATCTGAATCGACAACAATCCCAGCCCCAGCTTGCAAATGGATGGTATCGCGATGAACGACCAAAGTACGAATAGCTATAGCTAGATCCATATTGCCTGAATAAGAGAAATACCCAACAGCTCCGCCATAGATTTCACGGCGTTGTGGTTCTAGTTCATCGATAATCTCCATAGCCCTAATCTTCGGGGCACCAGTCAAGGTTCCGGCTGGAAAAGTGGCGCGAAAAGTGTCAAAAGAATCGATACCGGGCTGCAACCTTCCGCGAATATTTGATACAATATGCATCACATGAGAATAGCGCTCAATCATTTTGAATTCGCTTACTTCAACACTCCCGGTCTGGCAAATCCGTCCCAAATCATTGCGCCCCAAATCAACCAACATGACATGCTCGGCAAGCTCTTTAGGATCATTGAGCAATTCCTGCTCCAGCAGTAAATCTTCGCTTACTGTGCTGCCACGTGGACGCGTCCCAGCAATGGGGCGTACTTCGACGACATCATCCTCTTTGCGCACCATAACTTCAGGGGAAGCACCGACAACAATGCTGTCAGCAAAACGGAGGAAAAACATATAAGGAGACGGATTAATTGTACGTAAGGAGCGATAAATATCAAAGGGATCTACATGACATGGAGCACTAAAACGCTGGGATAACACCACCTGAATAACATCACCACTACGCACATATTCCTTACATTTTTCAACTGCTGCTATAAAATCATGCTCGCTGAAATTTGAATGCAGAACAATGGGCTGGTCAGCAGGTTTGACCTTAGTAATGCGTGGTAGTGGTGTACGCAATTGCTCTATAAGATTGTGGATTTGGCTGACAGCCAGATCATAGACCTGACGATAGTCAGTACTGTCAGTGATAAAGGCATTATAGACTACTTTTATTTTCTGTAGCCGGTTATCAAAAATCAACAGGCTATCGGAAAACACAAAGCAACTGTCATAACTACCAATTGAGGCAGGATTATTATCAGGAAGTGTTTCAATATAACGCACCATATCATAGCCAAGATAACCGACTGCACCACCGCAAAAACGGGGCAATTCAGAAAACTCTACCGGCTTGAAGCGAACCATTAATTGTTGAAGTTTATCCAGAGGATCAAGGCAGGAACCTGATTCTACCAAAGCTCCGTTGGTCAGAATTTCATAGTTATCACCGCGTGAACGAAACATGGTGCCGGAGCCGGAGCCTAGGAAGCTATAGCGCGCCCATTTTTCACCGCCTTCGATACTCTCCAGCAGAAAAGACTGACTCCCATTATCAATTTTTTTGAAGGCGGAAACCGGAGTCTCCATATCTGCTAATATTTCAGCATAAATCGGGATCAGATTACCCACCTTGGTTAGCTTAACAAATTCATCATATGTAGGTTGGATTTGCATAATAAGCACTCGTCCAGGTCTGTAACTAGAAAAAAAGGCAAGGGAAACACCCTTGCCTTTTTTGTAACGATATTTATTTCGAGTAGTCTACTGAGCGACCTGCTCTTGATCAACAAATTCGATGATTGAAACAGAAGCGTTATCTCCAGCGCGATTACCAACTTTGATTATGCGGGTATATCCACCAGCACGCTCAGCATAGCGCGGAGCAAGACGTTCAAATAACTTTGCCACCATGTCTTTATCAAAGATCACACTTAAGGCCTGACGGCGAGCATGTAAATCTCCACGTTTACCTAGGGTAATCATCTTTTCTGCTACTTTACGTAATTCCTTCGCTCGAGCATCAGTAGTAGTGATACGCTCGTTATCAATCAACGAAGTTACCATGTTGCGCATCATTGCCTTACGATGGCTGGAGTTGCGTCCCAGTGTTCTACCTGATTTATTATGACGCATAATGTGTATTCCTTTCTATGCGTAAATATTAGATTAAGCTTCTTCGCGACTTTTTTGCAGAACTTTAAGGTATTCTGGGTCTGGAAAGTTCTCCAGCTTCATACCTAAAGTTAAACCCATCTCTGCAAGAATGTCCTTAATCTCATTAAGTGATTTTCGCCCGAAATTTTGGGTTTTCAACATTTCTGCTTCGGATCTTTGAACCAGATCGCCAATTAGTCCGATGCGTGCATTTTTTAAGCAATTCGCACTGCGCACTGACAACTCAAGTTCCTCAACACTACGGTATAGATTCTCATTGATTTTTTGAACCTCATCTTCCTCTGGTTCTTCAACAGGAATCTGTTCCTCGTCAAAGTTGATAAACATTTGCAGATGCTCTTTAAGAATTTTAGCAGCATAGGCAACTGAATCCTCAGGGCTGACACTTACGTCGGTCCAAACCTCAAGGGTAAGCTTATCGTAATCAGTAATCTGCCCAACACGAGCATTCGTAACCGAATAGTTTACCTTCTTGATCGGAGAAAAAATAGAATCAATGGGGATAGTTCCAACAGGTGCGTTATCATCACGGTTACGCTCAGCAGTCACATAACCCTTACCGATTGACACAACCATATCGATCTCTACATCGGCTTCCTTAGTACAAGTAGCTATGAATAGATCTGGATTCAAAACTTCAACATTTGCATCAGCAACAATATCGCCAGCAGTAATAATCCCCGCGCCTTTTTTTACGATGCGGACGTTACGGCTTTCTTGACCTTCAAGATTCAGCAACACTGATTTCAAATTGAGGATAATATCAGTTACATCCTCTGTTACACCAGGAATTGTGGAAAACTCATGCAAAACCCCCTTTATACGTACCGAGGTTATCGCAGCGCCCTGTAAAGAAGAAAGTAAAATACGCCGTAAAGAGTTACCAATCGTTGTACCAAAACCACGTTCAAATGGCTCAGCATAAAACTTGCCATAGCTACTGGTCAGACTTTTAGTCTCGACTTGCAGTCGCTTCGGCTTGATTAGATCTCTCCAGTTTTTATACATGCATTTACTCCAAGTTGAGGGTTACCAAATGATTGCGATTACTTAGAATAGAGTTCAACAATCAACTGTTCCTCGAACACCGGAGAGGTAAGTTCCTCACGTGCCGGCAACGTCTTGACAGTTCCCTTAAACACATCGCGCTCGAGTTCCAACCAAGCAGGAATTCCACGACGCATAACACTGTCCAGAGCCTCAGAAATCTTGGCAATCTTACGACTTTTTTCACGCACAGAAATAACATCACCAGCGTTAACTAAGTATGAAGGGATATCTACCTTGCGACCATTAACCAAGAAATGTCCGTGACGGACAAACAACCGCGCCTCAGTACGTGTAGATGCCAAACCTAAACGAAAAACCATATTATCCAAGCGACGCTCAAGCAAAACCAGCATATTGTGACCGGTAATACCCTTCATCCCTTTTGCTTTATCAAACACGCGACGGAACTGCTTTTCGCTTAAGCCATAGCAAAAACGAACCTTTTGTTTCTCAATCAATTGACGAGAATAATCTGAAGGCTTCCCCTTACGACCAGCACCATGCTGTCCCGGAGGAGTTGGGCGGCGCTCCAACAAACGGTCGTACTTTGGGTTACCGTAAATATTTACACCAAGACGTCTTACAATTTTACCTTTAGGCGTGAAATTTTTTGCCATTTCTAATATCCTCTACTGTCTATCGTCAACCTGTCGGATTCTACCCTTAAACGCGACGGCGCTTGGGTGGACGACAGCCATTGTGGGGAATAGGAGTAACATCCTTAATCATTGTAACATTAAGTCCAGCAGACTGTAATGCACGCAATGCAGACTCACGACCCGAACCTGGCCCCTTGACACAAACTTCAACGTTGCGTAGCCCGTGCTCTTGAGCTGCCTTAGCGGCAGTCTCTGCAGCAACCTGAGCCGCAAAAGGGGTGCTCTTACGTGAGCCCTTAAAGCCTGAGCCTCCTGAAGTGGCCCATGTAATTACGTTACCACTAACATCAGCAATGGAAACAATAGTATTGTTAAACGTTGCCTGAATATGCGCAACTCCATTAACAATATTTTTCTTTGCTTTAGTCTTTCTTACGACTTTCTTACCTGGCTTAGCCATCGTTCCTCCAATTATTTCTTTTTACCAGCAACCGTCTTACGCGGACCCTTACGAGTACGAGCATTGGTTTTGGTTTTTTGCCCACGTACTGGCAAACCACGACGATGGCGCAAACCACGATAACAGCCAAGATCCATCATACGCTTAATATTCATGGAAATTTCACGACGCAAGTCGCCTTCCACTTTATATTCAGCATCTAGTACCTTACGAATCTGCGCTACTTCTGATTCAGTAAGATCGTCCGAGCGAGTATCAAAATCTACACCAGCTTGAGACAGGATCCGTTGCGCTGTCTGACGTCCGACCCCATAAATATAGGTCAGCGCAACTTCAATACGTTTATTCTTCGGTAAGTCTATACCAGCGATACGAGCCAACTTAATATCCTCCCAGTTTTAACCCTGTCTCTGCTTATGTTTAGGGTTTTCACAAATAACACGCAAAACACCCTTACGCTTAATAACTTTGCATTTATCACAAATTGTTTTGACTGACGCACGAACTTTCATAACCAACCTCAATAAAATACTAGTAACATTCAGAACTACAAACTCGTCAATATTTCGAAGCCATCATCAGTTACAGCAACCGAATGTTCGAAATGTGCCGAACGACTACCGTCTTTAGTCACTGCAGTCCAGCCATCATCAAGAATTTTCACTTGATGACTACCTGCATTTACCATCGGTTCAATAGCCAAAACCATTCCAGGCTTCAGAATCGGTCCCACACCCGGTTTACCATAATTGGGTACTTGCGGGTCCTCATGCAAGGCACGTCCGATTCCATGCCCAACAAATTCACGCACCACACTATACCCAGCTTCTTCTGCTACACACTGTACTGCGTGTGAAATATCTGATAAATGCACACCAGGAGCAACAACATTGATACCAGCATACAATGCTTTCCTAGTTACATCGACCAACCGCTTACGGTCTTCACTGACGCAACCAACAGGAACCGTCACTGCTGAATCGCCATAAAAACCATCAAAAAGTACTCCAAAGTCTATACTCAGGATATCTCCATCAGCTAAAGGCACATCGGTTGCAAATCCATGAACTATGGTGTCATTAGGTGAAGAACATATCGCAAAAGGAAAACCGGAATAGCCCTTAAAAGCCGCAACTGCCTTGCGTTTCTTGCACGCATCAAGCGCTTGCGTATTTAATTCCTTTGTTGTTACCCCCGGGGCAACTGCCGCACTTAGCTCATCAAGTATCTCAGCGACCATCAAACATGGGACGCGCATCCTAGCTATTTCTTGAGGGCTTTTAATAATTATCACTCAAAACCCTTAAGAATTGCCTGTATCTCCGACCAGACCACGCCTATTGGCTGCATCCCATCTACCGATTTCAGCAAACCTGCTGAACGGTAATAATCAACCAGAGGAGATGTTTGCTCATCATAAACAGCCATACGATTTCTTATTGTTGACTCTTTATCATCTTGACGCTGAACCAAACACTCACCACACTTGTCGCAAATACCATCTTGCGCAGGGGGATCATAATTAACATGATAACCAGCACCACAGCCCGCACAAGTCCGCCGACCTACTAAACGAGCAACCAGCACCTCAATATCTACATCTAATGAGATAACTGCATCGATATCTTTACCAAGTGCGACCAAGGTATCAGCTAATGCATCAGCCTGGGGTAGCGTACGTGGAAAACCATCAAGGACAAACCCAGATTCACAATCTGATTTTTGCAAGCGCTCTTCTACAATGCCAACCACAACTTCATCGGGAACCAAAGCACCAGAGTCCATACAAGACCTAGCCTTTACGCCCATAGGCGTACCTTCTTTAACTGCCGCACGCAATATGTCACCAGTAGAAATTTGTGGTACTGAGTAACGCTCTACCAGCATCTTTGCCTGCGTACCTTTTCCAGCCCCCGGCGGTCCAAGCAAAATCAATTTCATAGCTATATTATCTCTCTACTACCCGCGGCGTCCCTTTATGGTCGCACCACGCATAAATCCTTCATAAGAACGTGAAATCAAGTGTGATTCAATTTGCGATGCAGTATCTAAACCTACCCCAACAACGATAAGTAATGAAGTCCCACCAAAGTAGAATGGTACATTAAATTGACCAATCAACAAAGTAGGCAACACACAAACCACAGACACATAGATCGCGCCTGCAAAAGTAAGTCGACTTAAAACAACATCTAAATATTCTGATGTTGGCTTTCCAGGACGCACCCCAGGAATATAACCACCTTGATTCTTGACGTTTTCTGCTACATCAACGGGATTAAATGTCACAGCTGTGTAGAAGTAACAGAAGAAAACTATAAAAGCAACAAAAAAGACATTATACAACCAATGACTGGGTGTCATCAATCCAGCAATCTTTTGTACCCAAGGCACATCTACAAAGTTTGCAATTGTTGCGGGAAACATAATAATAGAACTTGCAAAGATAGGCGGTATTACACCACTCATATTTATTTTTAACGGTAAGTGGCTTGATTGCCCACCATGATTACGCATACCTACTACACGTTTAGCGTAATGGATGGGGACGCGCCGCTGGGCGCGTTCCATGAAAACAATCGCCATTACGACAATGATCATGACTACAAATAAAAACAACATAGTAACAG
This sequence comes from uncultured Desulfuromonas sp., assembly GCA_964536375.1. Classification (GTDB taxonomy): domain Bacteria; phylum Desulfobacterota; class Desulfuromonadia; order Desulfuromonadales; family Desulfuromonadaceae; genus Desulfuromonas. Next base: position 85,503 of record CAZHXF010000001.1, on the reverse strand, counting down.
GTGCAAGAGCTCCGGTACGCAACAAGCGCACTGAGTTCAATATTGCTGAGGGCAAATTAGCTACGATACCAGCAAAAATGATCAGTGAGATACCGTTGCCTACCCCACGTTCGGTTACCTGTTCACCAATCCACATGATAAAAGCGGTACCGGCGGTTAATGTGATAATCGTCAACAGAATAAAACCCAGCCCAGGACAAGGAACAACCGGATCACCAGCCGGACCAGTCATAGACTGCAGACCAACTGCAATACCTGCACCCTGCACAATAGACAGAGCTATAGTGCCATAGCGTGTCCAGCGTGTAATAACCTTACGCCCCTGCTCACCCTCTTTTGACAAACGCTCAACCGGCTCAAAAACTACCGTTAATAACTGCAAAATAATTGAAGCGCTGATGTAAGGCATTATTCCAAGGGCAAATACCGTCATGCGCTCCAAAGCGCCACCGGTAAAAGCACTTACCAGCCCAAGCAAGTTACCCTGGCTACCTTCAAAAAAGCTCGCCAGAACCTGACCATTAATCCCCGGAGTGGGGATATGGCAACCAACACGATAGACAGCCAGCATCAACATAGTAAATAAAATACGTTGACGCAATTCTGCTATATTAAAAATATTTTGCAGACTTTTAAACAATTTTATAAAACCTCAACGCTACCGCCAACAGCTTCAATCTGTGCTGTTGCCGCCTTGCTGAATTTATGAGCTTTAACGGTGATTTTTTTTGTTAATTCACCATCAGCCAGAATTTTCACACCGTCTTGAATACATTTGACAAATCCAGCAGTTATCAACATCTCTGGATCAACAACCGAGTCATTTTCAAAAGTATCCAAATCACGCAAGTTAACTAATGAATAAATTTTCTTATTCAACGATGTAAAACCACGCTTTGGCAAACGACGCTGCAACGGCATTTGTCCACCCTCAAAACCAGGCTTAACACCACCGCCTGAGCGTGAGTTTTGACCCTTATGACCACGCCCTGAAGTCTTGCCTGTGCCAGAACCGGCGCCACGACCAAGGCGCTTATTTTTTCCTACAGATCCCGGTGCGGGACTCAAATTACTCAGATCCATTATCTTTATCCTATTTAGGCTTCTTCAACTACTACCATATGACACACTTTATGAACCATGCCACGAATTTCTGGTGTATCTTGAAGCAACACAGTCTTATTGAGTTTAGTAAGACCCAGGCCCTTTAAAACCTTAGTAAAATACTCTGGGCGACCAATACCACTTTTCTTAAGAGTTACATTTATTTGTTTAGCCATCGTTATCTCCAGCTATACGGCAGTTTATGCAATTATTCCACGCCGTGATTTAATCTCACTGGCACTACGTAACTGGCACAGAGCATCAATAGTTGCCTTTACTACGTTGTGTGGATTGTTGGAACCCAGACACTTTGACAAGATATCGCCTACGCCAGCCGCCTCAAGTACTGCACGGGCAGGTCCACCAGCTATAACACCAGTACCTTTTGATGCCGGCTTAAGCAATACACGCCCTGCACCATAATGGCCCAGCACATCATATGGAATGGTACGATCATCTAGCGGTACCGTAATCATACTTTTTTTAGCTTTTTCTACACCCTTACGAATTGCTTCTGGCACTTCTTTTGCTTTACCGTGCCCATAACCTACATGACCGTTACCGTCTCCGACAACAACCAAGGCTGAAAAACTAAACCGACGACCACCTTTAACCACCTTTGAGCAGCGGTTAATATGAATGACGCGGTCAATCATCTCTGTTTCATTTGGCTCATTGCGATGCAAAGGACCCTCCAATCTAATTAAAACTCAAGTCCGGCTTCACGCGCAGCATCAGCCAGGGCCTTAATACGGCCATGATAAATAAAACCATTGCGATCAAAAACTACCCCTTTGATATTCATCTCTAGGGCTTTTTTGGCAACAGCAGCACCGACAGCCTTCGCAGCAGAAATATTACCTGCGTAAGCTACACCCTCAACAACACCAGGACATTGAGTAGATGCAGATACTAACGAAGTCCCAGTGGCATCCTCTATAATCTGTGCATATATGTGCTTTGTACTACGGAAGACACAAAGACGTGGACGCTCTGAGGTTCCAACCACTTTACGACGCACTCGCGTTTGCCGTCTTTTTCTTGCTTCCGCTCTTGATATTACGCCAGCCACTTTATTTCTCCCGTATTTAATTAATTACTTACCTGTCTTACCTGCTTTACGCAAAATACGCTCATCAGAATACTTGATACCTTTACCCTTATAAGGCTCTGGTTCACGAAACGAACGAATCTTGGCTGCGGTTGCTCCGACCAATTCCTTGTCGACACCGCTAACAGTAAGACGTGTTTGCTTTTCCACATCTACGGTTATACCATCCGGCAGTTGATATTCAACAGGGTGTGAATATCCAAGAGCTAAATTCAGTACAGACCCTTTAACATCAGCGCGATAACCTACACCATTGATTTCAAGAATCTTAGAAAAACCGGTTGAAACGCCATTAACCATATTGGCGATCAAGGAACGATACAGTCCCTGCATTGCAGTATTAACACGTACACTTTCGACAAGCGCTACATTTATTGTTTCAGCTTCCATCGAAACCAATACATTCACGGGGATGTTGCGCTCTAGTTGCCCCTTAGGACCTTTGACACTAATGTGATCACTTTTCAGGTCAACAGTAACGCCGCTAGGTATTTGAATAGGCTTTTTACCAATTCTAGACATTGTCTACACTCCTCACTCTAATTACCAAACGGTGCAGACCAGTTCGCCACCGACCTTGGCTTCACGAGCCGCAACATCGGACATAACGCCATGTGATGTGGACACGATAGCACAGCCTAAACCATTCTTAACTTTAGGTATATCGTCTGCGCTAACATACAAACGCCGACCAGGTTTTGATTCACGTTTAATTTCATGAATAACATGAATATTTTTACTGTCAAATTTCAGGTAAATACGCAGAACACCTTGAACACCCTCATTGATGAACTTGAAGTTCTTAATATAACCCTGCTCTTTTAGCACCCCAGCTAAAGCCAACTTTATCTTACTAGCTGGCATTTCCATTTTCTGGTGCTTGGCCATACCCGCATTGCGAATGCGAGTCAGCATATCCGAAATAGGATCGGTCATTGCCATGGATCCATCTCCTTGTACTTTCTACCAACTAGATTTCAAAACGCCAGGAAGCTTACCTTCTAGCGCTAATTTGCGCAAGCAAATCCGACACATATTAAACTTACGATAATAAGCGCGTGGACGTCCACACAGAGGACAGCGATTATTCTGCCTGACCTTAAATTTCTGCGTACGTGCTGCCTTTACTATCATTGATTTTTTTGCCACAATTTCCTCCGATATAGCCTATTTACTTCTTGAATGGCATCCCAAATTCTGTTAACAGCGCTCTACCTTGCTCATCTGTTGCAGCAGAGGTTACAATCGAGATATTCATACCACCGATTTTAGCAATTTCTTCTAAATCGATTTCAGGGAAAATAATTTGCTCCCGAATACCCAATGTATAATTACCACGACCATCAAAAGCCTTAGGAGAAACCCCCTTAAAGTCACGAACCCGTGGTAGGGCAATGTTGATCAGGCGATCAAGAAACTCGTAGGCACGATCGCGGCGCAAAGTAACCATACAGCCAATTGGCATCTCTTCGCGTAACTTAAATCCCGCAATAGATTTCTTTGCTTTAGTGATTACTGGCTTCTGCCCGGTGATTTTAGTCATCTCTTCTACGGCTGATTCCAACAATTTGATATTTTGGATAGCCTCACCGATACCCATATTAACAACCACCTTTTCTACCCGAGGAACTTCCATAACATTACTAAGTTGAAGTTCCTTCAGCAGCTTTGGTGCCAGTTCATCATTGTATCTATCTTTTAACCTGGCCATTTGAATCTCCATTACCTGTCAATGTTCTCGTTGCATTTTTTGCAGAAACGAGTCTTTTTGCCGTCTTCCAGCACCCTCATTCCGGTACGAGTTGGCTTATTGCAAGAACTACATACGAGCATGACATTAGAAGCAGTAACTGCGGCCTCTTTCTCGACAATGCCACCTTCTTGATTTTGCCTAGAAGGGCGCGTGTGACGTTTTACAATATTTAGGTTTTCAACCGTAAGGCGATTCTTAGTAAAGAAAACACCAAGCACTTTACCTTGCTTGCCCTTTTCTTTACCAGCCATCACCTGAACCAGATCGCCTTTTTTAACATGAAACTTTTTTACAGCCATTTCTGATAATCTCCAGGCCGTATCAAAGCACCTCAGGTGCCAGCGATACGATTTTCATAAAACGCCGCGCACGCAACTCACGTGCAACAGGACCAAAGATACGAGTACCTACTGGCTCTCCGGCAGCATTAACAACAACAGCAGAATTCTTATCAAAGCGGATGCGTGACCCATCAGGGCGAGCTACCTCCTTGGCGGTTCTTACGATGACCGCACGAATTACATCACCTTTTTTTACTTTTGAGTTGGGCATAGCCTCACGAACAGAACAGACAATAATATCACCCAGTCCTGCATATTTTCTCTTGGAGCCACCCAAAACCTTGATACAGCACAACTTCCGAGCTCCGGAATTATCTGCTACATCAAGTACGGTTTGCATTTGAATCATTATCGATCTCCCAGCCTACAGCGTTTTATCAATAATTTCACTGACACGCCAGCGTTTATCACGAGACAGAGGTCGCGCTTCAGTAAGAACCACCTTATCACCAATAGCACACTTGTTCAGCTCATCATGTGCTTTATATTTTGTGCTGCGCTTCAGGTATTTCTTGTACACCGGATGTTTTACCAATGTATCTACCGTAACCACGACTGTTTTGTCCATCTTATCACTGGTAACAGTTCCTACCAGCTTCTTCTTGTTCCGATGCTCTGTTCCCATATTGCTCACCTCAACACCCTATTACGCAATTTTCTGCTGCAAAACTGTCTTAACCCGAGCAATATCCTTGCGCAACTGAGGAATCTTTGAAGTATTCTCAAGATGACCAGTGTGCAACTGAAATTTCAGGTTAAAAAGTTCCTGACTCAACTCTAGAGATTTAGACTCTAGCTCTTCTACATTCAAGCCAACCAATTCCTTAGCCGTCATTAGAAGTCTCCTCTCTAGCGATAAACTGTGTGGATATCGGCAGCTTTTGCGCCGCTAACCGAAATGCTTCACGAGCAATCTCTTCTGTGACACCTTGCATTTCATAAAGAATCTGACCGGGACGAATAACTGCTACCCAACTATCAGGAGAACCTTTACCTTTACCCATACGTGTTTCAGCAGCTTTACGAGTCAATGATTTGTCAGGAAAACACCGGATCCAAATCTTACCACCACGCTTAATATAACGAGTCATCGCACGACGGGCTGCCTCTATTTGACGAGAAGACAACCAACCGCGGTTTGTAGCTTGCAGCCCATAGTCACCAAAATTTATCTCGGTAGCTCCCTTTGCTGCGCCCTTCATGCGACCTTTAAACTGTTTTCTATGTTTAACCTTCTTAGGCATCAACATAACTACATACTCCTATTCGACAAATTTAAAGTTCTCTAGAAAGAACTTCACCTTTGAAGATGAGAACCTTAACACCAATGATACCGTAGGTAGTTTTTGCCTCAGCAAAACCATAATCAATATCTGCGCGAATAGTATGCAATGGCACTCGACCTTCACGATACCACTCAGTACGGCTCATCTCTGCACCACCAAGACGACCACTACAATTGATCTTAATGCCCTGGGCTCCAAAACGTAGTGCTTGACCAACGCTGCGTTTCATAGCGCGACGGAAAGCTACACGACGCTCCAACTGCAACGCAACCCCTTCTGCTACTAACTGAGCATTCATTTCCGGCTTACGGACTTCCTGAATATTCAGAAAAATCTCTTTGTCGGTGAGTTTGGCCAGTTCAACCTTGAGAGCTTCAACTTCAGCGCCACGCTTACCAATAATAATACCTGGACGTGCAGCAAAGATATTTAATTTCATCTTACCCGCAGCACGCTCAATCTCAATCTTAGCAATGCCAGCATGGTAAAGACGTTTTTTTAAGTAATTACGCAGCTTTAGATCTTCATGCACAAATTGTGCATAATCACTATCTGCATACCATTTCGACTCCCAGGTTCTAATAACACCCAGGCGAAAACCTATTGGATGAACTTTCTGGCCCAAACTATCACCTCCTTGATCGGCTATTTTTCGTCCAGTACAACCTGGACGTGACTTGTCGGTTTACGTATTTTACTGGCGCGACCTTGAGCCCTGGGAATAAAGCGCTTCAGCGCTGGACCTTGGTCTACAGTAATTGCTTTTACGTACATCGCGTCAACATCAGACACACCCTTTTGCTCTGCATTAGCAACCGCAGACTTAACTATCTCTGCTACTATTCCTGCTGGCTTTTGGGGTGAGAACCGTAAAATATTCAGCGCATCCTGAACATTTTTGCCGCGTATCATGTCTACAACTAAACGTGCCTTTTGTGCAGACATGCGGACATATCTTAATTTCGCTTTTGCTTCCATGCGGGAACTCCGTTGCGATTATTTTCTCTTGGATTTCTTATCTGCACCATGACCGTAATATGTACGGGTTGGAGCAAACTCACCAAGCTTGTGACCTACCATGTTTTCAGAAACATAAACAGGCAAAAACTTTTTTCCATTATGCACCGCAAAAGTATGCCCAACGAACTCAGGAATAATCGTGCTGCGGCGAGACCAAGTTTTAATAACCTTACTGGCCGTAGTACCACCCTCCAAATCAACCTTACGCAACAAACACTCTTGAATGTAAGGTCCTTTTTTAATTGATCTAGCCACGATATTCTCCTCTACTTATTACGGCGACGTACAATAAAACGATCTGTACGCTTGTTGGTACGAGTTTTATAACCTTTAGTCGGCACACCCCATGGTGTTACTGGATGACGACCACCAGAACTCTTACCTTCACCGCCACCATGGGGGTGATCTACAGGGTTCATGGCAACACCACGAGTTTGGGGACGCTTACCCAACCAGCGATTCCGACCTGCCTTACCGATTTTAACATTTTCATGGTCAGTATTTCCAACCTGACCAATGGTTGCACAGCACTCTTGCAGTACTAAACGAACTTCGCCAGAAGGCAACCGCAGTTGAGCATAACGCCCTTCCTTGGCTGCGATCATTGCGTAAGCACCTGCACTGCGTGCCAATTGACCACCTTTTCCTGCTTTTAATTCAACATTATGCACCCAAGTACCTAATGGAATTGAACGGATTGTCATAGCATTACCAGGCTGAATATCAGCATTTTCACTGGCAACAACCTCAACACCGACAGTTAATCCAACAGGGGCAAGAATATAACGCTTCTCACCATCAGCATATGTCAACAAAGCAATACGAGATGAGCGATTAGGATCGTATTCAATAGATACTACGCGCGCGGGAATCTCTTTCTTCTCACGCTTAAAGTCTATGATCCTATACTTACGTTTATGCCCACCACCAGTATGTCTTTTAGTGATGCGCCCGTTATTATTCCGTCCACCGGACTTTGTCAGGGGTTCCAAAAGTGACTTTTCAGGGGTCGCTGTTGTTACCTCCTCAAAGGTTGAGGCGGTCATGTGACGACGCCCCGGCGAGGTCGGCTTGAACTTTTTGATAGCCATTATTCTAACTCCGTATCCCTAAGACTGACATCACACGCCAAAGAAGTCTATGTTGCTGCCTTCAGCCAGTGTCACATATGCTTTTTTACGATTAGGCCGTTTGCCGAACTGCTTACCAACGCGCTTGACCTTACCTGCAATAATCATGGTATTTACTTCGTCAACTTTAACGTCGAAAGCTTTTTCTATTGCCTGTTTGATCTCGATTTTATTTGCCGCTCTGGCAACCTCAAAGACCACTACGCGCCCTTCCTCTTTTTGAAGAGCAGTCTTCTCAGTAACCAAGGGCTTCTTAATGATCTGATGCAATGGCTTCATTATGCCAACGCTCCTTCCAATTGCTCAACTGCACTCTCAGTCAGAACCAGATTAGGGTACTTAAGAACGTCATAGACATTTACACCATCTGCACGCAAAACCTTAAAGCGGTGTAAATTTCTTGCCGAGAGCTCTACTTCTGGATTAGCAGCGTCTATTACGACAAGTGCACTTTTCATCTCAAAAGTATCCAGAACCTGCTTAAAGCCTTTAGTACTAATTGCTTCAAGATTCAGACCAGACAACACCGTCAGCTTGTCTCCTTGGAATCGAGCTGACAACGCTGAACAAAGAGCTGCTTTCTTAACCTTACGATTCAACTTAAACGAATAATCACGTGGGCTAGGACCAAAAGCTGTGCCGCCACCTACATGATTGGGTGCAGAGACTGTACCTTGGCGTGCATTGCCTGTACCTTTTTGTTTAAAAGGTTTCTTACCGCCACCGGCAACCGCACTACGATTTTTTGTCGCGGCAGTCCCTTGGCGACGTGCTGCTAGCTGGTAGCGCACCATATCGTGAAGTAAATACTTCTTCACTTCAATGTTGAACACAGCATCAGCGATGTCGCGTTCAGACACTTGATTCTTCTGCATATCATAAACTGTTACATTAGCCATGTTACTTCTCCTGTATCACCACTGGGTCCGAACTAAGCTTTTATAGCTTTGCGGATTGTGACCAGACCATTCTTAGGCCCTGGAACAGCGCCCTTGATGAGAATCAAGTTCTGGTCCGCCCGAACGTCAACAATTTCAAGATTCTGAACTGTCACCCGTTCATTACCCATTTGGCCAGCCATTTTCTTGCCCTTAACTACATGTGAAGGCCAAGCACTGCAACCAATGGAACCAGGAGCACGGTGGAACTTAGAACCGTGAGTTGATCTACCGCCAGAGAAATTCCAACGCTTGATTACCCCTTGGAAGCCTTTACCTTTGCTTGTTCCAACTACATCGACAACGTCACCAGCCACAAAGATATCAGAGCATACAATTTCTGCGCCCACTTCAAGACCTTCAACATCACCAGCCATTTCACGCAGATGAGCAAAAACACCACAAGCGGCTTTATTAAAATGCCCTGTCGCTGGTTTGTTTATGCGCTGCGCTTTTTGCGTCCCGAAGCCAAGTTGAACCGCGCTGTAACCGTCGGTATCAACAATCTTCTTCTGGACAACCGTACACGGACCTGCTTGTACCACCGTTACCGGGATGCGCATGCCGTTCTCGGTAAATATCTGGGTCATACCCAGTTTTTTTCCCAGAATTCCGTTTACCATCATACTATCCTTATCAAAAGCTATTTAAACCTACAGCTTAATCTCTACGAAAACCCCTGCTGACAAATCTAATTTCATCAGAGCATCGACAGTTTGCTGTGTAGGATCCAGTATATCAACCAGTCGCTTATGCGTACGGATCTCAAACTGCTCACGACTTGTCTTATTTACATGCGGTCCCCGCAACACACAGTATTTGTTAATTACCGTGGGCAGTGGAATTGGACCCGCTAAGCGCGACCCAGTGCGCTTAACCGTATCGACAATTTCATTAACTGCCATATCTAGCAGCTTATGGTCATACGCCTTAAGGCGAATTCTTATTTTCTGGCTGGACATTTGCTAACCTCGATTACTCAATAATTTCACTAACAACACCGGCACCAACGGTACGACCACCTTCGCGAATAGCGAAGCGCAGCTCTTTATCCATGGCGATCGGGGTGATCATGTCTACTACCATGGCGATGTTATCGCCTGGCATTACCATCTCGACACCTTCGGGCAATTCTACGATTCCGGTTACATCTGTTGTGCGGAAGTAAAATTGTGGACGGTAGCCTTTGAAAAATGGCGTATGACGACCACCTTCTTCTTTGGTCAGAATATATGCTTCTGCTTTAAAGCGAGTGTGGGGCGTAATGCTGCCTGGCTTGGCCAGTACTTGCCCACGCTCAATGTCTTCACGTTTAACACCGCGCAGCAATAGTCCAACGTTGTCGCCAGCCTGGCCTTGATCGAGAAGCTTACGGAACATCTCCACGCCGGTTACTGTAGTCTTGGTGGTGGCTTTCATGCCAACAATCTCAACTTCTTCACCTACTTTGATAATGCCGCGCTCGATACGCCCTGTAGCTACTGTTCCACGTCCTGAGATAGAGAATACGTCTTCTACTGGCATCAGGAATGGCAGGTTTACTGCACGTTCTGGCTCTGGTATATATTCATCAACCTGCTTCATCAACTCAAGGATTGGATCCTCATCAGGCTCGCCGGTAGCGCACTGAAGTGCCTTGAGTGCTGAACCTGCTACGATCGGCAGATCATCACCGGGGTAGTCATAAGCTGAAAGCAGCTCACGCACTTCAAGCTCTACCAACTCCATCAGCTCTTCGTCGTCGACCATGTCGGCTTTATTAAGAAATACGACAATAGCAGGAACGCCAACCTGACGGGCGAGCAGGATGTGCTCACGAGTCTGTGGCATAGGACCGTCTGCTGCCGATACTACCAGAATTGCGCCATCCATCTGCGCAGCACCGGTGATCATGTTTTTAACATAGTCAGCGTGACCCGGGCAGTCTACGTGAGCGTAGTGACGGGCTTCAGTCTCATATTCAACGTGAGAGGTGGCGATAGTAATGCCGCGCTCGCGCTCTTCAGGAGCGTTGTCAATTTGATCAAAGTCACGCATCTCAGCAAGACCTTTACCAGCCATTACCTTGGTTATCGCTGCAGTTAATGTTGTCTTGCCATGGTCAACGTGACCAATTGTACCAATATTGACGTGTGGCTTGTTTCTTTCAAACTTTTGCTTTGCCATGACTTTACTCCTTAACCCTTAACTTTCGCGATAATCTCTTCTGAAATCGCCTTCGGCACCTGATCGTAATGATCAAAAACCATGGTATACGTTGCACGACCTTGAGTTGCACTGCGCACATCAGTTGCGTAACCGAACATGCTAGACAAAGGTACATGTGCACTAATAACCTGAGCACCACCGCGTGTGTCCATAGCATGAACTTTACCACGACGACTATTCAAGTCTCCAATGACGTCCCCCATATACTCCTCAGGAACAACTACCTCAACCGACATCATTGGCTCAAGCAGTACCGGTCCAGCCTTAGCAGCACCATCCTTGAAACCAATAGATCCAGCTATCTTAAAAGCCATCTCGTTAGAGTCAACATCATGATAAGAACCGTCATATACGGTAACCTTGACATCAACTATCGGAAAGCCTGCAAGCACACCGTTTTGCGACGCCTCTTCAGCACCCTTACCAACGGCCGATATATACTCACGTGGAATAACTCCACCTTTGATCGAATCGACAAATTCAAAACCAACACCCGGCTCTTGTGGCTCAATACGCAACCAACAATCACCATACTGACCTCGACCACCCGATTGACGCACGAACTTACCCTGAACTTCAACAGTCCGAGTAATTGATTCGCGATAGGCAACCTGAGGAGCGCCAATATTGGCTTCAACATTAAACTCACGCTTCATGCGATCAATGATTACCTCAAGGTGAAGTTCACCCATTCCAGACAAAATAGTCTGACCGGTTTCATCGTCAGTACGCACGCGCAAAGACGGATCTTCTGCTAGCAACTTACCTAGAGCAACACCCATTTTTTCCTGGTCACTCTTGGTCTTAGGCTCAACAGCAATGTGGATAACTGGCTCAGGAAATTCCATAGCCTCCAGCAAGCACTCTTGGTCCAAAGAACACAAAGTATCACCAGTCGTGCTATACTTAAGACCTACTGCAGCAGCAATATCCCCTGCATATACCAGCTTTATTTCTTCACGCTTGTTGGCATGCATCTTCAAGATGCGACCCAAACGCTCCTTCTTACCCTTAGTAGAATTAAGCACGGTAGAACCGGCCTCAGCAATACCAGAATAGACCCGGAAGAACGTCAACTGACCGACAAAAGGATCAGTCATAATCTTAAATGCCAGCGCAGCAAAAGGACCAGCATCATCCGCAGGACGAGTGATCTCATTACCCTTAGGATCAAGACCCTCAATAGCAGGAACATCAATAGGGCAAGGCATATAATCAACTACGGCATCCAGTAAATGTTGAACACCTTTATTCTTAAATGCACTACCACACAAAACCGGATTAATATTAAGACCTATCGTAGAACGACGGATACTTGCCTTAAGCTCACCCTCGGTAATCTCTTCACCACCAAGATAACGCTCCATTAACTCATCATCATACGACGACAGTTCATCAAGCATTGCTTCGCGAGCTGCAACAACATCATCAGCCATGTCAGCAGGGATTTCAACTTCGTCAAACTTTGCACCCAAAGATTCATCGTCCCAGACATAAGCCTTCATAGCAACCAAGTCAACTATGCCAGTGAAATAATCTTCCTTACCGATCGGAAGCTGTAGAGCGACAGGATTAGCCCCAAGACGGTCACGCATCATCTCGATGCCGTTTTGAAAATCGGCACCAGTACGATCCATTTTATTGATAAATGCAAGACGAGGAACCCCGTACTTGTCCGCCTGACGCCAAACAGTCTCAGACTGAGGCTCAACACCACCAACAGAACAAAAGACAGCAACAGCACCATCAAGTACACGCAATGAGCGTTCAACTTCGATAGTAAAGTCAACATGACCAGGGGTATCAATTATATTTATGCGGTGATCTTTCCAGAAACAGGTTGTGGCGGCTGATGTAATAGTAATTCCGCGCTCTTGTTCCTGAGCCATCCAATCCATAGTGGCAGCGCCATCATGAACCTCTCCGATCTTATGAGAGACACCCGTATAATACAGGATACGCTCAGTCGTAGTAGTTTTACCCGCATCAATATGGGCCATTATGCCAATATTGCGCGTATTAGAAAGAGATACAGTACGTGCCACAGCTCAAAACCCTCCAAACAACAGCTTCAAATTACCAACGATAATGAGCAAAGGCCTTATTCGCCTCAGCCATACGATGAGTATCTTCCTTCTTCTTCACCGAAGCGCCACGATTATTGGCAGCGTCAAGCAGCTCTGCAGCCAGACGCTCGCACATGGTTTTTTCACCACGACTCCGTGACGCATTAAGCACCCAACGGATAACCAGTGCATTACGACGATCAGGACGTACCTCTATAGGAACCTGGTAAGTAGAGCCACCCACTCGTCGCGACTTAACTTCAAGCAGTGGACGAATATTATCAAATGCCTTCTTAAAGACATCGACAGCATCCTCCCCACTACGCTGAACAATTAAATCAAACGCACCGTAGACAATCTTCTCAGCAACACTCTTTTTCCCACCAATCATAAGATTGTTAACAAACTTCGTTACCAACTTATCATTATATTTAGGATCAGCTAAAACGATCCGTTTGGCTACTTCTCTTCTTCTTGGCATAACAGCACTACCCCATCTTTAACGATAAATCTACTTAGGACGCTTAGCACCATACTTAGAGCGAGCTTGCATTCGACCACTAACGCCAGCCAAATCCAATGTGCCACGCACGATATGATAACGGACACCAGGCAAGTCTTTTACACGACCGCCACGCACCAATACTACGGAGTGCTCTTGCAGGTTGTGTCCAACGCCTGGTATATACGAAGTAACAACGATTCCATTCGTCAGACGCACACGAGCGACTTTCCTCAAAGCCGAGTTAGGCTTTTTTGGTGTCGTAGTATATACACGAGTACATACCCCACGGCGCTGCGGATTTGCTTTAAGCGCAGGCGCGGTCGACTTCCGCACTTTTTTATTGCGTCCATTACGGATCAGCTGATTGATTGTCGGCATTTACTTACTCCCGAAATTACTATTCACAGAATTGAAAGAACAAAGTTCCCCCTTAAGGAAACCAGCGAACAATATCAACTGCCTCAACAAATGTCAAGGCAGTTGTAAGAAATATATATTTTTATTTAATAACTAGGTTTCGACCACCGGGCTGAGCTCTTCAACCACATCATCAGCTACATCATCTATAACCGAAATCGGCGTTTTAGCCGGCTCCACGGGCTCGGGCACCAACAACTTGGCACTGCGATATTTTAAAATACCTGTACCTGCCGGAATCAAGCGTCCCATAATAACGTTTTCTTTCAGGCCACGCAGATAATCTACCTTACCTTCAATTGACGCCTGAGTTAACACCTTGGTTGTCTCTTGGAACGATGCTGCCGAGATAAACGATTCAGTTGACAGCGACGCCTTAGTGATACCCAGCATGATTGGTTCACCAATAGCAGGTTGTCCATCATTCGCCAGCACACGCTCATTTTCCAGTTCAAAATCCAAACGCGATACTGGATCGTCAATCAAGAAGCTGGTATCACCTACCTCCAAAATACGCACACGACGCAACATCTGGCGCACAATGGTTTCAATATGCTTATCATTGATTGCGACACCCTGCAGACGGTAAACCTCCTGCACTTCATCAACTAGATATTTAGCCAGCTCTTTCTCGCCTAAAACACGTAAAATATCGTGTGGATTACGTGGACCGTCCATCAAAGGCTCACCGGCCTGAACCTCATCGCCTTCATGCACCCCTATGTGCTTGCCTTTAGGAATCAGATATTCCGCCGGCTCACCATATTCCGGAGTAACAACCACCTTACGCTTACCTTTAGAATCTTTACCATAAGTAACGATACCATCGATTTCTGTCAGCACCGCAAACTCTTTTGGCTTACGTGCTTCAAACAGCTCGGCAATCCGAGGCAGACCACCGGTAATATCTTTCGTTTTAGTAGTTTCGCGTGGAATCTTAGCCAATACATCACCAGCCAAAACCGGTTCATTGTCAGGAACGATGATATTAGCGCCAACCGGTAGCATGTAACGCGCCGCCAAGCCAGTAGGCAATTTCACCGACTTACCATCATCATCCTTAAGGGTAATCCGTGGACGCTTATCCGATGATTTTGACTCGATGATTACTTTACGCGACAAGCCAGTAACATCATCTACTTTTTCATCCATACTCACGCCAACCGTAATATCGCCGAAGTTAACCATACCGGAAACTTCAGTCAAAATAGGCATGGTGTATGGGTCCCATTCTGCTAACAGCATCCCTGCTGTAACAAAATCACCATCACCCACTACTACACGGGCACCATAGAGCAAGGTATGCCGTTCACGCTCACGACCGGTCTCATCTACAATGACAATCTCACCATTGCGACTCATAACAACATGATGATTATCTCTATCAATAACCGTTTTCAGATTGATAAACTTCATCGTACCTTCGTAACGCGCTTCGAGAGAAGTTTGCTCCGCGCGCCGTGACGCAGTACCACCGATATGAAACGTACGCATAGTCAGCTGCGTACCAGGCTCACCGATAGACTGTGCAGCAATGACGCCAACAGCTTCACCAAGATTCACCATGTGACCACGCGCCAGATCACGACCATAACAGGTGGCACAAATACCGTGCTTGCTCTTACAGGTCAACACCGAACGAATTTTTAGTTTCTCTATGCCAGCTCGTTCAATTTGAGCCACAATAGCTTCAGTGATCTCTTTATTCGCCGGAACGATAACCTCGCCAGTAACAGGATCACAGACATCTTCAAGCGCTGTACGACCAAGGATACGATCCCCTAGCGACTGGATAACCTCACCACCCTCGGTCAAAGAGTTTACCATAATCCCGTCTAAGGTTTCACAATCACGCTCAGTAATAATAGCATCTTGAGCTACATCAACTAGACGCCGAGTCAAATAACCAGAGTTGGCGGTCTTAAGCGCCGTATCAGCCAAACCTTTACGTGCACCATGAGTCGAAATAAAGTACTGCAAAACCGTCAGACCTTCACGAAAGTTCGCGGTAATTGGCGTCTCAATGATTTCACCAGAAGGCTTTGCCATCAGACCACGCATACCAGCCAGCTGCCGGATCTGCTGGGCACTACCCCGCGCACCAGAGTCAGCCATCATGTGGATGGCATTAAATGATGCAGCTTCGACTGTTTCACCACTATCTGACACAAACGTATCAACAGATAGATCACCAAGCATGGTAGAAGCGATTTCCTCGGTACATCTTGCCCAGATATCAACTACCTTATTGTAGCGCTCACCATCAGTGATCAGACCCTCCGTATACTGACTTTGAATCTCTGTGACCTCATTGACCGCAGCCGCGATGATCACCGGCTTGCTTTCTGGAACCACCATATCATCCAGACATATAGAGATCCCGGCTATAGTTGAGAAGCGGTATCCGGTCTGTTTAAGACGATCCGCCAAGATAACCGTCTCTTTGTTGCCAACAAGACGGAAACTGGCATCAATAAGTTCCGCAACCTGCTTTTTGGTCATTACCTTATTAATATAATCAAAAGGGATACCTACAGGAACTACTTCACGGAGCAAAACCCTACCAACCGAAGTCTCAATTATATGTGGTACTTCGCCGTCAACGCTTGACATCCGCACCTTGATTTCTGCCTGCAAATCTACAGCACCAGAGTCGTAAGCAACATTTACCTCAGCCGGTGACGAGAATATTTTTCCAGTACCCTCAGCAAATGGACGGATACGTGACATGTAGTAAATGCCCAGAATCATGTCCTGAGATGGAACAATAATCGGTTTACCGTTTGCCGGGGACAGAATATTGTTTGTCGACATCATCAACACTCGCGCCTCAATCTGACTTTCAATTGAGAGGGGCAAATGCACTGCCATTTGGTCACCATCAAAGTCGGCATTAAAAGCAGCACAGACCAATGGATGCAGTTGAATAGCCTTACCTTCTATCAGAACAGGCTCAAAAGCCTGGATACCCAAACGGTGCAAGGTCGGAGCACGGTTCAGCATTACCGGATGCTCTTTTATGACATCTTCAAGCACATCCCATACTTCAGGCTTCTCTTTTTCAACCAACTTTTTAGCGCTCTTAATCGTTGTGCAGAAGCCCAACTCTTCAAGCTTGTTGTAAATAAATGGTTTAAATAATTCTAGCGCCATTTTTTTCGGCAAACCACACTGATGCAGTTTCAGTTCCGGACCAACTACAATAACGGAACGTCCCGAATAATCGACACGCTTACCCAACAGGTTTTGCCGGAAACGCCCGCCCTTACCCTTGAGCATATCAGACAAAGACTTCAATGGTCGTTTATTCGGTCCGGTAATTGCCCGTCCACGGCGGCCATTATCAAACAGCGCATCCACTGCCTCTTGCAGCATCCGCTTTTCGTTGCGGATAATAACATCAGGTGCGCGCAACTCCATAAGCCGCTTCAAGCGGTTATTCCGGTTAATTACCCGACGATATAGGTCATTTAAGTCAGAAGTGGCAAAGCGACCGCCATCCAATGGAACCAATGGGCGCAACTCAGGAGGCAATACTGGTATTGTTTCCAGAATCATCCACTCAGGGCGGTTACCACTGCGTAAAAACGCATTAACGATTTTCAGACGTTTGGCAACTTTTTTACGTTTGGCATCACTGGTCGATTCGCGCATCTCAAGACGCAGCGTCTCCGCTATCGATTCAAGATCCAGTGCCGACATCATTTCACGAACGGCCTCAGCACCCATGCCGGCAGTAAACTGTCCAGCATATTCATCCATCAGTTCACGATAGTTGTCCTCGGTCAGAATAGCACCGTTTTCCAAAGGAGTATCGCCCTTATCCAAAACCACATAGGCTTCAAAATAAAGAACCTTCTCCACCTCTTTCAAAGTCATATCCAGCAAAGTAGAAATGCGTGAAGGCAATGACTTCAAAAACCAAATATGTGCTACTGGACAGGCCAAATCTATATGCGCCAAACGCTCACGCCGCACTTTACTTGGGATAACCTCAACACCACACTTTTCGCAGACAATCCCGCGATGCTTCATACGTTTATATTTACCACAATTACATTCATAATCTTTGACAGGACCAAAGATCTTCGCGCAAAACAAACCATCACGCTCTGGCTTAAAAGTGCGGTAATTGATGGTTTCTGGCTTTTTTACTTCCCCGAAAGAGCGCTCGCGAATCGTTTCTGGAGAGGAAAGCGATAGGCGAATTTTATCAAAACTCAACGGATCTTTCGGACGTTCAAACAAGCTGAAAATATCTTCCAAAACACATCTCCTTGAGGGATGGCAGATTAATCGTTTTCCTGAAGGTCAACATCTAGGCACAGGGCCTGGAGTTCCTTAATCAGAACATTAAACGACTCAGGCAGACCAGCTTCAAGGGTATGCCGACCCTTGACAATAGCCTCATACATCCGTGTGCGCCCAGCTACATCATCCGACTTAACAGTTAAAAATTCCTGTAAAGCATGGGATGCACCATACGCCTCCATAGCCCAAACTTCCATCTCACCCAAACGCTGACCACCAAACTGAGCTTTACCGCCCAATGGTTGCTGAGTAACAAGGCTGTAAGGCCCTATGCTCCGCGCATGGATCTTATCATCAACAAGGTGATGGAGCTTCAGCATATACATTATGCCTACAGTTACCTGTTCCTTAAACGCCTCCCCTGTCTTGCCATTATATAGAGTCATCTGCCCTGAAGTAGAAAAACCAGAGAGGGCAATCTGCTCTTTAATGTCTTTTTCACTCACACCTTCGAACACCGGAGTTGCCATCGGCACACCGCGTGACAAACGATTAGCTAACTTGGTCACATCGCGTTCTGGCAGTTCGTTCAAAAACGGATTCAATTCATCGTTAGCATATACCTCTTTGATTTTTTCACGTAACTCATTAGTAGTATGCTGGCGCTGCAACACCGCTTGTATCTGATTGCCTAAACCACGTGCAGCGAGACCAAGATGGATCTCTAGAATTTGACCAATGTTCATCCGTGAAGGAACACCGAGAGGGTTGAGAACAATTTCTACAGGTGTTCCGTCCTCGGTATACGGCATATCTTCTTCCGGTAAAATCCGCGACAAAACTCCCTTATTACCATGACGACCAGCCATTTTATCGCCCACCGACAACTTCCGTTTGATGGCGATATATATTTTGACCATCTTGATAACCCCAGGAGGCAGATCATCACCGCGCTTAATTTTATCAACTTTATCAGCAAAGAAGCGTTTAATTAACTCTTCGCGCTCATTCAGCCGCTTCGACAACTCGGCTATACGATCTTCTACAGCATCACCGTCAACTAGCGACAACTCATGCCAACGCGACATGGGTACACAAGCTAAAGTTTCCACATTGAGATCGCTATTTTTTTTCAGCACAACCTTTCCGTCATCAGAGACGGATGCAGCCAGCTTATAACCGGACAGCAGATCAACCAATTTATTGCGTGCCGATTCACGAATGATACGGATTTCATCGTTCTGATCTTTGATCAATCTATCGATCTCGTGCTGCTCTATTTTTTCGGTACGTGAATCTTTATCAGAACCTTTACGCGAGAATACCCGGGCGCCAATAACAACACCTTCTACTCCGGGGGAAACCCGAAGTGAGGTATCACGCACATCACCAGCTTTTTCACCAAAAATCGCCCGTAAAAGCTTCTCTTCGGGAGACAGCTGAGTCTCACCTTTAGGAGTTATCTTACCAACCAAGATATCTCCAGGCTTAACTTCTGCACCAATACGAATAATACCACTTTCGTCGAGATCGCTTAATGCATCATCGCCTAGATTAGGAATATCGTCGGTAATTTCTTCCTTACCTAGCTTAGTATCGCGCGCTACACATTCAAATTCCTCCACGTGAATAGAGGTGTAACGGTCTTCCTTAACCAACTTTTCAGAAATGAGGATGGAGTCCTCAAAGTTGTACCCTTCCCAGGGCATAAACGCGACCAATATGTTCTGCCCCAGCCCTAATTCACCCCATTGGGTGGATGGACCATCAGCAATAATTTCACCGCTCTTGATGCAATCCCCTACCTCGACAATCGGTTTTTGGTTGAGACAGGTATTCTGGTTGGAACGGATAAATTTAATAAGATTATAAATATCCACACCGGTGCCGGTCTCATCTTCTTGACCTTCATCAATGCGGACAACAATACGCCCAGCATCAACCGACTCAACAACACCATCGTGACGAGCAACTACAGCCGCGCCAGAGTCATGGGCCACAATACGTTCCATGCCGGTACCAACCAATGGTGCGTCAGCACGTAATAATGGTACGGCTTGGCGTTGCATGTTAGAACCCATCAGTGCACGGTTAGCATCATCGTTTTCCAAAAACGGAATCAACGCTGCAGCTACCGAAACCAATTGTTTAGGCGATACATCCATCAGCTGAATGTCTTCGCGTCGAAGCATCATAAACTCACCATGTTGGCGAGCATTGATAACATCATTAACGAAACTACCATCAGCATCAAGAACCGCATTAGCCTGAGCTATAGAATGCCCCTCTTCCTCTAGGGCAGAAAAATAACGGATTTCACTGGAAACCTTACTATCTTTAACCAAACGATATGGAGTTTCAACAAAACCGTGCTCGTTGATACGCGCATAAGTTGACAGTGAAGCTATAAGACCAATATTTGGTCCCTCAGGCGTTTCGATGGGGCACACCCGCCCATAGTGGGTAGGATGAACGTCTCGAACTTCAAAACCGGCGCGCTCACGTGTCAAACCACCGGGTCCGAGAGCTGAGAGACGACGCTTGTGAGTTATCTCAGACAATGGATTGGTTTGATCCATAAACTGAGATAATTGTGAAGAACCAAAAAACTCTTTAACAACAGCAGACACCGGCTTGGAATTAATCAGGTCGTGCGGCATGAGACTATCAACCTCTTGCAGACTCATGCGCTCCTTGATAGCACGCTCCATCCGAACCAAGCCAACACGATACTGATTCTCCAGCAACTCACCAACAGCACGCACACGTCGATTGCCCAGATGGTCAATATCATCAATGCTGCCGCGACCATTGCGCAATTCAATCAGATAACGCACTACTTCGAGAATATCTTCCCTAGTAAGGGTGCGGGTTGACAAAGGAATGTCCAAACCTAGCTTATAATTTAGCTTCAGGCGACCAACGACCGAAAGATCATAGCGCTCATGGTTAAAAAACAAACCTTCAAATAAAGACGTTGCACTACGAACAGTTGGCGGATCACCAGGGCGCAGACGACGATAAATCTCTATCATCCCCTCTTCCGGAGTACTAACTGAATCTTGCACCAAAGTATCACGCAGGTAAGGACCAACAAAGACATTGTCGATAAATAGAATTTCTACTGCGCAGATACCTTTTTCGCGAAACAATTGCAACGTAGGCTCAGTAATCTCCTGATTACAGCCAACCAGAATCTCACCAGTTTCCATATCTACAATATCAGAAGCTACAACTTTGCCCATCAATTCTGAATCATCAACGCGGATTGTCTCCAGACCGCTGTCGGCAATTTTACGGATCGCAGCCTTGGTAAACTTGCGATTTGCTTTTACCAGTACTTCACCGCTCTCATCAACGACATCAAGAGACGACCTCTGTCCGGCAAGCAAGTCAAGATTAACCGTCTTAGTGCAACCTTCTGCACCGATCTGAATCTCTTCTATTTTATAGAAATATTTAAGCAGCTCCTCGACACTGTAACCCAAAGCTTGCAGCAGCACAGTTACTGGCAGTTTACGGCGTCTATCAATACGCACATAAAGCAGATCTTTATGGTCGAAATCAAAATCCAACCATGAACCACGATATGGGATAACGCGCGCACTGTATAATAGCTTGCCACTGGAATGGGTCTTACCTTTGTCATGATCGTAAAAAACACCGGGAGAACGATGCAGCTGGCTGACAATAACCCGCTCAGTACCATTGATAACAAAGGTACCGTTTTGTGTCATCAGGGGAATTTCACCAAAATAAACTTCCTGCTCCTTGATGTCACGAATCGACTGCACATTGGTATCTTTATCTACATCCCAAGACACCAAACGAACCCGTACTTTCACCGGCGCAGCAAAAGTCATACCGCGCTGATGGCACTCCTCTACATCATACTTAGGAGTTTCCAACACATAAGAAACATATTCAAGCGAACAAGTCTCACTAAAATCCTTAATGGGAAAGACAGAGCGAAATACTGCCTCTAAACCAATATCTTGCCGCGCATTAGCTGGCAACTCGACTTGAAGGAATCGCTTATATGAATTTTTCTGAATATCGATGAGATTGGGCATATCGATAACACGTTGTACTTCAGAAAAATGTTTGCGTAATAACGGGTTATTCGCAATCGAATAAGCCATGGCTACTCCTTGAGATTAAGAAAAGAACGAAGAACAGCCAAGGCCGTGAACACGACCTTGGCTTATAGCAGAATTGTCGAGGTAATTACTATTTGAGCTCGACTGAAGCGCCTGCTTCCTCGAGTTGTTTCTTGACGTCTTCGGCCTCATCCTTAGAAGCTGCTTCTTTGATGGTGCTTGGAGCGCCATCAACTAATTCTTTAGCCTCTTTCAAACCTAAACCCGTTACCGCACGAACAACCTTGATAACATTGATTTTCTTGTCGCCAATAGAAGAAAGTACTACATCAAATTCAGTTTTCTCTTCAGCGGCAGGACCAGCCTCAGCAGCAGGACCAGCAGCAGCTACAGGAGCTGCTGCAGAAACACCAAATTTTTCTTCTAATTCTTTAACCAGCACAGACAGCTCAAGAACTGACATGTTCTCAATAAACTCAACTACTTGCTCTTTTGTGATATCAGCCATTTCAATCTCCATTACGCTATATGCTTAAAAATAATTTAAAATTATGCTTCTTTTTGCTCTTGGATAGCACCTAAAACCTGCACCAAAGAACGGGGAACCGCGGCAAGTACGCCAACAAAATTAGACACTGGGGCATTGATAGAACCAAGCATTTTTGCCAGCAATACTTCGCGGCTTGGTAACTCAGCTAACGCCTTAATATCATCACTACTCAGCAGTTTACCGTCAAGAACACCAGTTTTAAGTTCGAAAACTTTGCTGGATTTTGCATACTCAGACAACACTTTTGCCGGAGCAACAGGATCACTCTGAGATATTGCTATTGCCGTTGGTCCAGTCAGAAATTCATCCCAACAGGTAAACGGAGTATCTTTTGAAGCTAAACGCAGTAAAGTGTTTTTAACAACATGGTACTCAACACCAGCATCACGCAATTTATTACGCAGCTCGTTAACTTCATCAACTGTCAAACCACGGTAGTCAGCCAGAAATGCTGCTTTAGCTGTTGCCAGCTTCGCTGCAAATTGTTCAACTACTTGTTTTTTTGTCATTATAGCCATTCAACTTTCCTCCTTTCCTAGATTTCTAGAACATATCCCGCTGCATCTAGAAATAACTGGGAGAGCACAGTGTGGCCTCATACAGTCTCGGCAGGCGATATACTTTAAACGAAAAGTACCTGCTGTCTTAGACAGGGAACATCTTCAATGACAAATAAACACTTATCTGCCAAAAAAGGCTTTATTACTTAGTCAGCGCTTGAACCTCAGCAACATCAACCTGAACGCCAGGACCCATAGTGCTAGAGATACTGATTTTCTTCAGGTAAGTTCCTTTAGCCGTTGATGGCTTAGCCTTAACTAGTGCATCTACTAAAGTAACGATATTTTCTTGCAGTTGTTCTTTACCGAAAGAGACCTTCCCAACCGGCGCATGGATGATACCGTTCTTTTCAACACGATACTCAACCTTACCTGATTTGGATTCTGATACTGCACGGGCAACATCAAAGGTAACGGTGCCAACCTTCGGGTTAGGCATCAAGCTACGGGGACCGAGCAGGCGACCAATCTTGCCAACTGTACCCATCATATCAGGGGTAGCGATAGCAGTATCAAAGTCAAACCAACCGCCTTGAATTTTTTCTACTAAGTCGTCACCACCAACGAAATCCGCACCAGCTTCCGTTGCCTCTTGTGCCTTTGCACCCTTAGCAAAAACAAGGACACGAACAGTCTTGCCTAAGCCATTTGGCAGAACAACGGCACCACGTACCATTTGATCCGCCTTACGAGGGTCAACACCTAAACGAACAGTAACATCTAAAGTCTCATCGAAGTTGACATAGGCAACTTCTTGCACCAGAGCGATAGCATCGTTAAGAGGATATGAAATTTCTCTGTTGATCTTCGATTTTGCAGCGTTGTATTTTTTTGCTGTTGCCATTTGCTGTCACTCCAACTTTATTCGACTTCAAGACCCATGCTACGCGCAGTACCAGAAATGGTTCTAAATGCAGCATCTTCATCAAAAGAGTTCAAATCAGGCATTTTAAGGCGTGCTATCTCACGCACCTGATCCACGGTAACCTTACCTACTTTAGTTTTATTCGGCACCCCAGAGCCACTCTTTATATTTGCGGCTTTAAGCAACAAAACTGCCGCTGGGGGTGTTTTAGTGACAAAACTAAAAGAACGATCTGCATAAACCGTTATAACGACAGGTGTTATCATGCCGTCTTTATCCTGGGTTTTTGCATTAAACGCCTTACAAAATTCCATAATATTGACACCGGCTTGACCGAGTGCCGGACCAACTGGAGGCGATGGATTCGCTTTCCCGGCAGGAATTTGCAACTTAATTTGCTTAACAACCTTTTTAGCCATTACTAGCTCCTTGACTTATTATTCCAGACTAGCTGGTCTTCTCTACCTGTATAAAATCCAATTCAACAGGGGTAACCCGACCAAAAATACTAACCATTACTTTCAGTTTACCCTTGTCAGGATTGACGTCTTCAACCACACCTGTAAAATTAAGAAATGGACCATCGACAACCCGCACCGTCTCGCCAACCCCATAAAGCACTTTTGGCTTCGGCTTCTCAGCACCCTCTTCCATCCGCGCCATTATTTTAGCTACTTCAGCATCAGGAATAGGTGGAGGAGAAGTACCTCCGCCAACAAAACCGGTCACCTTAGCCGTATCTTTAACGACATGCCAAGTCTCGCTATCTAGCTCTAGTTGAACTAAAATATAGCCGGGGAAAAACTTGCGTGTAGAAGTCTTCCTCTCGCCATTTTTTAATTCCACCACAGCTTCGGAAGGAACAAGGATCTCACCAAACTGATCCTCAACACCCATCATCCGTATACGCTCTTCCAGACTGAGCTTTACTTTATACTCAAATCCAGAATACGTGTGTACTCCATACCACTTCATTGCCATAATTATTGCGTCCTATATACTGAGCAACTTTTTAATCAGCACCGACAACACACTATCGACACCCCAAAGAAAAATTGCCACCAACACTACGAAAGCAATTACTACATAGGTAGAAGCGTAGGTATCCTTTTTGGTAGGCCAAGTTACTTTTTCCAGTTCGCTTTTAACGTTTCTCAGAAAACCTGAGACATTAGCTATCACGATAGAAACCTCAAAGATGACAAATTAAATTGGCAGGCCAGGAGGGACTCGAACCCACAACACCCGGTTTTGGAGACCGGTGCTCTAGCCATTAGAGCTACTGGCCTGCAACAATAATTAACAACTAACTCAACGTGTCGCTATTTAGTCTCACGATGGATAGTATGACGACGGTCGAAACGACAATATTTCTTAAACTCCAGACGATCTGGAAGATTGCGTTTGTTCTTGGTCGTCGTATAATTTCTGCGCTTACACTCGGTGCAAGCAAGAGTTACTATGTCACTCATGTTTTATCTCCGCTTTCATACTCCATAATCATGGTGACCATGAAGCAAGAAAATATAATACTTAACTACTCAATAATTTCACTAACAACACCGGCACCAACGGTACGACCACCTTCGCGAATAGCGAAGCGCAGCTCTTTATCCATGGCGATCGGGGTGATCATGTCTACTACCATGGCGATGTTATCGCCTGGCATTACCATCTCGACACCTTCGGGCAATTCTACGATTCCGGTTACATCTGTTGTGCGGAAGTAAAATTGTGGACGGTAGCCTTTGAAAAATGGCGTATGACGACCACCTTCTTCTTTGGTCAGAATATATGCTTCTGCTTTAAAGCGAGTGTGGGGCGTAATGCTGCCTGGCTTGGCCAGTACTTGCCCACGCTCAATGTCTTCACGTTTAACACCGCGCAGCAATAGTCCAACGTTGTCGCCAGCCTGGCCTTGATCGAGAAGCTTACGGAACATCTCCACGCCGGTTACTGTAGTCTTGGTGGTGGCTTTCATGCCAACAATCTCAACTTCTTCACCTACTTTGATAATGCCGCGCTCGATACGCCCTGTAGCTACTGTTCCACGTCCTGAGATAGAGAATACGTCTTCTACTGGCATCAGGAATGGCAGGTTTACTGCACGTTCTGGCTCTGGTATATATTCATCAACCTGCTTCATCAACTCAAGGATTGGATCCTCATCAGGCTCGCCGGTAGCGCACTGAAGTGCCTTGAGTGCTGAACCTGCTACGATCGGCAGATCATCACCGGGGTAGTCATAAGCTGAAAGCAGCTCACGCACTTCAAGCTCTACCAACTCCATCAGCTCTTCGTCGTCGACCATGTCGGCTTTATTAAGAAATACGACAATAGCAGGAACGCCAACCTGACGGGCGAGCAGGATGTGCTCACGAGTCTGTGGCATAGGACCGTCTGCTGCCGATACTACCAGAATTGCGCCATCCATCTGCGCAGCACCGGTGATCATGTTTTTAACATAGTCAGCGTGACCCGGGCAGTCTACGTGAGCGTAGTGACGGGCTTCAGTCTCATATTCAACGTGAGAGGTGGCGATAGTAATGCCGCGCTCGCGCTCTTCAGGAGCGTTGTCAATTTGATCAAAGTCACGCATCTCAGCAAGACCTTTACCAGCCATTACTTTGGTTATCGCTGCAGTTAATGTTGTCTTGCCATGGTCAACGTGGCCAATTGTACCAATGTTGACATGTGGCTTATTTCTTTCAAACTTTTGCTTTGCCATGAACTTATTCCTCTCGATCTAAATACATTTTCACGATAATTAAACTTCGGCCAACAAGATTCTTTCCGACAGTCCTTCTGAATTATAAACATACAGTCAGTGGAGCCCACAACCGGATTTGAACCGGTGACCTCTTCCTTACCAAGGAAGTGCTCTACCTACTGAGCTATGTGGGCACAATCCCGATTAAGACTACATGTTCTTAAATGGAGCGGGAAACGGGACTCGAACCCGCGACCCTCAGCTTGGAAGGCTGATGCTCTAGCCAACTGAGCTATTCCCGCACAAAATTCAGACTTTTACACCAAGGACTAGCCCAACCCGACTAGGCAGTAAACGCATCAAACATGCTCCTGCACTAGCCAGACTGTTTTCGTCCGATATGAAATTATGGTGGAGGGGGGAGGATTCGAACCTCCGAAGTCTACGACGGCAGATTTACAGTCTGATCCCTTTGGCCACTCGGGAACCCCTCCAGGGGACGTTCTGAAAGGCTTGCGCCCATTTACTTTTCTTTGGAGCTGGCGAGAGGAATTGAACCCCCAACATCCTCATTACAAGTGAGGTGCTCTGCCTATTGAGCTACGCCAGCACAGAGTCGCAATCTATACAACACCGGCCTCGGCATTGCAAGTATTAATTTCTAAATAAAAGCTTCAAGTGCGCCAAGCGTTGAGACTTATAAATGATTACCTTGCCGCTGTCAATAACCTTTTATCGGTTTTGTTTTTTTCTTCCGAATCTGTTACTTCAAGCTCTTTAACTGAAGCAGTTTCTGGCGCACCACCTCAAACAAGGCAACACCACTGGCTACCGATACATTCAAGGACTGTATAGCGCCCGGCATGGGAATGGAGACGATACCATCACAACCTTTGCGCACCAGCGGGCGCAAGCCCTTACCTTCACTACCGGCTACCAAGGCCACGTCACCGCTTAAATCTACCGAGTAAATGGAGCTACTCTCCTCCCCCGCTAAGCCGTATATCCACACCCCGGCCTGCTTCAGTTCTTCCATAGCTCGAACCAAATTGGTTACCCGACAAATTTTTACGTGCGCAACGGCACCAGCAGCTGCTTTTTCTACCACAGCAGTCATTGGGCAGGAACGGTCCTTGGCAACAATCACCGCTTCACAACCAGCTGCGGCAGCGGAGCGAATCAGAGCCCCAAAATTATGCGGATCGGTCACCCCATCAAGGATCAAGAAAAACCTGCTACCACTGGGCACAGCTTGCAACACGGCCGCCAACGACACACTGGCTCCAGCTGGCTGGAGTTTCGCTACCACACCCTGATGACCGACATCACCAACCAATTGCTCCAAAGTTAAGCGAGGCACCTGCTTAACAACCACCCCATGCTGTTGAGCCAACTCCAGAACCATCTGTATCCGTTGTTTGGCTTCGCCAGCGATTACCCACACGGTGGTAAGACCCCGCTGCTGCACCAAAGCTTCGGTCACTGCATTCAGACCATATATATACTCTGCCACCTACACTACCCCATTAACTGCCGGTTCAGCACCAGCAGTCATCTGTTCTATAATCTCACGTGCAGCCGCGGTCGGATCGATAGCCTGAGAAATAGGACGACCAACAACCAGATAGTCAGCACCAGCTCTGATAGCCTGCTCCGGGGTCATTATCCGACATTGATCATCCTTGCTAGCAGTAGGTGGGCGCACCCCGGGAGTCACCACCACAAAATCACCACCACAAGCCGCACGAATCAATGGCACCTCCTGAGCTGAAGCAACCACACCATCCAAACCAGACTGTTTTGCCAAATTAGCCAACAGCGGCACCATTTCGCTTACCGGCCTATATATTCCCAACTCTTGAAGATCAGCATCGGAGCTCGATGTCAAAATAGTTACCCCAAGCACTATCGGCAGGGCAAAACCCTCACTTATTGCTGCCTGTTTCAGCTCTGCAACAGTGCGCTGCATCATACTGACCCCGCCCAAAGCATGAACATTGAACATTTTTACCCCCAGCCGTGCCGCTTCGATTCCAGCTTTAGCCACAGTATTGGGAATGTCGTGGTACTTAAGATCAAGGAACACTTCGCCCCCTTCTTCGCGCACCATGTGCACCACATCTGGACCACAGCGAGTAAACAGCTGTTTGCCTATCTTAAACACACCAACCTCAGTGTGCAACAGGCGCACCCATTGACGTGCCTGATCAAAATCATCAACATCCAAAGCGAATATCAGCCGTTCTTTCATGGATCAACCCTCCTCAACCACCAAACGTTTAGCACGAACCATTATCTCCTGCACGCGTTTGATCAATTCACCGCTTCCCTGCGCACCCAAAGATCGCCGTGCCATGGCGCTCTCCATAAAGATCAGCTCGTTCAACGCCTCGGCTACCAGCTTTTTCTGTTCAAGCAACTCAAGCCCGCTGAGATTTTTGACAATTTTGACTCCATCTACAGTGCCATCTTTCTCTAGGCTGACACCGCGTAACACATAGATCATAGGATGCGGAATTTCACGCAAAAAGCGATTAACATCTTCGACAAAACCTCGTAGTGAACCACTCAAACACTCAAAAAACAGATTCAGTACCCCGTTATACACATCAAACAACTCCTGAAACGCCGGATTTAATGGTGTCTGGGTGGGTGGGGTAATCTCAATCATTTTCTTATCCGCCAACTGGTAGAGCACACGCAGACCATCGAATTCCGATAACCCGCTACGAGAAACCAACTGTCCAACCGTGGCCGAG
Organism: uncultured Desulfuromonas sp.; assembly: GCA_964536375.1. Lineage (GTDB taxonomy): Bacteria > Desulfobacterota > Desulfuromonadia > Desulfuromonadales > Desulfuromonadaceae > Desulfuromonas. The sequence goes on along the minus strand of CAZHXF010000001.1, from coordinate 55,829 downwards.
ACAGAGTAGAGAAAACCCATGATCACTTTTTCATCATCTTCTAGCCCTGCCGGAGATTTGCCGCTATAGGCTATAACCTCTTCGAAAGAACGCAATTTACGCAAATACAAAGCGCGCTCGTCAATTCGCCGCAAACCTTCCATGATCAAATTTTGCGTACTCATAGACAAGCGGACAATATCGTCACGCTGCAGCTCCTGCGCTACAAAGTAACAGCCACCATCTTCATAGGTGAACAAATTGTACACAATCGCCTCCACTTGGCTACGCGTTGCCAACCATAGGTCACGAGCTGCTATTAAATTTTCATGCACCAGCACTTTGCTCAACACCGACCCTGGCTCCATTTTAGCACGCACCTCGGTCAGCGCTGGGCGCTTAATCTTACCCAACTCACACAATATTTCGCCGATATCTTCCACAAAACGCTGACTGCTGGCATAGATAATTTCGCCATCCTGAAAATATACCCGGCGTTCACCATCAGATAGATCAAAATACAAAATACCAGTTTTGCGAAACATATTGAAAAACGATAGCACATCAGCGACGCCGACACTGGCGAGAGAGGCAGTCATGCTCGGCTCACCGACCCCATCTACTGCCAGAAAAATGTGCTGCGTCGACGCAGACGTAATCACCAGCTCATGTGACTCTAACGCAGCCACTATTCGCCGGGGCAAATCCACCCTACCGCTAATATCAATATTTACTTTATACATTGGCTATCCCGCAAGTTGGCGTTGCACTTCTTCAATTAGCCACGCTGCCGTTTCAGCTATCGCCATCATTTCCCGTTCACCACCTGCGCGCAATTGAACTTCGAATTGACCCTCTTTTAGTGCGCGATTGCCTACCGTTACCCGGATAGGAATACCGATGAGGTCGGCATCTTTGAACTTGCTCCCCGGACGCTCATCACGGTCGTCGAGCAGCACCTCAATTCCTGCTTGTAACAACTGCCCATACAGCTCATTACCCGCGCTCACCACCTGCTCATCTTTGGGATTAAGCAAGGTGATCAGCACCTGAAACGGTGCTATGGGCATAGGAAACACAATGCCGTTATCATCATGGTTCTGCTCAATAGCGGCAGCCACAGTACGCCCGATACCAATGCCATAACAACCCATCACTAAGGGGACATCCTTACCGTTCCTATCCAGTACCGTTGCCCCCATCGCTTGAGAATATTTACTGCCGAGCTTGAACACGTGCCCGACCTCAATACCGCGCCAACTCTGTAATAATCCGTTACAACGCGGGCAACCATCACCAGCTTGCGCCTGACGCAAATCAACAAATTGTTCCACTTGAAAATCACGACCAGGATTAACCCCGACGCAGTGGCTATCCTTGGCATTCGCACCGACTACACAATCGACCATGGAGCACACAGCGTGATCAGCAATAATCCGACACTGCAAGCCGATAGGACCGGCAAAACCACTGGGCGCACCAGTCATCTCCACCACGGCGGCCTCCTCCACCATCTCGACCTCAAGGCAATCCAAAATACGGCACAGCTTTATTTCGTTAAGCTCATGATCGCCGCGCAACAGAACCGCTAAACGCTCGCCACTATCGGTTTGCACCAACAGAGTTTTAATCAAACGACTTGTGTCCACATTGAGAAACTCAGCGACCTCGGCAATGGTTTTCTTGCCCGGCGTTGCCACCAGAGTAACTTCACCCTGAGGCTGGCTGATTTCCTGCTGTTCCAAGCGAATCTGCGCTTTTTCAACATTGGCAGCATAATCGCACTTACCACAGGAGACGATAGCGTCTTCACCAGAATCTGCCAGCACCATAAATTCGTGCGATGAGGAACCACCTATATTACCAGTATCCGCCTCTACTGCCCGAAACTTCAGACCACAGCGCTTGAATATATTCTGGTAAGCCTGGTACATTTTATCATAAGAACTGTCAGCCCCTGCGTCATCAAGATCAAAGGAATAAGCATCCTTCATGATAAACTCCCGCCCACGCATCAAGCCAAAGCGAGGACGGATTTCATCGCGAAACTTGCCCTGAATCTGATACAGATTGAGCGGCAACTGGCGATAAGAGCGCACAGTGCCACGCACTACATCGGTAATAACCTCTTCATGGGTCGGGCTCAGGCAGAACTGGGTATCTTTTCGATCACGCATACGCAGCAACTCTTTACCATACTGCTCCCAGCGCCCGGACTCCTGCCACAATTCAGCGGGTACCACCATAGGCATCAACAGCTCCAGTGCCCCGGCACGTTCCATCTCCTGACGGACAATCTGTTCCACTTTGCGCACCGAGCGCAAGCCCAGAGGCAGATAGGTATAAATACCAGCCGCAACCTTGCGGATCATCCCGGCGCGCAGCATCAGTTTATGGCTGGCAATCTCGGCATCAGCAGGGGACTCTTTCAAGGTAGGGAGCAAAAAATTAGTTAAACGCATAGTGGCAATTCTTCCTTTATATTTTATATGATTTTGTGCTTCAATTTTGATACTTGCGCAAGAAAGCAAAATTTCGCACGGCTAAGCAAAAAACGCCACATGCAAGGCGCGCTAATGTCGAACAATGAGGCGTACTTAGGTCCACCGAAGCCGTGAGAGCATTTGCAGTAACACCGCAGTTGGTAAGTTTTTACGGCGCCATCAATTTAATCTTACAACGCTAGCTTATTTCCCGCCAAAATGCAACAGCAACACCAGCAGTTGCATCAGCTACAATCTGTTGCTTGGCGAATAACCTATCCGCTGCTACAATCACCACAGATTGTAGCTATTGTTCCCTGTCATCACTAGTCCACCCAACCTAAGCCAGAGGTATCTATGCGCGAGAACCTGACCATAAACAACTTTGCCCAGCATGTCGCTGCCGGCACCCCACTGCTGGCCATATCTACCGACAATGAGCAACGCGCCTGTAATCTGATAATAACTGCTGCTGCCCGCGCCATCAAAGGGTTGGGCGAACCACAGATATGGACTTGCAATGAGGGTTTCTCGCAGGATGGCAAGTCCGACCCAGTCAGCGCTATCAAGTGGGCATTAGCGCAGCCAGAGCATGGGGTATACATTTTTCTCGATATGCACTGGTACTGGGATAACAGTCCGGAAATCCAGCGCCTGCTGATCCAATTTTCCCAGCAACGCAGCAACGTACGCAAGTGTCTGGTATTTATCGCCAGCGATATCGCCATCCCGACCGCGCTGAGCAACCATATCGTTCACCTCACCCAACCCATGCCCAACGCCGCCGAGATAACCGCTTATTTGCAGAGCAGTCGCGAAAACAATCCATTTCTCGATCAGATACTTGGGCAGGAAGACGCGTTACGCAAAATGGTTCTCGCCGCTCAAGGTCTCGATCTGGTACGCCTGGAGCGCGCGTTGCGCCTTGCCAAGCTCACCCGCAACCAGCAGATGCAGGAAGTGGTTGCCGCGCTGCATCGCGATAAAAAACAGGCTCTTGAGCAAACTGGCATTATTGAATTTATCGACAATACCCTCAAAGATAGCCAGGTAGGTGGGATGGGCAACCTCAAAAAGTGGATGGAAAAGCGCGAAAAAGCCTTCGGCACTACCGAACTGGCTCAGGGGCAAAACCTGCCCAGCGGGGTCTTGTTAATGGGGATAAGCGGCTGCGGTAAAAGCCTGTTCGTCAAGACCATAGCCTCGCGCTGGAGCCTGCCGTTACTCCGTCTCGACATGGCAACAATTTACTCAGGCTCCCACGGCACCCCAGAACAAAGTTTGCACCGCGCCTGTCAGTTAGCTGAAGCCATGTCTCCGTGCGTACTGTGGATTGATGAAATCGAATCGGGGATTTCCGAACAGGGGTTCAAATCTGGGGGAGGTTCATCAGCGCGAGTGCTGGGTTATTTCCTAACTTGGATGCAGGAAAAAAGCAGCCCGGTTTTTGTCGCGGCTACCGCCAACGCCATCGAAACCCTCCCTGCCGAAGTGTTGCGTAAGGGACGGTTTGACGAGATATTCTATATCGCCCTGCCCGGGCTGGCTGAACGCCAAGAGATATTCCGCATCCACCTCGGTGCCCATGGTCTGAATACGGACAGTTTTGATCCGCAAACTCTGGCGCATTCCAGCAAAGGATTTTCCGGAGCAGAAATTGAGCAGGCAGTATCCAGCGCCTGCTTCGAAGCTTTAGCCGCACAGCGGCAAATGACCCCCAGAGATATAATGGAGTCCATCGGTCGCACCGTACCAATCTCGGTTACCATGGCAGAGCAGATCAAAAAAATTGAAGCCTGGGCATTCAAGCGCGCCGTTCCCGCCAGTGATCAGGCCGAGCGCGCTTAATTAACCGAGCAGCAAGTCTGCACTAAGCAAGTTCAGCAGCCATTTTGACAGCCTCAGCTACCAAAGCATCAGCCAACTCGGACTGAGGCAAACGTTGAATTATTTCTCCCTTGCGGAACAGCAGCCCCATATCCTTGCCACCAGCTATACCCAGATCGGCCTCGCGTGCTTCACCTGGACCGTTAACTACGCAGCCCATTACCGCAATTGTCAGTGGAGCGCTCAGGTTGTTCAAGCGCTGTTCAACCTCTTCGGCTACCGAGATAAGATCAATCTGGCAACGGCCGCAGGTTGGGCAACTAATAAACACCGGTCCATGCTGACGCAGCTCCAACGCTTTTAATATCTGCCAACCAACCCGCACCTCCTCAACCGGATCACCGGTTAAAGACACACGCAAGGTATCACCAATACCATCATAAAGTAGAGCCCCGAGACCAACGGCACTTTTAATTGAGCCCGCCCAAGTGGTTCCAGCCTCGGTAACGCCGACATGCAAGGGATAATCAACCTGCTGCGCCAGTAGACGATAAGCCGCTACCGTGCGCCGCACATCCGAAGCCTTGAGGCTGACCTTCATGTGTTCGTAGCCTAAATCCTCTAGAATACGGATATGCCCCATGGCACTGTCAACCATTGCCTGCGCCGTAGCATGACCATATTTCTCCAACAGCTCCTTCTCCAGCGAGCCGCCATTGACCCCGATACGGATCGGGATCTGACGCTCCTTGCATGCCACCACCACCTCGGCAACCTTCCAGCTAGCGCCGATATTTCCCGGATTAATACGCAGACAATCCACCCCACTATCCAGAGCTTGCAATGCCAAACGATAGTCAAAGTGAATATCTGCTACCATCGGCATCGGGCAACCGGCGACAATCTGCTTTAAAGCAGCAGCAGCCTCTTCATCAGGCACAGCGCAGCGGACAATTTCACAACCGGCACCTGCCAAAGCCTGAATCTGAGCCAAGGTAGCATTAACATCGCGGGTATCGGTATTACACATAGATTGGACACTTATGGGCGCAGTACCACCAACCTGCATCGATCCCAATTGTACACTTCGTGTCTGGCGACGGGTATATTCCATAATTTCCTCTTATATAAAGTTGATCAATGCAAAAAAGATATAGCCTCTTGCAAAACTCTTTAAAATCCAGTAATCGTCATGCTCGCGCAAGCGGGAATCCCGAGGTTTGCTGGGTTCATCAAAAAAGACAGCTCCCCGTTTTCACCAAGATGACAACTTTTGCAAGTTTCTCAATAAACAAATTATTTAACTGTGAACGGTGATGATAGCTCAGCATAATGCTGCAAGCAACCATAACGATTATTGACAGCAACCAGTCAAGCGGTTAATGTCGCTGGAAACAACCAACCTTCAGCGTTTTAGGATTAAAAAAATGGCTAAAGCACCACAACGCAGCAGCAAAAAACCCCATAGGCAGGTCACAGAAACTGCCACCGTCACCATCAACTACATCAATAGCGACGGGATTGGGGTCACTAGGCACGAGAACAAAGAACTGCTCGTTGCCGGCACATTGCCCACTGAGGAGGTAAAAATTGCCATCGAGCATCAGGGGCAACACCGCAGCATCGGGCGGCTGGTCAAGTTAGTCACCAAGAGCGCCCAGCGCGTCATTCCCGGATGTTCCTTAGCCAGCGAGTGCCCAGGCTGCCCACTGATCCACATGGGCTATCCGCAACAACTTAAATACAAAGAACAACTGATCACCACTGAGTTGCGCACCTATTCCAGACTAAACCAGCTGAAACCCAACACGGTTTTCGCGGCACCCCAGACCTTTGGCTACCGCACCACGGCCAAGCTATCCATCGCCAAAAACCGCGGCAAGGCGGCTATCGGTCTGTACCGGCGTGGCACCCATGACGTAGTAGATATCGGTAATTGCCCGCAACAACATCCGCTCATAAATAAAGTAATTCAAGCTTTACGCGAGGAGATAGAAAACCAGGATGTTTACGTCTACAATCCAATCACCCAGCGTGGGCTGTTACGCTATGTAGCGGTGCGCGTCAGCCCCACCAGTAATAAAGTTCTGGTTACCCTGGTATGTGCCCAACGCAACTACCGCGAGATGACTCATCTGGCCAAATGGCTAAAGAAAAAGGTGCCTGAGATTGTCGGCATCCATCAGAACATCAACGGCTCATCGGGTAACGTAGTTTTTGGTCCCACCACAGTACGCATCATCGGCGCTATCGATCTGATTGATACCATCGGCGATGTGCGCTTACGCCTGTCCCCGAGTTCATTTTTTCAAGTAAACCATGTTCAGGCGGCAAAAATTTACCACCTGGTTACCGAGTGGGCGGCTCTGGAAAAACATGATTGTGCCCTAGATTTATACTGCGGCGTAGGCGGCATAGCCATGCATCTAGCCAAAAGCGGAGCCCAAATCATCGGGGTGGAGATTAATCCTGAGGCCATCTCTAACGCCAAAGCTGCGGCGGAGCTAAACCATCTGCACAATTGTCGTTTTATTGCCGGAGACGCCACCGAGACCCTGCAAAATATGCAACAAACCCTGCCCCAGCTGACTGCCGCTGTTGTAAATCCACCGCGCAGCGGGTGTAGCGAAGAGGTCCTTGACACTCTAGCGCAATTGGAGCCGTTACGTTTAATTTACGTTTCCTGCAACCCGACAAGTCTGGCGCGAGACCTTGATCTCCTCAGCCAGAAAGGCTATCAAGTGCAGCAGCTACAACCGGTAGACATGTTTCCCCAAACGCCACACGTAGAATCAGTAGTACTGTTGACCAAGGTTGGAGAATAAACCAGTTTCAACTTGAACTTTCAATGTAAAGTAAAAGGATAAACCCCACTATGAATATCATTGATTGCCGCGGCATGCTGTGTCCGCGCCCAGTGCTAGAGACCCGCAAACAATTACTGGCACACCCAGACAGCGAACTGACAGTGCTGGTCTCCAACGATATCGCCCAAGCCAATGTTTCACGCCTAGCGACCAAAGAGGGTTTCAGTGTTCAAGTTACAATTAGCGGAACCGACATAACTCTACTGCTCACCCCCATGGCTCAGGAAAACGAGCCAGCAAAAGAGACAGCACCAACCACTCAGATTAGCGGTAACACTATCGTGTATATAGCCAGCAACTGCATGGGCAAGGGTAGCGATGAGCTGGGCGAAGTGTTAATGCGTAATTTCATTTTCACTCTGGCGCAATGTCAAGAACGCCCCAGCACCATCATGTTTGTCAACAGCGGCGTCAAACTAACCTGTTCAGATTCTACAGTGCTCGAACCTCTGCAATTCCTGGCTGATGCCGGGGTGACTATCTGCTCCTGCGGTTTATGTCTGGAATTTTTCGGGTTGCAGCAACAACTAAAAATCGGGCAGGCATCTAACATGCTGGAAACAGTTGAGGTCATGCAACAGGCGGGGCGGATTATTCAGCCATAAAAGCAAACAGCAAATATCTGTATAGCAATACCAGCCGTTACAAAAAACTTGAACCAACCTGACCAAACTGCTATATAGGTTCACAATATTTATCTATTTGAGGGAGTAGTTAGCAGCCTGGTGGCGCTCACGGTCTTCAAAGCCGATGGGGGGCGCATCCCGTCCCCGGTGGGTTCAATTCCCATCTGCTCCCGCCAAATATAGTCCAAGGGCATTCAACAAAGACCACTAAGCCCGCCAAGCAAGCGGGTTTTTTATTAATATAAATTGATGGTTTATTTAGCGCTAAATGCTATACTATAAACGTAACCACCTGATTTAACCTTCTTTTTCTAACCCTCTTATGGGGTATAAATCATATGCTTAAAAGTATACTGATTGTTGATGACTCTCCCGTTGCGCGCATGATTATGAAAAAATGTCTGCCGCCAGATCACGGTCTGATTATCTATGAGGCCAATAACGGTAAAGAGGGGGTAGAGAAATTTCTCTTACATAAGCCAGATCTTACTTTTATGGATTTAACCATGCCGGTTATGGATGGTTTTACAGCGTTGTCCACCATCAAAAAGCACGATCCTCAAGCGATAGTCATTGTCGCCACCGCAGATGTTCAAGAGAAAGTTCTCCGTAAAGTGAGCACCATGGGTGCTTTACACACTATAAAAAAACCACCGTCAAAAGCCAGTGTGTCAGAAGCATTGCAACTGGCAACCAGCGCCATGGAAGGACAAAATAAAGCATGAGTGGCGATATACAACCGCTATTTGCCGATGAAGAAAAAGACATCCTGCAAGAGGTGATGAATATTGCCTTTGGTCAGGCATCGGCTGAACTAGCAGAAGTTATCGATATCTTTGTGGTGCTGAGCGTGCCGGACATTAAGGTCCTAAAGGGGTCTGACCTGCCAGACTATCTATGTAAGGAGCTAAAACCGGCGACGACAGTTAACATTATTGAACAGAGTTTTCTGGGTAAATTTTCCGGGCAGGCACTTTTGGTTTTTCCAGCCGGCGCAGAAAAGGAGCTATTACATCTATTTACTCAGGATCAGGAGTCAAACAGTCAGGACATAGACATTGACATTGACACATTGGAGACAGAAACTCTCCTCGAAGTAGGGAATATCCTTATCGGGGCCTGCATCGGTAAAATTGCGGAGTTACTTAATGATGTTGTGGCTTACGATCCTCCACACATTACCGCCAAGAATCTCAATCTTGAGAACTGCGAGTCCCCTGTCCCAGCTGAAAACTTTGCCATATCCATCCGCACCATGTTCCGCTTTGAACAACAAAATGTAGAGGGTTATCTATTTTTGATTGCTAATCAAAGCTCCATTGATTGGCTAAAAAAAGCGCTCATTGCCTTTCTGGAGTCATTCGAGTGATTTTCGGTCAGATTTTTGAAACCATAAATACGGGTTTAGTCGTCCTAAATAAAGACATGACGGTGAAATACTGGAATCGCTGGATGTCACTGCACAGCGGCATTGGCGCAGATGATATTGTCGGCAAAAATCTATTTGCGGTTTATCCGCAACTAGAACGAGCACATTTCTTGCGCAACTGCCGTGCAGTGCTAGCTTTTGGCAATTTCGGTTTTTTTTCCCAGAAACTGCACCAGTATCTCTTTCCCATGCCAGCGCCTGGTTCACGTGCACATGAGTTTGAATTCATGCAACAGACCTGCACCATGGGGCCGATACGCAATGAGCAAGGTAAGATTGATGGACTGTACTTGTCGGTACAGGATGTCAGCGACATGGTGTCATATCAGAAGAAACTGGTACGCATCAACCAAGTTGACTATCTTACTGGTGTTTATAATCGCAATTTCATGGAAAACCAGCTCCTCAAAGAGATAGAACGCTGCAACCGCTTCAAATGTCAGCTAAGTTTATTGATGATTGATGTCGATCATTTCAAAAACATCAATGACAACTATGGTCACCAATGTGGCGATGCCACGCTGAAAGATATCACCCGACGCATCAGCGCCAATATACGCAAAACTGATTTCCTTATCCGCTACGGTGGCGATGAATTTTGCTGCCTACTAACTGAAACACCACACCAAGCTGCCTTTAAGGTAGCTGAACAGTTGCGTCGCGCTATTTGTGACCACCCCTTTGAGTTTAATGGGACAAGCTACTCCTGCACTATCAGTCTCGGTGTTGCCAGCCTTGGTGCTAGCGATAAAAGCTTGGAGGATTTACTCAGAAAAGCGGATAATGCCCTCTATGGAGCCAAGAACTGTGGTCGCAACATCGTGGTGAAAACCAACGGCTAAAATCAACATTTCAGACACAACCACCCGCTAAAGCACAGCATCTCTGTTACCACTCGTCTAACTACAACTCAATATGATCCAGTGCAGTAAAATCTATCAGCAGTGCCAAAGGGATAAAGGTATCAAGTTCTGTGTGGCTGCGCCCAAACAACTGCTGACTAAAGCGGCTGAGCAATTCAACTTCCTGCTGGAAAAACTGGCTAAATGGTGCGCGCAGCTCATTGATTGTAAACGGATCAACAGCGACAAAATTTAATGTGCAGTAGCTGTCACAAAAAATCTCGCCACTAATGTCGACATGAGGAACACCGTGCAGGCGACAGGTAAGAGGACGATAGTCGTATATCAAACACAGCCCGTCAGGACCTAACAATGGACATGGCGTCAGATCATCTTCCGGCATTTCTAACCATTGCTGATGAGGTAAAGCGTTAAGGATATACGGGGGTTGCAGGTCTGGCCATTGCAATTGCAATTGGGACAGCCGCCCATGCGCACGCTCCATTGCTTCACTGTGCTGCTCGGGAGACAGGCGCTGGAAACCTACTTGCACAAGATAAGCATCCAACAGGGTAATATCAAACAGACCACGGCAACAAGCGCTACACCCCTTAGTGCAAGCTATATGTTGCGGTGCCGCAACAAGACATTGATCAAACCACGCGTCTACACGGTGTAGCAGTTGATGGTATTGGTTAACTGTATCAAACACCATCCGCTTCAGCGCGTTTTACGCTCAAATTGTTTTACAACCTCTTCGGCTGGTTGCGGCCGACTGAACAGATATCCCTGTCCCAACCGACAACCATGTGATTGCAGATAATTTCGTTGACCTTCGGTTTCAATTCCCTCCGCAATAACACTCAGATTCATGTTGCGCGCCAAATCAATAATTGTGGTGGCGATTGCCGCATCATTAGGATCGGTAACTATATCATCAACAAAGGATTTATCAATTTTCAAGGTATTGATAGGAAAGCGTTTCAGGTAGGCCAACGACGAGAAACCGGTACCAAAATCATCTATAGAGAGCTTAACACCCAAGCTGGCAAGTTGCTCCATGGTCGCTATCGCTGCATCAACATCGTTCATCAACACGCTTTCGGTTATTTCCAAATCAAGACAGTCGGCGGGGAAATCGGTATCACACAGTATTTTTTCGATCATCTCTACTACATTTTTTTGGCTAAACTGGCGAGCCGACATGTTTACCGAGACATTGATTTTTTTATAACCTAACCGCTGCCACACTCGACCCTGAACGCATGCCTGACGTAGCACCCATTCACCAATGGGAACTATCAAACCAGTCTCTTCCGCTAAGGGTATAAAATCAGCCGGTGATACCATCCCCTGATCTGGGTGCAACCAACGCACCAGCGCCTCCACACCGACAATTGCCCCAGTGACCAGGTCCACCTGTGGCTGATAATGCACTACCAGTCTATTCTGATCGACTGCTTCACGCAGTGCCCCTTCCAGCATCAACAACTCACCGGCACGCTCATTTAGTCCGGCAGTATAGAAACGATAATTATCGCGACCCAAATCCTTAGCATTAAACATGGCGGCATCAGCACCCTTAAGTAATGCTACCACTGTGTCACCGTCACGCGGGTACAAACTAATCCCGATACTGGCAGTAACAAACAATTTATAGTTTTCTACATCTATTACCTCGGATAATGCTTTGCGTATCTCCTCGGCAACAATGATGACATTTTCAATACTGGTTATCTGATCAATTATCATAGAGAACTCGTCGCCACTGAGGCGTGCCACAGTATCGACATCGCGGGCACAGAACCTCAAGCGCCGTGCCACCTCGCACAACAGCTGATCACCAAACTCATGTCCGAGTGAATCATTGATTTTTTTGAAGCGATCAAGATCAAGAAACAACACGGCTACCTGAGTACCCGCCAAACGCGCCATAGAGATAGCATGCTGCAAACGGTCACGAAACAACTGGCGATTGGGCAATTCAGTCAGCACATCGTGATAAGCCAGAAATTCAAGGTGGCTCTCATTCTCTCGCAGAAGCCGCTCTGATTGTTCGCGATCCAGTTCGGCACTGATACGCGCTGCCATTATCGCCAACACGTCTTTAGCCCGCTCCATCCTCTTGATTGGTTGGCGCGAAAGTACGCTAAGAACCCCGACAATAGTTCCTTGATGATTGCGTACCGGCGTACCCACATACCCCTGAGCCTGCATACTGATTACCAATTCGCTGTTCGGGAAATGCTCAAGCAGACCATCGGAAAACAGGCAAACTCCATCGCCAACCACTTTTTCGCACGGAGTGTCTGCTATGGGAAACGTTTTGCCAACCATCAACACACCATCGTGCACAATAGCCAATGATGAAATCATACCATTACCCACCAATTGACCAACAATGGCGCAATCAGCATCGAACCAACTGCACAGCTCCTGTGCTACGCGGTGATAGCATTCGGCACCGGTAAAACCAACGGTACTCTCCATCAACCCCTGCATCGCTGATTCTATTTGTTTCAGAGAGGTTATGTCCTGTATGGTTCCAACCAGACCAGTTATGTCACCACCACTGCTGTAAAATGGTGCCTTATTAAACAACACCTGCAGAGCGCGCCCATCGGCACAGACAATCTCATTGGCATAGGTGCTGTCTTTACCCGAGGAGAACACCCTTTTATCCTCTGCTTTGGCAAGTTCTGCACGCGTGGTTGGCATCAACTCATCCACTTGATGTCCCACCAGTGCCTGGCGGTTAATGCCCAACAACTGTTCGTAACTTTTGTTGCAACCGAGATATTCCCCGGATAGGCTTTTGTAAAAAACAGGATTGGGAATAGCATCCAGCAGACTCTGCAAAAAGTGCAGTTCTTCCTGTCTCTGGGCAGCAATAAAGAGGCGCTCCAACTCGGCCGAAGCTCGTAGGGCAAACATATGTAGCGCAGTTTCAATCATCGCCAGGTTTTGGAGAGGCTTACGGCTGAACACTGCCAAGGGACCAATAACGGTACCGTGAGAATCTTTCAGAGGAATACCAACGTAGCTGTCCACCTCCATCTGAATTGCCAGATGGTCGAGGGGAAACAGCTCGATAACACTGTGCGGGAAATGGACAAACCCTTCCTTAACCACCACAGCGCAGGGGGTATTTTTTATCGAGAAATCCATATTATCGACATTATGACCATCGGCATATACTGCAACGGTACGCACGATATCTGGATTATCGGGCAGGAATTGACCGATAAAAGCGTAATCGGCACCAGCTATTGTGGCTAGTTTGGTCATCAGGACGAAAAAAAACTCTTCACCCACCAGTCCCATCAAATCATCACACAAATCACGCAACGTTTTCTGGCTACTGGCTACAAGCTCATTTATCTGCATTATTCCATCCATAGAATTGCAACATAAAGAAAAGATATAGACGTTCTAACTGTCCCAAACATAAAAAAAAATGTTTAATCTACAGTACATTACCACTTAAACATCTGCTTTAAATTAATGGTCTAAGTTGGGTTAATTAATCTAGCACAACTCCATTAACAGTGCGAACACAAACAACAGAATTATAGTTATGTTGCGTCATAGGTGCCGATTGTTCTGTTAAGAACGAAAAAACCCAATAGCGCTGATTATCGCTATGAACTGGAGTGGCTGTCCAATATATTGCTCGCTCTACTCGCGCCAAATTCAGGCGTTTACCAGCTGCCACTTGGGTTAAATCTTGTAATTCGTCAACCGTTGGCAACCGCCAATCATAGTGCTCATTCAAGGTTAACTGCCGACAATAATGCTCGGCTTCCTCATGCCAAAATCGGCGCTCATAGCGTTGCAATTGCCAGGAATCAGCCTCCTTGTGTTCCCACTGCAAAGTACTCAGCTGCAAAGTAATGGGGCGCGCTACAAGAACAATAGCCCACAAAATCAGCACTGAAAGCAAAACGCAGACAGCATATTTGATTTTTTTGGGTAATTTTTCTCTATCCATGCCACGCTCCTACGCTGTCTGACTTTTTATGATCATCCTTGTTGCTGTCGTCAATGATATGCTACACTCCATAGCCAATCGCACAGGACAAAACCCATAATACTCAACCTAACTGTCAGTAACAACAACTATACAACCCTAGCCTTTCAGTAATGGTCAAAATACCCATGTCTAACATCAGCGAACTGCTTCAGCAATTACCCGCCATAGACAAACTGCTTAATGAACCACTGCTTTCCACAGCAACGGCACCGCACTGTCTGGTAGTCGAAGCGGCGCAGGAGGCAGTAAACTTTTGGCGTCAAAAAATACTTGCCGAAGCACCAGAGTTTTTACAACCAGTTGACATAGCAGCCATCAGTCGTGATGCTCACCAGCGCCTACAGCTCAAGCAACAACCCTCACTGCGTCAGGTAATCAACGCCACCGGCACCCTGTTGCACACCAATCTGGGACGGGCGCCGTTAAGCAGCGCCGCCTTGACAGCCATTGAAGATGTAGCACGTTCCTACTCGAATCTGGAACTGGATCTGGATAGCGGTAAGCGCGGGCATCGCTACAGCCATGTAGATAAACTGCTGTGCCGTCTGACTGGTGCTGAAGCAGCCGCTGTAGTCAATAACAACGCCGGTGCGGTATTGCTGGCTTTAACTGCGCTGGCGCAAGGCAAAGAAGCAATAGTATCCCGTGGTGAGTTAGTCGAGATTGGTGGCGCATTTCGCGTGCCTGATGTAATGGCAGCGGGTGGGGTTATTTTACGGGAAGTAGGCACCACCAACAAGACTCACTTCAACGACTATCAACAAGCAATAAATGACAACACTGGATTGCTGCTTAAGGTTCACACCAGCAACTATCGCATAGTAGGCTTTAGCTCCGCGGTAGCCGCAGCCGACATGGTTGAACTCGGTCACTGCCACAAAATTCCGGTTATGGAAGATCTCGGCAGCGGCATGCTGTTCGATCTCTCCCCGTTTGGACTCCCTAAAGAACCAACAGTTAAAGAGGGTGTCGCTGCAGGAATTGACGTGCTGACCTTTAGTGGTGACAAATTGCTCGGTGGACCGCAGGCTGGGCTCATTGTCGGCAAAAAGTGGGCAATCGACAAAATTCGCCAGCACCCATTAGCGCGGGCGCTGCGCATCGACAAACTCACCCTTGCCGCGCTGGAAGCCACATTAACCCAGTATCTCGACCAACAGCAAGCTCTGCGCGACGTACCACTGCTCAACATGCTCAACATGAAACAGGAAGAGTTGCTGCAACGCAGTGAAGAATTCATGTGCATCCTGCAGCCACTCATTAAGGGGTTATGCACCATTTCCATAATTCAGGAGAATTCCTGCGTCGGCGGCGGTGCGTTGCCCGTCACTGATCTACCCGGGGTGGCACTAGCGTTAACACCTCTGCACACCAGCCCTGATCAACTGGCGAAAAGCCTGCGCACCGCTCAGCATCCCGTTGTCGCCCGCATTCAAGACAACCGCCTGCTAATCAACCTGCGTACAGTGTTCCCTAATCAGGAAAAATTCGTTGCGCAGACCCTATACCAAGTTCTCTCCACCACCAGCCCCAGATAGAGGCAACACAAAAACATGACCAAAACAGCACCAAAAAATATCATCATCGGCACAGCCGGACACGTAGACCATGGTAAGACAGCATTGATACATGCTCTTACCGGCGTCCACACTGACCGTTTAAAAGAGGAACAGCAGCGCGGCATATCCATCGATCTCGGTTTTGCCAGTTTTACCCTCCCCAATGGTGATCAGGCTGGCGTTATTGACGTTCCCGGGCATGAGAAATTTATCAATAACATGCTCGCCGGAGTTGGTGGCATCGATCTGGTTCTGCTGGTAGTGGATTGCATGGAAGGGGTTATGCCCCAGACCCATGAACATTTACACATCCTAAATTTACTGCAAATCCCCCGCGGCATAGTGGTTCTGACCAAAGTCGACCTAGCCGAGGAGGAGTGGATTGACCTCGTCGAAGAAGAAATTCGTGATGAGGTAGCCCCAACATTCCTAAAAACCGCCCCTTTTTGCCGAGTCTCCTCGCTAAACGGGCAAGGCATTGCCGAACTGACAGCGACCATTGCCCAAGTAGCCGAGCAAATACCCCAACGCGATTCCAATGGTCCCATGCGCCTACCTATAGATCGCCACTTTTCCGTAGCCGGATTCGGTACGGTAATTACCGGTACCATGCTTACCGGCAGTGCCCACGTTGGAGACAACGTCGAGGTGCTGCCAGCGCAAAAGAAAGTCCGCATTCGCGACATCCAGGTACACGGGCAAAAACGGGAGGTTGCGCGCTGTGGTCAGCGTGTAGCACTAAATCTGGCGGGACTGGAACGCAGCGATATTATGCGCGGAAGCGTTGTTGCCACACCGGGAATATTCGAGCAGACCAATCGCCTTGATGCCCGATTAACTTTGCTTGCTGATGCGCCGCGAGCAGTAAAATTCCGTGATCCGGTACATTTTTATCTGGGAACAGCGCGGGTAGTTGGACTTGTAGCACTACTCGACTGCGATCAACTTGAGCCGGGAGAAACAGCACTGGTACAGATTCACCTTGATCGTCCACTGGTCGCTCATCGTCAGGACAGATTTATTATCCGCTCCTATTCACCCATGTTCACCATCGGCGGCGGCGTAGTAATAGATCCAGATCCGGTAAAACACAAGCGCTTTCGCGCGGATGTTATGCAGCAAATCAAAGAGCTGGAATCTGGCGAGGGGGCTTTCCTGCTGCAAAAGCTTGGTGAACTGCAATGTGCACGAGTCAAAGATCTGGAACAGATTTCTGGCATGGGGCGCGAAAAAATCTCCAGCTTATTATTAGAGATGCAGGATGACAACCGCGTAATGCAGCTGGCTGATCAATGGCTGCCCATACCACTAGTCCGGACATTTAAGCAACAGCTGGTCACAACTGTTGAACAATATCATCATGTTAATCCATTGCTCCCAGGCATCCCCCACGCTACCTTAAAAGCGCGGCTACCAAAGCAGCTATCCGGTAAAGCATTTGATCAACTACTTGCTGACACGGCTCTTCAGCGAGCGGGAGAATGGGTACAGGTTGAAGGGTTTAAACCGCAGCCATCAGTTGAACAACAGATAATTCTAGACAAAATTGAGCACTTCTATCGTCAAGTCGGGGTACAGGCAAAGGGGCGGAGAGAGATGCTCGGTCAGTTAACCATAGCCGATGAACTGCTTGAAGACTGTCTAGGATTCCTTTTTTTCAACAATATCTTAATCAAGCTCAACGATGAGACGTTCTTTCACCGTGACAGCTACAATAAGGCTCTGCGTCAATTGATTAACCACTTTGCTAAAGAGCAAAACCTGACCTTGGGCGAATATCGCGACTTGATTGGCAGCGCACGCAAACCGGTGCAGGCACTACTGGAATACTTCGATCAACTAAAATACACTATGCGTAAGGGTGACGCTCGCCAAGCATGGAAGCTTCCGGCAGAAGAAGAACTTTCTTAAACTTTTTTCCAGCAACACACAGAGGACAATTTGGATAAACAAAAAACAAGTCTCACCCAACTGGCCCGTAGCGCTGGCTGAGCGGCTAAGCTTGGTCCTGAGACCTTGGCACAGGTACTGTGTCAACTACCCCAGAATGACGATCCCCGGCTGTTATCACGCAACATACCTTGTGCCGATGCCGGAATCTTTCTAATTTCTCCAGATCTGGTATTACTGCAATCGGTGGACTTTTTCACCCCCGTTGTGGATGATCCCTATCTGTTTGGCGCTATCGCTGCGGCCAACGCCCTCTCTGACGTTTTTGCCATGGGGGGCAAACCAATTACAGCGATGAATTTGGTGGCATTTCCTAACTGCCTCGATATCGACATATTGACGCAGATACTCTGTGGTAGCACCGACAAGGTACATGAAGCAGGAGCAACGGTGGTTGGTGGCCACTCCATTGAGGACGATGAGCCGAAATTCGGACTGGCAATCACCGGCACCGCACATCCAGATAAGATCATCACCACTCTGGGCTGCCAGGCTGGAGATTTACTGGTGCTGACCAAACCCCTGGGAACCGGATTATTGACTACAGGACTAAAAGCTAAAGTTCTTACCGAAGAACAAATAGCCGTTGCCCTTGAAGGCATGGCTCGCCTGAACCGCTACGCCAGTGAAGCGATGCTGCGGGTAGGAGTTTCGGCATGCACCGACATCACCGGCTTCGGTCTTATCGGTCATGCATTAGAGATGGCTGAGGCCAGCCAGAAACGCTTAGTCATCCATGCCGACAGCTTACCAAACTATCCGCACGCCATCGATATGGCCGAGACCGGACTAATACCTGAGGGACGCTATCGCAATCAGCGCCACTATATACCAAGAGTAAGCGGTAGCGAGCAACTGGACACCGCCAGAATAGACCTGCTCTGTGACCCGCAAACTTCGGGGGGCTTGTTAATAGCGGTAGCTCCGACCAAGCTGGAACAACTACTACAAGAGCTGCATGCTGGTGGCGATCAGACCTTTATCATCGGTGAAGTGGAGGATGGTGTTCCCGGAACCATGCAGTTGATCTGACCGAACTGCGCCATTGAGCATAAAAACAGCTACCCCACAACATCAACAGTGTTGTGGGGTAGCATCATACAAAAGTTAATCGCTAAAACAGCTACTAGAATTCGTCACCAGACCACATGGATGGGTCAAAAATCACTGACTTATTACGCCCAGTCTCCTTAGCACTATACAGCGCCACATCAGCATATTTTATCGCTTGCCAGAAACCTTCTGAATTTTGCGGGTATTCACTAATCCCAACACTAATAGTTTTACGGATCTTTTCGCCCGCGGCTATAAACACTTTCTCTTCAATGTTGACACGAATCTTTTCTGCAACATCAAATGCGTCGCCCTCTTCTATATCGGTGAGAATAGCTAGGAATTCTTCGCCGCCAAAACGCACTACCACATCAGACTCACGCACACTAGCGGCTATTATCGCTGAGCTCTCTTTGAGGACAATGTCACCGGCATCGTGACCAAATTTATCATTAACTTGTTTGAAAAAATCGATATCGCACATCAGCAAACCAATCTTTTTATTGCGCCGCAAGGAACCGGCAATAAGATGTGCCGCCTGATCTTGCAGAAAACGCCGATTAAACAGACCTGTCATGGGGTCGCGCAAGGTTGATTCGCGCAAGGTATTCATCAACCGTTTTGCTTCAATTACCGACAGGGATTGTTTTATATACGCCTCAGCCTTGGCGACCTTATGTTCTATTTCTCTGCGACTGGTAGCGTACTCACCCTGCTTATCAAAAACAAACTGCACCACTCCACCGGCATGACCACCGATAATCATCGGTATGCATACATGTATTTTATCCTGAGAAGGGATAAATTGTTTACACACCCGATCATAGGCCAAAGAACTTATCTGGTGCCCGGTTTTAACTGCGCGACACAGCTCACAGCTGGTCAGAATGTCTGCCTCACAGGTCAACTCACTATCCGACATCGCCATGGGGAACACCGCCTTCATCCCTTTGTAAGTACTGTCCACTTCATAGATTCGATATTCAGATACCCCGACATTGGCACTAAAAGCCTCGCCCATGCGCGAATAGACATCTTCCAGTGTTGCATCTTCTTCGATAACATTTTTGAATACCGTCATCCCATGAACGGTATCCATGAGATCATTGAATTCGTTTGACATTTCACCGATCTCATCGTCGGAGCGAATCACAATCTTATCCGTTAGATCAACATGACCAGTAGCTAAAGTGTGTATTTTAGTGATCATGGAAGTTACCGGCAACACAATGGAATCAGATATCCAGAAGGTAAAGATAGCTAATAGACCGCTAGCCAACACCAGCACCGTCATCATGATCCAGAAGGCATAACTAGTGCTTGTGGTAATACTGGTGGAGTAATTATTGGTCTGCCTAGATATGGATTCCAGAAAACCGACAGACCCACTGATCAAGTCAGCTTCTATAGCTGCGAAGCTGCCACTATGACTGTCAATATCAGATCTATTATCAACCTGATTTTTTACCTGATCTATTTTGAGATAAATGACCTCATTCAACAACTGCGTCAAGGTATTAGTAGATTTCTTAACCAAAGCAACATAGGCAGAGTTACCTGTTTCATCTAGCCAGTCGCTATTTGACACGTTATCCCAGATCAGGCGCAACGGTGACTGAACATGGTGCGGATTAAGTTGTTCAGCACTTTTGCTTATCGATATTAAACTGGATTTCAAGCGTTCTGCTTTTAAGGAGATCACCTGTTCACTATCGGCATGCACCAGATCAGCTATCAGATGGTTGACTTCGTGGGCTTTGCGCAAAGTATCCTGCGCAAACCATTCGTAGGGCAACAAGGTATCGACCACTTGAGCAGTTTTTATATTTACATCCACCAGCACATATGTAGATACGCTGGCCAGCAGGATAAACCAAAACAAAACACCAACAGCAAATAAGGTGAATTTACGCCTGATGGGCAGATCAACAAAGGTCAGCAAACGAATAAAGCGTTTAATAATTCCGTATTTTTTCACCTCTGCCATTTAGCCTCCCTTTGTGTAGCTGGGTTATGTTGCCCTGAATATGACCCACTTATTGTCATACTACTGAGGGCAGGTGCGTTATATAGCGCTAGAAAACCATTCGGTTGCTGGATAATTTTAACCATACCGCCCGAACAACCAAAGTTCACCCTACGCTAAGGAATCAACACCTTTCCCGATGCAAAAGCCTTACCAACAAAGTCACCTACGGCAAAATAAGCCCGATTACCCGGAGCAAACAGTAATGGATCGACCTTACGAATATCTGGTTGACCGGCACTATCCAAACAGTCCTCATCAACTTTAACATCGACAATTTCTCCCACCAGTTGCGTATGTAACCCAATTTCATGGATAGCACTCAGGCGACATTCTACACTCAGCGGGCAATCAGTCAGCATCGGAGCATCAACATACTCGGCTTTTTCCACCGCCATACCACTCACAGCTAGCTTGTCAAAATCACGCCCCGAAACCAAACCAAAGAAATCAGCCGCGACAACCTGAGCCGTTGATGGGATATTGATAGTGAAAGCTTGCCGCGCAATAATGTTGGCATAGCTATAACGCTCGGGACGAATTGACACGGCAACACTGGGAGGGTTAGAACAACATATCCCGCCCCAAGCTGCATTCATAACATTAGCGCTACCATCTTCAGCATAGCTGGCTAGCAAAAATACAGGAGTAGGATAGACTATTGGTTTAGCACCTAACGATTTCTTCACAATATTTCTCCTTATATTTGACGAGCAGTGGGAGCACAAACGCCACAGCGGTGGCAATCATTATTACATGGTCGAGTAAGTGCTCCGTTTAGCCCCTGTTGATATTCGTGCCATAGATAACTGCGGGTGACACCGCTAGCCAGCACATCCCACGGCAACACCTCATGTTGATGACGTAAACGTTGAGCATAAAATTTTGGATCAAGTTCATGTTTACGACACGCTGCTTTTAAATTATCACCGTTACTGAGCTCCGGCAGGATATGAGCTATACGCCTATCACCACCCGCCAGCACTGCCTGTAGTTCGGCGCTACGCAACGATTCTACTTGCAGCTTAGTGTTGGCCATGCGGTTCACCTGTTTACGTAACGTTGAAATTGTTTTTTTCAAAGTTGCGATATTTGCCATACCGCTCCATTGAAATGGCGTCTGTGGTTTGGGAATAAAAGGATTGACCGACAGGGTGATGGTGCCCAAACGTCCATGCTGGCGCTGCGCCGCAATCCAAACCTGACGGATCTTTTCCGTCAAAGCGATCAGCTCAGCAATATCTTCAGGTTGCTCTGTCGGTAAACCAATCAAAAAGTACAATTTGAGGTTCAGTATCTGCTCCTGAGCCATTATTTCGACTGCAGAAATTATCTGCTCTTCACTCAAGTTCTTATTAATTACATCGCGTAGCCGCTGACTACCAGCCTCAGGAGCCAACGACAATGTTTTCTGCCCACCCTGTTTAAGTACCCGCACCTGCTCTCTCGTCATGGTATCTACCCGCAAACTCGCCACCGACACGTCAGCTCCTTGAGCAATAACCTGCTTGGTCACTTCATCTAGGTTAGAATAATCAGATACCGCAGCTCCTACCAGCCCCGCAGTGCTACTAACTTCTAAATGCGACTGTAATTGTTCCAGTACTTTAGCAGCACTTTTTTCCCGCGGCGGTAAATAGGCAAAACCGGTGGCGCAAAAGCGGCATCCACGGCTACAGCCACGCGATACTTCAATCAGGTCCATGTTGCCAAACGCAGTATGGGGGGTTTTAATTAAGCTTTGACAGCGGCTGTCATCCAAATCGGCTAACCAACAGCGCTGCACCGGAAAACTAGCACCGCAACGGGAAACAATATCTTCTACTGTGCCGTCATCTGCATAGGTGATGGTATATAAACTTGGCACATAGAAGCCCCGCGCTCGAGCTAACTGTTCCAGTATAGAGCCCCTGTTACAGTCTTGCAAAGCGGCATCAAGCAGCTCGCCAAGTAGCACCTCAGCCTCACCTATCACAAATAGATCAATAAAATCAGCAATTGGTTCCGGGTTGAGCATAGCGCAGATACCGCCAGCGATGAATAACGGGTGCTCTTCTGTGCGCTGCTCGCTCCACAGCGGCAGATGTGCCAGAGAAAAAATTGTCGGCAGGTTGATATAATCGTTCTCAAACGACAGTGAAAAAGCGACGATGTCGAAGTTGTTCAGCTCACGCCCACTCTCCAGAGAAACCAGAGCAGTGCTAGTTTTATGATGCAGTTCCAGGTCTTCACGGTCAGGCAGAAAAAAACGCTCGCACAGACAGTCTTCGCGTTGCTGAATTAATTGGTATACCGCCTGAAAACCAAGGTTGCTCATGGCATGGTAATAGGTATTTGGATACACCAACGCCACGCTCAAGCGACCACCCCAGGCTTTGGGGGTACAACCTGTTTCATCGGCTAGTAGTTGCTGGCGTTTCTGGCGTAACCTGTGGGACATAAATCACCTGTCATCACTAATACTGAATGGCTGGTGCCTACGCACCCCGCGCCCTAACGTGCGCACCAAAAAGAAACGGGGACCAAAAGGTCCCCGATCTGAGGGAGTTATACCTGACAGCTGTCTGTATAACCTATCCAGCTACACGGACGGAGACCGCTGACTGGACAACTGGGACTGCCTGACTCACGGCATAATGCCAAGCAGTAATTACACTTAATCAATCAATACGCTTGCGCAAAAAAGTGGGAATATCGTATTCATCATCTTGACGACCCTGCATACGCATCGAGCGCGCCGCATCACGTTGTTGATTACGAATGATAGTGGGCACATCCAAATCAACCCTAGAGCCGATCATCTTCGCTGCATCACTTTTAAGATTTTTTAGATGACATTTGTTTTTTTCAAAGGAATCGCCAAAACCGGTTGCGATCGCAGTTATTTTGATCTCGTCTCCAAGATCTTCATTGATAACCAGACCAACAATGATATTGGCATCTTCGTGCACCTTCTCATGGACAATGCGCGATGCTTCGTCAAACTCCTCCATGGTCATGCTGCTCGAACCGGAGATATTTACCAGCACCCCCTTGGCCCCGGAGATGTCGATATCTTCGAGCAGTGGACTACTGATAGCTTGCTGAGCCGCTTCGCTGGCGCGTTTTTCCCCTGAAGCAACACCGATACCCATCATCGCCATACCACGCTCGCTCATCACCGATTTAACATCGGCAAAGTCGACGTTGATTAAACCACTGGTCGTTATCAGATCTGAGATACCCTGTACTGCCTGGCGCAACACATCGTCTGATGGTTTGAACGCATCTAGTATGCTCATGTTTTTGCCAGCCAGCCCAACAAGACGGTCATTTGGGATAACAATCAGGGAGTCAACAACCTTCTTCAGCTCTTCGACACCACTTTCAGCTTTGATTAACCGTTGCCGACCCTCACGGGTAAACGGCTTGGTTACCACGCCAACAGTTAAAGCACCGATCTCCTTGGCAACCTCAGCAATAACAGGTGCGGCACCGGTACCGGTACCGCCACCTAAACCACAGGCAACAAAAACCATGTCGGCTCCAGCCAGCAATTCGCTAATACGGCTTCTGTCTTCCATAGCCGCATCGCGCCCGGTATCCGGGCTAGCACCAGCGCCCAGCCCCTTGGTTAACTTGGTGCCAAGCTGGACCTTCATGGATGCGATACTGCGCTTCAGTGCCTGAGCATCAGTGTTAGCGACAATAAACTCAACCCCGGTAATATTGGCATTGATCATGGCATCAACAACATTACTACCACCACCACCAACACCAATAACCTTAATTTTTGCGGTTTGATCTAGTGTTTCATCAAATTCAAACATGACTCCCCCTGCATGTTAATAGACTGGTGCTATTCTCTCCGTAAACGGCGCCAGCAATCCGTATTATTTTAGCTCAGCAATCCAGCGATCGTGAGCTACAACTTACTAAAAAAATTCGCCAAACCACTCTTTCATTCGGCGCATAACTTTTTCAAATACTTTCTCTTGTCCTATGGAAAAGTTTTCGCTGTGCTGATTGCGGCTACCATAAATCACCAAGCCAACTCCAGTTGCGTATATAGGTGAATTAACCACATCAATCAAACCACCCACCCCCTGAGGCGAACCACGGCGCACCGGCAGATCGAAAATCTGTTCAGCCAACTCAGGCATTCCCGGTAAAATACTGGTACCGCCGGTTATAACTATCCCCGAGGCAATAAGATCTTCGTAGCCACTGCGCACAATCTCACGATTCACCAGATTAAAAATCTCCTCTACCCGTGGCTCTAAGATTTCTGCCAACAGTTGCCTCGACAATATACGGGGTTCGCGCCCGCCCACGGAGGGAACTTCTATGGTCTCATCTTTACCTATACCGCTGGTCATGCAACTACCATAGGTACGTTTGATGCGTTCCGCTTCCGCCATAGGAGTACGCAAACCTACAGCAATGTCATTGGTAAGATGATTACCACCCAACGCCAGCACCGAGGTGTGCTTGATTGCCCCATCGACAAAGATAGCCAGATCGGTAGTACCGCCGCCGATGTCGATAATGGCGACCCCTAACTCTTTTTCATCTGCCGACAACACTGCTTCAGCTGAGGCCAACGGCTCGAGTACAATATCTGCTACGTTAACATTGGCCTTATTACAACACTTGATAATGTTCTGCGCACTGGCAACAGCGCCGGTGACAATATGCACCTTAGCTTCCAGTCGGACACCGCTCATACCCAGCGGCTCTTTAATACCGTCCTGATCATCAATAATATACTCTTGCGGCAGGACATGAATAACTTCACGATCCATAGGAATGGCTATAGCTTTGGCCGCATCAATTACCCGCTGGATATCTTCCACAGTTACCTCACGGTTTTTAATCGCGATCACACCTTGAGAGTTCAACCCAGTGATGTGTGCTCCGGCAATGCCAGCGAACACTGAGTTAATCTCACATCCCGCCATCAGCTCGGCCTCTTGCAGCGCCTTGCGAATAGCTTCAACCGTGCTCTCAATGTTGATCACAACCCCTTTGCGTAACCCCTTAGACGGACTGGTGCCAATACCGACAATTTCAAGACCATTTTCTGTCATGCTGCCAATTATGGTACAAATTTTGGTTGTGCCTATATCAAGACCGACAATAAGGTTTTCCTTACGGTTGCTGCTCATTCCCATCCTTCCCAAAAGGTTACCAGGTAACCGTTTGTATCCCACGGTCCAACTCCCCAGGCTATAGCGCTGCTATATTGGAGAGTTCAGCATAATTTCACGCTGAATAAAATAGTAACTGGACAATCTAATCAATCTGCTCACTATGACCAACAGTTTTAACGATAACTTCATCGGGTACGCTAAGATCAATATATTCCAGCAGCGGCAACCTTTGTTTTATCTCAGCAAAAACCTGCTCAAGACGATCAATTTTCCCGCTAAAGTCACTGGTCCCGACCCGTATCGGCACCCCTAAAGGATCTGTATACAAAGTATAGCCGCCCTTGGGATCAATATTAATCTGCGCGACCCATTTGGTATTAAAAAATTTACGCTGCTGTAAATCAATAATCATCTTAGCTATGTACTGGAGCCGCTCGGTTGCCTGCTGAGGATCGTCAAGCAATTGCTGGCGATCAATACCTGTCACTAATGGATAATCCAGCGTATCCCCGCCGCGCAACACCTTAAATATTTCGCCTTCACTATCAACATAGTATAGATAATCAAGGTTGATAATGAATACCGCCTCGCGTTCGCTGATATCAATTACAATACCTTGAGGCAATTTACGCATTATGTACGCGCTGCGTATCCAATCGTTCTCGGCCAGCTTCTGACCGATAATTTCCAGATCCAAGTCAAAAGTGCTAACTCCCTGTCGAATATCTGACAGCTCAATCACATCCTGACTTACCAAGCGCTTATTGCCACTCACTTCAATGGTCTGTACTGTGAAATGATCAGAATCGACAATGATTTTAACCAACAGTAGCACACCACCAACCAGCAACAGCGCACAACTAATAACCATAAACCAGCGCAGGATGCGGACAGATAGCTTTTTCCAATCCCAACGTTGTTGTGTGCGCACGTTACGGGTTTCCCGCTTGTTTAACAATCGCTGTTTGCCGGTTCCCGGTTTAACATAACGCATATTATCTAAAAACTACTTTATTAAGTGCAATCAACGATCAAGAGACGCTTCTGTTACAATTAGCTCAACCAAGGATGCAAATTCTATACCGGAACAAGCAGCCGCTTTCGGCAACAGGCTGGTTTTAGTCATACCCGGTATGGTATTCACTTCAAGAAAATAAAATTCTCCCACAACATCATTGCTGACAATAAAATCCACCCGCGCTGCGCCGCGGCAACCCAATTTGGCACAACAGCGCTGGGCAGCATCCTGCAATGCCGCATAAGTGTCAACAGACAGCGGTGCCGGCACCAGATACTGGGTAGTGCCAGCGGTATACTTGGCAGCGTAATCGTAGAAACCATCAGCGGGCACCACCTCAATTACCGGCAAAGGCTGCCCATTGAGTACCCCCACTGTAACTTCACGCCCCGCCACAAACTTCTCCACCAACACCCGTTTGTCATAGCATCGTGCCGCAACTATTGCCGTTGCTAATTGCGCCGCATCATCCACAATACTTATGCCTAAAGTGGAGCCCTCACGCACTGGTTTCACCACCTGCGGATATTCTTTACAAGCTTGGCATAAAGCCGACACATCATCGTGTTCATCAACCAGAAAGGCAGGCGGCGTTGTCACCACGTTTGCCACCATCTGCTTGGCGATATGTTTATCTATCGCTAAAGCTGACGCCAGAACACCACTGCCAGTGTAGGGAATTCCCATTATTTCTAGCAGCCCCTGCAGGGTTCCGTCCTCACCGTGGCGACCATGAACAGCGATAAAAGCCACCTGCGCTCCACACTCTAGCAACTGAGCCGGTAAATTTTTGGTCGCATCAATGCCGACTGCGTCATAACCTCTGGCGAGCAAAGCCTCAAGCACTGCAGCCCCAGTGCGCAACGAAACCTCACGCTCAGCGGATACCCCACCCATAATTACTGCTATTCTTTTCGATTTTATCTGTTCAACATCCATCAGTTCAAACTCCTGCCATTACTCCAGCTCAAGGACCATTGACAATAATCGCTACCTGCGGCGCAAGATCGGCAAAATCACCCAGCATATTCACCTCTGGCTCTAAACGATAACCAGTTTTCCCCGCTACCTGTTGTTGCACCAGTGACATCAGCTTAATAATATCCTCTGCTGTTGCACCACCGTTATTAACTATAAAGTTTGCATGTTGCTTGGACACCTGGGCACCACCGACCACTTCACCCTGCACACCACTGGCAACTATCAACTTCCAAGCCTGCTGCCCATCCGGATTTTTAAAAACCGAACCTGCGCTAGCCCCCATTACCGCTTGTGCCTGACGGCGGTGCAGACGGGCTAACTTTATCTTTTTCTTCAGAGTCTCAGGCTCACAGCGGTGGAAATTGAACACTATCTCCAACAACGCATGTTGAGGCTGAATCGCGCTGCGACGATACTCAAAGGCAAACTCATCTTTGGACCAACGCTCTACTGCAGTCAACTCCGCCACCACAGCAGAATCCACGCAGTCACCTACTTGCTGCCCCAAAGCTCCGGCGTTACCCACAACGGCGCCACCGACACTACCGGGGATGCCTGCTAAAGATTCAAGCCCGGTATAACCCAAGCGTGCTGTCTCGATTACAAGATGTCTGAGCTTGCAACCTGCCCCAACTCTCAGCTGGCACTCACCGCAGGGTATGATGTAATTCATATCACTGAGCTGGATTACTACTCCACGCACACCGCCATCAGCAATTAAGATATTACTCCCGCCACCAAGAACTATCCATGGCAAGCGATAATGGCGCAAAAAAACAAACAGGGCGTGGACATCTTCCAGATCCAGCGGGCGCACCAGCAAATCAGCACTACCGCCAACCTTCCAAGTCGTCAGTGGAGCAAGAGGCTCATCTGTCAGACACTCGCCCCTGATACCCCACTGTTCTCGGATTGTCTCGACGCACCATTGCATAGCACAACTCTCAGTCAAGCGGCAGGGTAGCAATTAGCTGCTCACCAACCTTCCATACCGATCCGGCCCCTAAAGTTATCACCATATCACCGGGCTTAAGTATCTCTCGCAGTTGCTCCACTGCCTGCTGAGCACTGGCAGCATAACTCACATTACGGTGCCCATGTTCCGCAACAGCCTGAGCCAGCATCTGCCCGTTGATGCCAGGAATTTCCGCCTCACCAGCAGCATAAATATCCATCACAATCAAGCAATCGGCCTGGAAAAATGTGGTGACGAAATCAGCAAACAACGCCTGCGTACGGCTATAACGGTGGGGCTGGAACACTGCCACAATTCGCCGCTCCCAGCCACTGCGTGCCGCAGACAGAGTAGCCTTGATCTCAGCCGGATGATGCCCGTAGTCATCGACAACCATTATCTCCTGATCATATTTAATCTGAAAACGGCGCTGCACTCCGGCAAAGGCGGCAAACCCCTGACGGATAGTTTCAGCGCTTAAATCCAGTTCGCGCGCCACTGCCATGGCGGCCAAGGCATTCAACACATTGTGCTCTCCGGGCATATCCAGGCACATACGCCCCATCTCTTGATTATGAAATAATACGCTGAATGCTGTTCCGCCAGCTTTATACTCAATATCAACAGCACGATAATCAGCCTGCGGAGTCAAACCATAGGTAACATAACGTTTTTCTACCCGAGGCAACAGTGCCTGAATGTTCGTATCATCGAGACACAAAACGGCAAGACCGTAAAAGGGAATTTTATTGATAAAATCAATAAACACCGCACAGATTTCATCTAAACCAGAATAGTAGTCGAGATGATCAATATCAACATTGGTAACCACAGCGATGGTTGGCGATAACTTTAAAAATGAACCATCTGATTCATCTGCCTCAACTACCATAAATTTACCTTGACCCAATTTTGCATTGGTTCCCAAGGAATTGAGGCGACCACCAACTACTGTTGTCGGATCCACCCCGCCCTGTGACAACAGAGTAGCAACCATACTGGTGGTAGTGGTCTTACCGTGAGTTCCGGCGATAGCGATACCATATTTCATACGCATAAGCTCGGCCAGCATTTCAGCTCGCGGGATAACTGGCACCAATAAGCGGTGCGCCTCCACCACCTCTGGATTATCCTGTGCCACAGCCGTACTGGTAACAACCACCTGCGCTGCTGCAACATTTTCTGGTGCATGCCCAGCGTATATAACTCCACCCAGTTGTTCCAAGCGCTGGGTGATATCACTAACACGCAGGTCGGATCCGGACACTTGATAGCCCAGATTCAGTAACACCTCAGCAATGCCGCTCATGCCGATACCACCAATACCTACAAAATGGATGTGACGAATTTTTCCATACATAGCTATTTCCGTTTCTGTACCACGATACGGCACTCGTTTAAAATCAAATCAGCTGCCCCCTTGGCCCCCAAACGTCGCGCCTGCTTCCCCATATAGTGCAATTTCTCCGGCTGGTTCAACAGCTCAACGATACTTGGTCCCAAACGTTCAGCCAGTTGCTGTTGGGGGATCAACAGCGCAGCGTCCTCAGCCACCATAGCCTGCGCGTTACTGGTCTGATGATCTGCCGCGGCCTGCGGAAAGGGGATCAGAATTGCCGGACGCCCACAAGCGGCTAACTCAGCTACAGTAGTTGCCCCGGAACGACACACCACCAACTGACTGGCGCCATAGACCTTAGGCATATCCTCTATAAATGGTAGCACCTCAACATTAGTGAAACCACAGCGCGCATATTGGGCAACTACATCAGCATAGTGCTGCTCCCCCGTCTGGTGCACAATCTTCAGGTTTGGCACCTGCTCAACAACCTGGGGCAACACTGCCAGCACTGCGGCATTAATAGCTGCTGCCCCCTGGCTGCCACCAAACACCAGTAATTGCGGTGTTTCTCCCGTCCAAGGACGACAGGCAAACAGCTCTTGGCGCACCGGATTACCGGTAAGGACCACGGATTTACCAGCGAAAGCTTCGGCCCCTTGAGGTAGTGATACACATATCCGTCCCGCCCACAATGCGGCCACACGGTTTGCCAACCCGGCGATGGCGTTCTGCTCGTGCAGTACCACCGGAATGCGACGCAGTGCTGCGGCCACCAAAATTGGCAACGAAGCGTAACCGCCCACGCCAACAACCACATCGGGAGTAAACTCAGCCAGAATCTTCAGCGCCTGGCACGTGCTAGTAACCAGCTTACCCAGCACCACCAGCTTCCTGTGCAATTTTTGACCAACAAAACCACTGAAATCAAGATAGCGGATAGCAAAACCCTGCGGCTCCACTACCCGGCTTTCAATACCACGCCGTGTGCCGACAAACAGTATCTGCGCGTTAGAGTCACTCTGTTGCGCCCGCTGAGCAATAGCTAGAGCAGGAAAGATGTGGCCACCGGTGCCACCACCAGCAAAGAGATATTTCATAACTAGTTTCCTACTTTTCGTTTTCTGGCTAGTTTACCCGACAACTGCCCTTGTCCTGCCTGGAGCGTATGACTCGACACATTTAGCAACACTCCCAGCGCAAACAAATTGCACAACAGGCTAGTGCCACCGTAAGAAACCAAAGGCAACGCTAACCCTTTATTAGGCACCAGACCCATAACCACCGCCATATTGGCAAACGCCTGCAAACCGAACAACATGCTGATTCCGAAAGCCGTCAGACGACCAAAACCATCTTCAGAGTGGCTGGCTACGCGCAACCCCAGCAACACTATACCTAGAAACATGGTGATTATAATCACCACTGCCACAAAGCCAAGCTCTTCACCTACCACCGAAAAAATAAAATCGGTATGAGCCTCGGGCAAAAAAAACAGCTTCTGCATACCCTCGCCCAGCCCCTGCCCTTTTATGCCACCCACGGCAAATCCGAGCCAGCTTTGAATTATTTGAAAACCAGTATCCTGTGGATCTTTCCACGGATCAAGAAACGCCATAATCCGGCGGCGGCGATAATCCTCTTGAAGGATAAAATATACCACCAGCGGCACCGCTGTTACTGCACTTAACATCAGATAGCGCAAACGGCTTCCCGCCACCAGCAACATCATTACCGTGACAATAACCATAGTGGCACAACCACCGAGGTCACGCTGAGCCAGCATCAGAGTTAACAACACCAGCAACACCACCATATAAGGCACATAACCGTACTTAAACTCGTGTAAGCGATCTTCCTTTTTGGTGGCGGAGTGGGCGAGATAAAAAATCAACGCTAACTTTACCACCTCTGAGGGCTGAAAGGAAAAACCCATTATGCGTATCCAGCGGCAAGCGCCACCAGCTTCGCGGCCCAAACCGGGGATAAACACCGCAGCCAACAAGAGAGTAGACAACACCAGCAACGGCACCGAAAACCTGCGCCACCAGTGATAATCAATACGCATGCTGACCGCCATAACCAGCAACCCAATCAGGGCAAAGCCCCCCTGACGCTTCAGGAAATAAAAACTATCGTGATACTTCTTGGCGGCCATGATTGATGAAGAAGAATAGACCATCAACACCCCAAAACAGGCCAAAGCCACAGTCAGAATCAAGATGGTATTATCAAATTCTCTGCGCTGTTGTTGCTCTTTCATCAACCCTCTAAATCATTCTTCACTAGAGTGGATACCCCGCCAAACAGGATGCTATCTGTCTATTTACTGGACTGCAATGCCAGCACCGCTGCACAGAACACATCGCCACGGTGTTCGAAGCTACGAAACATGTCAAAACTGGAACAACCGGGCGACAGCAGCACTGTGCCCCCTTGTGGTGTAAGTTCTTGCGCTAGCTGAACTGCCTGTTCCATAGTTGCAACCAGATGCACAGGTGCTAAATCTGCCCAGGCATGCTGCATAAGATCAGCGGCCTGACCCAGCAAGATAAACTGCCCCACCCGCCCGGCTAAGCACTCTCGCATATCGCAATAGTCACCACCTTTGTCTATACCACCGGCAATTAAGGTGAGTTTCGGCACCGGGATGGGCTGTGCCAAACTGGCGACACTCTTCAGCACGCTGCCAGGGTTGGTCCCCTTGGAATCGTTGTACCAGTCGACACCGTCCAAGTTACGTAACAACACCATGCGATGGGGCAAGCCACCAAATTCACATGCTGCCTGCCACGCCAAATCCGCATCCAAACCTTCCAACAATACCGGCACCAACGCCGCCATCACGTTTTCAATATTATGACTGCCCTTAAGCTGCAATTGACGTGTATCAAAACTCAAGCTTTCGCCATATCCGTGCCAATAAATGATCTCTTCGCTACAGCTGATACCTTTGTCTAAAATACGCGCAGAAGAAAACAGAACCTGCCGCGCAGCGCCACCCTCAGCCAGACGCAACACCTGTGGATCATCAGCGTTGACAATAGCCACATCCTGCTCAGTTTGCTGACAAAAAATCTCCCCCTTAGCCGAGACATAGCTCGCCATGCTCGGGTAGCGATCTAAATGATCAAGAGAAATATTCAACAATGCAGCATATTTAGGATGAAACTGAGCTACACTTTCCAACTGAAACGACGACAACTCCACCACCGCGTAATCGAGCACT
Source organism: uncultured Desulfuromonas sp. (assembly GCA_964536375.1). Lineage (GTDB taxonomy): Bacteria > Desulfobacterota > Desulfuromonadia > Desulfuromonadales > Desulfuromonadaceae > Desulfuromonas. The sequence continues at coordinate 22,501 of CAZHXF010000001.1, read as the reverse complement.
TCATCCACACAGGTAATAAGCGGCGTACCCAAATTGCCGCCAACAAACACCTTCTTGCCACAGCGCTGCAGCATGGCTCCGAGTAACTCGGTAGTGGTAGATTTGCCATTAGTGCCGGTTATAGCCATTATCGGGCAGCGTAACATGCGCGCGGCTAACTCTATTTCACCGATTATGGGTACGCCAACTCGCCGTGCTGCCGCTAGCACAGCAAGTGTCAGCTTTACGCCAGGACTGATAACTATAAGATCGGCTCCGGTAAAGTAAGTCTCGCTATGCCCGCCTAAATCCAAGACAACAAACCCACCCAGATCATCCAGCGCAGCACCACCAGCTCGAACATCATGTTCACTACGACTATCGCTCAACACCACCTGAGCACCGTGCTTTAATGCGTAACGACACACGGCTAAACCGCTCAATCCGGCTCCAACTACAACAATTTTTTTTCTGGCAATATTCATCTTCAATGCTTCCAGCTATTATCGCAATTTCAGCGTTGACAGCGCTACCAACGCCAGCACAATGCTAATAATCCAAAAGCGGACAATAATTTTCGGTTCTGGCCACCCTTTGAGTTCAAAATGGTGATGGATAGGGGCCATACGAAAGACCCTGCGCCCAAACAAGCGAAAGGATACCACTTGGACAATTACCGACAGCGCTTCGACAACAAAAAGACCCCCGACAATTACCAGCACTAGTTCCTGTTTGACTATGATGGCAATTATCCCCAAGGCTCCGCCCAGAGACAAGCTGCCAACATCGCCCATAAAGACCTGCGCAGGATAGGTGTTAAACCACAGAAATCCCAGCCCAGCACCAACCATGGCACCGCACATGATAGCCAGTTCTCCGGCTCCCGGCACCCCAGTTATCTGCAGATAAGAGGCTAGGCGCGCATTACCGGCCAGATAGGCAAAAAGAAGATAAGCACCAGAGGCTATAATCATCGGACCGATAGCCAAACCATCAAGTCCATCGGTCAGGTTTACGGCATTGCCGCAACCAACCACTACCAGCAAAATCAACGGCACATAGAACCACCCCAGAGTTGGATGCAAACCCTTGAAAAATGGTACAGACAGCACCGGTTCAAAAGAAGTTACGCTGTACAGCAACGCCACCGCTATCCCGGCAATAACAATTTGCCACAACAGCTTATAGCGCGCCGACAAACCATCACTACTCTTCAGTTTCACCTTTTTATAATCGTCAACAAATCCCACCGCACCGTAGCCGACGGTCACCAACAGGGTCACCCAGATATAACCGTTGGTCAAATCTGCCCACAGCAGGGTAGGCAACACAATGGATATAAGAATCAGCGTCCCCCCCATGGTTGGGGTACCCTCTTTTTTGAAATGAGATTCCGGCCCCACCTTGCGGATTGTCTGACCAATCTGTAACGACGACAAGCGCTCTATCACCCAGGGGCCAAGGAGAAATGACAATACCAGCGCAGTGATGGTGGCATAAATAGTTCTAAAGGTGATGAAGCGAAAAACATATAATGCCGAAAACTCAGTGTGGAGCGGATAAAGAAGGTGGTACAACATAAGATCCCCCGGCACAGGTTGAGCTAGTTAGTAACCTGCTAATAACTGATTGACAACTTTTTCCATATGCATGCCCCGTGAGCCCTTGATCAGCACACAGTCATCGGGCTGCATATGCACATGCAACCAGTGAATAATCTCTGCATGGTTGCTGCAAGGTGGCAACTCCGCGATGGCTGGAGCAGCTTGCAACATGGTATCCGCCCACTGCCCCATCGAGAGCAGACAATCGACTTTTTGCCCGGCAAATTCACCAATTTCGCGATGACACTCTTCGGCGGCACGACCCAATTCCAACATATCGGCAAGCACGGCAATACTCCGCCCTGAACACGGCCAGTCGCTAAGAGCAGCAAGTGCCGCCCGCATAGACTGAGGATTAGCGTTATAGCTATCGTCCAGAATTGTTACCCCGGATGATAATTCACGCACTTCCAAACGCTGGGCCGTCATCTGCACCTGCGACAGTCCAGCCACAATATCCTCTACCTTAACGCCAATGCTGTATGCCGCTGCCGCTGCCGCTAGGGCATTGTATATCTGGTGGCGCCCCGGCAAAGGGATGGTTACTGGATAAACACCCTCATCAATGACCAGATTAAACTGCGTAACTCGCGCACTGGTAATATCTGTCGCCATAACATCAGCTGGTCGTTCAATTGCAAAACTAAGTCTGCGCACCCCGGTTGGCACAGGCAATTCGACCACCATTGGGTCGTCGGCATTGACTATAGCGCTACTACCAGCAACCAAGCAGGAAAACAATTCCCCTTTGGCCTGCGCTACCCCAGCAATATCACCAACACCAGCCAGATGACCGACACCAACGTTGGTGATAATAGCTACATCCGGCTGGGCTATAGCTGCCAAACGAGCAATTTCACCATGCTGACTCATGCCCAGTTCGAGCACAATCCAGCGATGCCTGTCATCTAAGCGCGCGAGTGTTAACGGCAAGCCGATCAGGTTATTAAAATTGCCCGCGGTTTTCAAACCAGCTGCTTGCTGTTTGAGTATTGCCGCCAACATCTCCTTGGTTGATGTTTTACCGGTTGTGCCAGTAACAGCAAATACCGGACCATGGAAGTTAGCGCGAATATGCGCCGTCATAGACCCCAAAGCTGACAGAGCATCATCAACCTGAATAACCGGCACAGTCAGGCCACCTACAACTTCTTCGCTTAAACATGCAGCAGCGCCATGTTCAACCGCTTGGCGCAGATAATCATGACCATCGTAATTAGGTCCGCGCAATGGGACAAACAGATCATCCGGCTGCAAGGTGCGGCTATCTGTAGAAATTCCGGTAACCATGGAGTTGCTAGCAGCCGGCAACAGGCGCCCTTGGACAATCTTGGCTATATCTTCACTGGTAAACTTCATAGTTTATTCCGTATTACACTATGTGGTGGTAACAGCACTGTGCTCCAGTGCCTGACAAATTTGTTCCCGATCATCAAAATGGATTTTTCGGGCACCAATGATCTGATAATCCTCATGCCCTTTACCGGCAACGAGCAGCAGATCGCCACTGCGTAGTTGCTCTACAGCAAACTGAATCGCCTGCGCCCGGTCATCTAACACAATATGGCGTTTATCGGTAGCAATAATTTGCTCTGCCTGATCAAAAACAACGCAGTCGGCAGGAATTCCTTTAAGCACTTCCTGAATAATTTTCTGCGGATTCTCGGTGCGCGGGTTGTCTGAAGTGATGACAACCAATTGAGAATAACGCGCCGCAGCGGCGGCCATAACTGATCTTTTAGCAGTGTCACGATCACCACCACAACCGAACACTGTGATAATCCGCTGTGGCTGCAAAGCCACGAGTGCCTGCAGAGCTTTTTCCAAGGCATCCCCAGTATGTGCATAGTCGACAACAATCAGCGCGCCGCGGTCATTATCCACCAGCTCTAAACGCCCCGGCACCTTACGGGCCCGTGCCAGCGCAAGTTCAATGGTTTGTACTGGCAAATTCAGAGCCACCCCCACCCCCACTGCACAGGTGAGATTTTCCATATTGAAGCGACCGATAAGAGGCGAGCTAATCTTGATATCGCCCTTAGGTGTAGTCAACGTGGCCTCAATACCATCAATGGATTGCTGAAAATTTTTCACGCACACATCTGCGTACAGCTGCGACCCGACGCTCAGACCGTTGTCAATTAATGTCAGCAATTTTGCCCCATAGGGATCATCAATATTTACCACAGCCTTGCTAGCGCCAGCCAATGAAGGCTCAGTAAACAACAACGTTTTTGCGGCAAAATAACTGTGCATATTTTTATGATAATCCAGATGCTCCGGAGTAAGGTTGGTGAACACCGTCACCGAAAATTCCAATCCCAGAACTCGGTGCTGGATCAAGGCATGGGAAGAGACCTCAATAACCAGAGCATCAGCACCCTGCTGACGAAATTCAGCCAGCATACGCTGAAGATCCAAGGACTCGGGAGTTGTATGCTCAGCCACACAGCTCTGACTACCAAGTCTGTTGCATATGGTACCTACCACAATCGGATTATGACCAGCTTGACGCAACAGCTCTTCCACCAGATAAGTCATGGTCGTTTTACCGTTGGTGCCAGTTATACCAATGGTCAATAAATCACGCGCTGGATAGCCGTAATAAGCTGCGGCCATCTGCGCCATCGTCTGGCGGGCAACGGCAACAACAATAAGTGTTACTCCAAGAGGAACCTGCACCCGCCGTTGTGCTACCACAGCTACTGCCCCCTGTGCTATAGCTGCAGCGATATAATCGTGACCATCCACCACTTCACCGGGCAAAGCGAAGAACAGGCTGCCACTTATCACTTGGCGTGAATCATAATGTAGCGCAGTGATTTCCCGACCGATATCACCCATAACTTCTGTCGCGGTAGCCGCAGTTAATAATTGTGCTAATTCCATAAATCCTCTTAGTTCTCTTGACCTTTTTGAGGTAATGACCATGGAGCGCTTCTAGCTTTAGCCCCCATAGCAATCAGGGCTAGTAGCAAAACTTGTTTGTAACCTTATTGTGGTGCCTGCAATTTCACCCACACCACATTTTTAGTGGCAACGCTCTGCCCAGCTGCCGGGAACTGATCCATCACACGGCCAGCTCCCTTGAGCTTGATATTTATGCCACTCTTCTCTATCAGGCGTAAAACCTGCCGAGCACTTAGACCACTACAGTCTGGCATCACCTCAGTCCCCGGGTCTACTGCCATTGTCAGCGTATTCAGTGCTGGTAGTTCAGGAAACGGTGCGTCAGCAGACGTTGCTAGCATATCCTTTTTATCATAGCTGGCCGGCACATGCATATACCGCAGGGTCTGTTCGGCAATTCTAGAAAATACCGGTGCAGCCAGTAAGCCGCCATAGGTTTTCTCCACTTGCGGTTCATCCAGCACAACTAGAATCACAACTTTTGGATCGCGTGCTGGAGCAAACCCAATAAAAGATGAGACCCGTTTATCCACCGAATAGGTGCCGGTAACCGGATCAACTTTCTGCGCAGTGCCTGTTTTGCCGCCGACGCTAAATCCGGCAACTTGCGCGCGCGAGCCAGTACCATCCGAGTCGGTAACATTAATCATCATCTGGCGCACCTGCGCGGCTACATCACGACCAACCACACGGCGCACAAACATTGGCTGCTGCTCATCAACCATCTTGGTTCGCGGGTTCTCGATACGCTGCACCAAATAAGGACGATACAGCTCACCACCGTTAACAATAGCACTGGCTGCCACAGCCATCTGCAACGCGGTTACCGTTACCCCTTGACCGAAGGAAATAGCAGCGAGATCTATAGCAAACCATTGGTGGGGACGGCGCAACAAGCCAACCCCTTCACCATCAAAATCTATGTTGGTTTTTTCACCGAAGCCAAAGTTGTGTAAATAGCGATAAAAGGTCTCAGCACCCATTTTTTGTGCGATTTTAGTGCAGCCGATATTAGAGCTATACTTTAATACATCGTTAACACTTAAAACCCCCAGCGACATGTGATCATGGATAATTTTTCCACCAACCTTATACGTTCCATGTCCGCAATCTATCTTGACCTTAGGTGTTACTGTATTGCTGTCCAAGGCGGCAGCCATCAAAAAGAGCTTAAATGTTGAGCCTGGCTCAAAGGTGTCACACACTACGCGGTTGCGCCGCGCCGCAGCAGAATACTTACTGAAATTGTTTGGATCATAATCGGGATTACTCGCCATAGCCAGCACCTGTCCGGTAAATGGATCCAGCACCACTACACTGCCCCTTTTTGCTTTTGTTTCTACTACCGCCTGCGCCAACTCTTTTTCAGCGATATATTGCAGCTGGCTATCTATGGTCAGGTAGATATCTTTGCCGAGTTGCCCATTGATTATCTGTTGACCACTGCCAAGACCGCGTTGTCCGCCATCGCGCTGCATAATCAGATAGCTTTTATCACTGGCAAGCACGCTGTTGTGGCGACGCTCCAACCCCTCCAGCCCATCATCATCAATACCGGAAAACCCAATAACCTGCCCCGACACCTTACCATTGGGATACCAGCGTTCGTGCTCACGGATATAGTGAATTCCCGGTAACGCTAAAGCTTTCAACCTTTCACTCTGGACTTTGCTGATGCGCCGTTTCAGCCAGATAAATTTCTTCTGTTGCTGTAAATGGTCAAACACATCCTGGTAGTGCAGTTCTAATATTGTAGCTACAGCTGTAGCTATTGATTTAACAGTGTGATGATTTTTTTTGAGTGCTGCTGGAGGTGGTGAACTGGTTTTTTTACTGGTCGCAGCTCGTTCTGCCTCAGCATCAGCTAGCAGTCCATACATTTCGATGGGATTGACATACACCGAATCGGCAGCCAGGCTGATAGCCAGCGGCTCACCGTTACGATCAAAGATGGCCCCACGCTGGGGAGTTAAAGAGATTTTCTTCTTTTGTTGCTGCTCGGCAATAACGCGCAGTTCAGCAGCATTGTATACTTGCAGGTAATAAGCTCGGCACAATAGTGCTATGTAGACCAGCACAAACGCACAAGCAACCAGAGATATCCGCCGCCGCACATGGTGGACTTCCTGCTGTGGATTGAGTGCTTTGCGCCGAGATGCTTTATCAGATAGAGATGGTTTCCGTGATTTCAATGGCATCATCCCGCTGATCTACATTTGCTGCAGAACGATTCTCCATGGTTGCAGACCCGACCTCTATAGATTGTCCCTGAACATGAAGATAAAGCGGCTCCTGTTGGATCAGCGCGCCCTTGTAGAGGTAAACACCGCCCATAAGCAATACCGACAACAGTGCCACCATACTTAAGCGGATCTTGCGCCGGCGCATTTGACGATTCACCCACAATTCATTCATCTCCGACCACAAATCTTGTTTTTCGGCATAATCTCTGTTCATTATTGGTCTCCTAGCTTCCGTTTCAGCACAGGCACACATGTCCTAGCGAATCGTAATAACTTGCTCTGAGCTCGGTGCACGCAAGCCCAAGCGAGTTGTGGCAATCTTTTCAATGTGACGTGGATTGGTTAGCTGGGCAACTTGTACAGTAAGGCTCTTTTGCTCATACTGTTGCTGACGAATCTGCTGTTCCAAACGCGATACCGCATACTCACCCTGAGTTACCTCTATACGCAACCACACATGGAACACTCCAATAGCCAGCAACAAAGCTATAGCAGTAAGCATTGATGACACTCTCGGTCTGGCAAGAACAAGACCACTACTAGGCCAGGTATTCTCAAGCATAACGCCTCCGTTATCTCTCTATGGCAAGCGGCGCACTGCACGTAACATGGCGCTGCGCGCGCGTGGATTTTCGTCAATCTCTGTTTCAGTGGCACGTACGCCACGCTTGGTAAGCACCTCAACATCAGCCACCTTACCGCAGCAGCACACTGGCAGCCGTGGTGGGCAGGTGCATGGATTAGCCCGGTGCTTAAAAATATTTTTAACTATTCTATCTTCCAGCGAATGAAAGCTGATTACTGCCAACACTCCATTGGGTTTCAGTAAATCAATGCCCTGTTCAACCCCGTGCGCTATATGCTCCAATTCATCGTTTACACAAATGCGCAAGGCTTGAAATACTCGCGTTGCCGGATGAATCCGTCCGGGTATCATACCTCCAGGCACCGTCTCCCGTACCAACTCAGCCAGTTCCAAGGTTGTAGCAATGGGTTGTTGCTGACGGACGCGCTCTATCTTGCGCGCTATTCTGCGCGCCCAGCGCTCCTCGCCATATTTTTTAAAAATAAGCGCTAATTCCTCTACGCTGTATTCATTCACCAAGGTTGCCGCAGTCAGGCTGGCACTGCGATCCATGCGCATATCTAAAGGTGCATCAGCACGAAAAGAAAAACCGCGCTCTACATTGTCCAACTGATAGGATGAAACACCAAGATCCAGCAACATGGCATCGAGACCATCAACACCCAACTGTTCCAGCACCACCCCAGCCTCAGAGAAATTTGCGTGGCGCAGAATTACTCGCTCACCAAATTGTTCCAGAACCTGTGCCGCCTTGCTCAGTGCATCCTCATCACGATCCAAACCGATGAGCACACCGTCAGGTGCCGAAGCTTGTAGCATCAGTGTTGCATGACCAGCACCGCCAAGCGTTCCATCCAGCACTGTTGCTCCAGCGTGGATATCTAGCAGCTGTAACGTTTCCTGTGGCAGCACCGAAAGATGTTTAAAAGTTGGCGTATCCATATCAGAACCCCAGGTTTCCAAGTTCAGCCTTCATGGTATCCAGTTGCAGTTCAGCCACTTCCAGTTGCTCATCAAACAACTGCTGGCTCCACAACTCGATCTTCCCCGCCATGGCAACAATAACTATATCTTTATCAAACTTAGCTATTGCCCGTAGCGATGCGGGCAACGCTACGCGCCCCTGACGGTCAAAACTGCACTCCACCGCGGGACTGATGCGACTGCGATAGATTAAATCCTTAGCATCACCATTGGGCATAGCATCAACGCGAGCTTTGGTTTTTTCCCATTCAGACAGCGGATAGGCCACAAGGGCATCTTTACGTCTGGTAACTACCAACAGATCATCGCCATAGGACTCTTCCAGTACCGCGCGCAACTTAGCCGGGATACTCAACCGCCCCTTGGGATCAATGCCGTTAATAAATGTTCCAGAAAAACCCATCGCTGCCTCAATCTACGAAACGACCACCAATATCTGCAATTTGGTAAGATTTGGTACTGTTTTACACAGATAGGGAAAAATATACTCCCATGACAGCATTCATGTCAAGGAATTCTCATCTTCTTGATAAGCAACCAACGACTAACGCAGACAATAATCTTTTGTTTAAATTCGAATAGTTATCTAAGATATGACCGACCAACCACCGCGCAGATGCAAGCAACAGGAATAATTAAATGATTAAAAGGCAAAAAAATAGCCCCACTCCAAAGAAGTGGGGCTATTCGTTGTACTTTTTACTGGGGACAACGCATACGATTAAACGCTTATTATTTAAACAAACGCATACTCCTGGCACCACGCTTCTTGACAGTTACCGGCACAAACGAAAGCCGTATCTTCAGCATAAATCCGTTCGGCGTGGGTGGGAACCACCCATATTTGGATAGGAGAATCATCGTGGCTAATCCGCTCTGGGCAATTGGACAACGCCGCTCTGGCGTTACGCTCCTGATCCAGAACAACACCAAAGCACTCTAATCCTGCTAAAAATGCACAGCGCGCAGCAACTTCTAGTTCCCCCTGCCCAGTACTGAATACTAAGGAATCACAGCCACCCAACGCGGCTAAGAAGGCACCGATATATTTTTTCAAACTGTAACTTTCCATGGTTATGGCTAATTGTGCCCGAATGTCTCCTGTCAGGCTCTTTTCCATCACTTCACGTCGGTCAGAGTTTGAACCGACAATCCCCGACAGACCGCTCTTTTCATTCAAAATCTCTTCCACTTGTTGAGCACTCAGTCCCTGCCAGTCCATAATAAAACCCGGGATTCCCGGATCTACCGTACCACTACGCCGCTCTTGCATCGTCCCTTCAACCGGGGTAAACCCCATACTGCAATCAACTGATTTACCATTTGCGATGGCACATAGCGATATCCCCAACTCCATGTGAATGGTAAGCAAACGGCACGCGCTAACAGATTTACCCATCAACGCCGCAGCACAACGAGACATGTAGAGATGAGAAGAACCATGGAAGCCATAACGCCGCACCGCATGTTTTTCGTACCAATCATAGGGCAGAGGATAAATATAAGCGTGCGGCGGAATAGTTTGATGAAAGGCGGTATCAAAAATAGCCACGTGCACCACAGCAGGCAGCAGCGCCATCGCGGCCACAATTCCTTTCCGGTTCGGCACATTATATTTGGGTGCCAACCGTTCCAAGCGACGAATTTTTCCCAGCACCTCATCATCAATGGCAACAGAGTGACGAAAAAGTTCGCCGCCATGCACAACCCGATGACCAACAGCCGTAATTTCCCACTCAGGACTATGCTCCTGACCCGCTCTCTCCAGCAGCGTTAACACGTATCCAATCGCGCTATGCAAATCATCTAAAACCGGCACCATTAACGGATCAAATTGCGCGTGGATATGATCGCAGTTCAACTCAGCGCAATCTCCGCAACCAATCCCAGTCACAGTCCCACTCGCCAACTGGATAAAACATACAGATTCAAACAGATAATATTCGAATGAATTCTGACGACAGCTTAATGTTAAAATAGCCATTCTCGCTACACTCCTAACCAGCACACATAACAATAATAACCGCAAGGTTCTATCACCACCTGAAGACGCGGCTGTTTAATAAAAATAAGCCTTAGCGGCTTAATCAAACAAAAGTGTTCAGCTATTTCTACAGGAAAAGCAGAGGGGATGGACAGGATTATTTTTTATCAGTGGCACAACAGCATGATAACTAAGCGAATTCTTTGAGTTTAAATACTATCAATAACTGCTTGCAGTTTGTCCCGAATAATAGTGGCACTCTCGGCAAGTGCAGAATTTTCTATGGCCTGCATCGACGCTACGGGATCAATTGCAGCGACCTCGATCTGTCCATCTTCCAGTTCTTGAACAATGACGTTACATGGCAGCATGGTACCGATATGTGCTTCGACCTGTAACGCTTTATAAGCATAGGTGGGATTGCAGGCACCGAGAATTGTATATCTGCGAAAATTGATACCCAGTTTACTATCCAGCTTGCTTTTAACATCGATCGTCGTCAGCACGCCGAAGCCTTCCAGGGCAAGTTTTTCTGTGACCACAACGATGGCTTTGTCGAAATCAAATGGTATTATTTTGCTGAAATAATAGCTCATGGCGCGCCTCCTTCCATAATTGGGAGATAAACTTAACAGGAGGAGGCTCAGAACTAAGCACCCTCGTGGCGTGACTATTTTAGTTTAGCCGCGATATAAGCGGTAGTCCAGGCGGCCTGAAAATTATATCCTCCAGTTATGCCATCAATATCCATGACTTCACCAGCAAAATACAGATTGTCACACATCTTGCTGTGCATAGTTTTCATATCAATACTGTCCAAACTCACCCCGCCACAGGTGACAAACTCCTCGCGGAAATGGGTGCGCCCGTTGACCGCATACACATCATTGGTCAGTGCACTTACCAACTTGTTCAAGCCGACATTGCCCAGCTCACCCCACTTTTTGCTGGTGGATAGTTCACTCTTGGCCAGCAAGTGGTTCCATAACCTTTCGGCTACCGAGTACGGGCGCAGATTAGCCAGAATTTTATTGGGTGACTGCACTACCAGTTTCGTCAATGCAGCAGCAACCAAGTCCTGATTGCGCTCCCCCGTCCAGTTGACCTGCACCTTGCATTGATAGTTTTGTTCACTCAGAAATCTTGCCCCAAACGCCGACAGCTTGAGGATTGCCGGACCGCTCATGCCCCAATGGGTGATTAACAGCGCCCCCTGCGCTTTAAACTTAGTGCCCTGTATTGCCACCAAGGTGTTTTCCACCACTATCCCCATCAGTGCAGCTACCGGCTCATCGGGCATTTTGAAGGTAAATAGAGAGGGGACAGGATTTTCAATGCGGTGGTTTAGTTTTTCTAGCCACACCAAGCCATCTCTCTGCGGACTCCCACCGCTGGCGACGATAACTTTGTCAAAACTGCGGTTGGGTAATTTGCCGCCAATAAAAGATAACTGCAGCTGGTCAGCAACTTTTCTAATAGCCTTGACGCCACTGTTCAGCTCAATGGTAATGTGCAACTTTTTCGTCTGCTGTAAAAAACAATCGATAACGCTCTGAGAATCTTGCGAACGGGGGAAAACACAATTATCCGCCTGAACAACTAGGGGCACACCACGCTCGGCAAACCAGCGCATTGCCTGATGATTATCAAAACTGCGCAACGCCCTTTTCAACGCCGCTGCGCCGCGGGGATAGCCCTGCGCCAGCTCCTTGATATCAGCACAAGCGTTAGTGAGATTGCAGCGCCCACCGCCGGACACCTTGACCTTGGCTAAAATGTTTGGTGATTTTTCCAGAATAACAACTGAAGCGTGCGGATAGTTTTCTTTGACAGCAATAGCGGCAAAAAACCCGGCTGCGCCCCCACCGATGATAGCTACGTTCATTACATGCTGCGTATTGTTGTCAGCTACGGGCACTGTTGCGGTACTCACTGTATTACCCAACAATCACGCCTCGCGCTCGGCAAACCAGATAGCATGCATATCACCTTTATCCTGATGCTCACGTACCCTTACCTGACTCACCTTGTAGCCGATTTTTTTCAGCCGTTGCTTAAACTCACGATCCGGTCGCGCCGACCACACCGCGAGAATCCCCGCCGGGCGCAGGGCACGGTAGGCGTCAGTCAACCCATCGGTGCTGTAGAGCCAATCATTTTTCTTGCGCGTCAACCCCGACGGACCGTTGTCCACATCGAGCAAAATAGCATCATAAGCCTGACGTTGCTCGCGGATAACTTTAGCGACATCTCCAACGCGGACTGTGGTGCGCGGATCATCCAGAGGGTTACCGGCAAACTCTCCCAGCGCGCCACGGTTCCACTCCACCAGCCCCGGCACCAACTCAGCCACAACAACCTCGGCATTATCTTGCAGACAGCGCAGTGCCGCCGCCAGAGTAAAGCCCATGCCCAGGCCGCCAATCAACACCCGGGGTTGCTCCCGTTTGGCAACCTTGCGGCACGGCTGTTCAGCCAGCGCATCCTCAGAGTGATGAGCCCAGGTACTCATAAGCACCCCGCCACCAAGAATGCTGATAGAAAATTCGCCCTGGCGCCGAAACAGCTGGAGCGCGGTACCCTGCCCGGGAATCGTTGCCGTATCGACTAATTCCCAGGAATCGTCACTATTATCTATATTATTTATGGACATGTCGCCTCGCTGGAGAGAACTTGAAAATGGTAGATCTGCTTTTCACCCCTTGCCAATGATGCGCACAAAATCCTCTGGCATTGGCGAAACAAAGGTCAGCAGTTGTTTATTAAAGGGGTGGCGAAAACTGAGGGATTTTGAGTGCAGGAGCAACCTTTTTGCCCGGTCTGCTACACTGCCATATTTTGGGTCGCCGAGCACCGGATGCCCACGCTCAGCAAAATGGACTCTGATCTGGTGCTTACGCCCCGTGAGCAGATGAATATCCAGCAAACTGCACTCTTTGCGCTCCCTAATAACAGTATAAGCTGTTTTAGACAGCTTACCTTTCTTGGGATCAATGCAAGAATAAACGTTTTTAGCTGAGTTTTCGGCGAGATAGGTGGTGATCTGCCCCTGCTTATCCGTCAAGTGACCATGAACGATAGCCATATAGTGTTTCTCTGTTGAATCCCAATTTTCCTGCAAAAAAGTTTTCGCCGCCATACTCTTGGCAAAAACCAGCAGCCCCGAAGTAGCCTGATCGAGGCGATGTACCACATAAACGCGCTGACGCGCTTTGGGGTTACCCTTACGCACATAATTGTTGAGCAGTGCATGCACCGTATGCACCTTATTGTGATCGCTGCCCACCGTGAGCAAACCAGAGGGTTTATCGACGACCAGAATATCTTTATCTTCGTGGATGATTTTCAGCCCTTTAGGTTGATACTTTGCCGGGGGCGGCGTACACGTGGTTAATTGATTCACCTGAGGCTATCCGTTCGCAACGAGAAGTTAATCTTTTGCCAGTAGTGGCGCAATAAAGCGGTCAAATGTTACCTGCTGCTTGGCCGTGAGCAGATTTATTTCACCATCGCAATCGAGTAAAAAAGTAGCAACGCCCATCACCGTGCGTGGCAGATAGCCGGTACCAGCGACGATTTCTTCTATTTCGCTGCTACGGGTAGTAATTAAGTTTTTCAAAGCATCTAAATCGAAATCCATCGGTCGTTCTCCTGTTAAAGTCACACCTCTTGCTGGCACTGTACATCTATTGACCACCACCCTTGTTGCCTAAATTCCCAACTCAACCAGTTGCTGCAAATGGCAGCGGGCGCTGGCAGCAATATGGCAGCCTTCTCTGAAAAAATACAACATAAAGAGCGTCAGCACAAAATTAAACCCGTGCGGAAAATATCATTTTTCTCCATATCCTCATCGATCTTAAATTGCTACAATTCCCCACCCTTTCCATGCGCACTGGAAGGAGAAGGTTTCAATTTTTGTAATTATTCAGCACCTCTTCAGGTTGGTACGCATTCCCCATGGCAAGGGTGTTTGGCGCCATGGACGGCGACAACAAACCCCATGGATGGGTTTATGTGTCCCTTGTTGTGGGGATTGCGTACCTATCATGCTGAATAGTTACCAATTTTTTTGCCATGATATTGTATCAATATATTGTTTAACGAAACGACGTTTAAATGGAGAAACCATGTCTGAGAACCTTATTTCGCGCACCATGTCTGCCTATAATTATCCATTATTGATAAAAAATCTCCTGCAAGCTCCGGTAGTCGATGAGCCGCTACAACAAATCATTTATCGCGACCAAATACGCTACACCTATGCTGAGTTCCGCCAACGGGTGTGCAAACTGGCCCATGTATTAACCGATCTCGGCGTAAAAGCGGGAGATACTGTTGCCGTCATGGACTGGGATAGCCACCGCTACCTGGAGTGCTACTACGCTATACCCATGCTGGGCGCGGTGTTGCACACCGTCAATATTCGTCTGTCACCAGAACAGATTCTCTACACCATCGACCATGCTGAAGATGATTATATTCTGGTCAATGAGGAATTCCTGCCTATTCTCGAACAGATCAAAGGGAGAATTGATACGGTCAAAGGGTACATCCTATTACAGGATGGGGGTCAACAGCCACAGACCTCGCTCACTTTTGATGGAGAATATGAAGCCCTGCTTGATGGCGCTGCGGATCATTTTCCTTTTGCTGACTTTGATGAAAACACCCGCGCCACCACCTTTTACACCACCGGCACTACAGGTTTACCAAAAGGGGTATATTTCAGCCATCGGCAACTGGTACTGCACACCCTTGGATTGATGTCGGCTATGGGCACCACAGCGCACCAAGGGCGTCTTCATCAAAACGATGTCTACATGCCCATGACACCAATGTTTCATGTCCATGCTTGGGGCTTCCCCTACGTCGCCACCGCGCTTGGTCTCAAGCAAGTTTATCCAGGGAAATATGCCCCTGAGATGCTGCTTAAACTGATTGAGAAGGAGAAAGTCACCCTGTCCCACTGTGTGCCGACAATTCTCCACATGTTGATGAACCACCCCGACTACGCTAACAGCGATCTGTCGAACTGGAAGGTACTCATTGGCGGATCACCATTACCAAAAGGGATGTGCCGTGCCGCACTGGACAAGGGAATTGATATTTTTTCCGGCTACGGCATGTCGGAAACTTGCCCAATATTGAGTATTGCCCATATCACCGAGGACGACTTGACGCAAGACGATGAGATCGAGGTGCGCTGCAAAACCGGTCGACCAATGCCACTGGTTGATCTACGTATTGTGGATGAAGCGTTGGCACAAGTCCCGCGCAATGGTGAAAGCGTGGGGGAAATTGTGGTGCGTGCTCCATGGCTGACCCAAGGCTACCTTAAGGATCAGCGTAACTCAGAAATACTATGGCGCGGCGGCTATCTGCACACAGGTGACGTTGCCCATCGTGACAAGAACAACTATGTCAAAATTACCGACCGCATTAAAGACATCATTAAAATCGGCGGCGAGTGGTTTTCATCTCTCGAACTTGAAGATCTGATTTGCGTCCATAAGGCTGTTAGCGAAGCTACCGTTATCGGCTTGCCAGACAATAAATGGGGGGAAAAACCGCTTGCCCTGATAGTAAAAAAAGCCGACGTTGAAGTGAGCGAAAAAGAGATACTTCTCCATGTACGCAGCTTTATCGATAAAGGGATGATCTCCAAACAAGCGGTATTGCTCAAAGTACTCTTTGTCGAATCGATTGACAAAACCAGTGTTGGCAAAATCAACAAAAAAGCCTTGCGCGAACGCTACAGTGCGGCAAAAAAATAACACCACGCTTAATTTCATAGCAGCCTGCGTGGTTATCAAAAATGTACTTAGGTAATTTGAGCGCACAATTGCCCGAATAATCTATACTTAGCCCGTTGTGTGGGCGCATCGCGTTGCCTGGTGCCCACATGACAGGGGCTGGATCACCCACAGGTCGGTCCACTTGTGCAGCGGCACAATTAGCACAAAAGCTACCCAACTTCGCGTCCTGCGGATACCTTCACTCCATAACGGCGGCAACGTCTTGCCATCATTGTATTCAGCGCTGCGCCACGAGGGAAATTGGTACTAACTTACATTTATTCTCCTGAGTAGCACTAATCTTCCGCTCTGGTTCTGTCCCCCCTGTTCGTCATACTCGCGAATGCGGGTATCCAGAGGTTTTGCATAGATTTCTAGACTCCCGCCTGCGCGAAAGTGACGACCTTTGTGGCAATAGCGGAAGATTAGTATTAATCAGGTTTCTTCTTGATTGAACTATTTCAGCTCAAAAAGTAAACGATCATTTACTTTTTGATTCATTTAGCACTTTTTGCATGCTACAGTAAACGAACGTTGAAGTTTAGGCGCTAGTAGTAGCACTGGAGGTCAAAATGGATATTCACAATGCCGGAGATCTCGGATCGCTCATCCGCAAGAAACGCAAAGAGGATGGTCTCACACTTCATGATGCCGCCGCAATCTGTGGTGTCAGTCACGTCTTCCTTTCAGCTCTTGAGAACGGCAAAGAATCCGTGCAATTGAATAAAGTCCTACAGGTTGCCGCATGTTTAGGAATTGAAGTTCAGGCACAATGCAGGAGCTGGAAAGCTAAGAATAGCCAATTATGATAACGAAACTGGTGGTTTTCATAGATCATGCTACCGTTGGTCATCTATGGCTGGACGAGAAGAAAACATTTTGTTTCCAGTACGCTGAAGGCTGGCTACATACATCCAGTATTCCGCTATCGCTTTCCCTACCGTTACGCTGGGAACCCTATCTGGCTGATGAGTCACATCCCTTTTTCGCCAACTTGTTACCTGAACAAACAATACGCGAGGTTGTTGCTCGAAATGTGGGGGTTTCCCCGCACAATGACTTTGGCCTGCTGGAAAAAATAGGCGGAGATTGTGCTGGAGCGGTATCTTTGTACTCTGAAGGGGATCAAGCCCCAGCAGAAAAAAGATACACCCGTTTGACCAACCACGAATTAACACAAATCATCAAGGAACTCCCGCTAAAACCGTTGCTTGCCGGAGAGAAAGGCTTTCGACTTTCCCTTGCCGGAGTGCAGAAGAAGTTGCCCATTTTTTTTGCCGATGGGCAGTTCGCGCTTTCCCAGGGGGAAGCCCCAAGTAATTACATTATAAAGCCGCCGATAGAAACCTTGGATGGTACGGTAGAAAATGAAGCATTCTGTATGGCGCTGGCCGGTGCAATAGGTCTTTGTGTGCCAAACTCCTTTATTTACAATTTTATCGATAGTCTTGATGATCCACCTATCTTTGCCATTGAGCGCTACGACCGTGCCGTGGGTAAAGACGGTTTAAAAAGGATCCATCAAGAAGATTTCTGTCAAGCATTGGGGACGCTGCCGGAATTCAAATATGAGCATGAAGGCGGTCCCAGCTTTGTGCAATGCGTCAAATTGCTCCGTAACGTCAGCACAAAACCAGGCAAAGATGTCATGGCTGTGCTGGATTGGCTGATATTCAACTTTTTAATCGGCAATTCAGATGCACACGGAAAAAACATTTCATTTTTACTATTACCGCAAGGTCCGGTACTCGCCCCGTTCTATGATCTTTTGTCGACAAGGATATACGCCCATTATGGCCTGACCACCGCTATGGCTATGAAGATTGGCGCTGAAGTTGACCCAGATAAGGTGACAAAGAAAAACTGGGTAGCGCTCGCCGATGACATTAAAGTCAATTCAAAATATGTGGTGGCAAGAGTTGTCTTGATCGCCAACAAGATCCAAAGCGTCAGATTACCACTCTTCACCGGAAAATTTGCCCCATACAAAAGTGACAGCCTGTATCGGTTGAATGAGTTTATTTCCTACTCGTGCGAGATGGCGATAAAAAACCTGTCTTAGAAAGCGACAAAGTGCTGCGGCGTGCATCATCCGTTCGCGTTGTTTGGTTCCCACATGACGTGGGCTGCCGCGCCCACACCTCGGGTCACTTTTGCATCGTCAAAAGTAGCACAAAAACGACCCCCAAACTGCGCGTCCTACGGATACCTTCACTTCATAAAGGCGGATCGAAAATGCCTGAAAAAAACTCACTGCGTTCAAACAGTTTTCAGGCACCCTTTTTCGCCCCACCATTATTCCGTTCAGCGCTGCGCCATGGGGGAACAAGATCAAAAGATAACCATGATAGCGATGTGTTGCTCTAGGGTCGACGAGTTACACAATTCGCCCCTTTTGTCGTTCTCAAATACGGAAAAGCTCCTGTTTTTCTTGCAATCAGCGCACAGCAAACGGGCATGATGAAAGAATTGTCAAAGTTGGGCAAACGCAGTAGCTTGTCATAAACTGCCATTGATCAATCCAGACAATATTACCTAACAGGCTAAGCACAACCAACAGATCAGGGGTATATTATGGCGTTACCGAGCATGGAACAACAACGTGATTTTTTAAAAGACAGCCTGCGTCAACAGATCGACTTTTATCTCACTGATCAAAATGCGGGGATCGATCCACCACCGGTGCAGCGCCCTCCCCGCCCCGAGCAAACATTGATCGAGCTGCCGGATGCCGCCAGTCGCGCTATATTTGCAGGCACAGACGTACTCGAGGCAATCGCCCAGCGCCAAAGCCACCGCCACTTCACAGCACAACCACTAACCCTAGCCGAAGTAGGTTTATTGCTCTGGGCCACGCAAGGTGTTCGCCAAACCATCAACGATGGCTGCGCCCTGCGTACCGTCCCTTCCGCTGGCTGTCGCCACGCCTTTGAAAGCTATTTGATCGTCGCAAATGTCGCTGGTCTCAAAACAGGAATCTATCGCTACCTGCCTCTGCAACACGCCTTAGTCTGCGAAAAAGCAGGTAACGATTTCCATAGCAAACTCAGCACTGCCACCCTCAATCAGCACTTTGTCAGCCAAGCACCACTAACCATTGTGTGGAGTGTCATCCCCTATCGCATGGAGTGGCGCTATGCCCAAGCCGCCCACCGCGTCATCGCCATGGATGTCGGACACGTGTGTCAAAACCTCTACCTAGCCTGCGAGGCAATTGGCGCGGGAACCTGCGCCATTGCCGCCTTCGATCAAGATAAAATGGATGCGTTGATTGGTGTTGATGGTGAAGAAGAATTTGTCATTTATCTGGCGCCGGTGGGCAAAATTGAGTAGATGAAAATTGTTAGAATGATTGACCAGCGCTGGTATGGGGCGTAGCTTTGCGCTTCTGATATTTGAATTGATGCGTTTCACACTGATCCTATGGTTGATAGGCAGACAAATTAAAAGCGAATAGCGGTCATATTTATGCTTAGAACTATACGACGATTTTGCTTATGAACTGCTGTCGCCTGATTATCATGTTGCCGGCGCCGGCAACATGATCGAGATAGGCAAAGTAGGGATGCCCCTTGCGGGTATCCGCTTCTAAAATCCTGTTTTTCAGACATTGGCACAGAACCAAGGATAATCAGGGCGCCCGCAAGGGATGCCCCTACAACGGAACATGTATGTTGGAGAAGAAGGCTAGTTTCGTCGCGGATGGCAACAAAGGTCAAAAGCAGATTTAACCCCTTTTCCCTTTTGATTTAGTCAACGGCAGACTTGACCCCTTTTTTTTGTGAGACTGTTGGAAAAGAAGTTCGAGAAGCCATCAAAAGGATTGGTGGTGTCATGCCGGAAAATATACCGCCAGCCGAGCATATCAGCAAAGTCGAGAAACGTATCAAAGAGACACCGCCGTTGATGGAGCTTGAAGATAAAGATGCGAAAGGGTTGATTGGCGTTGATGAAAGCTAGTTTCGTCGCGGATGGCAACAAAGGTCAACGGCAGACTTGACCCCTTTTCCCTTTCGGCAGACTTGACCCCTTTTCCCTTTTGATTCAGTCAACGGCAGACTTGACCCCTTTTTTTTTGGGATGCCCCTTGCGGGTATCCGCTTCTAAAATCCTGTTTTTCAGACATTGGCGCAGAACCAAGGATAATCAGGGCGCCCGCAAGGGATGCCCCTACAACGGAACATGTATGTTGGAGAAGAACGCTAGTTTCGTCGCGGATGGCAACAAAGGACAAAAGCAGATTTGACACCTTTTCCCTTCGTACACGCGAATTCAAGCAATAAGTGCAATCTGCATCAAACATAAGTCAACCGTAGACCTGACCCCTTTTGTTGACCTGACCCCTTTTGTTGTCAGGGGCTTACTTATGCAGTGAATTACTAATTTATTAAAAATAGGAATTGTACATAAAGGTCTAGTAATCATAACTTTGGTCCGCAATCAAATTCTTGAAATACTTTATGTGTTCTTCTGCCTCTTCACTGTCAGGTTCAACAAATTTCCAAAAAGACAACCTTCCCAAGATAATATCTAGATAAAAGGGTTCCTTTAGTTTGCCATGCTCAATATGTGAAGATATCCCATGTTTTTTTATGTAATAAACTTCTTGCTTTAATTTACGCTTGTAGCCACGTGGCAATTTAGGTTTTTCACTGGCTACAGATATGCCAGTCACTATTTTCCTTCTCTTTCCTTTTACGAGAGAAGTCTTCTCATCGTTAAGTAGAAATCCTTGCTCTTCAACTATCTCATTAATTACATCAATAAGCTTAATAGGGATATGCTTACCTGAGAATGTCATGTCATCTGCATACCTCGAATAGTTCAAACCATAAGAGCTAGCTAATCCCTTCAAGCGAACATCCAGCCCAAACGAAACAATATTGCTTAAACTGGGACTTGTCGCTGCACCTTGTGGCAAACAATTTTTAAGGCAGCAAATTGATGCAAGATAATAGGAAACAGGATTATTGTATCCAATATTTTTGAACACTCTAATTACTTGAGCTTTGGAAATGCTAGAAAAAAAATCCTTCAAATCTAATTTTAGTAGACATTGTTGATTTAGGTGAGTTTTAGCATTTGAAATTATAGATTTTGAGTTCGTGAAGCCGTGAGATGATGGATGTAATGGTATCTTTCTGAGAATATATTCGTTAATCCACTGCTGACACTCAAGAAGGGCAGGATATGGCGCTGATATTTCCCGGTAACCACCTCTTCGTTTTATTATTTTAAAACTTCTGTAGTGATGCTGCGTAGCGTTGATTACAGATGCAAGGTAAGCCACCTTCCTGCTGACAAGGCCGGAAAGATGCCTTAAATCAAAAATTATCGGCATATTTTTTTGGGAGAGAGTATCAATGTAAGGGATATACTCTTCTATGAATTCATCTTTTATCCCTATTCTCTTGTAATATTTGACCCATTTTTTTGTTATTTCATTCATAATTATTAGGGGCAAGAGCAGGCTACCTTCTTTCTCGCCGAATGGCGCCATTGTGATTATCATTCTGAGCATAGACACAGTTTTATCGTGTCTAGCGCAGGAAGGATAATCACAGCAAATCAAATTTGGTTTTTAAATTTGTTTGCTCGTCTAAAGGCAAATTTGGTTTTTTAAATTTGCCTTTAGACGATTGGGATAACGGAAACCTTATCCCTAGGAGCGACTGCGCTCCAGTGTGCTAGCTTATCTGCTCTTGCCCCCAAACTCCTCTATTCAGATTTGCTTGAAGTATTTTGTTTGCGCATTGGTATATACGGCTCGTCAGGGTTTAATTTTGAAGCTATAAATTCATTTGGACAATTCCGCCATGGTTTTTCACCAGCAGCTACGAGGAGCAGTTTCGCTGATGTCGCGAATCGTTTACCCTTGTTGGTTAGCCTTACTCTGAGACCATCAGTTGCTACCATTTTTTTGTTTTTAAGTAGGAGTAACGCTTTACTGATTTGGCCTGGTGAAATGCCCTGGTTATGATGTATTTTGAATACAAAATAACTTCCTCCACTTTTGAAAGTTTCTTGAATGATTCTTCTTTCAACGTAGGAGAATTTTTTCAAAGTTCAGATCTTTCCAAAAGAGGGTTTCTATTTTTATTATTAGCATTTTTGGGCCACCAAAATATAGGAAATACGGAGTTTGGCGTATTGCCATCCTCGACGGCATATAAAGATTCAGCTCCACCATAGCCAAACTTTGGTAACTTTTTACCATCAATTTCTGGCATAAGTTTGGACTCAAGGCTATACATCAAATTCAATTGATGTTCAAGTTCGTCACCTGTAAACAATCCGCTAATACCCATTTCCGGCTTTATTGTAGAAAAAAAAAACATAGGGGTCAGGTCTTGAATTAACACATTCAGCAACAAGGAAACCCCAAGGGGACTTTTCTGACGCAGTGAACAAAC